>OZ245724.1:3222500-4042026 GCA_965227035.1 Burkholderiaceae bacterium
CTTAACTTGCTTGCGTTTTTTAAAACGCTTGCTTGTTTTTAGCAGAGCCTCGAATTATATACCAGCTTTTGATCACTTAGCAAATAATTTCGAGATTTTTTAGACCCCGTCTGCTGTTGATTGCGTTTCGGTAAAACCGTTTTGCTCTCTTCAGCCGAGCCATCGAATATAGCACGGTTTTTTGATGTCGTCAAAAAAAATTAACTTCTTTTTGCTTCCTCGGACCGCGCTGTTCTCAACAGCGAGGCCGTATTAGAGCACAGATTCTTTTAGGTTTCACGACGCAGGCCAGATAATTTGCACATGGCATTACTAACTTTGAATCAGGCCCAACTAGCATTCGGCCACGTCCCCCTTTTAGACAAAGCGGATTTCTCTCTTGAATCATCTGAACGAGTCGGTTTGATCGGCAGGAATGGGACTGGAAAGTCCTCTCTGCTGAAGATACTGGCCCGGATAGAAAAACCCGATGACGGGACGTTGCAGGTGCAGCAAGGCATCCGCTCTATATATGTAGCCCAGGAACCACCGCTCGATGCGGCTCGTACCGTGTTCGAAGAAACCAGCGCAGGCCTGGCAGAGGGTATTGCTATGAGAGAGGCCTATCTCTCTGGTGATCCCGACGTCGATCTTGATGCTCTTCAGACGCGTATCGAAGCTCTGGATGCCTGGAACTGGGAGCAGCGCGTCGAGGAAACATTGCAGCGCCTGAAGCTCGATCCGGCTGCGGTTATTGGAAATCTCTCCGGTGGCACCAAGAAGCGGGTGGCGCTAGCGCAAGCGCTTGTGGCTCGCCCCGACGTCCTTCTGCTGGATGAACCGACCAACCATCTGGATCTGGACGCTATCGGATGGCTGGAAGAGTTGCTGCGTGAGTTCAAAGGCAGCGTCATCGCGATCAGTCACGACCGATCGTTTCTCGATGCTATTTCCACTCGGATCGTCGAACTGGATCGCGGCAAGCTGCGTTCGTACCCAGGAAGCTTCGCGCAGTACGTTCTATATAAAGAAGCGCAGTTGCAGGACGAGGCGGTGATGGCGGGCAAGGCGGACAAGCTGCTCGCGCAGGAAGAGGTGTGGATTCGCAAGGGCGTGGAAGCGCGCCGCACGCGAAGCCAGAGCCGGATCGTGCGGTTGGAGAAGCTCCGCGAAACCCGCGCGGCTCGTCGAGATGTCGTCGGCAAGGTTCGACTCGATGTGTCTTCTGGCGAGCGTAGCGGCAAGCTGGTCGCCGAGCTGACCGATGTGAACAAGACTTTCGGCGACCGTCAGATCGTTCGTGACTTCACCGCAACCTTGCTCCGTGGCGACAAGGTCGGCCTGATCGGGCCCAACGGAGCAGGAAAAACGACCTTGTTGAAGCTGATCCTGGGCGAACTCGCCGCTGATTCGGGCGTCGTCCGCCAAGGTGCCAATTTGCAGGTCGCTTACTTCGATCAGATGCGCGAAGGCGTCAATCTGGATGCAACGCTGGAGGATTTCATCAGTCCGGGCAGCGAATGGATCGAGATCGGGACTCAGCGCAAGCACGTCAAAAGTTATCTGAGCGACTTCCTGTTCTCACCCGCAAGAGCGAATTCCCCCGTGCGATCCCTCTCCGGTGGAGAGCGAAATCGGCTGTTCCTTGCACGACTGTTCGCCAGACCTGCGAACGTGCTGGTTCTGGACGAGCCGACCAACGACCTGGATATCGAAACCCTGGAAATGCTCGAAGAACTGCTGCAGTCCTACGACGGCACGGTTTTTCTGGTGAGCCACGACCGCACGTTCCTCGACAACGTGGTGACCAGCACGATTGCATGGGAAGGACCGGGACACTGGCGCGAGTACGAAGGCGGCGTTCAGGACTGGATTGCGCAATCCAAACGGTCGAAGGACATTCAGGCGGCCAAGGACACTCCTCCAGCGGCTGAAAAGGCTGTCAAACAAGCGAAGGCACCGGTCGCGCAGAAAAAGAAGCTCAATTACAAGGAGCAGCGAGAACTCGGATCTCTTCCGGACTTGATAGCTGCTCTCGAGAAGGAGCAGGCCGTTATCGCAGGAGAGCTGGCGGATCCTGCGGGAGGTGGTCTTTATGCTCGCGATCCGGAGCGCGCCGCGCAGGCCACGACACGGCATTCGCAGATCGAAGATGAGTTGTTGGCGGCGCTCGAACGCTGGGAAGAACTTTCGAACGCGTGAGTTGCGGCTACACCGTGACTTTTGGCTCGATTCGAGCTTGTAACAGAGTGCCTGCTTAACACTCGACAGCTACATTGAACCGCATGACTCATGTAGCTTACGAATGAACTCCGTTTCACGTCCGGGCGTAACCTGGCTGGAATCCTTGTCCTCACTGCGCCGATCGATCATTCGATTCGGCGCAGTGGCGCTCGTTGCTGGCGGTTTAGCCGCCTGTTCCACATTGCCGCCCAACACCGGGCGAGTCGAGTCGAAGGCATTGGCTCCGGTTGCTACGAATGAGCTGTCGCAGATAGTCGACTCTCGTCGATCGCAAACTCAAACCCGCATGACCTCCGGATTCACGTTGCTCAGCAGCGTGCAGTCGGCATACGGAAGTCGCCTGGCGATTACCGAGAAAGCCCAGAAAACGCTCGACCTGCAGTACTACGCGATTCACGCCGATGCGAGCACCGACAAGCTGGTCGAGGAGATTCGCAAAGCCGCCAGCCGAGGCGTACGCGTGCGCATCCTTCTGGACGATCTTCATTCGGGCGGCGAAAACGCCCGCATTCTGCAACTTGGCTTCGAGCAAAACATCGAATTCCGCCTGTTCAATCCTATCGCGGGGTCACGCGGATCGCTGCTGCCGCGAATCATCGGCTCGCTCAGCGAATTCGATCGTATCCAGCAGCGGATGCACAACAAGCTGTACATCGCAGACAACGTCGTTGGCATCGCAGGCGGACGCAATCTTGGCGACGCTTATTTCGGCGAGGACAAGAAGAGCAATTTCGTCGACATGGATGTCATGGCCGTCGGTCCGATCGTTCAAAAAATGTCCGAGACTTTCGATCGTTACTGGAACGACTCGCGAGCCTATCCGGTGAAAACCTTGATGACTCGGGAAGAAGTCGCGGCGCTCGAAAAGAACGCCAGCAAACCAGCGGAAGCACCGCAGAAGTCGACCGATGGCACTCCTAAAGTCGAGGTCGCCGATCAACCGCAAACAGACGGATCGCCCAAGCCGGAAGAGCCGGGCATATGGGACGAGCGGCCGATGGATTTGACGAAGGTGCCTATTACATGGGCGCCGGCGATCGTCTTGGTCGATGCGCCGGGCAAGATCGCGGCCGAGGACGGAGACACCGATCAGCAGGAAACAGTGGTCGACGGCCTGCTGCAACTGCTCTCCCAGGCCAAGCAGGACGTGCTGATCGTTTCGCCTTACTTTGTCCCGGGCGATCAAATGATGAAGGTCTTCCAAGACCTCCACGCGCGCGGCGTGCGAATTCGCGTGCTCACCAATTCGCTTGCATCGAACGATGCTCCGGTGGCTCACGTGGGTTACGCCCGATATCGGGAGCGCTTGCTCAAGGCAGGCGTCGAATTGTTCGAGATGCGCAGCACCCAGGATGGCCCCCGCAGTGCGTTCGGATCGTCGTCGTTCGGATCCTCGGGCAGCTCAGGAAGCTCGACCGGTGAATCCAGAGCCAGTCTTCACGCCAAGACGCTCATCATCGATGGCCGTCTGTGGGTAGTCGGTTCGATGAATCTGGATTTGCGATCGCAATTGCAGAACACCGAGGTGGGATTGCTGATTCGCAGCACGAGCTTGTCCAAAGAGGCGAGCGACGTGGTCGAAAAGACACTGGGCGCAGGGGCGTACCAGGTGATGTTCACGAAACGCGAGGATGGATCGACTGGATCGGATCTGATTTGGAAAGCGCCTGCGGGAGCTCCATTCAAAGACAGCACGACCGAACCGGATTCGAGTCTGAGCCTGCGAATGCTGGTGAAGATCCTCGGCCCGTTCGCGCCAGACGAAATGCTCTGAGCTATTCGCCCGGTCAACGCTTGCGCATTTTCGCGAGCTTCTTCCAGAACTCGGCATCCTGCGCAGTTGCAAAATTGATTCGCATCAATGTTCCGGGTCGACGACGCGCATGGAACAGCGATCCGGGCGCGATCAGGCACCCCGAATCGAGCATTCGCTGTGCTAGTTCATCGGTATCCATACCCGTGTCGACCCATCCGAACACGCCGGCAGGTTCTGCGGCGAAGGTGCATCCGGCGGCGAGAGCCAGTTTGACTGTGCGCGCACGAGCCTGATCGAGCTTGGCGCGGATTCGCTCGGAGTGTCGGCGCAGCATGCCCTGCTCTATGCACAGGGCAAGCGATCGCTCGAACAATGCCGGGGTTGTGAGCGTGCCAAGCAGTTTGGTGTCGAGAAGCCGCTCCTTGAGATTCGGCGGCGCAGCGAGATAGCCCACGCGCCAGTTCGGCGCGAGGATCTTGGCGAATCCACCCACGTAAATCGTTCGCTGCAATCCGTCCAGCGCGCAAAGCCGCGTCGAATGATCGGGAGCGAAATGGCAATAGGTGTCGTCCTCGGCAATGTGGAAGTCGAACTGCTGTGCGAGTTGAACGACGCGGTATGCAACTGCCGGCGCGATGCAGCCGCCGGTCGGGTTGTGCAGCACGCTCACGCTGACGAAAAGCTTGGGCGAATGCTCTTCGCAATACCGCTGCATCACCGCGATATCGGGGCCGTTCGCCAATCGAGGCACCGGCAGAATCCGCATGCCTAGCGAATCGAGTCGGGCGAATTCCATCGACCAACCGGGTTCATCCACCATGACGGCATCGCCAGATCTAAGCAGTGTGCGACTCACGATGTCTAGTGCGTGTGTGGCGCCGATCGTCGTGATGATTTGCTCGGAATTGGCCGAAATGCCGAAAGCCGATAGCTTCTGAGACAGCGCACGACGAAGACCCTCGTCTCCAGCTGGATCGCCGTATTGGAGCGACATTTCCTGCAGCATCGAAATGCTGGTCATCTTGCGAACCGCTGCCGGCATGAAGGTCGATTCCAGCCAATCCGGTGGCAGCACGCCCATGCCCGGCTGCGGCTTGTCGGTCTTCGCGAACATGCCGCGAATCAAGGCAGTGGCGCTGAAAGGCTGGCGCTGGACCTCTTCAGGCTCGCTGGCGTCGCCGCTGACCACTCGAAGATTTCGCGTCCGTCTCGGACTCGCCGGATCCGCCTCCCGAACAAAAAATCCGCGATTCTTTCGCGCCTCGACCAGCCCTCGCGCCAGAAGTTGATCGTATGCCGCCACCACCGTCGACGGACTCACGCCCTGCTGCTCGGCGCACGCGCGCACCGACGGCAATCGCGCACCGGCCTCGAGCAGTCGCGTCTTGATTCGATCTTCGAACATGTCGACCATCTGGTCGGTCAAGGATTTTCCGGAGACTTTCTTGAGCATATGAGCGTTTCGCCAATGAATACTGTGTCGATGATTTGAGCAATACAGAATGCGAACTGCATCGGTTAACTGTACTGGTCATGTGCTGGTCGAGAATATAGAGTTATCCATGTGACTTCGCAACCCCGGAAGGGGAGCCTTCAACCGCGAAGTTGCGGTTATCGTTTGATAAATATTCATAAGCGTTTTGGGTAAAGCATCAGGAGCATCGACATGAAATGGACACTCGCGGCACGCGCAGAAAAAATGAATCCCTCGGTTCTGCGCGAGATTCTCAAGGTCACCGAGCGCCCCGGCATCATCAGCCTGGCCGGCGGCCTGCCCTCGCCCAAGACGTTCCCTATTTCCGAATTCGCTGCCGCCTGCGAAAAAGTATTGCGTGAAGACGGCCATACCGCCCTTCAATACGCAGCAAGCGAAGGCTACGGCCCATTGCGCGAAATGATCGCTGCATCGCTCGACTGGAAGGTCGATCCGGCACAGGTGCTGGTCACCACAGGCTCGCAGCAAGGCCTCGATCTTGTCGCGAAAGTCATGATCGATGAAGGCAGCAAGGTGCTAGTCGAGACTCCTACCTACCTCGGCGCACTGCAGGCGTTCAGCCCCATGCAGCCGAGCGTCGTCAGCGTGAAGAGCGACGAAGACGGCCCCGATGTGTCGGATCTGGAATCGAAAGCCCAGGGCGCGCGTTTCATGTACGTGTTGCCGAACTTCCAGAATCCCACTGGGCGCACCATGACCGAAGCCGGTCGCGCCGCATTGGTGAAGAAAGCTGAAGCGCTGAATATTCCGCTGATCGAAGACAACCCGTATGGCGACCTGTGGTTCGACAAGGCTCCTCCGAAAACGCTGACATCACGCAATCCGGATGGCGGTCTGTATTTGGGCTCGTTCTCGAAAGTGCTGGCTCCAGGTCTGCGTCTGGGCTTCATCGTCGCACCGAAAGCGATTTATCCGAAGCTGCTTCAAGCCAAGCAGGCCGCCGATTTGCACAGCCCCAGTTTCAACCAGCGAATGATCGCGGAAGTGATGAAAGACGGCTTTCTGGATCGCCACGTTCCCACGATTCGCGCGCTGTACAGATCGCAGCGCAATGCAATGCTGGCTGCGCTGGAACGCGAGATGCCAGAAGGCACGACCTGGAACACACCCGAAGGCGGAATGTTCTTGTGGGTCCGTTTGCCAGAGGGCATCGACAGTGTCGAATTGCTGCCGAAAGCAGTCGATCGCGGCGTCGCATTCGTGCCCGGCGCAGCTTTCTACAGTGAGTCGCCCGACCCGCGCTGTATCCGCCTGTCGTTCGTGACTGCCAGCGTCGAGCAGATCAATATCGCCATTGCCGCTTTGGCTCTGGTCGTTCGTGAGGCGCTAGCTGTGAGCGAGGTGACGACTTGAAATCATCGAGCTCAAACGAAGACACGCATTTATCGACCCGGTCGAAGAAGGCACGCGAAAGAAAATTTGCTCAGGTCGATGTGTTCACTTCGACGCCCTATCTAGGCAACCCTGTTGCCGTGGTGTTGGATGGCAGCGATCTGACCGATTCGCAGATGCTTGCCTTCGCGCAGTGGACCAACCTGTCTGAGACCACGTTCGTGTTGCCGCCGAGTGCCGATGCGAAATCGCGCGGCGCCGACTATCAGGTTCGGATTTTCACACCCGGTGGCGAGCTGTCGTTCGCAGGCCATCCAACTCTCGGAACCTGCTTCGCCTGGCTCGAAGACGGCGGCAAACCCCAGCGCAACGATTGCATCACGCAGGAGTGCAAAGCGGGGTTGATCGCGATTCGGCGCAGCAAGGGTGACGACGGCACGCTGTCGCAACTGGCCTTCAAGGCTCCACCGGTCAAACTGAGGAATCCGTCGCCCGTGGTTCTGGCGCAGATCGCAGAATCGCTGGGCCTCAAGGCAAGCCAGCTCGTCACCGCGCAAATGCTCGACAACGGAGCGCCCTGGCTCGCACTGATTCTGGAGAGCGCGCAAACGGTGATGGCACTGAAGCCCGATCATTCGCGGCTTAAAAATCAAGGCTTTAATGTCGGCGTGGTTCACCTCGCTCCCGAAGGGCAATCGCCGGAAATGCTCGTGCGTGCGTTCGGCGCTCCGATCGGCGTGATCGAAGATCCGGTCACCGGCAGTCTCAATGCAGCGCTGGCGCAGTGGCTGGGTCGCGAAGGCCTCGTGCCCGAGAAATATGTGGTGTCGCAGGGCGAGGCGATTGGCCGCGCCGGGCGCGTTCACATCGAGCGTTCGAAAGATGCGAGCGGCGAGGAAATCGTATGGGTGGGCGGCGAGTCGATCACCTGCATCAAAGGCAAAGTGCTTCTCTAATTGCAGTCCTGGAAAACGCTAGTCAGACAAAGTGCTGAGCGGCAGGGCTGCAACTTCGGCGATCAATGCAGCGAGCTGTTTCGCTGCAGAGTCGATTAGCGCGTTTCCTTTTTCGGCGGTCGCAGCAGCAGCATTGCCTGCAGCGCCATCCTCGTTGTAGTCCTGCATTTGCCATCCGAGCTTGGCGCTTTTTCCGTTCCCCAAGATCGGATATTTCTGCGCCCGCTCCTGCGAGGTCGATGCGAAGTTTTTCGCTAGCGACATGTCGACCAGCTCCGGCTTCAGCGCCAGCATCATCGAGGTTTCGATTTCACCGGCATGCACTCCGAAACGGTGCTCTTGCGGGCTGAACATCTGCATCACCGCGGGATCGATAGGCAAGGAATACCAGCTGGCGCTGTAGACGATCAAATTGCTGCGAGTGCGAATCTCGCGCGCGACGATGTCCATCACGGACACCTGCCCACCGTGCGAATTGAACAGAATCAGTTTCTTGATTCCCGCGCGCGCAACCGATTCGCCTATGTCGGTCCACAACGCAATCACCGTCGCCGGAGACAGCGTCAGCGTGCCCGGGAATTTGATGTGCTCGGGACTGAGTCCCACATGTTGAGAAGGAAGAACGAGCGTTTGCGAGTCGTCGGGAAGCAGCGGCAACGCGCGTTCGATGATTCCATCGACCAGATTCGCGTCCACGCTCAGGGGAAGATGCGGTCCGTGCTGTTCGATCGCAGACACCGGAAGTACAGCCACCGCACGCGCGGGATCTATAGCCGCGAAGTCGAGGGTCGACAGGTCCGCCCAGTATCGGGAAGGCAATTTCTGCGATGAGAGAGCAGCGGTCATGGACGCATCTTAAAAGATCGTGTCGGAACGACCGCACCAGCAAGACCGCAGACCGCTCACTTCACCTGCAAGGCCTTGAGCGCAGACCGGACGATGGACGCGGCGTCCACGCTGAAGTGAGCTCGTAGTGCAGCACGCGTATCGCTTCGCCCGAATCCATCGGTGCCCTGCGTGATGTATTTGCGTCCTGCGGGCACGAACGCGCGAATCGACTCCGGCACCAAGCGCACATAGTCGCTGGCCGCGACGATCGGGCCTTCGCTTTGCGCGAGTTGCCGCGCGATGAACGACCCGTTCGCGTCGTCCGCCTCTTCATGCAAGCGGCCATCGCGCGCGAGTTCGCTCCAGCTGGTCACGCTGAAAACATCGACCGCGATTCCCTGCTCGGCCAGCGTTCTGCCTGCCGCAATCACTTCGGTCAGGATCGCGCCGGACCCCATCAAGGTCACGCGCCTGGAATTGCTTTCTCGCGGACCCATGGCTTCGAACAGATAACAACCGCGCAACACATCGCTCTTGGCGGAGTCGGGCAGGGTCGGCTGCGCGTAGTTCTCGTTCATCAAGGTGACGTAGTAGAAAACATCGCGCTGCTCGACCATCATTTCCCGAATACCGGCATCGACGATGACTGCCATTTCTCCAGCGAACGCGGGGTCGTAGGCCTTGCAGTTCGGAATGGTGGATGCCCAGAGATGGCTGCTGCCGTCCTGATGCTGCAGACCCTCGCCGGCGAGCGTGGTACGGCCGGATGTGGCGCCCAGAAGGAATCCGCGAGGACGCTGGTCTGCAGCCGCCCAGATCTGATCGCCGACTCGCTGGAATCCGAACATCGAGTAGTAAATGTAGAAGGGCAGCATGGCCAGCCCATGAACGCTGTAGCTGGTCGCAGCGGCAGTCCAGCTCGCAATCGCGCCTGCTTCGCTGATGCCCTCTTCAAGAATCTGCCCGTCCAGCGCTTCTCGATACGACAGCACCGATCCGATGTCTTCCGGCGCATAACGCTGGCCGACGCTCGAATAAATTCCTACTTGCTTGAACAGGTTGGCCATGCCGAAAGTACGCGCTTCGTCGGCAACGATCGGGACGATGCGCGGGCCGAGCGATGCGTGCTTCAGCAAGTTGCCCAGCAGCCGCACGAAAGCCATCGTGGTGCTCATCTCCTTGCCCTCCGCAGCGGTCGCGAACTGCGCATAGGCCGCGATGTCGGGTTTTTCGACAACTTCGCATTCGGTGACGCGCTTCGGCAAATATCCGCCAAGCGCCTGTCGCTTCTCGTGCAGATACTTCATCTCGGCGCTGTCGTCGGCCGGCTTGTAGAACTCCAGATTCGTGACCTGCTCGTCGGTGAGCGGCAGGTTGAATCGATTGCGAAAACCGATCAGATCGGTTTCGTCGAATTTCTTGTGCGAGTGAGTCGTCATGCGACCCTGTCCCGCCGCGCCCATGCCGTAGCCTTTTTTGGTGTGAGCGAGGATCACCGTCGGTTGACCGCGATGTTGCGCAGCTGCTGCGTAGGCCGCCTGAATCTTCACGATGTCATGGCCGCCACGCTTGAGCGCGTCGATCTGCTCGTCGGTCATGCCTTGCGCGAGGCGCGCCAGTTCGTCGTTCTGCCCGAAGAAATGTTCGCGGTTGAATCGCCCGTCTTTCGCGGCGAACGTCTGCATCTGCCCATCGACCGTTTGAGCGAACGCCCTGTGAAGCGCGCCCTTCGTATCGCGTGCGAACAAGCCGTCCCAGTCGCTGCCCCACACCAGCTTGATGACGTTCCATCCCGCGCCCGAAAACAGCTTTTCGAGCTCGTCGATGATTCTTCCGTTGCCGCGAACCGGACCGTCCAGACGCTGCAGATTGCAGTTCACCACCCACACGAGGTTGTCCAGACCTTCGCGCGCAGCGAGCGTCAGCGCCGACATGCTTTCAGGTTCGTCCATCTCGCCATCGCCGAAGACGCCCCACACCTTGCGTCCCGCGCAATCGAGAAGGTTGCGGTGGGTGAGGTAGCGCATGAATCGCGCGTGGTAGATCGAGCTGATCGGGCCGATGCCCATCGAGCCGGTGGGAAATTGCCAGAAATCAGGCATCAGATACGGGTGCGGATAGCTGCAAAGCCCTTGCGCGCCCTGCTCCTGCGCCACGAGTTCCTGCCTGTAGAAGCCCAAGTCTCGCTCGGTCAAGCGGCCTTCCAGATACGCGCGTGCGTACACGCCCGGTGCGCTATGCGGCTGGAAGAAAACCAGATCGCCGGTCTGCGCTTCATTACGCGCCTTGAAGAAGTGATTGAACCCGACCTCGAACAAATCGGCGGCACTCGCGTAACTGGCAATGTGCCCACCCAATTCACCGTAAGCGCGATTGGCACGCACCACCATGGCAAGCGCGTTCCATCGCATCAGTGAGCCGAGCCGCTCTTCGATGGCGAGATCGCCCGGAAATACCGGCTGTTGGTCGACGCCGATCGTGTTCACGTACGGCGTCGACAACTCCGGTTTCCAGCCGACGCGATTGACCCGCGCCAGATGCACCAACTCATCGAGCAGTTGTGCTGCCCGTTCCGTTCCTTGAGCAGCAATCAGGCTAAGTAAAGCCTCGCGCCATTCCTGCGTTTCCGCAGGATCGGGATCGACCCCGAGGGTGTTGAGATAGTCGATGGGAATTGGTGCGTTCATCCTCGAACTTTAGTGAACCTCGGCCGAAATAAGTTGCCGTGTTTGCGCTGACGTACGGCTGAATGTCGATATAAAATTCTGCAAAACGAACGTTTCACAGAATTTAATGACACTCGATCCTATCGATCTCCGCATACTCGCTGAACTACAGAAAGACGGATCGATCTCGAACGTCGAGCTGTCCCGGCGGGTGCATTTGTCTCCTTCTCCGTGCCTGGCAAGGGTCAAAGCGCTCGAAACGGCAGGAGTCATCACGAAATACGTGGCACTTGCCAGTGCCAGCGCCCTCGGGCTGGGCTTGAACGTGTTTATTTCCATCAGCCTGAAATCGCAGAATAAGGACTCCCTGGCGGAATTCGAGAAAAGAATCGCCGATCACGACGAAGTCATGGAGTGCTACTTGATGACCGGCGACAGCGATTACCTGATTCGAGTGGCGGTTGCCGACATGGCGGCGCTGGAAAAATTCATCCTCGAGCAGCTCACGTCGATTCCGGGAATCGAAAAAATCCGGTCAAGCTTCACCTTGAAGCAGGTTCGCTACAAAACCGCGCTTCCGCTTCCGGCAGTCTGACCCGCACAGCCGCGTATCGAACGCAGCAGCCCGCAGAACCCGCCCGACCGGGAAAACCCGGACAATCGACGGTTCATGAAAAATACCTCGCTCGCCATCGTCCTGGCCCTGCTCACCATGGTCGGGCCGCTCGGCATCGACACCTACCTGCCCTCGTTTCCAGCCATCGCCGCTACTTTCGGAGTGAGCAGCGTGATCGTCCAGCAGACATTGAGCGTGTACATGGCCGGTCTGGCCGTGATGATGCTGTTCTACGGGACCCTGTCCGACTCTTTTGGCCGCCGCCCGGTCATGATGATTTCGCTGGTGGTGTTCTCGATCATTTCGGTGTGCGCTGCCCTCGCACCCACCGCCGGCAGCCTAGTGATCGTTCGGGGATTGCAAGGACTCTCGGCGGGAGCAGGCATCGTCCTCAGCCGCGCGATGATTCAAGACCGCTTTTCCGGCAGCGACGCGCAAAAAATGATGGCGCTGGTGACCATGATGTTCGGTCTCGCCCCCGCAATCGCGCCCATCATCGGCGGCGTCATCCAAACGACCCTCGGCTGGCGCTACATCTTCTTCTTCCTCGCCGCGTTCGGTTTCATCATGTTGATTACCAGCTGGCGAGTTCTCCCGGAGACATTGCCCAAAGAACGTCGCCAACCGTTCAACTTCAAATCGATCGCCGCCAATTATCGGAAAGCCATCAGCAGCCCCAAGTTCACGCTTCTGGCTGTCGCTTTCGGCACCATCTTCTGCGGATTGCCTCTGTATGTCGGCTCTGCCGCGTCTTACGTGATGGGCGTACTGCACAAACCGGAAACCGCGTTCGGCTGGCTGTTCATTCCGATGGTGAGCGGACTGGTCATCGGATCGGCATTGACCGCCCGTATTTCGCACAGCTACAGGCCGCAGCAGCTCGTGAAAGCAGGAATGGCGATCATGGTGTTCGCAGTGGTGGTTGGGGTGATCTACACCAGCCTTTTCGTGGCGCAAGTGCCGTTTGCCACCATCCCTTTGATGATCTACACCTTCGGCCTGTCGATCGCATCGCCCGGTATGTCGATTGCGGTGCTGAGCGTGTTTCCGGAAATGCGCGGTCTGTCGGCATCGCTGCAAGGCTTCATCCAGATGATGCTGTTCGCAGCCATCACCGGATTCGTCGCACCGATCGTCGACGACAGCGCACTCAAGATCGCGGTCGGCCATGCCATTCTGCTGGTCATCGGAATTGCGGTCTGGATGCTCGGCAACCGTGTCGGGCCTCGTGCCGCTACGGCTTCGCCCGCGAAGTAGGAACTTAACTCGCTCATGCGAACCTGATCTTGATGATTTCGAATCCCGCCACTCTCGTCGCTACGAAATGCGCCTTTAAAAAACGCGCCCTTAAATTCGCAGCGGCTGTCGCCCTGACCGCAGTTGCGCTATCGGCCAGCGCGCAGTTTTCGATTTCCAGCTCCTCGTCACGTGTCGGATCGGTCGTCACCACACCTCGGGTCAAGGCAGAGCTGGTCGCGATGGCGGCGGAAGGCATAGCACCCGGGCGTCCGATCTGGCTTGGCCTTCAGCTTTCGCACATCGAAGGCTGGCACACCTACTGGAAAAATCCCGGCGATTCCGGCCTTCCCACCGAGCTGCAGTGGACCCTGCCCAAAGGCGTGAGCGCTGGCGATATCGCATGGCCTATTCCGCATAAATTTCCGATCGGAACGCTGGCCAACTACGGCTACACCGGCACCGTCCTGCTGCCTGTGCCAATGGTGGTATCGCCCGATTTCAAGCCGTCGATCAACAACGACATCACGGTCAACCTGCATGCCACCTGGCTGGTGTGCAGCAAGGAATGCATTCCGGAAGAAGGCAATTTCGAACTGCGGATTCCGGCGAACGTTTCCACTGCGACGAACGCGTCGGAATTCATGCGGGCGATGGCGCTTCAGCCGACTGTCGTGAAGGGCGAAAGCACCGTCGCCATCGAAGGCAAGACGATTCGGGTGACAGCCAAAGGTCTGCCTGCTTCGCTTCGAGGCAAAGATCTCGGCGTGTTCCCGGAAACGCCCGAGGTCATAGAAACTGCGGCTACCCCGAAACAAAGCTGGTCCGGCGCCGACTGGTCCGCGACGATCCCGGTGTCCGATCACCGCAGCAATTCACCGAAGGTCATGCCCATCGTTCTCACGCTGGGCGACAAGGGATATCGCATCGAAGCCAAGGTCGATGGCAACTGGATCGGCACGCCGAAACGCGCAGAAGTATCACCCGCTCTGACTGCAGCTCTGAACGCCAACGCAGCGAGCAGTTCGACGACAGCCGCACCGACCACACAACCAATCGCACCCACCGGAACCGGCACGGTCGCATCGATGGCCAGAACCGCAGGAGCATGGACCACCGTCCCTTCTTTTATCGAAGCACGAGGACCGCTCGACCCGATCCCGTCACCGTTGCCCACCTTTCTCCTCGCTCTGCTGGGCGCAGTGCTAGGCGGCGTCATCCTCAACCTGATGCCATGCGTATTCCCGATTCTCGCGATCAAGGTGCTCACTTTCGCAAACACGAAATCGCGCGCATCGATGTTGTCTTACGCGGTGGGCGTCGTGGTTTCCTTTCTCGCGCTGGGGGCTGCAATGCTCGCGCTGCGCGAGGCAGGCGAACAACTCGGATGGGGCTTTCAGCTGCAATCGCCGTGGGTGGTTGCAGCGCTGGCCGCCATGTTTACCTTGATCGGATTGAATCTGCTGGGGGTGTTTCGAGTCGGCAACGTGGTGCCTAACCGAGTTGCGGCCACCAGCGTTCGCAATGAATCGCTCAACTCGTTTCTATCGGGCGTACTGGCAGTGGCGATTGCCGCTCCTTGCACAGCACCGTTCATGGGAGCGTCGTTAGGACTCGCCATCGGTTTGCCCGCCTGGCAGGCGATGCTGATTTTCGCGGCCCTCGGCATCGGCATGGCGATTCCCTACATAGTTGCAAGCGTCATCCCCGGTATTGCGAAGGTGCTTCCGCGTCCCGGCCAATGGATGGAAGTTTTCAGGCGCTTCATGGCATTCCCCATGTTCGCGACCGTCGTCTGGCTCGTCTGGGTTCTCGGTCAACAAAGCGGCATCGACGGTGCAGGCACGCTGCTGGTGTTGCTCGTAGCCTTGAGCGCAGTGGTCTGGTCGTTCGGTCTGCCGGGGCTCTCGCGCGCATTCGTCGGACTTATCTCGATTGCCGTTTTTTCCTATCTGGCAGCTTCGTTGGGCGGCAACATCAACAAGCCGGCCGAGTCACCAATTGCGCAAATCGATGCGGGAGAACGCTGGCAGCCGTGGTCGGTGCAGCGGGTTCAAACGGAAGTTGCATCGGGCCGCAGCGTGTTCGTCGATTTCACCGCAGCATGGTGTGTGACCTGTCAGTACAACAAAAAAGCGACGCTGACCGACCCTGCAGTGATGAACGCATTCGACGCGAAAAAGGTGACGCTGCTCAGAGCGGACTGGACACGGCGCGATCCGGAAATTTCGAAGGCCTTGACTGCGATGGGCCGAAGCGGCGTTCCCGTTTACGCGTACTACAAGCCCGGATCGCCGCCGATTTTGCTGTCCGAGATCATCAGCAAGGGCGATATCGAAAAGCTACTCGATTGAATTGGAGCCAGACAACATGAGCGATGCATCGGTCGAAGCGCAAATCCTGAAGCAATGGAAGAACATAGCCGTGGTCGGCTTGTCGCCCAAGCCCGAACGGGCGAGCTTCGGCGTGTCGCAATACATGCAGGCCCGCGGCTATCGGATCATTCCGGTCAACCCGAATGCACGCGAGGTGCTCGGCGAGAAAGCATACAAAACGCTCACCGAAGCCGCGCAGCACGAAACCATCGACATCGTCGACTGTTTTCGCAACAGCGAAGACATTCCGCCCATCGTCGACGAAGCCATCGCCATAGGTGCGAAGGCGGTGTGGATGCAGCTCGGGATAGAGAACGCTGCCGCAGCGAAAAAAGCTCGTGAGGCGGGCCTTCTGGTCGTCGAGGACGCCTGCATCAAGGTCGATCACGCAGTGCTCGCGCGTCAGGGATTGCTCTAACCCCTGCCGCTGGGCCGATGGCCGGCTCTCGGCGACAATCGGGGCATGTTTGCCCCGCTCAAAAACGACACCTTCATTCGCGCCTGTCTCCGGCAAGCGACCGATTACACCCCGGTCTGGCTCATGCGCCAGGCTGGCCGATATCTCCCCGAATACCGCGATACGCGGGCGAAGGCGGGCAGCTTCATGGGTCTGGCCACCAACGTCGATTACGCGACCGAGGTCACCCTGCAACCGCTCGACCGCTTCGCGCTCGATGCCTCGATTCTTTTCTCCGACATCCTGACCGTGCCCGATGCAATGGGCCTAGGACTCAGCTTTGCGATGGGCGAAGGCCCGAAGTTCGCGCGTCCCCTGCGCGACGAAGCTGCCGTCAAAGCGCTCGAAGTACCCGACATGGACAAGCTTCGGTACGTGTTCGATGCGGTCACCTCGATTCGCCGCGCGCTCGACGGCCGCGTACCCCTCATCGGCTTCTCCGGTAGCCCCTGGACACTGGCCTGCTACATGGTCGAGGGCGCGGGATCGAGCGATTACCGGCTCGTCAAATCGATGATGTATAGCCGTCCGGATCTGATGCACCGGATCCTCGATATCAATGCTCAGTCGGTCGCCAAATATTTGAGCGCGCAGATCGATGCCGGCGCGCAGGCCGTGATGATTTTCGACAGCTGGGGCGGCGTTCTGGCCGACGGTGCGTTTCAGGAGTTCAGTCTGGCGTACACCGCGAAAGTGTTGTCGTTGCTGCCGAAAGAAAAAGACGGTGTCGTCATCCCCCGTATTGTTTTCACGAAGGGTGGCGGCCTGTGGCTGGAGCAGATGGCTGCGCTCGATTGCGAAGTGCTCGGCCTCGACTGGACCGTCAACCTCGGGGCAGCACGGGCGCAGGTCGGCGGCGTATCGGGCGGTGCAGGAAAAGCATTGCAAGGCAATATCGATCCGAACGTGTTGTTCGCGAATCCGGCTCAGATCGATCTGGAAGTGGGCAAGGTGATCGACAGCTTCGGCAAGCCGCATACAGATCGCGCAACGAATGGCCCGACTCATATTTTCAATCTGGGACACGGCATCAACCAGCACACACCGCCAGATCATGTGACTGCGCTGGTGGACTCGGTACACGCCCGGTCGCGGGCCATCCGTACCGCATAGCAACGGACAAAGGGGCGGATACCGACGGGCAAACCTGTCGGGATCCGCCTGCTGTCAAGAGTGTTTGCGCAGTTCCACGTAAAAGAAATCCTAGAAAAAACGGTAACCGTCCGGTTGACTTATGCACAAATCTTGTGCTGCGGCGCAAAAATAATCCGATCACTTCCGCCGCTTTGACCCGGATCGCATCTGATACCTAAGTTGTTGATTTATATAGACTTCTCTCAATTGCTTTTTTTGAAGGCAATCCAGCGTAAGCCTTGTCTGACAAGGACTTGCGAGGGCTGACAACGACATATCAACAAAGTTATCCACAGAAACTCTGGATGCCTCGTAAAGTGTTTTCAAATCAACGACTTAAGCGCCTTTTCGCAAGTCCACATCAAGTGCACGCTTCAACTCGCCCTATTGCGAGGGGCCGCTGAATGGGATATTGGCTGTCGGTCGTGGTGCAAACCCCTGCGCATAGCGGCGTGGGCGGAGCGCTCACCTACGTCAGTGAGCAGGCGCTAGCGCCGGGAAGCCTGGTACGCGTGCCGCTGGGCAAACGCGAGTTGTTGGGCGTGGTCTGGAACTGCACCGACCAGGCGCCGCCAGATACCGAGGGCATGCAGCTTCGATCGGTTGCTGGGCAGCTGGAAGGCATTACGCCGCTGGGAAGCGACTGGCGCGACCTGATTACGTTTGCCGCCAGTTACTACCAGCGCGCGATCGGAGAGGTCGCCCTCGCCGCATTGCCGCCGCAGCTGCGGGATTTGTCTCCGGTGCAGATGGCGCGTCGGATCAAGAAGACCGCCATCGCGGCTAGCGAAGTCGATTCAGCCGGTGAAAAAAACGCGAGCAACGAAGCTGAAGAGTCGGCGACGCCGGAACTGACTCCCGAGCAAGCGGTCGCGCTCGACGATATCCGCGAGAACGCGGGCCCGTTCCTGTTGTTCGGGGCAACCGGCAGCGGAAAAACCGAGGTGTATCTGCGTGCGGTCGCCGATGTGCTGCGAAACGACCCGGACGCACAAGCGCTGGTCATGGTTCCGGAAATCAATCTGACGCCGCAATTGCAGGAGCGATTCGTCGCGCGGTTCAAATCGGAAAACGTGGTTGCGCTTCACAGCGGCATGACGAATCCGCAGCGCCTTAAAAGCTGGCTCGCGGCGCATAGCGGAAATGCGCGCATCGTGCTCGGCACCCGCATGGCAATTTTTGCGTCGATGCCGAACCTGAAGCTGATCGTGGTCGACGAAGAGCACGACCCGAGCTACAAGCAGCAGGAAGGCGCTCGATATTCGGCGCGCGATCTCGCGGTGTACCGTGCATCGACATCGCCGATCGGATGTAAGGTGATGCTCGGATCGGCCACGCCCTCGCTGGAAACCTGGCATCACAGTCGCGACAAAAAAGACGGCGGCAGATACATGCGGCTTTCTATGCCGAGTCGAATCGGGGCCGGCGAATTGCCGAAGGTTCGCCTGGTAGACATGAACCTGCAGCCGCCTTACACCGTGTTCTCCACCTATCTGGTGGATGCGATTTCGCAGCGCGTTGCGCGCGGCGAGCAGGTGATGGTGTTCCTGAACCGACGCGGCTACGCACCGGTGCTTCATTGCGGCAGTTGCGGATGGAAGAGTGAATGTCCGAACTGCAGCGCCTATCGCGTGTTCCACAAAATCGATCGCACCTTGCGATGCCATCACTGCGGATTCACCGAGCGGGTTCCGCGCGCCTGCCCCACCTGCGGAAACATGGACATCGCGCCCTTGGGTCGCGGCACCGAAAGACTCGAAGAACAACTCGCCGAGTTGCTCGCAGATGTGAAGCGCCCCGATGGATCGTCGCCACGAATCGCGCGTATCGATGCGGACACGACCCGCGCCAAGGGATCGCTCGAAGTGCAGTTGGCGCAGGTTCATGGCGGCGAGGTGGATGTGCTCGTGGGCACGCAGATGATTGCGAAGGGTCACGACTTCCGTCGAATCACGCTCGTAGCGGCAGTGAATGCGGACAGCGCGCTCTACTCATCGGATTTCCGCGCGCCGGAGCGGCTATTCAGCCTGCTGATGCAAGCCGGTGGACGGGCCGGTCGCGATGCCGAATACATTGCCGCACAGCAATCGCCGAGCGAAATGTGGATTCAGACCTCGCACCCGACGCATCCGCTGTTCGACGCTCTGAAGAAACACGATTACCCCGAGTTCGCGAATCGCGAATTGCAGGACAGACAGCTCGCGGGCATGCCTCCCTTCAGCTTCCAGGCGCTGGTTCGAGCGGAAGCGCGTTCTCAGGAAGACGCACAGGCGTTCCTCAAACTCGCCAGCGAAGCGGCGCAGGGTCTGGGCGATTTCGAACACGTCACGTTGTACCCGCCAGTGCCGATGACTATTCAGCGAGTCGCGAACGTCGAACGCGCGCAGATGCTGATCGAAAGCGGATCGCGCAAAGCCTTGCAGCGTTTTCTGTCGGAGTGGCACGAAATATTGATGTCGTCGCGCGATCGATCGGTCATTCGCTGGGCGGTAGATGTAGACCCGCTCGCGATCTGATCGCTCTGATCGGCGCACATCAGAGCGATCAAACGAGCAACGCGACCGCCGCCGAGAAGGTGATGAACGCAAGCGTGGTCGACACCAGAATGACATGCGCGATGCGGCCGTTGTTGGCGCCGAATCGGTCCGCCAGCAAGATCACGTTGCTTGCACTGGGAAGCGCGGCCAAAAGCACGAGCACCGTGAGCGCGAACGGATCGAGCGGCAGTCCCATGGCCGTTGCAGATTTCCCAACGATCCAGACCGACAGCGGATGAACGATGAGCTTGATGAGCGCAAGCGGCACGTAGTCGCGCGGCTCGACTTTTTCGTGCTGATTCATCTGCGATCGCGCAAGCACTGCGCCGATAGAAAACAGCGCAACCGGCGATGCCGCATTGCTGAGAAGTCCGATCACCTGATCGAGGGGCTTCCACAATTGAAATGCGGTGGCCGATGCGAGCGCGCCCAGCAGAATCGACCAGGGCATCGGATTCGTCGCCATACCGCGAAACACGGTGCGCAGAGCGGCAGCGATGTTGTGACGGCCAGCGCCATCGAGGCGTGAAATAGCGATGACCAGAGAACTCACGATGACCATGTCTACCGCGATGGTCGCAATCACCGGGCCGGCCGCCGCAGCGCCCAAGAGCGCCACCAGCAATGGCACGCCCATGAAACCCGTGTTCGGAAATACGGCCACCAGAGCGCCGAACGCCGCGTTGTTCCAGTCGATTCGCGAGCTCTTTGTAACAGCGACACTGAGCGCGACGATCGCGACAGAACAGATCAGATAGACCAGCATCACGGACGGATTGAACAGTTGCTCCAGCGGGGTGGTGGAGCCGAACCGGTACAGCATGGCCGGCAACGCGAAGAACAGCACGAAAGTGTTCAGGCCCGGTATCGATGCCAACGGCAAGAGCTCGCGTCGGGTGGCGATGTAGCCGCACAACACCAGCGCAAAAAATGGAAATGTAATCTGGAGAACGTTCAGCACAATCGATATTGTCGTCGCGGAAATAAATGGTCGGCCAAGTCAGTCAAAATCGTTCCGTTCCCGTATTTGCTTTCTCCCTCTCTCACCGAATGTCGACTAATTTCTCCGATGGCTTGAATATCGCGCAGCAGGAAGCTGTGAACTACATGCACGGACCGTGCCTCGTTCTGGCGGGTGCCGGTTCAGGCAAGACCCGCGTCATCACCCACAAGATCGGCCGATTGATTCAGACCGGCGTCGATCCGAAAAAAATCGCCGCCATCACCTTCACCAACAAAGCCGCTGCAGAAATGCGCGAGCGCGCCAAAAAACTGATTGGCCGGCAGGCGCGCGACATCGTGGTCTGCACTTTTCACGCGCTGGGCGTGCGTATGCTTCGCCAGGACGGTGAAGTGCTGGGCCTCAAGCCCCAGTTCAGCATTCTCGATTCCGACGATGTCACCGGCATCCTGAAAGATGCTGGCGGCACCACCGACGCCGCCACCGCTCGCCAGTGGCAATGGGCGATCAGCCTGTGGAAGAACCAGGGCCTCAATTCGGCACAGGCGCTGGCACTGGCGGCGGACGACAACGAACGTGTCACCGCCACCATCATGGGTCGCTACGAAGAGCGTCTCGTCGCCTATCAGGGTGTCGACTTCGACGATCTGATCAGCCTTCCGCTCAAACTCCTGAACGATCACCCCGAGATTCGCGCGAAATGGCAGGAGTCGCTGGCGCATGTGCTGGTCGATGAATACCAGGACACCAACGCCACCCAGTACGAAGTGCTCAAGCATCTGGTCGGCACGAATGCGCGCTTCACTGCCGTGGGCGACGACGATCAGTCGATTTATGGATGGCGCGGTGCGACGCTGGACAACCTGAAGAAATTGCCGATCGATTTTCCGAATCTGAAGGTCGTGAAGCTCGAGCAAAACTATCGCTCCACTTCGGCCATTCTTCGCGCCGCCAACAACGTGATCCAGCCGAATCCGAAACTGTTCCCGAAGAATTTGTGGAGCGATCTCGGTGAAGGCGAGCCGGTCCGCGTGATCGATGCCGACAACGAAGAACACGAAGCGGAACGCGCAGTCGCCCGGATTCAGAGCCTGCGCGGTGGCACCTTTATCGGGAGCGGCCCTCAATTCCAGGAATTCCGCCATTTCGCAGTGCTTTACCGCGCAAACCATCAGGCGCGAATATTCGAAAAGGCACTTCGCAAAGCGCAGATTCCGTACAAAGTGTCCGGCGGACAAAGCTTTTTCGATCGCGCCGAGATTCGCGATCTGTGCGCCTGGTTTCGCCTCTGGGTGAACAACGACGACGATCCCGCATTCCTGCGCGCGATCACCACGCCCAAGCGCGGCATCGGCCATCAAACACTGGGGCAATTGGGGGTGTTCGCAAGCCAGTACAAACTGAGTCTGTTCGAGGCGCTGTTCAGCTCTTCCATCCAGAGCGCGCTGTCTTCGCGTGCGGTTGCAGGACTGCATGAGTTCGGACGCCAGGTGAACGATCTGCAGTACCGCGCAAAGCACACGGTCGGCGCCGAAGACGCGAAAGCCTTCCTCATGGACTGGCTGAAAGATCTCGATTACGAAAAGCATCTCTACGACGGCGAAGAAACCGAGAAAGCTGCAGCCACGCGCTGGACCAACGTGCTGGAGTTCTGCGACTGGATGGCGCAGCGCTGCGGCGGTCAGATCGACGACGCCGCTGGCGTGACGACATCGAACGAAACCAAGACCATGCTCGAGGTTGCGCAGACGATTTCGCTTCTCTCCACCATCAGCGAGCGAGAGAAAGACATGGATGTCGTCACCCTGTCGACGCTGCACGCCGCGAAAGGTCTGGAGTGGCCGCACGTGATGCTGGTCGGAGTGACCGAAGGCATGCTGCCGTTCAAGCTGGGCGACGACGAAGCGCACAGCGGCAAGGCCGATGGCCCGATGAGCGAAAGCATTCTTGCGCGGCTCGAAGAAGAACGCCGCCTGATGTACGTAGGAATCACGCGTGCGCAGCGCAGTCTGGCGGTAAGCTGGACTCGCAAACGAAAAAAGGGGCGCGACATGGTCGCGGCACAACCCAGTCGATTCATTGCCGAAATGGCGTTAAACAAAGATACGGTTCGCGAAGATCCTCGTGAGAAGCTCAGGGCTTTGCGCGCCGAATTCGCGAAAAAAGCGCTCGATACCGCGGCCGCAGCAGCCAGTGCAGATGCTGCGGCCCGAAACTGAAAAATAGATCCTAGAAACCAAATCAAGGAAGCTTCATGCGACCCTTCTTCTCGAAACAAACCAAGGCCCTGCTCTTTTCGGCAGGATTTCTCATCTGCTTTCCTGCGTTCTCGCAGACAGCATCAGCCCCCGCCGCTCCCCTGCCGGGCAGCGTGAGTGGCGCGCGAACCTGGCAGCAATGCTCGGCCATCTCCGGCGATACGAATGCGCGTCTCGCGTGTTTCGATGCATGGGCAGCCAACGAGGCGCGCCAGCCTGCGGTCGCGGCTGCTGCTACCAATGCGGCCAACGGAGTGACTGCAGGAACCGCAGCGATGGCGTCCGGTAACCCGAACAACCCGTCCGCCACCCCTCTTCCGCAAGCTGCGCCGCTGCCGGCACCGGCGCCTGTGATCATCGCGACCGAAGGTTGCCGCAACACCGACTACAGCGACCTCTCCCGCTTCTGGGAACTGGAAGCCGGAAGCAACTGCGGCACGTTCGGCCTGCGCGGATACCGTCCGATCACGTTTGCGGTGGTCGCGGGCGATTCGCAGAACACCCAGCCTAGCTCACCGGCACCCGGCCACAACACCACTAGCCCGGTCGATTACCGGAAAGAAGAGACCCGCCTGCAGGTGTCCATCCGTACCAAGCTCGCGCAGAACCTGCTCACCAGCTCCGACTCTGCACGCCGCGATTCGCTCTGGTTCGGCTACACGCAGCAGTCGTACTGGCAACTGTTCTCGTCCGACCTGTCGCGCCCGTTCCGCGCGACCGACCACGAACCCGAAGTCGTCTACGTTTACCCGACCGATTTCTCGTTGCCGCTTGGATGGCGCATGCGTTACAGCGGCGCCGGTTTGTCGCACCAGTCGAACGGACAGACGTTGCCTCTGTCGCGTAGCTGGAACCGGGTCTACCTGATGGCCGGTTTCGAAAAAGACGACAAGTACAGCGTCACCGGGCGCATCTGGCGTCGCCTTTCCGAAACGGCTGCAACCGACGACAACCCGGACATCATCGATTACATCGGACGCGCCGAATTGGCCGGCGCATGGAACGTAGATCCGCAGAACCGCCTCGTCGGCACCGTTCGCTCGTCACTCAGCAATACCGATCGCGGATCGGTGAAGCTGGAATGGTTCAAGGCTTTCGGCAAGGGCAACACGATCAACAACAGCCTGCGTTTGCACACCCAGATCTTCAGTGGTTACGGCGATTCCCTGATCGACTACAACCGCAAGCGCACCGTGTTCAGCGTGGGTCTGAGCCTGGTCGATTTCTGATCGGTAGGCGCGCTGTGTTTCGGGCCCGCTGCATTGGTAACAGGCGCGGGCAAGCCCGGTTTCCACTGCGCGTGGCTTGACCTATCATCGTCGGATGCTGCAGCTGCCCCCCGATCAGGCCATCCGGATTCTTCATCTCGAAGACTCCGACGACGACCATGAGCTGACGCAAGCTGCGCTCGACTCCGCGCGCATCGACTACACCATCACGCGGGTCGAAACCCTCCCCGACTTCTTCGAGCGCCTGCGTCACGGGCGCTTCCACGTGGTCATCGCCGACTACCACCTGCCGGGCTTCACCGCCATAGACGCATGGAACGCGATGCAGCAGCTGGAACACCAGCCTGCGTTCATCGTGTTGTCCAACCAGGTGGGTGAATTCGCGGCGGTCGACATCATGCGGCGCGGCATTGCCGATTACGTGCGCAAGGACAACCTCGATTCGCTCGCATCGGCTGTCGTCCGTGCCGTGCAGTCACGCGAACGCAAGCTGGCCAAGCTGCGCCTCGATGCCGAAACCGCTGCCTCGGGTCGCCGCTCGGCCGAGATGACCGATCACCTGCAGACTTTCATCGAGCAGGAGCGCACTGCCGTCGCGCGCGACGTGCACGACGAAATCGGCTCTGTGCTGGCTGCCATGCGACACGAACTCGCCTGGATCGCGCGGCACACCAAAGACGACGCGACCCGCGAGCATGTTCGATCGGCCACCGAGTTGTTGCAGAACGCGATCGCATCGAGCCAGCGCATCGTGATGAACCTGCGCCCGCCTATCCTGGAGCAGGGTCTGGTGCCTGCGATTCACTGGCTGGCGATCAGCTTCGAGAAGCGCACCGGCGTGAAGACCCAGTTCTCGGTGACGAAAGAAAGAATCGATGCGCCCGACGAGGTGCAGCTCGCTGCCTATCGCACGGCGCAGGAGGCGCTTACGAATATCGCCAAACATGCGCAGTGCACCGAGGTGAACATCGATCTGTCCGATGCGGAGGGTGTACTGACGCTCGAAATAGCGGATAACGGCAAAGGCATTGCGCAGGACGCATTGAACAAGGGCAAGGCCTTCGGACTGAAAGGTTTGCACGAGCGTGCCCGGTCGGTAGAAGGCTGGCTCGACGTGAGCAATCGACAGGGCGTCGGCACCTCTATCATCCTGTCGGTGCCTTTGAATGGAATGCAATTGAATGGAGCCTCCGCATGATCAACGTCGTCCTTTGCGATGATCACGCCGTCGTGCGTCGCGGCATTCGGGACACTCTGTCCGAAGCGGTCGATATCAAGGTGGTGGGCGAAGCCGGTAACTATGCCGAGCTGCGCGACGTGCTCAGAAAAGTGCAGTGCGACGTGCTGCTTCTCGATCTGAACATGCCCGGTCGAAGCGGGCTCGAAATCCTGGCCAGCCTGCGCGAGAAAGACGACGGGCTGAAAGTGCTGGTGGTCACCATGTACCCGGAAGACCAATACGCGATTCGATGCCTTCGAAGCGGCGCGCAAGGCTATGTGAACAAGGCCGGCAATCCGGAAGAGCTGATCAGCGCTACCCGCACCGTCGCGCAGGGCAACAAGTACGTCACACCCGAAGTTGCACAGATGCTGGTGCAGAGCCTGAGCAAACCTCTCAATGAAGCGCCCCACGCGGCGTTGTCAGAGCGAGAGTTGCAGACCCTCATGAAAATTGCGTCGGGCAAGCGACTCTCGGAGATTGCCGAAGAGATGATGCTGAGTCCGAAAACGGTGAGCGTGTATCGCTCGCGGGTCATGGAAAAGCTGCATCTGACCAGCAACGCGGCGCTCACGGTTTACGCGATCCGGAACAACCTGGTCTGATTCGTCGAACGTTCTATTTCACGAACAACGAAATCATCCGCTGCAACAACTCCAGAATGGGCTGCTCCAGCATAGGAAGTGTCGCGATCATGCCGACGATGCCCATGGTGAGCGTCACCGGAAAACCCACCGCGTAAATATTCATCTGCGGCGCAATGCGCGACACGATGCCCATGCCGAGGTTCACGAAAGTCAGCAAGGCGACCATAGGCAACGAAATCCACAACGCACTGGCGAACAGGCTAGCTCCGAGTTCATGCAGTTTCGACTGCGCGAGCACCTGCAGGAAATTTCCGTCCGCAGGAAAAGTCTGAAAGCTCTGCAGGGTGGCCATAAGCACCATGAGGTGCCCGTTGATCACGATGAAAAGCAGAACTGCCATGTGCCCGAAGAAAGTGGAAACGGCGCTCGCCTGCGTGTTGGTGGTGGGGTTGAAGAACGAGGCGAAGTTCAACCCCATCTGCAGTCCGACCACTTCCCCTGCGAGTTCCACCGCTGCAAACACCAGACGCACCGCGAATCCGATCGCTAGTCCTACCCCCACCTGTTGCACCACGGCGGCAAACGCGCCCGGGCTATTCAGTCCGATGACCGGTTGATCGCCCAGCATGCCCTGCGCCGACAGAGCCACGAAGAATGCAAGGCCGATTTTTGCGCGCACAGGAAAAGCACGCTGCGAAAAAATCGGCGCGGAAGTGAACATCGCAAGCACGCGAAGAAACGGCCAGATGATCGGCGACAGCCACGCGACCAGTTGCGCTTCGGTGAAGGTGAACACAGGCTATCTGCCTTCGGCGTCCGTCAGATGACGAGCGAAGGAATCGACTCGAACATGCGCTTGATGTAGTCGACAAGCGTCGTGAGCATCCACGGCCCGGCGATCGCGAAAACCACCACTGCAGCAATCAGCTTCGGCACGAACGACAAGGTCTGCTCGTGGATCTGCGTGATGGCCTGGAAGATGCTGACGACGAGTCCGACGGCGAGGATCACGCCCAGGAGCGGCAACGACACCATGAGCAGCATGATGAGCGCATCGCGTCCGGTGGTGAGTACAAATTCGGGTGTCATGACTTCTCGCTCTTTTCGCTATCTGTCATCGATTACTGAACAAAACTCGCGGCGAGCGAACCGATCAGCAAATTCCATCCGTCGGCAAGCACGAACAGCATGAGCTTGAACGGCAAGGCCACGAGCACCGGCGACAGCATCATCATGCCCAGTGACATGAGCACGCTGGCGACAACGATGTCGATCACTAGAAATGGAATGAAGATCATGAAGCCGATCTGGAATGCGGACTTCAACTCGCTGGTGACGAATGCAGGAATCAACACGCGCATGGGAGCGGTCTGCGTGGTGACCGCCGGATCGAGTTTGGCCAGACGGGCGAACAGTGCGAAGTCGGCCTGCCGGGTCTGCTTCAGCATGAACGCACGCATCGGTTCTTCGCCGCGCGAGAGCGCCTGCTCGAAGGTAATTTGATTGGCGTTGAAAGGCACGTAGGCGTCCTGGTAGACCTTGTCCAGCGTCGGCCCCATCACGAAGAACGTGAGGAACAGCGACAAGCCCACCACCACCTGGTTCGGTGGCGCCGACTGCGTGCCCAGCGCCTGACGAAGCAGCGACAGCACGATCACGATGCGGGTGAAGCCGGTCATCATGAGAAGAATTGCAGGCAGGAAAGACAGCGCCGTGAAAAAGATCAGCGTCTGGATAGGCACCGAATAGCTGTTGCCTCCGGGACCCTGACCGATGATGAGCGGCAGACCGTTCGAAGTCTGCGATGCTGCCGAAATAGGCAGCGTGATCGCGAGCACCGCCAGGCATGCCAGTGCGGTGCGGACAACGTTGCGACTTGAAAGAGGAATGCGCATCACGCGTTGGGCTCCGATGGCGACACGAGTTTTTGCACGTCGCTGAAGGACGTCCCTGAACCCGGAGCAGGCGGCGTGCCGCCGTGCGCAGGCACCGTGTGCAGACAAACGATGTTCTGTCCGGTCACGCCAAGCACCAGCCATGAACGCGCATGGTCCGGGCCCACTTCAACCGTCACCACACGTTGATGCGGCCCCACGGCTATGGCCGAAATCAGCTTCGATGCCGATCCGCCGAGTCCGCTCGCGTTGGCACGCTGCTGCTGGATTCGCTTGATCAGGAATGGCGCTGCAGCGAGCAGCGCGATGAATACGACAACGGTGAAAAGCGTTTGCGCCACGGATGATCCCGATCAGTTTTCGATCGTGAATGTTAGCCGCTGAAATCGGTGAGCCGCGTTCGAGCGCGACTCAGCCCCGATTCACCCGGCGCAGACGTTCGGAAGGCGTGACGACGTCAGTCAGGCGAATGCCGAACTTCTCGTTCACCACCACGACTTCGCCCTGCGCGATCAGGTAGCCGTTCACCAGGACATCCATGGGTTCGCCAGCCAGCGTGTCGAGTTCGACCACCGAGCCTTGCGCCAGTTGAAGGATGTACTTGATCGGCACTTTCTTGCGGCCGAGTTCGACCGAGAGCTGCACCGGAATGTCGAGCACACGGTTGATGTCGCGCAATGCGTCGTCGCTCGCGGCTGCCGCGGCACCTGCTGCTGCACGCGATGCGTCATCCAGCGGTTCTGCCCAGTTGGTGGACGCGTCTTTGGTGTCTTCAGTTGCCATGGTTTTCTCCAAGCCAGTTGCTATCAGCGCCGCTCAGGCACTGCTCGATACGTAAGGCGTACTTGCCGTTGTGGGTGCCGTATTGGCACTGGAACAGCGGAATGCTGTCGATTGACGCGAGGATTCGCGGCAGTTTTCCGAGCTCGATGAAGTCGCCCGGCTTCATCGACAGCAGTTGTGCGACCGTCACTTCCGCTTTCGCGAGTTCGGCCACGAGTGAAACTTCCGCGAGTTGGATCTCGCGGGTCAATGCTTTTTCCCAGCGCGTGTCGGCGCGGATGGTTTCGGTCTGCTTGGACGCGTACAGGATGTCGCGAATCGGCTCGAACGATGCGTAGGGCAGGCAGATATGAATCGTGCTGATCAGATCGCCGATCTGAAGATCGTACGCCGCGCACACCACCATCTCGTTGGCAGTCGCGATGTTGGCGAATTGCGGATGCATTTCCGAGCGCTGATATTCCAGCTGCATCGGATACAGCTCGGCCCAGGCGCGCGCGTAATCGGTGCTCACCACGTCGACCAGACGTTTGATGATGCGTTGCTCGGTGGGAGAAAAATCGCGCCCGTCGAGCTGGGTCTGCGCACTCTTTCCGCTACCGCCATAAAGGATGTCGACCATGCCGGACACCATGACCGGATCGCACACGACCAGACCTTTGCCGCGCAATGGCTTGATCGCCATGATGTTGAAGCTGGCTGGCGCGCCAACTTCCCGAAGGAATGCGCCATAACGCTTCACCTCGACCGGCCGCGCGCTGATTTCTGCGGTGCGGCGCATGAAAGCGAAAATTCCGTTCTTCAAATAACGGACGAAGCGTTCGTTGACGATTTCCATCGCCGGCATCGGCTTGCGAACGATGCGCTCTTCGCTGGACATGTCGTACGCGCGAATCGGGCGCGGGCCGCTCGCCAACGCTTCTTCGGGTTGCGCCGACGCGTCTGCCGCGGCGCCACCTTCGAGTGCGTCGACTTCTTCCTGCGATACCAGCGGATCACTCATTGAATTGCTCCTGGCCTATTCGTTCGATAAGCGGTTACTGGATGATGAAACTGTTGAACAGCACGTTCGCCACGGGCGTTTCGTCGGACGAGCCATGCGAATCCGCCTTCTTTGCGGTTTCTTTTTCTTCGGTTTTTGCTTCTGTTTTTGCCTCGGCCTTGGCTTCCGTTTTCGCTTCGGGCGCCATTGCAGCTGCCGGCGCAGAAGACGTGCCCGATGCAGACATGACAGGCGGAGCCGATTGCGAAATGGCCATCGGGGCTGGAGCGCCCGGAGCCGCTTCCGGAGCCTTCATGACCGGCGGCTTGGACATCGGCAGATGAAACCCGATCGCGTTGCTCACGATGGCGCGAATGTCGGCCGCGAGTCGGTTTTTGCCTTCGATGGTCAACAGCTCGGCCGATGTGCGTTGCGACACCTGCAGCAGGATCGCGCTGCGAACCGACGGCAATTGCGCCTTGATCTTCGCTTCCGCTTCGGCTTCGCTCAACTCGAGCGTGATGCCGATCTGTGCGAAACGGTCACCGTTGGGATCGCCCAGATTGACCACCATGTTTTCCAGAGCCATGTAGGTGGGAGGATGCGAGGGCTTCGCCTTGGGTGCCTCGGCTGCATTGGGATCGTGCGGTTTGCGAAGCAGGAAGAACCAGGCCGCGCCACCACCGCCGCCCAGCACGAGTACTGCGGCAATGATGATGATGAGCAGCTTTTTCTTGCTCTTGGGCTTGGCCTGAGCGCCTGCGTCTGCTTTATCTGCTGCTGGGGGTGAAGTCGCCACGTGACGTTCCTTGGATTGATATCCGATTATTCTGCGTCGCCCAACCTGCGATCGGTTGAATAGCGCCGCAAAAAGTCGCCTTTTAGACGTTCGGATCAGACATAAAGGTCCAAACGACCGCCGGTCGCAGATCCGGCCACGGGGCGCGTCGTCGAAATCGGCTGGGTGGCTCCCATGTTCAAACTATGGCGAGTGCCGCGTCCTTCGCCCGACTGGCGATTGCCGAATCCGCTGGAGCCGTCGGCATTGGCCTGCTGGTTGGCGGAAGAGTCGACCGTGACGCTGGCCAGGGTGACACCCTGGTTCTGCAACATCTCGCGCAGTTGCGCTGTCGCGCTGTTGATCGCATCCCGGGTATGGGCCTGATCCGAGCGGAACGCCACCTGAGCTTCGTTGCCGGAGATCGACACGCGAACATCGACCGGGCCGCCTTCTTTGGTGTCGAGCGTGATTTCAGCGCTCTGCCCGTTTTGCGACATGTAGTAGCTCAGCTGGTCGTCCAGCTGGTTGTCGAAAACACCTTGAGATCCAGCGACGCCTACCGCCGCACCGTCGACGCCGGTCGCCATCGATCCGCCGGATGCCGTGTGCCAGCCTGCGGAATAGCTATCGCCCACCGATTGAGCACTTCCGTACGACTTCTCGCTGCCACGTTCCGAGCGGCGTGACGCGAGCAGCGATTCTTCCGATGGGAAGCGTGTGCCTTCTGCAGCGGCTGCAACCTGTTGCGCGAGCAGCGATGCTTCCGTCTTTGCTGCGCCGCCGATTGCATCGGCCGCACTCGCGGCAGATGCTTGTGCGATGTTTTGAGATGCAGACAACGGTGCTGCGGCAGCCGCTTGCGACGCCGCATGGTTCGCCGCCGCCACCACTTGTCCGCGTGCCTGCAAACCCTTGGTCGCATCGGTCTTGCCCAGTGTTCCGTCCGAAGCCAGCATGCGATCGATCGCATCCTTGGCGGTGTCCTTGCCAGCGTCTTTGGAGTCGGCCAGCATGGCTCGCATCTTGTCGATGTTGCCCGATGCGACATCGGCGTTCTGACCTTGCGGCAGCATGCCGACCGTGATCGTGCCGGTGGAAGCGCTCGCCGCGGCTGTAGTCGCCGTAGCCGAGTCTGTGGTGGTCAATGCGCTCTTCGTGGACACCGCCCCCACTGCAGGATCGCTGCCGACGCCGTTGGCCTTCGCCACTGCGGTGCCGATTTTCGAGGCGATGGCCGATGCGATCAAACCGCCACCTGCCGCCGCAACCACCGCGCCCGCGACGAAGCCGACTGCGTCAGCCAGAAACGAATGCGGCGTGATGCCGAGCGAGTCGGTGAGCGACTTATCGGAGTTCATTTGCGACACGATGCGGGTGCCGTCCTGCCCGGTCAGCTCGGATGTGTCGGTCGTCTCGCCCTTCGATTTCTTCTTTCCTTTTTCGGCGAAGCCAGTGGTTCCGCCTAGATCGCTCGACGTATCGGTGCCGGCAGCAAGCGACGTGGTGTCGGTCTCGGCCGTATCCATCGCGCCCAGAAGCGCCATGAATCCGCCGGGGGCTGCATCGCCCGCCTTGCCGCGCGATGCGTGAGCTCCATGCGCGCTGCGCGCTGCAGCCGAGGGTGATGTTGCGCTGGTCTGTTCGATGGACATATCAGTGGCCTCGGGCATGTTGTGATTGAAGGGTCTTGCGGTATTGATTGGCTGCCATTTCGTCGGCGATCTTCTGTTCGCGACGGGCGAGCTTCTGTTCTTCTTCGCGGCGAATCTGATCGCACACCTGCTGCAAGCTGCTGACCCGGCCTTCGGCCTCGATCACTTCCAGGCGCTGCGCTTCGGCGGCACGGCGATGCGTATCGAGCATGCCGTTCTGAAGGTCGATGGCATGGGTCAGGCGAGCCATGAACTGGTAGTGGTGCTTCATGATTTCAGGCGTGGAGCTTTGCTGCGCCTGGTTCGTCCAGCGGGTATCCGTTTCGTTCGCGTACGACTGCAGCTGCTGCATCTGCAACTCGGCAGTCGCGACGATCTTGCGATCCTGTGCGAGCAATCGAACGGCGGCGTCGCGTTTGTTCTTGGCAACGCCAAGTGCGGTCATGAGAGAGTCGAGAGAAGACATAAAAATTCAGTCTTTGGTTAATTGGTTTACTGTCCGCCGCTGTTCAGCACAGCAGATAAAAGTTCGATGCTCCCCGGCAGATCGGCACTGTCGTGCATGTCCTGCTGAAGAAACATCTTCATGACCGGTTGCAATGCAATTGCGCGATCGAGTTCCGGATCGGTGCCCGCGACATACGCGCCTACTCGCACCAGATCGCGACTCTTCTGGAATCGCGACCACGCGCCGCGAAACTGGCGTGCCGCTTCGAAATGCTCGCGCGACACCACGTTGTGCATCACCCGCGATGCCGATTGCTCGATGTCGATTGCGGGAAAGTGACCCTCTTCCGCCAGATGACGCGACAGCACGATATGGCCGTCGAGGATCGCGCGCGCCGCATCCGCAATCGGATCCTGCTGATCGTCGCCTTCGGAAAGCACGGTGTAGAACGCGGTGATCGATCCGCATCCGTTCAGGCCGTTGCCGCTGCGTTCCACCAGCTGCGGAAGCTTGGCGAAGCACGATGGCGGATAACCTTTGGTCGCGGGCGGCTCGCCGATTGCCAGTGCGATCTCGCGCTGGGCCATCGCGTAGCGGGTGAGCGAATCCATGAGCAGCAGCACATGCTGTCCGCGATCACGAAAATATTCGGCGACTGCAGTGGCGTATGCGGCACCTTGCAGTCGAAGCAGCGGGGGAGCATCTGCCGGTGCAGCCACCACGACCGAACGCTTGCGGCCTTCTTCGCCGAGGATGTCTTCGATGAACTCTTTCACCTCGCGGCCGCGCTCGCCGATGAGTCCCACCACGATCACATCGGCTTGCGTGTAGCGCGCCATCATGCCGAGCAACACGCTCTTGCCGACGCCAGAACCTGCGAACAGGCCGATGCGCTGGCCGCGTCCCACGGTCAGCATCGAGTTGATCGCGCGAACGCCGGTGTCCAGCGTCTGGCGAACCGGGTCGCGGTCCATGGAATTGATAGGGGTGCGATCGAGCGGTCCGGCGGTGACGTCGACCAGTTCGCCCGCGTGATCGAGCGGCAAGCCCCGGGGGTCGACGACTCGTCCGAGAAGCCCCTGTCCGAAAGGCAGATGCAGCATGCCGGCGGCCTGCGCGCGAAGACCTTTGTGCGGCACATCGCCCAGCCGCGGAACCGGAATGAATGGAGCAGCAGGCACCACGCTCGCACCGCTACCCAGGCCCTGGGTGTCGCCGGCAGGCATGAGGAATGCTCGGTCGTTGGAGAACCCGACGATTTCAGCCAGCACTGCATCTTTTGCGTTACCGACCAGACACTGCGATCCCACCGGTGCGCGAACGCCCGATGCTTCCAGCACCAGTCCGGCCAGGCGAGTGAGCGATCCACGCATCTCCAGCGGCACACCAGCGCCCACGCGCGATTGCGCATCGGCGATGAAGTTGCTCCAGAGTGCGGGACCGTTGTTGTTCACTTCACGTCTCCGGAAGGTTCTGCAGCATTGGACTCGTCCGATGCTTCTTCGGACCAGGGCAAGGTCATGCCGAGCGTCGCGATAGCACGCGACCAGCGCTTGGCCAGCGAGCCGTCGACAGATCCGTCAGCGGTCTCGACCAGGCATCCGGCTTCTTCGACATTCTTGTCGGCCACGATATTGATTTGCAGACCCGCGAATTCATCGGACACCGATTTTTCGAGCAGTGTCGCGTCCACCGGATTCAAACGCAAGGTGACCGGCTTGCCATCGGCTGCGAGCAACTCGACCGATTCGCGAATCACCGGCATCAGTGCATCGGCGTTGACTTCGACTTCGCGGCGAACGATCTGGCGTGCGAGCTCGCAGGCGAGTTCGAGAATTCCCTTGGCGATGTCCTGCTTGGAATCGGCCAGTGCTTTTTCGGAAGAGACGATGACTTCTGCGAGGCGTTGAGCAGCTTGTCGTCCTTCGCCGTGGATGTATTCGTCCATGCGCAAGTCGGCGGCCTGATTCGCTTGCGCCTGGCCTTCTGCGAATCCATTCGCGAAGCCTTCTTCGCGAGCGGCTTGCTGACCGCGAAGAATCGCAACTTCAGGCGGCTCGGAGCCTTCTGCGTAACCCGCAGAGAAGCCGCCTTCGTCGTTCACGCCGCCGAAACGCCAGCGCGCGACCTGCACCTGCCCCAGCTCTTCGCGGGGAATGAATCGGGCTTGACGAACGTTAGACGAAGCCACCGCCGCCTCCACCGCCACCGCCCAGAACCACCTGTCCTTCGTCGGACAGACGTCTCAGGGTCTTGAGAATTTCTTTTTGCTGCGCTTCGACTTCCGACAGACGCACAGGTCCGCGCGATTCCAGATCTTCGCGCAGCGTTTCGGCTGCACGCGAAGACATGTTGCCGAGGATCTTTTCGCGCAACGCCGGTTGCGCTCCCTTGAGCGCAATGATCAGGGTTTCCGAAGCCACTTCCTTGAGGATCAGCTGGATCGACTTGTCGTCGAGCTTCATGACGTCGTCGAACACGAACATCTTGTCCGAGATGATTTCGGCCAGATCCGGGTCGTGGCCGCGGATGGCTTCGAGCACTTGCGTGTCGACGCCCGCGCCCAGCAGGTTGAGCAGATCGGCGGTGGTCTTGGGACCGCCAAGCGATTGTTTGTGCGACTTGTCGGCGCCCTTGAGCACGTTGAACAGCACGTCGTTCAGATCGACCAATGCAGCGGGCTGGATGCTTTCCAGCGTGGCCACGCGAATCAGCACTTCGTTGCGCAGCGCTTCGGGGAACGCCAATGCAACTGCGGCAGATTGCTCCGGATCCAGATGCACCAGGATGGCCGCGATGATTTGCGGATGCTCCGAGCGAAGCAGTTCTGCAATCACGACCGGCTCCATCCAGCGCAGACTTTCGATGCCGGGCAGATCGCCGCCGTGAAGAATGCGTTCCAGCAGGAGCGTCGCTTTTTCGTTGCCCAGTGCCTTCGTGAAAACACTGCGCACGTAGTTGTCGGTGTCGGACGCGAACAGGCTTTGTCCCACGGTCGATTCGCCGAATCGCGCAATCACATCGTCCAGACGATCGTGCGATACGGCGCGAGTGCGCGCGATGGTTTCGCCGAGCTTCTGCACTTCCTTGGGCGTGAGATGACGCAGCACTTCTGCCGCTTCCTCTTCGCCGAGCGACATCAGCAAGATAGCTGCGTCGTTGAGTCCCTGTTCATCCATGTGGGCGTCCTGTCGATCTGTTCTTGATGACTGAAGGTGTCAGCGCTCGATCAAGCCGGCGCGTCGCCGTTGACCCAGGTCTTCACGATGTTCGCCACCGCTGCCGGATTGGCTCTTGCCATCTGACGCGCATGCTCGAGTCGCAAATGATCGGCTGCGACCATGCCGTTACTGTTCTGATTGCCGTTCTGGTTACCTCCGCCCATACCGCCTCCGTTCCCACCGCCAGGTGGGAGCAGCGCCGGGCGCTCGGGCATTTCCGACACCAGCGTGTCGAGTTGCGATCCTGAAGCGGACGCACGAGCTGCATTCGCCGCCGCACTGGCTGCCGTCGACACTGCAAGTGCCTTCATCCCGGGGCGAACCATGCCGAAGAAAACGATCATGCCGATCACGACCATCGCGCCGGGCCAGATGAAGCCGCGAGCCAGATCGAGCATTTCGGGTTGCTTCCACAGCGGCACCGAGTCGGCGGCCTGCGCTTCGAGGAACGGAGCGTTCATCAGGTTCACCGAATCACCGCGATCCTTGTTGAAGCCGATGGCTTCGCGAACCAGCGCAGTCATCTGATCGAGCTGGGCTTGAGAGATTGCAGTGGGGGTGACCTTGCCTTGCGCATCGGCCACCTTGTTGTAGTTCACCACGATGGCTGCGCTCAGGCGCTTGATCGCGCCGGAGCTTGCACGTGTTGTGCGGATCGTCTTGTCGACTTCGTAGTTGGTCACGGTTTCGCGTCGGCCTGTCGATGCACCTGCTCCGCTTGCCGCGCCCGCTGCTCCGGGAGCGCCGGTGCCGAGGGTCTGGCCTGCGCCGGTCACGGCTGCAGTGGTCGGGTTCGGGGGTTGATTCGAAGTCGCGCCGGGGACGCCGCCAGCGTTCTGGACGCCGGGTCCGCCCGCGCCGCCGCCGTTTTCCACAACCTGCTGGCTGCGAACCGCGCTCGAATCGGGCGACAGATTTGGCTTGTGCGATTCGGAGGTCGATTCGGTCTGGGTGAAATCGATATCGGCGCTGACTTGTGCCTTCACGTTATCGCGTCCGACGATCGGCTCGAGGATGTCCATGATCCGGCGGTTGAGCATCTGCTCGGTCTGCTGGGTGTACTGAAGCTGCTGGGCATCGCCTGCGCCGTTTTCCGGAGCGCCCGAAAGAAGCTTGCCGGTGTCGTCGAGCACGCTCACAGCCGAAGGCGTCAATTCGGGAACGCTGGATGCGACCAGATGAACGATGCCGGCGAGCTGGTTGCGATCGAGCGCACGGCCGGGGTGAAGGCTCACCAGAACCGAAGCCGACGGCTTTTGCTGTTCACGGAAAAAACCGTTCTGGTTGGGCAGTGCCAGATGCACGCGAGCGCTCTGAACCGAGGAAAGAGCTTGAATGGAACGGGTGAGTTCGCCCTCCAGACCGCGCTGGAACGTGAGCTTTTCCTGGAACTGGGTCATGCCGAAGCGGCTGTTTTCCATCAGCTCGAAGCCGGATACCGAACCCTTGGGCAGGCCGAGCGAAGCCAGGCGCATGCGAACGTCGTTCACCCGGTCGGAGGGCACCATGATCGCGCCGCCGTCCGAGTTCTTGTAGGGAACGTTCATGGTCGACAACTGGGCAATAACGGCGCCGCCGTCCTTGTCGCCCAGGTTGGTGTACAGAACTCGCCAGTCGGGCGTGCGGCCCAGAACCACGGCGGCAATGGCAACCGCGACCATCAAGGCAATGCCCACGCCGAAACGCATTCGCTGCGTGCGGTTCAAGGTCGAGAGCTTCGATGACCAGCCTGGGGCTTGAGAAAGTTCGGCAACTGCGGACATGTTTGAAAAATCGGTTTGGCGAAGCCGGAATGGCTCTACGCACGTTGCCGATTATTCGGAATGCCGGTTGAAACGTTAGCCCGATAAGACGCGCTTTTGCCCTTCATTTCAAAAGGCTGGCTCCGGCCGATGTCCCTAGGATCACCCCATCACTAATGGGATCAAGCCATGGATTTACGCCTCACCTCAGTCAATATGCCCGCCACCGGCGTTACCGGGATCGGCAACAAGGCAGCGTCTTCCGCCTCGAAAATCGGCGGTGCCGACGGCGGTTTTTCCAGCGTCCTGAAAGGCGCGCTGGGTGCCGTGAGCTCGGCACAGAGCGAATCTGCAGAAATGCAGAAACAGGTTCAGTTGGAGAATCCCAACGTCAGCCTGGAACAAACCATGATGTCCATGCAGAAAGCCCAGATCGGCTTTCAGGGCGTCAACGCGGTTCGCAACAAAATGGTTGCCGCGTATAGCGAAATCATGAGCATGAACGTCTGAGCGCTGTTTTTCGCGTTCACGTTCACGTTCGTTTCTCTCCGCTTACCTTCTCTTAAATCCCGTCTCTCTTCTCTTCCTGGCTGCCAGGGCGTTTTTGCACGCGCTTTCGCACGCCCTCTTGCAGCCTCCCACTCGCAATAACTCTATATCTCGATAACCCTCTCAATGCATCATCTGCTGGAGCTGCGGGTCGAGCATCTGCTCGAACTGCGATAGCCAGGGCTCGGCCAGCAGGCGGATCTCTGCGTCGTTGCGCAGGATGCGACGCATGATGCGTGTCTTTTCGGATTTGTGTTCGGTCGCGAGCTCTTCGGTCTGCGACTTGAATCGCAGTTGCTCGATCAGAATCGCGCAGGCGCCTTCGTAGCGCACCACTTCATCCCAGTCCTTGGCTCGCGCAGCTTCGAGCATCTTGCGACTGCTCTCTTCGATGGCGCGGTAGTAGTCAAGAAGAATTTCGGGCATCTCAAACTCCTGTTGAGGCAGCAGACATGGAATGACCGGCATTTTGCCCGATCTCCTTCCAGCCCTGCGCCACCGGCTCGATCAGCCGAATGACTTCGGCCAGGGCCGCGTCGTCGTTTTGCATGTTGGCCGCCGTGAGGCGTTCAACGCAGTAGTCGTACAAGCTTCCCAGTCGGGCAGCCAGATCGCCACCCGCCTGTTTATCCAGAGCACCCACCAGACCGTCCTGCAGCAGTCGCACTGCGCGACCGATCTGGCTTCCCTTCACCGCCACATCGCCGCGAGCCATCGCACCGCGAGCCGCATTCACCGATTGCAAAAGTGCTTCGAAAATGAGGTTCACGAGTTGATGGGGGCTTGCACCTTCCACGCTGGTGGACACGCCTACCGATCGGTAAGCAGTGGCGGCGCGGGCATGGGCGGGGGTAAACATTTTGGTGGTCCTATTAGCTTTTGTTCTATGTTTTATTTATCGGCATTCGGGGCGGGAACTCAAGGCTGTTACTTGGCTTTCAACAGTGTAAAAACACCAGTTTTATGCACCTTCTTGTGCAATAAAAAGCTCAAGTTATGACGTGCTCTTGTTCCACTGCGCAATCTGCTGCTTGACGTAGGTATCGAGCGCCGTAAGAGACGCCATTTTTCCGTCCAGGGCGCTGTATTGGGCCCGCAGTCGCGTCTCGGTTGCGGAGAGTCGCGTATTGAAGGTGTCCTGATCGGCGGTGTTCGACTTCTGCTGCTTCTCGAGCGATGCAGTCTTGGTCGCGAGCGAGCCGTCGGACGCCAGGATTCCGGTGAGGAATGTCTTGAATTTGAGCGCGATTCCCTTGGTGTTGTCGTTGCCGGTATCGGCCACGAAAAGATCGCGAACTGCAGTGGGATTCTTGAGCGCGGTATCGAGCTTGGTCGAGTCGATCGTCAACGATCCGTCTGCCGCTTTCGAAAACGCTACGCCCAGATCCGACAGACGCGAGAACACGGTTCCCGACGCCTGCGACATCGATGCGCCGGCCAGGCCGCGAATCGCGATCTGAAGGCTGGTGGTTGTCGAATCGCCCTGCAAAAGCGCGCCCTGCTTGGTGCTCGGATCGTATTTCGTCGCAGCTGCAAGCAGGCTGTTGGCGCCATTGAACGCCACCACAAAGTTCTGGATCGCGGTCTTCATGCCTGACGTGTCGGTGGCCACGGAAACCGTGACGTTCGAGGTCGTTTCCTGCAGGAGGTTGATGGTCAATCCGGGCAGCGCGTCGGTTAGCGTATTGCTCGCAGATTTGATGGTTTGACCGTTCACGGTGGCCTGCGCGTCGCGCGCAAAAACGACCGATGAAGAACTCATGTCCACCCCCAGGCGCGACAGCCCGGTGGTGGTGTCGCCGTCACCGTCGGCATCGGTGATGTCCAGCTTGAAACCTTGCGATTCGCCGGTGGTTTTCGATTGCAGCAACAGGCGTTGGCCGGTCGAATCGCTCAACACCGTCGCAGTCACGCCGGCGGAAGATGCGTTGATTTTTGCGGCGACTTCAGTCATCGAATCGGTGGCCGCCACGGTGATGTTTGTGGGAGTCGCGGAATTCGCTGAAAACGTGGGCGGGACTGCGGTGGAATCCCAGTCGCCCAGAGTGAGGGAAATCGTTCCGGCGCCTACGACCGAGCCGGTGGATACCGCGCCGGTCGACACCGATTGTGCGAGCGCGAGTTTTTGAACTGCGAGCGTGAACGAGGTCGCCGTGGCGGTCGTGGCATTGCTGATCGAGGCAGTGATTGCGGAGGTGTTGCTCGATGTGGCCGTTTTCGCCGCCCAGAGCGCGCTGCCAGCCAGGACATTGGCGGCGTCCGACAAGGACGAAACGGCGGATTTGATCTGCGCGAACGCACTGACTTTCGACGTGAGCACTGTGGCCGCGTCGGTGAGTTTGGTGAGCGGCTGTTTTTCCACCGTCATCAGCTTGGTGATGATGCTCTCGACGTCGAGACCGCTTCCGATACCTGCCGATGAAATGGTTGCCATTTTTGTTCCTAGACTGCGCTTTGCCGAGCGTTCGAAACGAATTTTTCGGCGACAGGCAGAACGATAACTGCGTCACGGAATTTCAAAGCCTCGAATAGAGGCGAAAAAGCGGCCCACGGAATGCTTCCGGGGCCGCTTTTCTTTAGCTGTCGGGCACTTCTACCCTCGGCGAAAGCCCCTCTTGGGGCATTTCGTCAGCGGCCCGAATTACTTCAACAGGCTCAGAACGGTCTGGGGCAACTGGTTCGCTTGCGCAACCATGGCCGTACCGGCTTGTTGAAGAATCTGAGCGCGCGACAGGTTGGCGGTTTCTGCTGCGAAGTCGGCATCCTGAATACGTGAGCGCGATGCGGTCAAGTTTTCTGCGGTCGTTTGCAGGTTGGAAATCGTCGATTCGAAACGGTTCTGGATAGCACCGAGCGAAGCGCGGCTGGAAGAGATCTGTGCGAGAGCCGCGTCGATCGAAACCAGTGCTGCGTTAGCGCCAGCGATGTCCTTGATGCTCACTGCGTTCATTGCGGTGCCGGTGGAGGCAATTGCTTGCGAGCCGGGGTTGAATGCGCCGGTGAAGGTCATGGCACCCGACACGCCCGAAGGTGCGTTGTAGGCCATGTTGACCGTACCGCCGGTGGTTGCAGCAGCTGCCAGTCCGAAGTCGGCGATGGTGGTGCCGGTTGCGGAGCCTGCGGAGAACGAGCCAACGGTGATGTTGCGGCCGTCTGCTGCAGTCAGCTTGATGCCGACGCCGTCATCGCTAGCAGCGACGCCGGTTGCAGCCGATTGCGCGTTGATCGCAGCCAGTGCGTTGGCACGGTTGGTAGCGCCGCTGGTGGTAGCGCCGATGCTGATTGCAACACCGTTGATGCTGACCGAAGCGGTACCTGCAACGGTCGTCGAAACGGTCGTAGCAGCGGAGGCGACTGTCGTTGCATTGGCGGTCACGGTCAGGCCGGAGATGCCAGCGCTGTTCAGTGCGTTGGTGATTGCCTTTGCGTCGTTGGCGATGGAGCCGAGAGCGTAGGTGGTGCCACCGACGGTGACCGATTGAGCTGCAGCCGTATCCGAAGCGGTACCGATAGCGGTAGACGTGGTCTGGAAGCCGGTGAACTTGCCCAGGGTGCTGGTACGAGCGCTGGCGATCGAGGAGATCGAGATCGTTTGGCCAGCGTTGGCGCCAACCTGGAACTGCTGCGCAGTGAAAGAGCCGTCGAGCAGGTTCAAGCCGTTGAACGAAGTTTGTTGTGCAACGCGGTCGATTTCAGACATGAGCTGGTCGACTTCAGATTGCAGTGCTGCGCGGTCCGAAGAAGAGTTCGTGCTGTTGGCCGATTGAACTGCCAGCTCACGTACACGCTGCAGGTTGTTGCTCATGGAAGAGAGCGCGCCTTCAGCCGTTTGCGACAACGAGATACCGTCGTTCGCGTTACGTGCAGCCTGGTTCAAACCGCGGATTTGCGAAGTGAAGCGATCGGAAATCGCGAGGCCGGCAGCGTCGTCCTTTGCGCTGTTGATGCGCAGACCAGACGACAGGCGCTGGATCGAGGTCGACAGGGAAGATTGCGTCATGCTCAGGTTACGTTGAGCAGTCAGCGTGTTGATGTTGGTGTTGATGATTGAGGCCACTTGTAGCTCCTTGAATTAAAAGCAGGATAAAGATCCGGCTCTTACCGGACTCACAAGCCCCGACCGGGACCCGTGCCACTTTTTCGGTGTGTTTGAGGGCGACCTTAAATTTTTATTTTGTGTGTCCTACCCTAAAGATTCCAGCGGTCGCGCCGACTTCGGACGCTGATGCCGAACTTCTGTAGCTACTTTGTGAAGCTCATTTTTCGTGACTTTTTCTGTAGGAAGACTTCCTACTTTTATTTAGCAGAAACTGGACTTAAGTTACATCAGATTACGGACTGAAGTTTTTTTCTACCAGTTCAGAATACATACATCGACAAGCAGCGGCGACCCCGCAACAAGGGAAACACATCATGACCAGTGAACAGATCCTCGACGAGATTCGCGAAGCAAACCTCACGTATCTGATGCTCGCTCAAAGCCTCATCCGTGACGATAAAGCTCAAGCGCTTTTCCGCCTTGGCCTCACCGAAGAAGCAGCGGAACTCATCGAAATTCTGTCGCCCGCACAGATCATGAAGATCGCCTCCGGCAACATGCTTTTGTGCCGTTTCCGGATCGACGACGACATCGTCTGGAACCTGCTGACGAACCACAACATCCCCAAAGTTGCGAACCCCGAAACCACCCGTTTGCACGCAAGCATCCTGATGGCCGGCGATTACGCAGCATCGCTTTGATCGCTCGAATGTAAATTTCAGGGAGCTTCCGAAAGCCTCTGAATCTGCATCCGAAACAGTCCCGAACAGTCTTCAATCGCCCCACGAAATTATTTAATCGGATCGACATGGCCACCAAAAGTGTTCTCAACGAATCGCGACAAATTTCACGTGCCGTGAGCCTCATCGAGCTCGGCGCGCGTCTTCAGGTACTGGAGAGCGAGACCGATCTGTCATACGAAAGACTGCTTCGACTCTATAAAGAAGTGGCTGGCAAGTCGCCTTCCAAAGGACAACTGCCCTTTTCGACCGACTGGTTCCTGACCTGGCAGCCCAATATCCATGCTTCGCTGTTCATGAACATCCATGCGTATCTCTCGAAGTCGAGCGATCTGGAAAGCATCGATGTGGTCATCAAGGCGTTCAAGCTCTATACGGAACAGATTTCCACCTGCGGCTTGGACGCACAGCTCTCTATTACAAGAGCATGGCGCCTGGCGAAGTTCATGGAGAACAACATGCTTGCCATGACCAAGTGCTCCTGCTGCGGCGGAACCTTCGTTACCGAGCCTTATGAAAACTCCCGTAATTTCACATGCGGCCTGTGCGAACCGCCGGCACGGGCAGGCAAAGGTGCTTCGACAAGAAGCATCCAGCTTCAATAAAGCAACAAGCCCACATAAATTCAGCGCCCTTCGAGGGCGCTGTTTCGTTGGGGCGGCACAATCTGCAGATCGGAGAACGCTCGCGATTTCGGTCGCCGCAGGTGCGAAGGCGAGATTAATGCCCGCATTGCGGTACTTATCTGGCGACTGTCCTCAAGTAAGAGCGTGTCCAATCCGATACTTATATATGTCTCGTCCTAACTGTCTTCACTGATTACTGATCGCTGATCCTCCTCCATGTTCGTCATCATTGGTTATCTAGTCACGATGGGCTGCATTTTCGGCGGCTACATTGCGCACGGCGGCAACATCGGCGTGATCCTGCACGCCTTGCCCAACGAAATGCTGGTGATCGGTGGAGGCGCAGTGGGCGCGTTCCTGGTCAACAACCAGCCAAAAGTTCTCAAGGCGACCGCAAAAGCGATTCCTGCTTCGCTCAAGGGATCGAAATACACCAAGGCACGCTACATGGAACTCATGGCGCTGCTGTACGACATCCTGCAAAAAGCTCGCAAGGACGGCCTGATGGCCATCGAAAAAGACGTCGAGTCGCCCCACGATTCCCCGATCTTCAGCAAGTACCCCGCCATCAACCACGACCATCACGTCGTCGAATTCATTACCGACTACCTGCGCATGATGGTGTCGGGCAACTTGAACTCGCACGAAATCGAATCGCTCATGGACAGCGAAATCGAAACGCATCATCAGGAAGCGCATGCACCGGTCGGCGCGCTCACCCGACTGGCCGGCGGACTTCCGGCGTTCGGCATCGTGGCCGCCGTGCTGGGTGTCGTGAACACCATGGGCTCGGTCGGACAACCTCCGTCGGTGCTGGGCGGCATGATCGGCTCGGCGCTGGTCGGAACCTTCCTGGGTATTTTGCTGGCCTACGCCGTGGTCGAACCTCTCGCAGGTCTTCTCGATCAGAAGATGGAAGACGGCACCAAAGAATTGCAGTGCATCAAGACCACCTTGCTGGCCAGCATGCAGGGCTACAACCCGACGACCGCGATCGAATTCGGACGCAAGGTTCTGTTCTCGACCGATCGTCCGACTTTCAGCGAACTCGAAGCGCACGTTCGCAAGAAGTAATCACGGAAGCAACTCATGGCAACCGGAAAAAAGCTACAGCCGATCATCATCAAGAAGATCAAGAAAGCGGGACATGCATCGCACGGCGGCGCATGGAAGATCGCTTACGCCGACTTCGTGACCGCGATGATGGCGTTCTTTTTGCTGATGTGGCTGCTCGGCTCCACGTCGAAGGGTGAGTTGCAGGGTATCGCGGCGTATTTCAATTCACCGCTGCAAGTGGCCATGGCCGGTGGATCCGGTGCAGGTAACAGCTCCAGCGTGGTTCCCGGCGGCGGTACCGATCTGACCAAAAGCTACGGCCAGGTGAAACGCGCGAACGGTCAACCGAGTCGCGACCGCGCCGTCACCGATGAAGCAGCCCGCGCGGAAATGGCTCGCCAGGACACCCGCCGCATTACATCGTTGCGCGCGAAGATCGAACAAATGATCCAGAGCTCGCCGAAGCTGATGGAATATCAGTCGCAGATCAAGATCGACGTGACCGCCGACGGCCTGCAGATCCAGATCGTCGACGAACAGAATCGCCCGATGTTCGATTCCGGCAGCGCCATCGTGAAGCCGTACATGCACGACATCCTGGTTGAAATCGGCAAGGCTTTGAACGGCATCGAAAACCGGGTCAGCCTCGCTGGGCACACCGACTCCACGCCTTACGGCAATGGCGATCGCGGCTACAGCAACTGGGAACTCTCGGCCGATCGCGCCAACGCATCGCGACGTGAACTGGTTGCGTCGGGCATGCCCGATATCAAGCTGGTTCGCGTGGTCGGACTCGCCGCCAGCGATCTGTTCGACAAGGACCATCCCAATTCCGCCGTGAATCGCCGCATCAGCATCATCGTGCTGACACGGGAAGCGGAAGAGCGTTTGCTGGGCGGCATTCGCATCGATCAAACCGCTGCGGGTCTGATGGCGATTCAGGCTCAAAGCCGGGTCGAGGCAGATGCGAAGGCGGCAGGTACTGCCCCTCCGAACACCTTGCCTGTCGTGACCAACGCGCCCAAGGCTGCGCAATAAGTCACGGGCCCGGATTCCGGGTCTGCGATCGAAGAGATTTGCCTCGAGATCTTTCTCGATTAAGCCGGAATCTCCCCCTCTTATCGGGCTTTAGAAAACCGACCCCAATCCGACAATTGCTGGAACCGACCATTCCAGCACATGCAATCGAGTAGCCAAGACAAAACACTGCCAGCCACCGCAAGGAGGCTCGACCAGGCACGCAAGGACGGGCAAGCAGCGCGCTCCAAGGACCTGTCGCACATTGCAGTTTTGGGCACGGGAGCGATTGCGCTGGTCATGCTTTCGCCCATGATGTTCGAGCATCTGAAAGATGCGTTCATTCAGCAGTTCGCTTTCAACTCCGGAACGATGATGGATCCGGCATCGATGGTGAAGCGCTTGCAGCAAATGGCCATCACAGGCGTCGGTATCGCATCGGTTTTCGCGGCCATCGTCATCACTGCAGCGGTCGGCAGCACCATCGCAGCAGGCGGCTGGATCGCCAGCTTGAAGCCGATCATGCCGGACTTCAACCGGATCAATCCGCTCTCGGGCGTGTCGAATCTTTTCTCCAAACAGCAGCTGGTGAACGTCGGCAAGGTCGTTCTTCTTTCCGCTTGCGTGATGTGGGTCGGCTGGACTTTCGTCAGCAGCAGCATGGATTCGATTGCGCAGCTGGTACTGCAGCCTTCGAACATGGCCATCTCGCAACTCTCGGGCTGGCTGGTCAAAGGGCTGACCTTGATGCTGCTGGTGATCCTGGCCGCTGCGCTGGTCGACGTGCCGCTGCAACTCTATTTCCATCACTCGAAGCTGCGCATGTCGCACACCGAAGTGAAGCAGGAACACAAGGAATCGGACGGCAACCAGCAGACCAAGGGACGCCAGCGCTCGATCGCGAAGGAAATATCGCAACGCGCGAGCATCACCGCAGTGCCCAAGGCCGATTTCATTCTCATGAACCCGACTCACTTCGCGGTGGCCTTGAAGTACGACGACAAGACCATGAATGCGCCGCACGTGATTGCGAAGGGCGCCGATTTGCTCGCGTTCCGCATTCGCGAAATCGCCAAGTCGCACGACATTCCGGTTCTGCAATCGCCCATGCTGGCTCGCGCCCTGTATGCGCACGCAGAACTCGATCGTCCGATTCCTTCGACGCTGTACACCGCAGTCGCTCAGGTGCTTGCTTATATCTATCGCCTCAAAGCAGCCATGCGCGGCGATGCACCGATGCCCGACGAAATGCCGGATCCGTACGTGCCGCCGGAACTCGATCCGCTCAACAAAGTAGTCGCAACCGATGAAGCCGATGAAGTCAATGGCGTCGATGACCTGCCTATCGCTGCAGCTTCGACCATTCCCGCACTGAGCTCCCCCACAAGCTCCACGTCCAGATAAGGCAACGCCGTGAACCCGATATTCGCCCCGATTCAAAGCTGGTTCGGCAACAACTCGACCGTCGTCCAGCGCGCGGCCGCACCTTTGCTGGTGATGGCCATTCTTGCGCTGATGGTCCTGCCGATGCCTCCATGGTTGCTGGACACTTTCTTCACGATCAACATCGCAGTTGCGTTGATGGTGATGATGGTCGCGGCTTACATGATTCGTCCGCTGGACTTCGCGGCCTTCCCCACGGTGTTACTGCTCACGACCCTGATGCGCCTGTCTCTGAACGTCGCATCCACCCGCGTGGTTCTGCTCGAAGGCCACACCGGCCCAGGCGCTGCAGGCGCGGTGATCGAGGCTTTCGGCCACTTCCTGATCGGCGGAAATTTCGCGGTCGGGATTATCGTTTTCTCGATCCTCGTGGTCATCAACTTCGTGGTGGTCACCAAGGGCTCGGAACGTATTGCCGAAGTGTCCGCACGATTCACCCTTGACGCGATGCCCGGCAAGCAAATGGCGGTCGACGCCGATTTGAACGCCGGCCTGATCGACGAGAAAGAAGCGAAGCGTCGTCGTGCTGAAGTTGCGGAAGAAGCGAACTTCTTCGGCTCGATGGACGGTGCGTCCAAGTTCGTTCGCGGCGATGCGATCGCAGGTATTTTGATTCTGGTCATCAGCGTGGTCGGTGGATTCATCATCGGCATGGCCCAGCACGATCTCAGCGCTGGCGAAGCAGCGAATAGCTACATCCTGCTCGCTGTGGGCGACGCACTCGTTGCACAAATTCCAGGCTTGCTGATCTCGGTGGCAGCCGCAATGGTTATCTCGCGCGTCGGCAAAGAATCCGATGTGGGCAAGCAGATCGTCGGACAGTTGTTCGCCTCGCCGCGTGTACTCGGAATCACCGCTGGCATTCTGGCGTTGCTGGGCGTCACGCCCAACATGCCGCACACCGTGTTCCTGGTCATGGCTGCGGTCCTGGCTTACGGCGCATGGGTCATGAACAAACGCATCACGGCGCTCGCTCAAAAATCAGCGGAACCCGCACCGGCGCCCGTAAGCGATGGCGAAGCAACCTGGGACGACCTGCAGCCTATCGATTTGCTGGGTCTCGAACTCGGTTATCGCCTCATTACGCTGGTGGACAAGAATCGCCAGGGCGATCTGCTCACCCGCATCAAGGGAGTGCGCCGCAAGTTCGCGCAGGAAATCGGATTCCTTCCGCCCGCAGTGCATGTGCGCGACAACCTCGAACTCAAACCCAGCGGCTATCGCATCACGCTTCGCGGCGTAGTGGTCGGCGAGGGCGAAGCGTTCCCCGGAATGTTCCTCGCGATCAATCCCGGTGGTGTCACGACACCCCTGATCGGCACGCCCACGACCGACCCGGCGTTCGGTTTGCCGGCCCACTGGATCGACGATCGGCAAAAGGAAGCCGCACAAATGGCAGGTTTTACCGTGGTTGATTCGGAAACTGTCATGGGCACTCATTTGTCACACTTGATGCAAGTGCACGCCGCCAAGTTATTGAGCCGCACAGAGACCCAGCAACTCGTTGACCACGTCAACAAGCTGGCCCCGAAGCTGATCGAAGAGGTTGTTCCGAAAATGGTTTCCATCACCACGTTCCAGAAGGTTCTCCAGCTCTTGCTGGAAGAGTCTGTGCACGTGCGCGATATCAGAACCATCATCGAATCCCTCGCAGAACATGCCGGCTCGGTGAACGATCCGATCGAGCTTGCACGCCGGGTTCGCGTGTCGCTCTCTCCGGCCATCGTTCAACAGATCTACGGCCCGGTTCGCGAACTCAACGTGATCGCGATCGAGCCCGGCCTCGAACGTCTGCTGATGCAGGCGCTCGGCGGTGTCGGTGGCCCGGCCCTCGATCCAGGTGTCGCAGACATGCTCGGCAAGACCGCCGCAGATGTCGCGATGAAGCAGGAAGAACTCGGCGTTCCGGCATGCCTTCTGGTGCCGGACGCAATCCGCAACGCAGTGTCCCGTTTGCTGCGCCGCGTCGCTCCCCGTTTGCAAGTTCTCGCGCATAGCGAAATCCCCGAAACACACACGATCCGCATCGGACCGATTCTCAGAGGTGCAGCAGCATGAACATCCAACGATTCCACGCCCCGACGTCACGCGAAGCGCTGGCCAAAGCGCGCCAGGCATTCGGCGAAGGCACCGTCATCCTGATGAACCGTCCGACCACGGATGGCGTCGAGGTTCTTGCAACGGCAGAAGACGCGCTCGCATCGCTGGATGCATCCGCTGCTCCTGTTCGCCAGGAAGCACCGCAGGCCGCAGCGGCTCCGGCCAAAGCCGCCGCTCCGGCGCGTCCGAGCTCGAGCACCAACATTGCAGAAGACACCGAGCGTCTTGCGATGAGCACGCTGTCGTTCCAGGACTATGTTCGCGAACGCATGCTGCGCCGCAAGCACGCCGATCGCAGCGAGAAAGCTGCTGCAGTCGCCGCCGCACTCAACGCACCGGATCGCTTCGAACACATGATCGAGCCGACGATGTCTGCGGCCAGTGCAGCCCCCACCGCCGCTCCTATCGCATCGGTTGCAGTGCCCTTCAAATTCCCCGCAGCAGAAGTCGAGCCCACTCTTGCCGAGGTCGCAGCGCAAATATCCGCACCGGTTGCACAGCCCACGCCAATGGCCCATCCGGTGCATGTCCCCTCGCAGTCGAACGACAACGTGATGAGCGAAATCCACGCGATGCGCGAGCTGATCGACGAGCGCTTCAACGCGCTGTCGTGGCTCAGCCAGGCAAAGCAGGATCCGATTCAGTCGAGCCTCATGCTCAAGCTGATTCGCGCTGGCTACTCGCCCACGCTGTCGCGCGCGCTGCTCGAAAAAATGCCTGCCGATGTGAACGCAGTCGACTCGATTCGCTGGGTCATGAACGCGCTCGCACGCAACCTCAAGACAGACACCGCCAACGAAGCCATGAAACCGATTCATGAAGAAGGCGGCGTGTATGCACTGGTCGGTGCGACCGGTGTCGGCAAGACCACCACTGCTGCGAAGCTCGCAGGTTTGTGCGCACGCAAGTACGGCGCAGCAAGCGTCGGCCTGATCACGCTCGACACCTACCGCGTTGCAGCTCACGACCAGCTTCGCGCCTACGGCCGCATGCTCGGCGTGGTTGCGCATCTGGCGCACGACCGCGCTGCATTGCAGGATCTGCTTGGCCTGCTTGCCAACAAGAAGATGGTTCTCATCGACACCACCGGCGTAGCACCTCGCGATCCGCGCAAGCGCGGCATGCTCGACGTGCTCGATATCCCGAAGGTCAACCGCCTGATGGTGTTGAACGCGGGCGGTCAGGGCGACACGCTCGACGATGTGCTCACCTCGTTCAAGACCACCGGCGAAGGCGCTCCGCAAGCCGTGCTGTCGAAGATCGACGAAGCCGTGAAACTCGGCCCGGCACTCGACACCCTCATTCGTCATCAAATTCTTCTGCGCGGCGTGACCAACGGCCAGCGTGTTCCGGAAGACTGGGATGCAGCAGACGCAACCAAGCTGGTCGCGCAATCGATGCGTTCGCCGGTCCGCTCGGCTTTCGATCCGAAGCCGCTCGATCTGAATTTCTATTTTTCTCCAGCTGGAGAGCAGCGTGCCGTGAAGGAGAGCATCGATGCTTGAGTCTTCGCTCGATCAGGGGATCGGCCTCCGTTATCTCGGTGACGACGCGTCGCCGCGACTGGTGACGATGGTTTATCAAGGCAACCGTGCCGCCGAATTGCCCTTGCTATGGCAACTGTGCGAAGCGATGGAAGGCTCCGGCTATCCGGTAGCGGTGCTCGACGCAACGGCCATGGAAAGCGCAGCGACGCCCGGCCTGCAAGGAATGATCGACACGGTGCGTTGGCAGGAATCGCCGACTTCGCAAGTCGCCAGCGCCTCGTTCACCGTGCTGCCTGCAGCCCAGGGTCTGAGCGGTCTGATGCGAACTGCCGGTCGTCAGGAAGCACTGCACCGCATTGGCGATCTGTTCGCGAATCACGGCGTGGTCGTGATTTACGCCAGTAGCGAAATGCTGACCCGCCTCATGGGCAACAGCGCGGCAAGACCATTGCTGACGGTTGCACAGGGCAAAGACGAAATGGTCACCGCCTACGGGAATCTCAAGCAGCTGGTCGTTCAGGCCAGGCTGCTTCCGACAGTCGTAACCTTGACGGATGGAAGCGGAAGGGATCACATGCCCTTCGGCCAGATTCGCCAACGCCTGGCGCACTGCGCGCGTACTTATCTGGGTTTTCAATTGGACATTCTCAACGGCCCCGCCGCTGCCGAAGAGGGCAGCAACGATGTACATCCGGACGCTCGCGCCCTGGCGCTGCGTCTGCTGGAGAACGCAGTCGCTCTGCGGCTTTCGGGCAAATCGCCCGAAAAGCTGGCGCCCGCCCTCCTGTCGGGTGAAAATGACAAACATGCTCGGAGACACTGATGTACACCGCTAAAGGGCATCTTGAACGCGACGCGATGATTCGCCAGTACGTGCCTCTGGTGCACAAGCTGGCCCATCACATGATCGCCAAGCTGCCACCCAACGTCGAGATCGACGACCTGATCCAGGTCGGAATGATCGGCCTGGCAGAAGCGTTGTCTCGTTACGAGGCGAGCCAGGGCGTTCAGTTCGAAACTTTTGCGACGCAGCGAATTCGCGGCGCCATGATCGATGAACTTCGTGAAGGCGACTGGATGTCGCGCGGCTCGCGCAAGAGCCAGAAGGACATCGAGCACGCAGTTCAGCGTCTGGAGCAAAAGCTGGGACGCGCACCGATCGAATCCGAAATCGCAGTGGAGCTATCGATGGATCTGGCCGAATATCAATCGCTGCTCGCGAAAGTTCGAGGCACGCAGCTGGTGTATCTGGAAGACATGGCCGGCAGCCAGGACGACGATGGATTCCTCGATCGCCATGTGGCCGATGCAGAGGCCGATCCGCTCAATCTGCTGAAAGACCAGCGTCTTCGCAGCGCACTGGTCAACGCGATCACGCAGTTGCCGGAACGCGAGCAGTACATCATGTCGATGTACTACGAGAAAGACATGAACCTGAAGGAAATCGCGCTGGTTCTCGGGATTACCGAGTCACGCGTTTGCCAGTTGCATAGTCAATCGATCGCGCGGCTACGGGCGAAGATGCGCAGTCATTGACGGGGCGGAAATACGCACCCCGTGATGCACAAGAAAAAAGGCAGTCTGCGCGCAGACTGCCTTTTTTTATTGCGCAAGCGCTAACCAGCTAACTGGCCAAGTCGCTGACCCGGATCAATTGCCCAAAAGAATCTGCGCAATGATCCCGGTCGCGACGGCTACTAACACGTAATCGCCGCCGGTTTGCACCCAGTGGTATCCACGGGGAGGCGCGCTCAAACGATGGCCGCGCCAGTCGTCGACCACATATTGGCGTCCGCGATAGTAGGTGGGCAGGTGTTCTCCACGACGGAAGTTGTGATCTGGACCTGCGCCGCGTCCGTCACCGGCCATCGGGCGGCGATTGTCGTAGCGGGTATCGCGCTCGGGTCCAGGGCGATCGTTGCGACGGTCGTCGCCGCGATAGTCACCGCGATAGTCGCGTCGATCGTCCATGCGTTGCTGGCCGGGAGGGCCGTTGCCATCAGGACCGCGACCTCGGCCGGGGCCGTTCTGTGCGAAGGCGCTTCCGACCGAGCCCAGCGAGATCACCGCAGCAATCATGGACACCGCGATTTTGGATTTCTTTCCCTGGATGCTTTTCATGTTTTTAACTCCTGTGAAAAGCCCATTGTTTGCCGTTGATTGTTAACGGCGTGTAGTCAAACACGCGCTTTACTCGACTTTACGGCCGCGAAATAAGCGTAAGCATGCGCGCTCGAGTCGAGTGTCGACGTCGAGACCGACCAGGAACAATCGGGGGAATCGAAAGAGGGAAAGAGGGAAAGAGGGAATTAGGGAACGAGGGAGAGAGAGAAAAAGAAGCGACGCTGAAAAATCAGCGTGCGTGCGCGGTGTAGATACGCGCTGCACCGGCTTGTCCCGCACCGCCGACCGGAGTGGGAGCCGAATAGGTATCTGCGTTCACGCTAGCCGGCAGGACTGCGGCCAACGCGCGATCGACAGTCACCTGGCGGCGAAGAATGTTCTCGCGCTGCATGGCCAGATGGCTGGATACGTTTTCGACGCGCGCCAGAAATGCGGCGTCGGATTTGAAATTTTGTGCGACCGGGGTCAGCGTTTGTGCGAACTCGCCAGCCATGCGGCGAAATTCAGCGGATTGCGCTTCGAGCGCCAGGGCATCGCCCGCGATCAATGCAGCCGACATCGCATCGAGCTTGGACTCGACGGCCGACAGAGCTGATTCGATTGCTACGCGGTTCATTCGTACTTCAAACAGTGTGCCGATATTCGATCAGGCTCGGACGCGACTCAGGAGTTCCTGTGCATTCGACAGGAGCTTGTCTGCAATCGCCTCCGGGTTCACCTTGAACGTACCGCTCGCAATGGCGTCGCGCATCTGGTTGACCTTTTGCATATCCACGCCAGACGTGATGCTCTGGCTAGATACTTCCAGTGTGCGAGCCGAATTCGATACGGTTACGGGCACACCGGCGGACGTAGTCAGCTCTGCCTTCTGGGCAGCGGCTTCGACGCCTTTTGTCGCGGTTTGCGGCGCTACAGCTGTAGCGGCCGATGCAACGATGTCTTGTAACGGGTTTATCTTCATCGCCTTCTCCAGAGCCCCTCAGAATAAGAAGCGTCTTTGCAAGGTATATCGACTCAACTGGTTAAAACTTTAATCCCTCAAAGTTCAATCTGGACAGTGCGTGCATCCATCACCGTCCCCGTAGCGATCTTTCCGCTTTCCATGCGGATACGGACGAGTTGTCCAACAACCCCGGCCGTTATCGCCTGCCCATCTGCCGTGATGCTGAACCCAGAGCCTTGAGCAATGAGCTTCACCGTCGTTCCGGCCTGAAATACCTGCGCTGGCTTGACCATGGCCTGGCGAATCGCCTGACCGCCCACCAGCGCTCTCGTCGTAGCGGCCCCTACCCACTGGGAAGGATCGCCGGCCACCGGGGAGAAGTCTTCTGCCCAGTCGACCTCGCCGAGCATTGCATCATCCTGATTGAGTGTTGCGCCGGCAAGCTTGTTGTCGCGCAAAACCCACGCCGGCCCGAAAGCCTTCACCTGAATAGGCAGAAACACATTCCACCTGACCGGGCCGTCTACACAGCGCAGACCCAGCCTCGTCTTGCCCCACAAGCGCGTTCCCACCGGAACATGCGGCTCGACCCGGGCACAGGGAGCCAGTTTCAGCCTGCTGTCCAGCGAGCCAACGCTAACTTCCATTCTCAAATTCACACCCGCCGGCTGCGGCGCCTTGGTGACTGCTTCTTCCAGCCACTTCTGGGTGGCAGCCGCGAATTCCGGCGTCGCATCGACATCGGCAGCTTTTGCCGCTTCCGGACTCGTAGCCAATGCAAATGCCAGAAGCGCTACAGCCACCGCATACATAGACAGCGGGAGATCAATTTTCCGGGCAAAGAGGCTTTTGGTAAATCGCATGGTTAATACATTCGTTCGGAGTTGCACAAAGTTCACGTGAACAATTTGGCAATAAGTCTCTCGGAGATGCTTCCTGTGTGATCCGGTGCGCATCGATGGATGCCAGGGAGCATGGTGCAGGGACTCTTCGCCACGATCCAGACTTTACGTAGCCCGCGCAATTTCAATTGCCGGAACAAGCGGTCTTTCCCCCCTTTCTTCCGGCTTTAGTTTGTCGCCGGCGCTTTCACAATTTCCAGACGTCGTAAATCCATACCGACTGCGTTCGCTCCACGCCGATGGAGCACCGAAGCTCCCCTCGGGGAGCCCCGATTAACGAAGGTCTGCGAGATAAACATGCTGGACAAGCTATCCGAAGCCATGGACTTCCAGGCGAAAGCGCTACTGCTTCGCTCGGACCGCCAGCGCCTGATCGCCGGCAACATCGCCAATGCCGATACCCCCGGGTATGCCGGTCGCGATATCGATTTTCAGAAGGCACTCGCAGCATCCACAGGCGAGGCCACGACGAAATCGAAGCTGACGCTCGCCATGGCGCCGTCGCAGGGCAGCTCGATCGGAACGCTCGGCTCGTCCGGCCCTTCCACGCTGGCACTCGGCGGCATGCGCGGCACGACCGTCAATTCAGGCGACGCCGAATACACGGTCGAAATCCAGCCGTCGATAGACAACAACTCGGTCGACCTCGATCGCGAACGCGCTGCATTTGCAGAGAACGCGATCCGCTACGAAGCGACCCTCAGATTCATCAACGGTCAGGCAAAAACGTTGCAGACCGCGATCACCGGCCAGTAAGCCGAAGGAGTAAGCCATGTCGATGTTTTCGATTTTCGGTGTGTCGGGTAGCGCAATCGGTGCGCAGTCCCAGCGCCTCAACGTGGTGGCCAGTAACCTGGCCAACGCGGACACGGTCGCAGGACCCGACGGCCAGGCCTACAAGGCGCGCCAAGTTGTATTTCAGACCATGCCGGTCGGCACAGAGGGCGCGGCAGGCGTTCGCGTCACCGGCATCAGCGAAAGCCAGGTCGAGGGCCGAAAGATCCACGACCCGGGCAACCCGGCTGCCGATGCGCAGGGCTACGTGACCCATTCCAACGTGAACGCAGTGGAAGAGATGGTCAACATGATCTCCGCCTCGCGCTCCTACCAGAACAACGTCGAGGTGATGTCCACCGCGAAGTCGCTTCTCCTGAAGACCCTGCAACTCGGTTCTTAAAAAAGGCATCACATGATTACCGGAACATCCTCCGTCACGACCTACAAGCCGCCGGCAACGCTGGCGAGCGACACCAAGACCGACGCCACCGCCGAAGGCTCGCTCACCTCGACGAGTTCGACCGATCAGCAGGACCGATTCCTGAAACTGCTCGTGGCGCAGCTGTCCAACCAGGATCCGATGAATCCGCTGGACAACGCGCAGATGACCTCGCAGATCGCTCAGATCAATACGGTCACCGGCATCACGCAACTCAATTCCACGGTCAAGTCGATGCTGACGCAGGTGCAGTCGTCGCAGGCCTTGCAGGGTGCAGCAGTGGTCGGACGCGACGTGGTCTACGCCGGCGATCGGATGACACGTGTGGGCGACATCGCTGCAGGCGCGTTCGATCTGGATGGTGCAGCCACCGCGGTGAGCGTGCAGGTGATTGCGCCCAACGGACAGGTGCTGGAGACCGCGCAACTGGGCGCGATGGATTCCGGTCGCCACTCTTTCTCGTGGGACGCATCGGCCTATTCCGCCGATACGAATTTCACGTTCAAGGTCACGGCTTCGGCCAGCGGCAAGGCGGTCACCTCGACCACCCTGTCCGAAGACAAGGTTCTCGGTGTGAGCACGATCAACGATGTACTCACGCTTCAACTCGCGAACGACGGATACATGCCTTACAGCTCCGTCAAGTCGATTCTTTAAACATCTCGCTCACACCTCAACAGGAGTTATCAAATGGGTTTTCAACAAGGTCTTTCCGGTCTGAGCGCAGCCAGCCGAAATCTGGATGTCATCGGTCACAACATCGCCAACGCCAACACCACCGGCATGAAGGCATCGCGCGCAGAGTTCTCCGAACTCTATGCATCGAGCCTCGGCGCTGCGGGCGGTGCCAGCTACGGTCTGGGCGTCGAAGTGGGCGCGGTCACGCAGCAGTTCACGCAAGGTAACCTGACCGTCACCGGCAACAACCTGGATCTCGCGGTCAACGGCAGCGGTTTCTACCAGGTCACCACCCCCGAAGGCACCCTCGCGTACACACGCGCCGGCGCATTCAAGCTCGACCAGAACGGCAACATCGTGACCGCCAACGGCTCGATCCTGATGGGCTACAAAACCGATCCGATCGGCAACCGCCTGAGCTTCGCCGCAGTGCCGCTGCAATTGCCCACAGCATCGCAAGTGCCTGCGAAACAGTCCACCAAAGTCACGGGCGACATCAGCCTCGACGCAAGCGCTCCTGTGTTCAACGCGGTCACTCCCAACACGCCGCTCGCAACGTACGGAACCTCGATCACGGCATACGACCAGCAGGGTCTGGAAGTGCCCGTGGGCATGTTTTTCCAGAAGACCGCCAACAACACCTGGAACGTTTACACCAGCGTGAACGGAAGCGATCCGACCACGTCCACCCCGTTCCAGCTGCACTTCAACGACGACGGCACGCTCGATCCCGCATCGACCATCCCGCCGCTGACGCTCGCCTCGCCGAACGATCCGGCGCAGACCTTCACGGTTGCGCTAGACCTGACCAACATGACGCAATACAACACGCGTTTCTCGGTCTCGAATCTTTCGCAGGACGGCTACACCGCAGGTCAACTTTCGAGCATCTCGATTTCCGAGAACGGCACGATCTCGGCGCGCTACTCGAACGGCCAGACACAGGCGTCCGGTCAGATCGCGCTTTGCAATTTCCGTAACGAACAAGGCCTCGCACCCACCAGCTCCGGCTACTGGGTCGAAACCTACGCTTCGGGCGTTCCGGTTCAGGGCGCTCCCGGCGAAGGCGAATTCGGATCTCTGCGTTCCGGCGCACTCGAAGACTCCAACGTCGACATCACCGCTGAACTCGTGAACATGATGACCGCGCAGCGTGCCTACCAGGCCAACGCTCAGACCATCAAGACGCAGGATCAGGTGCTGTCCACGCTCGTGAACCTTCGCTAATCGATCGGCCTGACGCAGCCTGATTCCACTTCACTCAACTTCACTTAAGTAGAGACCTTATATGGACCGCATGATCTACACCGCGATGAGCGGTGCGAACTCGATGCTGAATCGCCAGTCGATCCTCGCCAACAACCTGGCGAACGTATCGACGAACGGTTTTCGGGAGGAGCTTTCGAGCTTCCGCGCGGTGCCATTGAAGGGCGACGGCTCTCCGACTCGCGTAATGGCGATGGAGACCACGACCGGTTATTCATACAAGCCCGGCACGATTTCCCGCACCGGTCGAAACCTCGATGCCATGGCACAAGGCCAGGCCTGGTTCGCGGTGCAGGGACTCGACGGCACCGAAGGCTACACACGCAACGGCTCATTCGAAATCAACTCGGCCGGCACGCTGGTGACCAACACCGGATTGACCGTTCTGAGCGCAGGCGGCGCACCGATCGACATTCCTGCGAACGCGGAAGTGTCGATGGGATCGGACGGCACCATCAGCGCCAAGGTACAGGGACAGCCCTCCAGTGCCATCGGCCGATTGAAGCTCGCAACCCCCACCGATGCAGACCCGCTGGTGCGCGGCGTCGATGGCCTGTTTCGCGCGACGTCCAACCAGCCGATGCCGCAGGACGCGACCGCTCTGATTCAGACCGGAGCGCTTGAAGGATCGAACGTGAGCGCCATCGAATCGATGGTCGGAATGATCGCACTCGGCCGTCAGTTCGACGGCTCCATGAGGCTTTTGCAGAACGCCGAAGCCAACGACAAAGCGGCAACGCAACTGCTCGGCAGCAACTAAATAGTTGAACGCCAGACCTCATCCACCAAGGACACAACATGATCAATTCACTCTGGATTTCGAAGACCGGCATGGAAGCGCAGCAGACGCAGCTCGACGTCATCTCGCATAACCTGGCCAACGTCTCGACCACCGGCTTCAAGCGCTCGAACGCCGTGTTCGAAGACTTGATGTACCAGAACCTGCGTCAGGTCGGATCGGACACGTCGGAGCAATCGCAACTGCCCACCGGCCTGCAAATCGGCTTGGGTGTTCGTACCGTGGCGACAAGCCGCACCTACACGCAAGGCAGCGTGCAGCAGTCGGCCAACAACCTCGATGTCGCGATCAACGGCAACGGATTCTTCCAGGTCACCCAGCCCGACGGCACCATCGGCTACACCCGCGACGGCTCTTTCCAGATCGACTCGCAAGGTCGTCTGGTCACCTCCTCCGGTTTGCCGGTTGCCAACGGCATCACGATTCCCGCAACCGCCACCCACGTGGACATTGCGCAGAACGGCACCGTGACCGCAACCATTGCAGGATCTGCCACGCCGCAAACGCTGGGCACGCTGGCACTGGCCACCTTCGTGAACCCGGCCGGTCTGGAACCCAAAGGACAAAACCTGTTCACAGAAAGCGCTGCTTCCGGTCAGCCCAACGGCGGCACTCCTGGCACGAACGGCCTGGGCGTGGTGATGCAGGGTTATCTGGAAACATCGAACGTGAACGTGGTGCAGGAACTGGTCGGAATGATCCAGACGCAACGTGCCTACGAAATGAATTCGAAGGCGATCACGACTTCGGATCAGATGCTTCAAAAGCTCAGCCAGCTCTGATCGGGAGTCACCTTCATGCCTTACTTCAATCGCCTCCCCAGAATCGCTTTTCTTGCTCCGGTGCTGGTTGCGCTCGCAATGCTCACCGGCTGCGAATCGATTCAGCGCACGCCCGTGGTCGATATTCTCGACACCAGCCCGCCGCTGGTCCGCTCGGCCGCTTACCCCCCGACACTTGCGCCCACGACCGGCAGCCTGTATTCATCGTCCCGCTATCGCCCGGCTTTCGAGGATCGTCGCGCACGTCTTGCGGGTGATACGGTCACGATTCAGATCGTCGAAAACGTGAGCGCCAGCCAGAAATCGACATCGACCGTCGACAAGAGCGGCACGACCAGCTCGAGCATCTCGGCGTTCCCGTTCATGTCCGCCAAGGATCTCGCAAAGCTCAACGCCAACGGTACGTCGTCCAACGTGTTCGCGGGCAAGGGCGGCACCGAAAGCGCCAACACCTTCTCGGGATCGATTACGGCCACGGTGGTCGACGTGTTGCCTAACGGCCATCTGGTCGTGACCGGCGAGAAACAGATCGGCGTGAACCAGAACGTGGATGTGCTCCGCTTCTCGGGAACCATCGATCCGCGCTCCATTCAGGCCGGCAATCTGGTGGCATCCACCCAGGTGTCGAACGTGCGAGTCGAATCGCGCGGACGTGGCCAGCAGGGTGAAGCGCAGGCAATTGGGTGGCTTGGACGGTTCTTTTTAACGCTTTCGCCTTTCTGATTTTCAACAGAATCGTTGTTATGAAATTCCTTCGCCGCCTCCAAATCATTGCCGCTTTCGTCGGTGCTGCAGCCGCAGTGCTGAGTGCGCCGGCGCACGCGCTGCGAATCAAAGAGATCGCATCTGTGCAGGGCGTGCGCTCGAACATGTTGACCGGCTACGGACTGGTCGTCGGGCTCGATGGCACCGGCGATCAAACCACGCAGATGCCCTTCACCACGCAGACCATGTCCAACTACCTGCAACAGCTGGGCATCCAGTTGCCGGCAGGCGTCGCATCGTCGCTGCAGTTAAAGAACGTGGCGGCCGTTATCGTCACCACGCAGCTTCCCGCGTTCGCCCAACCCGGTCAATCGCTCGATGTGAACGTGTCGTCTATGGGCAATGCGAAGTCGCTCAAGGGCGGAACCCTGATCGTGACGCCCTTGCGCGGCGCGGACGGTGAAATTTATGCGCTGGCCCAAGGCAACATGGTGGTTGCCGGCGCAGGTGCTTCCGCAGGCGGCGCCAAGGTGCAGATCAACCATTTGAGCGCTGGCCGCATTCCTGCCGGTGCGCAAGTGGAGCGTGCAGTTCCCACCTCGCTGCAGACCGGCGAGACGATCACGCTCGACCTCAACTCCAACGATTTCCAGACCGCACGTCGTGTCGCATTGGCGATCAACACCAAGATGGGTTCCGGCCTTGCGCAAGCAATGGATGGGCGCTCGGTATCGGTTCGCGCACCGATCGATCCGAACGCCCGCGTGAACTTCCTGGCAGACCTCGAAGAGCTGTCCATGGAGATGGCTGCGCCTGCGGCCAAGGTGGTCATCAATTCGCGTACCGGCTCGGTCGTGCTGAACCAGGCCGTGACGCTCGGACCCTGCGCCATTGCACACGGCAGCTTGTCGATTACCGTGAGCTCGACCCCTTCGGTGAGCCAGCCCGCACCGTTCTCGCAAGGCCAGACCACGGTTACCGAAAAGACGAACATCCAGGTGAAGCAGGAAGGCGGCGCGTTGATTCAACTGCCGGCATCCACACAACTCACCGACGTGGTTCGCGCACTCAATGCTCTCGGCGCATCGCCCCAGGATTTGCTCGCCATCTTGCAGGCAATCAAGGCATCCGGCGCGCTGAACGCAGAACTGGAAGTCATCTGACATGGCAATCGGCGGCGCGTCATCGCTCAATCCTTTCGGCTCGATGGGATCCTCCGTCGGCACGAAGGATGTTCAGTCGCTCGCGGCCGACGCGAATTCGCTTGCCAGCCTGAAGCTCGCGGCAGGCAAGGACTCGCCGGATGCGATCAAGAAAGCGGCCAAGGAATTCGAATCGCTGTTCATGCGCGAGCTGCTCAAAAGCATGCGCCAGGCCACGATGAAATCGGGCCTCATGGACGAGAGCGGCGAAGGCAACCTCGGACAGGATCTGATGGACCAGCAGTTCGCGGTGCAGATGTCGGGTCAGCCCGGCGGTCTGTCCGAGATCATCGCCAAGCAGCTTCAGCAGCAGATGAGCAACAGCGTGACGCCCACGGTGTCGATGTCTAACGTCAAAAATCCGCTGGTCGGATCGGCCAGCGGAAATCAGGCCGATTTCGTTGCGCAACACACCAACGCCGCAGCTAGGGTGGCGGCGTCTACCGGCATTCCTGCGTCGTACATGATTGGTCAGGCAGCGCACGAAACCGGCTGGGGCAAGAGCGAGATCAAAAACTCCGACGGCTCGTCTTCGCACAACCTGTTCGGAATCAAGGCAGGTGCCGGCTGGACCGGAAAGACCGCAGAAATCACGACCACCGAGTACATCGATGGCGAGCCGAAAAAAGTTACCGCGAAGTTCCGCGCATACGACTCGTACGAGCAGTCGTTCCGCGATTACGCAAGACTGATCAACGAAAACCCGCGCTATGCGCAGGCGCGCAGCAGCACCGGCTCTGCCACGGCTTACGCGACCGCACTGCAGAACGCCGGCTATGCAACCGATCCGGCCTACGCGTCGAAGCTGAGCCGCGTGATCCAGATGACACAGAACACGCAGGTAGCCCAAGCCGGACAAGCCGGTCAGTACCTGAATGCAAACACCACCAGCACGCTGAATTTTCGGCGCGCACAAAGCTGATCGAGCTGACAAATGGGCAACTTACTGAGTGTCGGAACCAGCGCCCTGCTTGCCAACTCGCTTGGCCTGCAGACCACCGGCAACAACATCACGAATGCGAACGTCGCGGGCTACTCGCGTCAACGCGTGGTGCTGCAAACCGTGGTCGGCCAATACAGCGGATCGGGCTACGTGGGTCAGGGCGTTCAAGCCACGACCATCCAGCGCAGCTACGACAGCTTTCTGACCTCGCAGGCCGCTTCGGCTCAATCGATGAGCGCCATGGACACGGTGCGCTCGACACGTCTTGCGCAACTCGAAGATCTGTTCAAGGGCGGGAAGTCCGGTCTGGGTGCGGCAGTGAGCGACTTGCTCAACGCGTTCTCGGACGTATCGTCGTCACCCACCGACGCCACCGCCCGTAACGTCGTGGTGGCGCGCGCCGACGAAATGACATCGCGCTTTCGCGCCGCGTCGACTCAACTGAGCGATCTGCAATCGGGCGTGCGCCAGGAACTCACCGACTCGGTCAAGGCGATCAACTCGCTGGCCGACCGCATCAGTGCGGTCAACCAAAAAATAACGCAGGCCAACGGATCGGGCCAACAGCCCAACGACCTGCTCGACCAGCGCGATCAGTTGATGCGCGATTTGGGCCAGCTGGTGCAAACCTCGCAGGTGACCGCCGATGACGGCAGCGTGAGCGTGTTCATCGGCAGCCAGGCATTGGTGCTCGGCAACACGGTTGCCAAGGTCTCGCTGGCCAACGACGAATACAACGATCTGTCGCAGATGAAGCTTGCCGTGACGCGCGGTGCGCTCACGGTGAATGTCGATGAGCAAACAATCGGCGGCGGCTCGGTGGCCGGCCTTCTGCGGTTCAACAACAGCGACCTCGCAGAAGCCAGCAATTTGCTGGGACGCATGGCGCTTGCCATCAACACCAGCGTGAACGCACAGCATGAACTCGGGGTGAATTCGGCGGGCCAGACCGGCACCGATCTGTTCACGCCGATCACGCTGAACAACGCCCTGTCTTCGAACGACAACACCGGTACCGCCGTGGTTTCGGCAGCAGTGGCCGACTCGACCAAGATGGTCGCGTCCGACTACCAGATCGAAATCAAGACTGGCGGCGCAATACAGGTGACTCGCCTCTCGGACGGACAGCAAACCAACTTCGCGGGACCGCTCCCGGTTGCGGTCGACGGCCTGACCTTCGATACCGCCTCGGGCGCGGCAGCAGTCGGCGACCGTTTCCTGGTGAAGCCCTTTTCCACCGCTGCCTCGAAGATGGCGATGGAGTTCACCACGGCAACCGGCCTTGCAGTCGGCAGCCCGGTGCAAGCGGCGATCACGCCGTCCAACACCGGAAGCGTCACGGTCAACAACATCGCGGCAAGCTCGTCGAACGCCAACCTCACGCAGACAGTCACGCTCACCTTCACCGGCGCGGGCACCTTCGACGTGAGCGGAACCGGAACCGGCAACCCGACCGGTCAGACCTATACGTCGGGCCAACCTATTTCATACAACGGCTGGTCGGTCACGCTGCAAGGCACGCCCAAGGTGGGCGACACGGTGACGATTCAAATTGCGAATCCGGCGAACGCTGCCACAAATGTGGGCAACGCGAAGGCCCTGCTCGACCTGCGCGATGTCGCGACCTTCGACGGCGTGAGCATGACCGACGGATATTCGAGCGTCATGGCAACCATAGGCGTGCGTTCGCAAAGCGCGCAGTACGCAACGTCCATCTCGAGTTCCATTGCGACCAGCCTGGAATCGAATCGCACTTCGGTGTCGGGCGTGAACCTGGACGAGGAAGCAGCCAAGTTGCTCCAGTACCAGCAGGCTTATCAGGCGTCGTCGAAAGTCATCCAGATTTCCCAAAACATCTTCGACTCGCTGATGTCGATCATGAGGTAAGAGGCGAACTATGTCGTTTACACGTGTTGGATCAGCCAACGTTTTCGATTCATCGTTGCAGGCGCTGCAGATCCGCCAGTCGGAGCTGTCGCAGACGCAGCTGAACATGACCGCAGGCAAGCGGGTGCTTCGTCCCAGCGACGATCCGGCCGCCGCTGCGCTCGCCGAACGTGCCATCACACGTCAGTCGCGGGTCGCGACCGATCAACGCGCCCTGGAAGCGCAACGCAACTCGATTGCCAACGCCGAAAGCACGCTGGGCGATGCCGGCAGCGCCATGCAGGATTTCAGAACGCTGGTGGTTCAAGCCGGCAATGCCGCTCTCAGTACCAGCGATCGCGCCAGCATTGCGCAGCAAATGCAGGCCCTGCGCGATCAGATTTTCAATTACGCGAACACCAAGGACACCAACGGGCTGGCGCTGTTCAGCGGACTTGGCAGCTCGGACACGCCCTTCACCAATCTGGCGACCGGCGTCACCTACAACGGCACCCCGGGACTGGCCGCATCCACCGACACCGCCATCCCATCGGTTCTGGACGGCTACTCGACCTTCATGGACGTGCCCACCGGCAACGGAACCTTCAAGGTGGCCCAGGGTACCGCGACAACCGGCGTATTCTCGGACGCAGGGACGGTCACCAACCCGTCCGCCGTGACGGGCCACAACTACAGCATCAATTTCACGGTCAATGCGAGCGGGGCGACCACCTATGACGTGGTGGACAACACGACCTCGACGACTGTTGCAACCGCACAACCATATGTAGCCAACCAGTCGATCACCTTCGACGGCCTGTCGATGGTGGTTTCGGGCACCCCCGCCACTGGCAATTCGCTCACGGTTTCACCCAGTTCGAAAGACAGTCTTTTCGGGGTTCTTGACTCTGCAATTGCAGCAGTGAAGAGCGGATCGACCAGTGGTTCGATCACACAGAAACTGAACCAGTCGCTGTCGGAAATCGACGCCGGAATGGCACGTCTGGTGGCTTCCCGGACGCAGGCCGGCGAGCTTTTGAATCGCGTAGACCGGATTACAGACCGGCAGGATACGCGTAGCATCCAGCTGGAAGCGGACCGTTCCCGCGCAGAGGATCTAGACACCGTGAAAGCACTTTCCGAATTTCAGACCAAAGAAACTGCGTACACGGCAGCTCTCAGCTCCTACGCAAAAATACAGAAGCTGTCGCTTTTCGATTACCTGGGCTAATTGAATGGCGCAATCCGTACTCGGTAGCATCACGCTCGGGTATCGGCCGCTGTGGAACCGCGCACGCACTCTGGCTGCGGTTCAGCTCATGGTCACCCCCGAAGAAGACACCGTCGTCGACGGGCTGCATCTTCTGCGCACGATCCAGGAACTCTGGAACGCCGGCTCGCCGCCGATTCTGCTCACCTCCGACTCCGAAGAAATGATCTCGGATCTGCTGCAAAACGCGGGTCCCGAGGCGCCGATGATCGGCGTCAAAAACGAGTGGCTGGGCAGCAACAGGATGCGTCAGCTGCTGCTCGCAGCGCACACTCGCGGCATGAAGCTGGTGGCGCACGGAACGCTCGATCGCCGCCCGGACGCCCAGACCGCCAGATTCTTCGAGCGACTCTTCGTGACCCTAACCCCGGTGAACGCGGCGTCTGCGCTCAATGCGGCGCAGCAGGCAGCAGGCGCCAAGGGTCGGGCCCCGTCTCCCTACATTCGGCAAGACACCAATCCGCTCCTCGCAGGACAGATGTACGAAGGCGTTGCCAGTCGCGCGCTGGCGCTGTATGCACTCGACGAGCGTCAGGCCTGGGCGGTTGCCGGATGGCCGATCGAGGACATCATTCACGGCATGCAACGTGAGCCGCTGGAGCCGCCTCGGGAGCTGGTCAACCGTATTTCGATTGCACTCGACGGCGAGCAGTCGATGGAGAAGATCGAGCAACTTTTGGGCGAAGATCCACTGCTGGTGCACCGCTTGCTGGTGTACGTGAACTCCGCGGCGCTCGGCCTGCGTACCGGCATGGGATCGGTCAGGCACAGCCTGATGATGCTGGGCTACAGCTCGCTCAAGACCTGGCTGGCCAGCCAGTTGCCCCACGCGACCGAGGATCGCAATCTGGAGCCGGTTCGCCGGACCATGGTGATGCGGGCGCGGCTGATGGAATATTTGATGGACGCCGGCATCGAGGACGATCTGCGCAAGGAAATCTACCTGTGCGGCCTGTTCTCGCAACTCGACCTTCTGCTCGACGACAACCTCGGCTCGATCCTTCACCGCCTTCCTCTGTCCGATCGAATCTATTCGGCAACCGTGACGAATTCCGGCCCCTACGCCTCCAGCCTCGAAATCGCGGTCGCGCTGGAAGGTGGCGACGCCGACAAGATCCGCTCGCTGAGCCAGGTGCACGAAACCGGTCTGGAAGAAATCAACCGGTCGCTGCTGCGCATGCTGGCCGCTGCTCGTCGTTAGGCGGTAGGTAGGCGGTCAATCATCTGCCTGCTTTCGGTAGCCTTTCCGTAGATTCGTAACTGTAGGCATTGCCTTACCCGCCTGCGCGGGCGATGCCGACAGGGTTTAGACGCGCCGCGCTTGATCATCGGGTGATGTCTACTGCCGATACCCGTCCCGCTCGTCGACCGCTGGTGCGTCGTCCATGGTTCATCACTCTGATGAGCATCGTCGGGATACTGGTGATCATCGCCATCCTGTTCGACTGGAATTGGCTGCGCCATCCGGTGGAGCGATACATCAGCAACAAAACCCAGCGTGAATTCCGGATTTCCGATCTCGATGTCGATCTGGGCTGGAACCCGACGATACGGGTGAAAGATGTTTACTTCGCCAACACCGATTGGGGCTTGGCGCGGCCGATGGCCACGATCGGTCAGCTCGAATTCTCCGTATCGCTGCGCGACCTTTTCGACGGAAAAGTCTACATTCCGCGAATTGCGGTCACCGACGGCGATCTGTTGTTCGAACTCAGCAAGGACGACGAGAAAAACTGGCGTCTGAGCGAACCCGGCGACAAGTCGCCTTCGAAAGTTCGAATCGGATCGCTTTCGGTGTCGAACGGCCAGCTGCAATACCTCGACCACGGCGAGCCGCTGGACGTGACGATCAAGGCCAGCACGTTCGATCCGACTGTCAAAGAAAAGGTCAAGACTGCAAGCGCACCGGCGCAGAACGACAAGTACACCACTCGTTATGAGTTCAAAGGCAAGTATCACGATGCCGGATTCAGCGGTGAAGCACTCACCGGCGACGTGCTGAGCTTCAACGAATCGAACATCCTTTTCCCGGTGCAGGGCAAGGTCACGGCAGGAACGACGACGGCCGAAGTCGAAGGCACGATCGCGGACGCGAGCCATCTATCCGCCATCGACGTTCAGCTGAAAATCTCGGGCCAGACTCTGGCAAATCTTTATCCGTTCCTGTTATTGCCCTTGCCGGCATCGCCCCCTTACAGCCTGTCCGGCCATTTGAAGAGAACCGGCAACAGCTACGACATGACGAATATGGTCGGCAAGATCGGATCTACCGATGTGAGCGGCGATGCAGCGTATGTGTCGAAGGCACCGCGCCCGCTTCTCACCGCGCATCTGAAGAGCAAGCTTCTCAACGTGGCCGATCTTGGACCGCTCGTCGGCGTCAAGACGAAGGAAAGCGCTGCTGTACAGACCCCGCCGACGCAGGCTGAAACGGCCACGCGCGGTGCGGCAGCGACCAACGAAAAAGTGAAGCAGGGTGCACGCGTTCTGCCCGACGGCACCTATGCCGGAGAACGTTTGCTGCCTTCGGGCAAATTCGAAGGCGGCAGGATCCGCGCGATCGATGCAGAAGTCGACATGGATGTCGCGCAGGTCAAAGCGCCCGATTTTCTGGGCGTCGATAAATTGAAAGTGGCACTAAGCCTGCACGATGGCGTGATGAAACTCGACCCGTTCGATTTCAATTTCGCCGGCGGAAAAATAGCATCGAAGATCAATCTCGACGCACGCAAGGACTTGCTCAAATCGGACGTGTCGGTGGATGTGAAACGAGTGCGCCTGTCGCAACTGCTGCCAGACAATTCCACTATCGCGAAGAGTGCAGGATCTGTTGGCGCACAAATTCGTCTGAAGGGTGAAGGCAACTCGATTGCCGACGTAGCGGCGAACGCCGACGGATCGGCATCTGCGGTCATCGCGAACGGGAGAATCTCGAATCTGCTGGACGCGGCCTCGGGGCTGAACGGCGGCAAGATCATCAGCCTGTTCGTGGGCGGAGACAAGGAAATTCCGATTCGTTGCGGCGGTCTTGCGTTCGATGTGAAAGACGGCATCGCCAACTCGACGATGTTCATCGTCGATACCGAACAGACACGAATCGAAGGCAGCGGAACGGTGAACCTCAAAGACGAGAAGTTCAACATGAACCTGGTGCCGAAACCCAAGAACCCCGGCATCCTGTCGCTGCGCACACCGGTTCGTGTTTACGGCACTTTCCGCGACGCCGACTTCACTCTCGAGAAAACGCCTCTGCTGGCTCGTGCTGGCGGTGCGATCGCACTGGCCTTTATCAATCCTCTCGCCGCACTGATTCCGCTTATCGAAACCGGTCCCGGCGAAGACGCGCAATGCGAGAAGGTGTTGAACCCGTCTTCTACCGTTGCCGGCGGCACCACGAACGCTGCCAACAAGAATGCCGCGCCTGCCCCAGCAGCAGCAACCCCCACAAAAACGCCAGCAAAAAAATAATCACCTGACGCGAGTGAACACGCGAGGAGAAAAGCGATGACCTTTCCAACAATGACTCTCAAACGCTTTTTCGATCTCGCGAAAAAATCGGTGAATGCGTGGAGCGACGATTACGCATCGAGCATGGGTGCTGCCATTGCCTACTACACCGTGTTCTCGCTTGCCCCGCTGCTTCTCATCGTGATTTCGGTAGCGGGCCTTGTGTGGGGACGCGATGCAGTCGAGGGCCAAGTCGTTGCGCAGATTGCGGGCATGGTCGGGCACGACGCGGCGGTCGGCATTCAGGACTTGCTTCGCGCCACGGCACAACCGGCCAAGGGAATCATTTCCACCTTGATCGGCCTGGCGGTGCTTGCAGTGGGTGCAACCAGCGTGTTCGCAGAATTGCAAAGTGCTCTAGACCGAATCTGGCAGATGCCATCAGCCGTGAAAAAGACTGGCATCTTCAACACCCTACGCGCCCGGATACTTTCGTTCGGTCTTGTGATCGGTCTCGGCTTCCTGCTGATCGTGTCGCTGGTGGCAAGCGCCGCCATTGCAGCGGTCGGGAACTGGGTGAGCGGCTTCCTTCCCGCCGTCGAATTTCTGCTGCTTGCCGTCAACACGCTGCTCTCGCTGAGTTTGACGACCGCCTTGTTCGCGCTGATCTACAAGTTCATGCCGCAAGCAAAACTCGCGTGGCGCGACGTGCTCGTCGGCGCAATGGTCACAGCCGTGCTGTTCGAGGTCGGCAAGCTGCTGATCGGTCTGTATATCGGCAAGAGCAGCGTGACCTCGTCTTTCGCAGCGGCCGGATCGATTGCGGTGCTGTTGATCTGGGTTTATTACTCGGCGCAGGTTTTTCTGTTGGGCGCCGAATTCACATGGGTGTACGCCAACGAACATGGCTCGCACAAGCACGGCAAGAAAGCCGCGCCGATCGAAGATTTACGCGACCCGGAGACGATTGCAGCGCAACGACTCGATAGCGGATTCGATCATCTCAAACCAGATTCGCGCCTTCACCCTATCGACGGACTTGCGCGTGCCAACCTCGACCTGGACATGCACAGGGCAAAGAAGGCCGCAGCGGCTTTTTGCATCGGCCTGATGACGGGTTTGATCGGTCGGAAGATGGGCATCGGACGCCCGCCGAGACAAGCGAAGCACTCGCCGGTTCAAAGCCCTGAAACGGCGAAACCGCGAGGCCGGATCGGTCGTCTGATGAAGGCGACGAACGTAGTGCCGCTCAAACGACGCGCCTGAATTAATTCAACAAAGAAGAAAACAACATGAAGTACCAAGTAAAAAAACTATTCCTTATCGCACCCGTGGTTCTCGCATCGCTTTCAGCGTGCGCAGAAACTGCCACCCTCTCCGTCGACGACGGCACAGGCCCGAATCCGACTCTTCCCTCCCCGGTTAAAAGCACGATTCCTACGGTGAACATTGCGCCGGCTAAGCCATGGGCAAAGGGCGAAATGCCTACTGCGGTTGCAGGCACCGTCGTCAACGCATTCGCATCGGGACTCGACCATCCGCGTTGGCTATACGTGTTGCCCAACGGCGATGTGCTGGTCGCCGAAACGAACGCGCCACCGAAGCCCGACGACAGCAAAGGCATCAAGGGCAAGGTGATGAAGCTGGTCATGAAGCGCGCGGGCGCTGGCGTGCCCTCTGCCAATCGGATCACCTTGTTGCGCGACTCGAATGGCGACGGCGTTGCAGAAACGAAGTCGGTGTTCCTTAGCGGACTGAATTCACCCTACGGAATGACGCTCGTAGGCGATCAGTTGTACGTCGCGAACTCCGATGGCATCGTGAAATTTCCGTACAAAGACGGCGATCTGAAAATCACTGCAGCCGCAACGAAAGTGGTCGATCTGCCCGCAGGCACGATCAACCATCACTGGACCAAAAACGTGATCGCAAGTCCTGACGGCAAGAAGCTTTATGCGACCGTCGGGTCGAACAGCAATGTGGGCGAGAACGGCATGGAAGCCGAAGAGGGTCGTGCGGCCATCTGGGAAATCGATATTGCATCGGGATCGCATCGAGTGTTCGCATCGGGCATTCGCAATCCCAATGGCATGGCTTGGGAACCGACCACCAAAGCGCTCTGGACCGTGGCGAACGAGCGCGATGAAATCGGCAGCGATCTCGTGCCCGACTACATGACATCGGTGAAGGACGGTGCCTTCTACGGCTGGCCTTACAGCTACTACGGCCAGAACGTCGACGATCGCGTCAAACCGCCGCGTCCCGATATGGTGGCAAAAGCGATCGCGCCCGACTTTGCGCTCGGCCCTCACACCGCATCCTTGGGCTTGACGACCTCGGAAGGCGCGAAGCTTCCGGATCAATTCAAGACCGGCATGTTCGTCGGCCAGCACGGATCATGGAACCGCAAGCCGCACAGTGGCTACAAGGTGATCTTCGTGCCCTTTGTCGATGGCAAACCTACCAAGCCCACCGTCGATGTGCTCACTGGCTTCTTGTCGTCCGACGGAAAAGCCAAGGGCCGCCCGGTAGGTGTGACGATCGACAAAAAAGGCGCTTTGCTGGTTGCCGACGACGTGGGCAACGTCATCTGGCGCGTGAGCGCGAAGCCTTGAAGCGCGACTTTTTGAGTCGCTAAGCCTTGAAGCGAACCCTGAAGCGAAAGGCTGCTAGCTAATCAGGCGGTGGCTTTTCGAACGGCTGGTCCAACCCACCAGCCGATCAGCAACATCACCACCATCAGGCAAAGCGCCGAGAGAAACAGCGACCAGTGCACGCCGATGATTGCGCCCAGCAGTCCAACGGTTATGCCGCTGAACGCGCGTAGTCCAAGGGCCGACATGTTGAACAAGCCTATTACGCGGCCACGCATATCGGCAGGTGCGTTGAGCTGAACCAGTGTCTGCGCCATCGAGCTGAACGAAAGCTCGAACACACCGGCGAAGAACAGAAGCAGTAGCGCGAGCGGCCAGCTTGTCGCGAAGGCGAAGGCTCCGAGCATCAAGCACCAGGTCATGGCCAAACCGATAGCGACTCGTGGATTCGCACTGCGCGATCCACGGCTTTCCAGCACGATGCCTGCAACCAGCGCGCCCGCCGCATCGGCCGCCAGCAGCATGCTGTAGGCGACGCCAGGATCTCCATGACCGAGATCGCTCGCGAAGCTCGGCATTTGCGCCTGGTAGCTGCTGCCGATGAAGAACGACCCTGCCCCCGCAACCAGCGTCATCGACACCAGTAGCCGGTCGCTTGCGATGTCGCGCATGGTGGCGACGATGTCGCCCATACCGCGAACCGCGCGTCGAACCGTGGCTGCACCCTTGCGGAACTTCGGGCCGTACGGAGCGTTGATCAACCAGAAAACAAGCGGCAGATAAAACACCGCATTCAGGAAAATGCCGTGCGATGGTCCGAGCGTCAGCATGATTGCGCCGCCCACTGCAGGACCCACCAACACACCCAGGTATCGCGCGGTCGCGTTCAGGCGCACTGCGCTCGGAAGAATCGCGGGCTCGACCAGATCGTGCAGCAGGAGCTGGCTGCTCGTCTGCCAGAACACGCCGGCGCATCCGTGTATCACGAGCAGCACCATGGCTTGCCACATCTGCAGCGAGTCGGTAATGAAGAAGTAGCCCCATCCCAGCGATGCAGTAATGAACAGCGCCATGCCCAGCTGGATCAGACGACGTGGATCGACCCGTTCGCCCAAGGCGCCCGCCGGCACCGAAAAGAAAAGAAATGGGAGCCAGTGCGACAGCACGGCGAAGCCGCCGAGTGCCGGCGAATGAAACTTCTGATACATCATCCAGTAGCTGATCACGTGCTCGATGTTGTCGCCCATCATGGCGAGCAGAAAGGTCACGAAATAGATCTGGAACCCTCGGTGGCGAAGGGCGGCAAACGAAGGTTGCGGGCGCACGGCCGCTGGCGGGGCCGCAGGAGGAGTCGGTTCACTCATGAAATTCCCAAATGCTATGTGTAGTTATTAATTTATCGACTCAGCATAGCGGGAAATTGTTAACCTTCCGTTGAGCGCCCGTTGAGCGCCGGTCGAGCGCCCGGTTTTCAGCGCAGGGCTTCGAGCGCCACTGTCGCGACTTCCACATCCTGCTCACTGGTGCCCGACCCGACGCCGATACCGCCCACCACATGTCCATCGACGATCACCGGCATTCCGCCTTTCAGGTTCGACCAGCGAAGCCCGGTTGCCATGGCCAGCGTCCCATCGAGATACGCAGGAGCACTTCCTGTTTCGGAGCGACTCGAGGCTGCTGTCTTAGCCTTGGTGATCGACGAATGCTCGGACTGAATTTTGGCGCCGTCCATCCGAACGAAGGCGAGCAGATTGCAGCCGGCATCGACCACGGCGATGCATTGCGGCTGACCCATCTTGTTTGCATGCGCGACCGCTGCCGCGATCAGGCGAAGTGCGCCTTCGTAGCTGAGGGTGGGCGGATTGTGTGTATTGCTCATGGGATGTTTCTCGGGATGGGATTGATATCAGGCACGGTGCGAAGGGACGTCTTCGCGCACACGGAATTCGAAGACGTCCGGGCGGTTGTAGTGGCCTGCGAAGTCCGCCGCAATTTTCGAGGGGATGGTGTCGTTCAGATCGACGTCTGCATAAAGAATGCCTTCGCCTTCCATCGGCTCTGTCAGCAGGACGCCTCTCGGACTGATGATCGAGGCGTTGTTGCTGCCGAGGAGCTTTTCCATGAAGCCCCGTTCCACATCGCCGGCCTCGTACGAATCGATCATGTCCTGTGTGAGGTAACCCGCGGCGTTCACCACGAAGGTGCCCATCGAATAGGCAAGCCCTTTGGTGATCGACAGAATGACTTCCGACAGCTTCACGGTAGGCGACACGAACGATGGCCACGACGCCACATGCACCAGCGGGTATTGCGTCATCAGCCCGTAGGCTGCCAGCGGGTTCGCGTTCTCTCCGCAAATAAGACTGCTCACCATGCCGAACGGCGTCTTGTACGCCTTTAAGGTATCGCCATGACCGCCGGTGTGCACGATGCGCTCGGCCAGCGTGGGCATGAGCTTTTGGTGTTTGCCGAGAATCGATCCGTCGGGGCCGATGAACAGCTGCGTGTTGAACATGGTGCCGGTCGTGCCTTCGTACTTCTCGCACACGCCGATGACCGCGGTAATTTTTGCTTCCCGGCAGGCGTCGCCCAGCGTGTCGGTGGCGGCGCTCGGAATCACGACCGAATTCTGGAACAGCGCTTTCGAAAGCGCGAAGCTGACCCGATCGGTTCCGGGCCGAACGCTGAACCAGCAGGGATGCGCGGGAATGAATCCTTCAGGAAATGCGATGAGCGACGCACCTGCCTTGCCGGCTTCGCGAATGAGTTTGCACGCCTTTTGAACCGTCGCATCACGGTCGAGATGAACACCCGAGGCCTGCACCGCCGCAAGCTTGATTTTCTGAAGCTGATCGCCTGTTTCACGCAACATGTCGCACCTGACAATTGAATCGATCGACGAGTCGACCGGAGGTTGAGAACTCAATGATCAGTATACGTAGCATCGAAGGCGCCTTGCAGTTCTCAACCTCAGCGCTACTCCTCAACGATGAACCACCAGATAGATGCCCGCCATCGTGATGACGCTGCCGACAAGCATGGTCGGCCCCATGGGACGATCGTTCTTGAACAGCACATGGCTCAACGGAATGACCAGCAATGGCGTGCAAAGGGTCACAAGCGTCGAGATGGCGAGAGAGATATGGCGCATCGATCCGATGGCACATATCTGGGCAGAGATGCCGCAAACGCCGATGGCGACGTAGATCCAGAAACCGCGTTTGCTCACACCGCGCAATCGGCCCCACAACTCGCTTTTCTTTTTCGCGAATCCGACGTGAAGCGCCATGCCGAAAAGAGCGCCCAGCATGCCGCCCAAAATCGGCTCGTCCCAAGAGCGAACACCGACACCCTTGAACACGTTTCCAATAGCGTAAGCGCACGCACTTGCGAGCCCGACCATCAACAAGGAATCGGATGCTCGCTGGCCGAGCGTTTTCCGGGCGATGCGATCCGCCATGTCTCGAGACTGCGGAGTGGCGACTACCGTGCGCGGCTGGTGACTCACCATCAGCAATCCGCCCATGGTGAGCAGCATCCCGAAAACGGTAGTGGGAGTGAGCGACTCCGAAAGCACCACCCATGCGATCAGGGCGGTGAAGAGCGGGCTGCTGATCTGAAAAACACTGGCGCGAGCCGGTCCGAACTTGAGCACCGATTCGTAGAAGAACCATCGCCCGAAATAGGTGGAGAACACGCCGCCCAAACCGAACATTAGAAAGCCGTGCCAGTTCCAGGACACGCCTTTCTCCCGCATCGAAAGATCGACCAGGTAGACGAGGCCGGCGAACACGACATTCACGCCCGTTGCGATCAGAAACCCGTTGCTCACATCGATGTGCCTGGCCGCTGCACGAGTGAGAAGGATGGCGCTGGAGAAGAGGCAGAGAGAGGCTAGCGCGAGGGCATAGCCGAATTGCATTTCGGACATGGGCGAATTATCGCGACGAATGACTTCCGCATTTTTGTGCGCTGCATCAACTCAAGTCGGCGCGCGGGGTCGGGCTAGCGATAGTTCGAACCCGCGATGCTGCAAACCGCCCTCATGACCCGCTCTTTCGGGTTCGGCTCGACCGAACGGAATTCCATGGGCCTGATCTTGTCCAGCGGGTACACCATGGTTCTGGAAACCGGGCCTGCCCAAAGCGGAGCAGCAAAGAAATCTGCCCGCACGAAGCGGGCGGTGCGGATGGAACAGTTGAATTCCACGACCGATGTGTACGAACGGAACGGGATGCCGTCCGTACTGGTTCTCTCCATGGGACGGCTAACCCGCACATTCATGACGCGAATCGAGTTGGTCACCGATACAGGAATGGGGTCGACCTGCACGACTGTCGAATCGGCACTGACCTCGCCGTCTGTAACCGTGAGCCAATCGGCTGCGGAATTGGTTGCGGAACTCGTTGCGGAATTCGTTGCGACGTCGGCTGCGTGCCCATCGAAGGCAGATGTCGCGCAAATCAGTGCGAAACAAAAACTTCCAACCAACGCCCGCTTCATGTTTACCCTTTTCAGTAAAACGCATTCTATGAGGCAGGTATGGTCGAGTGCAGCAAAATATCGGCTCAAATATCGGCTCAAGTGCCGGCTCAACTTTCTCCATCGACACACATGTCTTCACCGCCGCGCGGCTTGCCTCGCCTGATCCGCTTCAACAAGCCCTACGGCGTGCTCAGCCAGTTCCAGCCCGAGGGCAGATGGCAGGGCCTCAAGGATTTCATAAGCATTCCCGATGTGTACGCTGCAGGACGCCTCGATGCGGACAGCGAGGGCCTGCTGCTGCTCACCAGCGACGGCAAGCTGCAGGCACGCATTGCCGATCCGCGATTCAAGATGCAAAAGACTTACTTCGCACAGGTGGAAGGCTTGCCCGACGAGGCCGCGTTGAACGCCTTGCGAAATGGAGTGCTGCTGAACGACGGCCCGACGCTTCCTGCGCAGGCCGAACTGCTTGCCGAAACGCCCGTGACCTGGGATAGAACCCCGCCGATACGTGTGCGTAAAAACATTCCTACCTCCTGGATAAAGCTGACCATTGGCGAGGGTCGCAATCGACAGGTACGCCGGATGACTGCAGCGGTGGGATTGCCCACGCTGCGCCTGATTCGCTCGGCCATAGGACCTTATTCGCTAGGCGATCTGGCGGTAGGCAGTTGGGAAGAAATACAGAACGTCTGACTGAGAAAGTTCGGCGGCCTACTTGGTGCCGCCGAACAGCGAATGCACCACGCCGCGCAGCCACACGTTCGCCGGATCCTTGTTGAAGCGTCTGTGCCAGAACTGATGCACTGCGATCACCGGTGAGGTAATTGGAGACTCGACGATCTTGATGTTGGCGTAGCGCTGGCAGATCATTGCCAGATCGAGCGGCACTGTGGCAATCAAATCGCTGGTTTCGATAACCGGCAGCAGGCTCATGAAGTGCGACAGCTCCAGCAGCACCTTGCGCTGCATTCCCTTTTGACCGAGAAACAAATCGAACACATGCTCGCGGCCTTCCGGCTGAACCACGGCGTGCGACAACGCGAGGTACTGCTTCATGGTGAGCTTCTTGCCGACCGCCGGGTGATCGGCCCGGACGACGCATACATGCGGACTCTCGAACAGCTTCTGTTTGAAAAAGCCCGCCTTGTGGAGGTCGGGAAAATAGCCGATTGCGAGTTCCGCCTCACCAGATTCGAGCGACTCGGCTGCTGCCGGCCGGGAGCGCGACACGGCGCGAAGACGTGCGTTGGGTGCCATTTCCGAGATGCGGGCGAGCAGCTTGGGCACGAAGTTCGCCTCGCCAATGTCGGGCGTCATGATCGTGAAGGTGCGATCGGTCTTTTGCGGATCGAAGCCGGAGCGCTGAAGGATTTCGTCCTTGATGGTCTCGATGACCTGTCGTACCGGGCGCGCGAGCGTCAGCGCGCGGGGCGTGGGCTTCATCTCGGCGCCGGTTTTCACGAATAGCGGATCGTCGAACCAGGTTCTCAGCCGCGATACTGCCGCGCTCATGGCGGGCTGGCTCAGGCCGATGGCCTCTGCTGCGCGGGTGACGCTCCGGTGCTCGATCATGGCGTCGAACACCACAAGGAGGTTCATGTCGATAGAACGTATATCCATGACATGGATTGTACGAATCCAGAATATTGCATTGATGGATATTTATTCCGTCTCTAGACTCAGCCGGATAAACAGCGGTCCATGCTCTTTCAGGCAATGGATCGCCCGAGACAAAACGGCACTGGAGAACAATCTATGGCGGCTCAGCTTCGCCCTGTCTGCAAATGCGCTATCGACATTCACGCGCATGTCGTGCCGGAACGTTTTCCCTCCTTCGTCGGCTCCAACGCGCCTGCGCTCTGGCCATCGACCGCCGATGCGCCCGAGGCCGGCGGCCTGTGCCACAAGCACATCATGATTGCCGGCAAAAACTACCGCACTGTGTCCGAGAAGTGCTGGAGCAGTTCACGCCGAATTGCCGACCTGCCCGCCATGGGCCTGACGCATCAGGTGATATCGCCTATGCCCGAATTGCTGTCTTACTGGTTCGAGCCCGCGCAGGCGCAGCAACTGCTGAGGTACCTGAACGAGCAGATCGCGGCAATGGCTGCCGAATCGAACGGCGCGCTTATCGGCATGGGTGCCGTTCCGTTGCAGGACATCAATCTGGCCATTGCCGAGTTGCGCTACGCGGTCGAGACGCTCGGCATGGTGGGCGTCGAAATCGGAAGCAACGTGAATGGGTCGCCCATCGGCGACGCGAAGTTCGATCCGTTCTTCGCGGCCTGCGAATCGATGGGGGCGGCGGTGTTCGTGCATGCGGTGAAACCGGCAGGAATGGATCGTCTGGTAGGACCTCCGCCGTTGCAGCAGGTACTCGCCTATCCGACCGATGTCGGACTCGCAGCAGCGTCGGTCATTACCGGCAACCTGATGATCAAGCATCCGAAGCTTCGAATCGCGTTCAGTCATGGCGGCGGCACGCTGGCGAGCCTGCTGCCGCGTCTTCAACAAGGCTGGACCACGTTTCCAGCCTTGAAAGAACAGGTGCTCTCTTCACCGACCGAGCAGGCACGCCAGCTCTACTTCGATTCGCTGGTTTTCGACAAGGCCACCTTGTCGCATCTGGTGAACGTGTTCGGCGAATCGCAGCTGATTCTCGGCACCGACTACCCATTCAATTTTCACGATCGCACGCCGGTGGAACGAGTCGAGGCTGCTGGCTTCGACAGCGCCACTGCGGAAAAACTTATCTACAAGAACGCCGAGCGATTTCTCGGCAAGAGGTTCAACCCATGACATCCCCACTGATTGCAGGCCTGCGCAATGTCGCGCTCAACCTTCCCGATCTGGCGAAAGCCGAAACCTTCTACACACAGGTGTGGAAGCTGACTGTCGTGGATCGCACCGATGACGCCATTTATTTGAGTGCCACCGGCAAAGATCATCACGTGCTGTCGATTCACAAAGGTGGTGACAAGCCGCAGCTTCGCCATGTCACGTTCCGGGCACGTTCGAGCGAAGCGCTCGATGAGATCGCGACGAAGACTGTCGCCGCCGGCGGCCGCATCGTGCAACCGGTAGGTGCACTGAGCGGTCAAGCGGGCGGCAAAGGAATCACGATTGCAGATGAAGATGGCCGAATCTTCCACATCGTTCACGGCGACAAAGCGAACGCCGACACGCAAGAGAAACCGGATCATCCGATTCGTCTGGCGCACGTGGTGCTCAACGCGCACGACATTCCCAAGACGCAAAGGTTTCTCGAGAATGCCCTCGGCTTTCGCCTGGTCGATCGCACCAAGATCATGGCCTTCATGAATTGCGATCGGGATCATCACAGCATTGCGCTGGGTGACGCAGACAACGACGCGCTCAACCACATTGCTTTCCTGATGCCCGAAGTCGACTCGGTCATGCGTGGCGGTGGACGCATGAAAGATGCGGGTCACTCGATCGAATGGGGACCGGGACGGCACGGCCCGGGCAACAACGCTTTCAATTATTTTCTGGATCCGTTCGGCGTCGTCATCGAGTACACGGCAGACGTTCAACAGATCGACGAGAGCTACAAGACCGGTACGCCAGACGACTGGAAATGGCCGGCAGGACGCGTTGATCACTGGGGTATTTCGCAACCGCCTACTGCCACGCTGAAAGAAGCGCAGCGCGCTGTGTTTTTTGCTCCGGTCGAAGGAAGTGGCGCATGAAAGAGAGCGGGATGAAAGATAGCGGCATGTACGACGTAGCCATCGTCGGCTTCGGACCGTCGGGCGCTGTCGCGGCGAACCTGCTTGGGCAGGCCGGCCTGAAAGTCTACGTCTGCGACAAGAGCGCCACGGTATACGACAAGCCGCGCGCGATTGCAGTCGATCACGAAATCATGAGAGTGTTCCAGCAGATCGGAATCGCCGATGAAATAGCGCCTCATGTCGAGCCTTTCACGCCATCGGAATTCTTCGGTGTCGACGGGAAAATGATTCGACGTATGACCATGATCGCGCCGCCCTATCCGATGGGGTACACGCCGTCGATGGTGTTCACGCAACCGCCGGTCGAACGAATCCTGCGCGAGCACGCAACGCAGATGAAGTCGGTCGAAGTCGAACTCGGCGTAGAGCTCTTGTCGATCATGCAGGACGATGAATCGGCCACGCTCGAAGTTCGAACGGCGAATGGCAATGGCATTGGCAACAGCGGAATAAAGAAAATTCGCGCGAAGTATGTGGTCGGATGCGATGGCGCAACCAGCACGGTTCGCACGCTCATGGGCATCACGCTGGACGATCTGGACTTTGACGAACCTTGGCTGGTGGTCGATGTGCTGGTCAACGAGAAAGGCCTCGCCAAGCTGCCGGTCACTTCGGTCCAATATTGCGAGCCGGCACGACCCAGCACCATCGTTATCGGGCCCGGCAACCACCGGCGTTGGGAGATATCGCTCAACGAAGGCGAAGACCCGTTCGAAGCTGCAAAGCCCGAGACCACATGGAAACTCCTGTCGCGTTGGCTCACACCCGAAGATGGCACCTTGTGGCGTCAGGCGAGCTATCGATTCCACGCGTTGCTCGCGCACGACTGGCGCAAAGGTCGGGTGTTCATCGCCGGCGACGCTGCGCATCAACAGCCGCCTTTCCAGGGCCAGGGCATGTGCCAGGGCATACGCGATGTGACCAATCTCTCCTGGAAACTTGCAGCAGTTCTGAACGGCAGTGTCGATGCGAGCGCAGCGGACGCGCTACTCGATAGCTACGGCGAAGAACGCAAGACGCATGTGCGAGAGCTCACGACCCGGATCAAGGGCATAGGCGCTGTCATTTGCGAGCGCGATGTGGACAAAGCCCGTGCCCGCGACCAGCACATGCTCGACGCATGCGGCGGCGTGGTCAAAGACACGCCACGTCAGGACATCATTCCGCGCCTGGAAGCAGGGTTGCTTTCATTAGACGAGTCGACTGGACGCGGCACGCTTTTCCCGCAGCCGTTCATTGCCAACGGCAACGACCGCGAATTGATGGACAAGCGATTCGGCAACGGCTGGCGCGTGGTTCACGACGAATCGATCCCGTCGAAAGATCGGGGCGACCTCACCTCGATTGCGCTCGGCGCCTCGCTCAAAGAAGCAGACGGCGTCGTCGCTTCTTGGATGCAAAAACATCAGACGCATGCCGCGCTGGTGCGACCCGACAACTATGTATTCGGCACTGCAGCCAGCGCTGCAGAACTAGACAGCCTGATTGCCGAATGGCAAACGCGATGGATGCGAAAGGAGCCTGCCTTCACGTAACACCGCCGCTACTACATTTTTTCTGTTCGCGAATGAATTCAACACAAAACCTACCGGAGACAAAACCATGAATCGTCGTCACTCTTTTCTCGGCACATCCGCATTGCTGCTTGCGATGCTCGCGCCCTTCGCAGCCGCACAAGCTCAAACATGGCCCGATAAACCGGTCAAGCTGGTGCTCTCGCAACCCGCAGGTTCCGGCCCCGACAACGTCGCGCGTCTTCTGTCCGACAAGCTCGGTCAGACCTGGGGCCAGGCGGTCATCATCGATAACAAGCCGGGTGGTCAGAACACCATCGGCGCGCAAGCCGCAGCACGCGCGGTGCCCGATGGCACCACTTTCTATTTCGCAACCACCGCTGCGCTCATCACGAACCCGCTGCTCTTCAAGACGCTTCCGTACGATCCGCAAAAAGACTTCGTGCCGGTCGCGTTCGTCGCGCGCAGTCCTTTCGCGGTGCTGGTGCAGGCGAGCTCGCCCATCAAGACCATCGAAGAGCTGATCGCTAAAAGCAAGGCGAATCCGGGATCGCTCTCGCTCGGCAACGAAGGTCCGCGAACCTTCAGCGGCATGATCGCGCGTCTGTTCAACTCCCGCACTGGATCGCAGGCGAACTTGGTGGCTTATTCATCCGTGAGCGTGGGCGTGAACGACCTCATGGGCGGACATGTCGATGCGATGGTGGCCGATCTCGCATCGACCGCGCAGTTCGCCAAGCAGGGCCGCCTGCGTGTGCTGGCCACGACGTCGGCCAAGCGTGTGAGCGGTTGGGAAACGACGCCCTCGCTGTCTGAAATGCTGCCCGGCTTCGACATGGTCGGCTGGTTCGCCATCGTGGCACCGACCGGCACATCGCAAGCTGCAATCAACCGGTTCAACAAGGACGTGAACGTCTTGCTTGCCGACAAGGAAATGGCCGCGAAGATCGAGAACATCGGACCGATTGCAGAGACCAACGTGTCGCCCGAACAGACCGGCGTCATCCTGAAGAACGAGCGTGATCGCTGGACTGCGATCGCAAAAGAAATCGGCGTGCTGCCGGAGTAATGCGATGCGCCGCAACATCGTCAATTGCAGTCTCGATCCCTCCCTGGATCGAGGTCTGTCGCGCCGCTCGTTCGTCGGCACCGCGGGAGCACTGTCGCTTTCACTAGGTTCGCTTTCTTTGAGCTCGCTTTCTTTGGGCTCAGTTTCTTTGAGCGCGTTTGCTCAGAGCACCTATCCGCAGAAGCCGGTGCGATTCATAGTGCCGAATGCTGCAGGCAGCAGCGTCGACACCATCGGCCGCATCGTGGCCAACCAGATGACGCAGCCGCTGCACCAGGCCATCGTGGTGGACAACCGCGCGGGCGCGGCGGGAGCGATCGGTATCGAGAACGGCCGCAACTCGCCGCCCGATGGTTATTCGCTGATCGTCGCATCGAGCAGCTCGATCACGGTTGCGCCCTTGCTGCAGAAAGCGGTCACCTACAAGCCGCTGTCCGACTTCGATTTCATCTCGCTCATTGCGCTGCTTCCCAACGTGCTGGTGTGCACGCCCAGTCTTCCTGTGAAAAACACGGCTGATCTGATCGCGTACGCCAAATCGAAGGGCGGCAAAAGCAATATGGCGTCGGCGGGCATCGGATCGGCGAGTCATCTGGCAGGAGTCGCATTTCAAAACGCGGCCGGGTTCGAATCGCTGCATGTGCCGTACAAAAGCGGCAGTGCAGGTGTCACATCGGTCGTTTCGGGAGAAACCGATTGGGTGCTCACGCCCGCACCCGCTGCGCTCGGCCTGGTCTCGTCGGGTCGGTTGCGCTTGCTCGGGCACAGCATGTCGTCCGATGCACGCCCGATTCCCAACACACCATCGCTTGCCGACACGGTGCCGGGCTTCGAGTTCTCCGGATGGATCGGGCTGATGGCGCCCAAGGGAGTGCCGCCTCAAGTGGCCGATCAGCTCAGGCAGGCGCTGAGCACGGCACTCGCTCAGGCGGAACTGAAGGCGCTGTTCGAAACCAACGGGGCGGTTCCCGCAGCCGGCAGTTCGCAGGAGTTCCGCACTTATGTGGCCGGCGACATCGAGCGAACCAAGAAAGCAATTGCGATTGGCGGCGTACAGGCCGAATAAGCTGAAAACGTCGTTCCCTGAAGCGAATGAGGCTCGCCGAGTGAAATCGGCGGGCCTTTTTTGTTTGCCCGCTCGATACGCAATGGCACGTTTACTGCTTTTAGCCCCCTGCCCAATGTTGGAAGACTAATCGAGCACCAACTGAGCGCAGCCGTACATTCGTTGGTACAGCCGTTGGAACACTTATTCTTGTTCCTATATAAAACAAGGGTTTACGTCAAAAAATCGAAACATTTCGATTGACGCCGTTTCGAGGTGGCTTTTAGAATCGCCCACAATCGTGCGACGACAGGCCGCCGGGTGCAATAGGTTTTCCCCTGTTCATATTCCACATCGTTGAAGGAAATCGTGATGAAAAAAATCGTCCTGAGTCTTGTTGCAGCGGCTGTCACGTCGCTCGCTTTGCCAGCATTCGCGCAGCAGGCGCCCATCAAGCTGGGTCTCATCACGACGCTGAACGGCCCGCTCGCGTCGGCAGGCAAGGAACAGGTTCTCGGCATCGAAGCCGCCATGAAGAAACTCGGCAACAAGATCGGTGGCGTTCCCGCTACTCTGGTCGTCGAAGATTCCAAGATGACTGTCGACACGGCTCAACAGACCGTCTCCAAGCTGATCGAGCAGGACAAGGTCGACTTTCTGGTCGGCAACATGCTCTCGAACCAATTGCTGGCTTACGCACCCCGTGCGGTAGATGCCGGCGTGTTCGTTCTGAGCGCCGTGCCCGGCCCGTCCGAATTCGCAGGCAAGCAATGCAACCCCGGGGTGTTCATGTACTCCTGGGAAAACAACACGCCTAGCGAAGCAGTCGGCCGTTCTATGAGCGATGCGGGCTCCAAGAAAGCATTCTTCATTGCGCAGAACTACGTGACCGGCAAGGAACACGTAGCTGGTGCGAAGTTCTACTACAAGGGCGCAGTTGCAGGCGAAGCCTACGTTCCGTTCACGCAAGTCGACTTCTCGGCAGAACTCGCATCGATCCGCGCATCGGGCGCCGACTCGGTGTACGTGTTCCTTCCCGGCGCGGCAGGCATTGCGTTCATCAAGCAGTTCGAAGGCGCAGGCCTGAAAGACAAGGTCAGCCTGTTCGGCGGATCCTGGCTCGCGGACGAACACAGCTTCCCTGCATTCGGCGACACCGCTCTCGGCCTGAACCTCGCGGGCAACTGGTTCGCAACGTTGAACAACCCGGCCAACAAGGAATTCGTCGATCAGTTCAAGAAAGACAACGGCCGCAACCCGGTGTTCTATGCCGCCACAGCGTATGACTCGATCATGGCGCTCGACTCCGCTGTTCGCGCCCTCAACGGCAACATCAAGGACAAGACTGCGCTGCGTCGCGAACTCGAAAAAGCGGACTTCAAATCGGTTCGTGGCAACTTCAAGTTCAACAACAACCACATGCCGATTCAAACCTTCTACGCGGCCAAGGTCGTGAAGAAAGACGGCACGTTGATGCACGAAGCAGGCAAGGTGATCTTTGCGGATCATCGCGACCGCTTCTATCAGGAATGCAACATGAAGTGATCGGTTTTTACCGATAACAGCTTCGCCTAGAACACAAGGAATCGGGTCAGTCGCAATCGATGGGCGCCACTCTCATATTCGAACAACTCCTGAACGGCTTTCAGTACGGACTGATGCTGTTCATGGTCTCCGCAGGGCTCACGTTGACGTTCGGGATCGTGAACTTCATCAACCTGACGCACAGCTCGTTCTACATGTTGGGTGCGTTCTTCGCGGCTACCTTCTTTGCGCTCTTCGGTAATTTTTATCTCGCAGTCGCCGTCGCCGTCGTGGTGACATGGCTTGCCGGAACACTCATCGATCTTCTGGTGTTCCGGCATCTCTATCGCCGCAGTCACCTCGACCAGGTGCTCGGCACATTCGCACTTCTCGCTTTCTTCAACGACCTGGTCACCGTGGTCTACGGAACCGATCCGCGATTCATCCAGATCCCGCCGGCGCTCGCAGGCGCAGTCAAGTTCGGCGACTTCACTTATCCGCTGTACCGCGTCGTCATTACCGGCGTCGGCATTGCCATGGCGCTGATGCTCTGGTTTTTGATTACCCGCACACGTCTGGGCATGCTGATTCGCGCCGGTGCCGAGCGCCCTCAAACGCTCAGCGGACTGGGCATCAACGTGCCTGCCGTATTCAGCGTGGTGTTCGGACTCGGTGCTGCGCTGGCAGGTCTGGCGGGCATGGTGACCGGCCCGTTGGTGTCGGTGCAGGCGGGCATGGGCGACGAGTTGTTGATCGTCGCATTCGTCGTGATCGTCATCGGCGGAATCGGGTCGGTTCGCGGTGCGTTTTTCGCGGCCATCCTGGTTGGACTGGTCGACACGATGGGACGTTTTCTACTTCCGCAATTTCTCGGCTTCACGGTCGGCCCCGCGCTCGCATCCATGGCCATTTATCTGCTGATGGCTGCATTCCTCATTGCACGTCCAAGGGCCGCGCACTGATATGGCCGGCTCGTTCATCTTCAAATCGGACACGACGCAAAAGGTCTGCGCGGTGCTGCTAATCGCCTGCGCGATCATTCCGTTTCTGGGGCAGCCTTACCTCACGCGTCTGGCGACGCAGTTCCTGATCTACGCCATGGTCGCGATCAGCCTCGACCTGTTGATCGGCTACGGCGGCATGGTGAGCTTCGGGCACGCCGCCTTCTTCGGACTCGGCTCGTACGCCGCGGCATTCATCGGACTCAGCGGATCGCACGATCTGCTGCTCGCGTTGATTGGCGCATTCGTTGCGGGCGCCGCGCTTTCGCTGGTGGTCGGCGCGCTATCGCTACGCACCAGCGGCTCGTACTTCATCATGATCACGCTCGCGTTTGCGCAGATGCTTTTCTACGCCAGCGTAGTGCTGGCGAAGTTCGGCGGCGACGAAGGTGTCCGGGTTCCGCGCAACACGCTGTTCGGACTTGCTCTGCGCGATTCGCGCGTGTTCTTCGCCATCGTCTTCGTGATCTTCCTGATCGTTTTCTACCTGATCGCACGCTTGGTCCGATCGCAGTTCGGCCGCACGATACGCGCCATCAAGGACAACGATGTGCGAGTGCGATCGCTGGGCTACAACAGCTATGTCTATCAGCTCACCGCGTTCTGCATTGCAGGTGGTGTCGCAGGACTCGCCGGCGCATTGCAGGCCAATCTGAACGAGTACGCGAGCCCTTCGTCTTTCCACTGGATTCTTTCCGGCGACTTTCTGGTCATGGTCATCCTCGGCGGCGTCGGCTCGCTGGCCGGCCCTGTCGTCGGCACTGCCCTGTTCCTCGGCCTGCAGGCTTTGTTCTCCGCCTACACGCCGTTCTGGATGCTGTGGATGGCACCCATTCTGCTGGTCATCGTGCTGTTCTCCAGCGGGGGTGTCCGGCAGTTGCTGAACAAGCTCGGCATTCGCCAAACATCGGGCAAAGCGTCGGTCAAGGCACCAGCAAAGGGGAGTGCTTCATGAGCAGCATCCTCAAGATAGAAAAGCTGTGCAAACGCTACGGCGGTCTCGCTGCAAACACCGACATCGATCTCGACCTGATTCCAGGCGAGATTCATGCGGTCATCGGGCCGAACGGTGCAGGCAAGACGACGTTCATCAAGCAGATTGCCGGTGAAGCCACGCCCACGAGCGGCAGCATCGTTTTCGACGGACAGGACGTGACGAAGATGACCTCGTACGCGCGTGCGTCGCTGGGGCTGGCGCGATCGTTCCAGATCACCAGCATCTTTCCGAACTTCACGGTTCTCGACAACGTGGCGTTCGCGGTGCAGGCCCACACCGGCAGCGGGTTTCATTTCTGGCGTGAAGCGAAAAAGCTGCGCAATCTGAACGAGCAGGCGCTCGAAGCGCTGAAGCTCGTTGGACTCGAGTCGCGCCAAGACGATCTGGCTGGCGCAATGTCGCACGGTGAGCATCGGCAGCTGGAAATTGCGATGGCACTGGTGACGAATCCAAAGTTGATGCTGCTCGACGAACCGACCGCCGGCATGGGACGAGAAGAGTCGCTGAAATTCGTTTCGCTGCTCAAGGATGTGCGCAAGGGCCGCACCATTCTGCTGGTCGAGCACGACATGGAAGTGGTGTTCGCATTGGCAGATCGAATTACCGTGCTGGCGAATGGCCGCGTGATCGCGACCGACTCGCCCGACGCGATTCGCGCGAGCAGCGTGGTTCGCGACGCGTATTTAGGTAATGATTCCGACACGAGTATCGGGAGCATCGAGGCTTGACGAGATGCTGAACCTGCAAAACATTCACAGCGGCTACGGTCTGAAGAAGATCATTTTCGGCATCGACATGAAGGTCGATGCGGGACAGGTCGTGACCATGATGGGACGCAACGGCATGGGCAAGACGACATGCATCAACGCGATCATGGGCTTCAACAAGGTCACCTCCGGCTGCATCAGCTTCGACGGCGTCGATGTGACCAACTCTGCTCCACACAAGATTGCACGGGCTGGAATCGGGCTTGTGCCGGAAGGCCGTCAGATTTTCACGCGGCTCACGATCAAGGAGAACCTGGTCGCCACGGCAGCGGCAGGACGCAAGGGTGCGGCTCGCTGGACCTTGCCCGATATCTACAAGCTTTTCCCGCGGCTCAAGGAGCGTGAAACCAACTGGGGATGGCAGTTGTCCGGCGGCGAACAGCAGATGCTCGCCATCGGCCGCGCACTCATGACGAATCCGCAATTGCTGATCCTGGACGAAGCGACCGAAGGCATCGCTCCGCTGGTGCGCGCCGAAATATGGGAGTGCCTGCGTCAGGTCAAAAACCTGGGCCAGTCGATCCTCATCGTCGACAAGAACCTGGATGAGTTGCTCAAGCTGGCCGACCACCATTACATCGTCGAGAAGGGGCAGGTCGTCTGGAGCGGAAGCAGCGATGCGCTACGCGGTGCGACCGACGTGTACGAACGTCATCTCGGAGTCTGATCGGCACGATGTCGGCAATGTCTGGAATTTCTGAAATCTCTGAATTGACTCCAGCGCGAGAGATCACGATCAAGGACATCGCGGAACGACTCTGGCTGCACGCGCTGGTGTTGATGCTGCGCCGGCTGGTGGTCGAGCAGTTGACGAACAACATCGCATCGATCACTTCGCTCGTGAACTGCGGTCCTATCGAGATCGTGATTCTTCGTGTGTTGCTGAGCGGCCCCAAAGACACCGACTCGATTCGCGGGCTGGCTGCGCTAGACATGGTTACCTTCAGCAAGGCGGTTCGCGGACTCGAAAAGTCAGGCGTAGTGGAGAGCTTTTCCGGCACGCACGACAAACGACGAAAGCTGTATGCGCTCACCAAGCTGGGTGAGACGGCTGCAAAAGAAGCGAACGACGCAGCGACTCGAACCGAGCAAACCTTTCTTGCGACGCTTGCGCCACGCGATCAATCGCTGTTCGTGCGTCTGCTCACCAAGGTCGCCATTTCACACGCGGTCAAAGGCGCGGTTCAGCAGGATGCGCGGATCGCAACCGTGCTGGGTGGTCGCATAGACCCGGGCACTTTGCTTCGCCGCGCCCTGCAGATATCGGCGCAGTTCTTCGAGCAGACTGCGGGCGATCTCGACGTTTCGCCGCTTGAGGCCGCAGCTGTCAACAGCATTGCCGCATTCGAGCCGATTGCCGTGAAAGACCTGCCGCGCATTCTGTCGATCGATCGCGGATCCGCTCACGCCATCGTTAGAAAACTCAAAGATGCCGACTATCTCGAACACGAGTCGCACGATTTGCGGACGCTCGAATTGAGCGAGACCGGGCGGCGTTTTTACGAACGACTGGCGCCGCGTCTTGCGCAAATCGAATCGCATTTCCTCGACGGGTTGTCGAACGACGAGCAGCCTCGTTTCATGCGGGTGATGCGCAAGCTGTTCGTTCAACTTTCCGAGCAATGAAGTTCGACATCGTCATCGTCGGCGGAGGGTCTGCGGGATCGGTGCTTGCCGCAAGGTTGAGCGAGGACCCGAACCTGAGTGTCTGCGTACTCGAAGCCGGCATCGACACGCCGCCCGGCAAAGAGCCAGACGCGATCCGCGACACCTACTACAGCACCCTCTACGAGCCCTCGCTCTTCTGGGGCGATCTGCAGGTGCGATTCAACGCATCGCGTCCGGAAAGCGCAGCTCCCAAACGGTACGAGCAGGCAAAAGTGCTGGGTGGCGGATCGTCGGTCAACGCGATGATCGGCCTGCGCGGTCTGCCCTCCGACTTCGACGAATGGTCGCTGCCGGGATGGTCGTGGGGCGACGTGCTGCCGTACTTTCGCAAGCTCGAGAACGATCGCGACTTCGCCGGCCCCCTGCACGGCCAGGATGGCCCGATTCCGATTCGGCGTCATCGCAGAAACCAGTGGCCCGGATTCTGCGAGGCGGTCGCCACGCATCTCGAAGCGAACGGCTGGCCCCATGTGCCCGACATGAACGGCGCACCCGCCAACGGGCTGTTCCAGGTGCCGATGACCAGCACAGAAACACAGCGCATGTCGAGCGCGATGGCGTATCTCACGAAGCAGGTTCGCGCACGACCGAATCTGAAAGTGATCTGCAACGCGATGGTCGACACGCTGCGAATCGACAACCTGCATGTGACCGGCGTGCATGCCTTGATCGACGGATCGCGGGTCGACATCGACGCATCCCAGGTCATCGTGAGCGCAGGTGCTATTCACAGCCCCGCATTGCTGCAGCGAAGCGGTATCGGACCCCGCGAAGTCGTCGAGCGCGCAGGCGTGGTATCCATACTCGACCTGCCCGGCGTCGGCGCGAATCTTCATGACCACCCTATGGTCTCGATCGCATCACACCTCAAAAAATCTGCACGTCAGGCGGACACGCCGCGCGCCGCAGCGAACCTCGGTTTGCGATACGACTCCGGCGTGCAGGGATGCCATCCGTCGGACATGTATGTGTCGGTCGCGAACAAGGGATCGTGGCACGCAGTGGGTAGGCAGATCGGCGCGCTGGTGATGTGTCTGTACAAGCCCTACTCGCGAGGAAGCGTGAAGATCGTGTCCAGCGATTTCCAACAAGAGCCACTGGTAGATTTCAACCTGCTCGACGATCCGCGCGATGAAGCCCGCATGATTCGCGCGGTGCGTCTGGCCGCCGACATCTACGCGTCGCAGCCGCTCAAGCGAGCGATCAATGCAGCGTTTCCTTCGGGACTGTCCGATCGGGTGAGGCAACTCAACGTGGTGAGTACCGGCAATCGAATCCTGTCCGCTATTGGAGCAAGGCTGCTCGATGGCCCGCCCTTCCTGCGCACGTGGCTGCTCGAACACGTGGTCAACGAAGGGCCGACGCTGAACGATCTGACCAGCGACGAAGCAAAAATGACTTCATGGATTCGCGAGAAAGTCATCGCGTTCTATCACCCAGTCGGCACGTGCCGCATGGGTCCGGCGCACGACGACATGTCGGTCGTCGACACCGAAGGCCGTGTTCACGGCATTGGAGGTTTGCGCGTGGTAGATGCATCGATCATCCCGACGATTCCGCGCGCGAACACGAATCTGCCGACGATCATGATTGCCGAGAAGATTGCCGACGCGATCAAGCGTCCAGAGCATTGATCAGGACTGCTGTGTAGGCTCGGCCAAGTGGGTGAGAAAGTCCTGAACGTCGTCATCGAATCCGCCGACAGGAACCGCTTTTGCGAGAGCCAGCCAGACGCCGAAGGGAATGCGATCGAGCTGTCGATAGGTCGCAGCGCGGGCAACCACCAGGCGATCGTTTTCCAGCATCAACACACCGCATTCGACTGGCACTTCGCTCGGGTCTGCAATCGGCTTACCGCGTTTGTCGTTGCCGAGCACGTACCAGCACTCTCCCCCCAGGTCTAGATAAGCAGCGCGCTTGTCTGGCTTTCGCAGATCGCCCATTAAATCGGCGCGACTGACTTTGACTTCGTGAACGATAGGGTGCGCGTAGGCTTCTACGCTGGTGTTTCGAATGGAGAACACGTCGGGCCGAGCGATGCACCAGCGGTGCTTTGCTAGTTCATCCAGCTTGTCGAGCGGGGGAAGTTTTGCTCGCAAGCTCAAACCGCGCCATGCGATGCGACCATTACGTGTCATCTCAAGCGCGACTTTTTCTACAAGCGATTCGTGCGATGAGAGAGCGCCACGATTGGTCGTGAGGCTGTGTGAGATTTGTTCGATGCCGAGGTCGGTGACACGGACAGTTTCATGGCCCGACGAGGCTGTTAATCGTTCGAGATATCCACTAGCGAGAAGGTCGACTTCGATCGCATCGCAGCAGGGCCAGCCTGCGGATCGGTACACCTCGCGAAGGCGCCGGAGGTGGACGCGGGTGATCTGTGGGACAAAGGTTTCGGGCATGACGCCCAATTATCGGCAGGAAAGGATTCCTATAGCCGGTGCGCGAAGAGTTCTGGGCGGACTACCCGTATCAATGCGCCGTCATGGGCGGCACGAGCATGTAATCGTCGAACTCGGTTTCATAGCACTCCATCAGCGACTCGAGATTACGGTCGCGTTCCTCGGTAGCCATACGCAACTGGCGCGCGTAGTCGGACGCGCTTTCCTGAGCGGAGAAATTCATGATGGTCGCGAAGTACGCCTCGTTGGAGAGCTTCCAAGCGTGATAGCGGGCTTGCACTTCTTCGGAGACGTGTGCGGAAGAGGATTCTTGTGCGAATTGCATGGGGTCGTTTCCTGTGATTTGGCTTGTTAGCTGCCTAGCTGGGTAGGCAATAAGTCACAGTAATGCGGGGTCGAGGCAGGGTTTGTCCGGGATGGGTGGGTTGGCTTGTAGGCGGTGTCTCACGTGGGGGATGGGATCGGAATTTGCAACCGGCACTGGTGCAACAGTCGCTACACTCGCCAAATGAACACTGCTGAAATCGCCCACCTGACTAGCGTTTTAAGGACCGAAGGCCTGACTGCCGGTTTGGCGCTACTGAATAAGCGCGTACCCCACCGCTACACGGCAGTGTTCAGATTTCGCGATGGCGCTATGCACAACATAGCGATATACGACAAGGCCGGCGAGGTGACCCCTGAGGGATTTGCTGTGGTCCCCTTCACGGACAGTTTCTGCCAGTTCGTGTTGCGTGACGATGGGTTCCAGACGAGCGACACGGCTGCCGACACGCGTCTAGCAGGTCACAAATATCAGGGGGTTCTGCTTTCGTATCACGGCGTGCCGCTCATGAGCAACCATGGCGACTTGTACGGAACGATGTGCCATTTCGACTTCGCTTCGCTGCCGCTCGAAGACAATGAATTCGAGTATTTTCAGAAAGCCGCGCGGGTTGTTCCTTCGTTCGTGCCGCAGTGAGTCGCCTTTAGTTTTTCGTCATTCGTAAAGATGCCGCAGGCGGTGTCTCACTTGGGCGAGATGGGATCGGAAGAGATGGGCACGGGGGCGCGGGGTAGATCGTCCGTTTGTCCTACTCGGGCGGATGAGCTTTTCGCCCAGCATCTGCTTTCACTCAACGAAAGCAGAAAAATGACCGATCCTAGAAACGTCGCACACGACAAGAAAATCCAGCAAGAGAAGAAGCATCGCGGCGAAGAGATTGCGCCGGGTGCGGACAAGACGCCGCAGCCGGGGAAGAAGACGCATATGGAGCACCATGCTTCGGACGAGGTGGGGGATGAGGCACCCGGTTCTGATGGGGAGAAGGCTTCGGATTGATCAACGTTTAGATCCCAAAAAGCAAAAAGCCCGCTAGAAAAATCTAGCGGGCTTTTTGCTTGTTCCCAGAGGGAAACTATCTGGTGGCCTGGGGCGGAATCGAACCACCGACACGCTTAGCGATGCCCTATCTCGTTGATTTTGCTAGGGTTTTGATAATTGTAGACTCGTGCAGTGTACCTGTCCCGCGTACCAAAATAATCTTGTCCAAGGATCAGCCCCGCTGCTCTAGTTCAGTTCGTCGTTTTTTGTATTTTTTTGCGGTGAGGCCACTTTTATCTTCAGGTAGGTGGTACAGGGCAACTCCCATGTGACGCGTCGACACGGGCAGCCCGGAATAGTTGGCTGCGTGGAAACTGTAAAAGGCCATGTTAGGCCGTTGAGCACAATCGGAAGTCGTCATTGCAGCAAGACCCATCTTTTCCATTTCCTCTCGCCACTCACCCATTAGATTCGCAGCCTTCGGCCTGTTGATGTAGATAAGCATTCCCACCTTGGCGTTCTCTATGTCTGCCGGACGATACCTAGTGTCTAGCTGCAAGAACCCCTGTCTAACCGCGGTCAAGGTGTTAAAGATTTTCGCCTCGCCCGTCCAAGAGAAGGCGGGCCGTCTGCCAGTGACAGTCAGGTCCACACTACCCCCGCTAGATTTACCCTGATGGGCACTATAGAAGCGTTGCCGAAGGGCAGTGGCGACGTGATAAGTCAATCCATCCTCGTCCGCATCGGAATGACGGTTGGGTTCACGCTCCATTTCCCGGACGATTTGGTCCAAGTCGCTATGCAAGATTTCTACGAATTCATCAAACGTCGATGCACAGACACGTCGGACCAGATTCTCTGCTCCAGCGACATCCCTCATTTCAGCCAAAAATTCAGCCAAAGTAGTTTTTTCATTCATCGCCGACGCCGCCCTCCTAACACCTCACGCGCAAAGTCAGAGGGGTAGAAATAGACGAACAGCTTAGAAGGAAGAGCCTCGTCTTTCTCACCCGTTATCGGATGAATGTGGTGAAGAGATGCCATCGAGAACGCATCTCGATCAAGACGGTGCACATCGTCGTCTTCGATAAGTTCAGCCCCTAGCTCCAAGACGTGGGATTCAGCGCCGAGCAGGTATTGCACCACCCGTTCAGTTACGTGGGAGCCTTGCAACTCACGCGCGTTAGCGATCCCCTTTAGTTGTGAATAGGGGATGTAATTTGCCTTAAGGTCGCTCTCGACAAGTTCAACGATTAATTCGGCCAGCAGCGCTTCTTCACTGTCGCCCCAAGTGTCTCGAATAGTCGTAAGTAGTTTGTCGCGGGCGTCCATAACACTATGTCAAATACTTGACGACCTTATTCATTGCCTGCACAACGTCGCTGTCGTTTATAGCGTCGCTCATCTCAATCCCGAAATGCACTGGCGCTGACGCCGCCGCCTGTGCAGTGGAAGTCCAGAGCTTTAATGTTGCCCTGCCTTTTGGGGCGGAAAAAGCCCAAGTCGCAACCACCCCATACGGATAAATTTGAGTTACAGCGTCCGCTCCATTCTTATGGTACTTCTCCATGCGAATGTCGTCGTCGGGAGTGGGCATCTTTCCCCGTGTTATCGCGCCGCTCGGCGTTCTGATTCCGATTTCAGTAACGTTAACGTCCTTCGTTTTTCGAGCGCTGTAGATACCCTTAATCGCGGGGAAAACGTTTTCCGGCTGCTGGCTTTCGTACAGGGTCCTTAATTCAGGTAAGTGAAGCGATACCGCTCCCAATAATTGAAACACGGCCAAAGGGCCCTCTAGCTTTAATCCTGCGTGGGCAAGGTCTAACCCCACCTCGATCCGCTTTAGCTTAGTCCGTATGTTGACGACGTCAAAGGTCTGCACCGGAGTAAATTTGTATCCGACGATACGGTCAAATTGTCCTGCAGGCGCGACGGCAGCCATCACCTGTGGATTAGAGTCGCTATCTATGGGGGTCTTCTCCTCGATCACCTGTTTTCTGCAGAAGACAAGTTGGAAATCGTCGGGGCTAAGCTGCTTTACTTCGCAAAGCGTGCGATCGGTAGGCGCAGAGAGCAAATCGGCCTGTGCAAGCGGTTTGGGGTACGCCTCCGAAAAAACCGAAGATGCGACTGTCGCGGATTGCAGTCTCGCTAAAACCTGCTTAACCTCGTCATCGCTCAGCACATACAACTGAACATACCGATCTCCAGTTGCAATGATATTCAGATAGGTTATTCGAACCAGCTTCGAAATCACTTCTCCATCTGCATCGCCCTTCGCCGCCCGTGCAATGAGATCGGGGTAGCCCCCACCGGGTTTGAGTCCCTTTAGCGAGAGCAGCAATTTCATCGAGGGCCAGCTACATCTGCCCTTCAAGTAGCCTACTAGTTCTTCGACAGAAGTCGCTTCCACCTTCTCCTCCGGAGTCTTCGACGTCGCCATACATTCCCACCCGTCCTAAAAAAACGAACTTTTGTTATGACCACTCCGCAGCGGTGTACCTTGCTGAATGTAACCGGAAGAATCGACAGCGGTCAAAAAGGCGATAACGCGGCGAAGGCCTTGTCAATCAAGACAATTCATTAAATCCGATGGAGCGAGTTGCAGGGCGAAGGCGAGTCGAGCAATATTGTGAAGCGTTAGGTTGCGTTCACCTCTTTCCACCGAACTGACATAGTTCGTATGTAACTCCGCTGCTTCCGCCAAGGCCTCTTGGGTTAGGCCTCTATCCAAGCGATGCGCCCGAACTGCCATACCAAAAGTCACTTGAACTTTTTCCTTTGTTGGTGGCTTGCGTACGGACTTCGGCATGCAGCAAGTCTTCCGACACTCACACTATCAGTACACACACTATGAGTTTGATTTGTGCTATACGGTAGCGCGGATGCGACTCATCGCACCGTGGCTAAACGACGGGCATAAATCGTCGTCAGAAGGATGCTGGAGGGAATCGTATGAACAAATTCGGTCGCTACTTAATGTGGTGCAGCTTGATTTTCGGGACCACGTCGTTGGTGCGAGGGTGCATGTACACGGGCGTCAGGGCTAACGTGCAATTCGCACTAGCTGGACTTGGGCTAGTCGCGTATGTCATTGGGCATTGGACGGCGAAAGCATCAACGTCACAAAAACTTCAGCGTGCACGGTCTCGCTGGTGGGGTTCAAGCTATGCATTCAGATTGAGTACGTTCTTGAGTGGCGCGTGGGTGGTTGGCTCGTACTTTTTGCAAGACGCCTACGACCGCGACATGACGCTCGTCTTCGCACCTCCAATCGTCTTGGCCCTTTTGTTGATCGGCTACACGCTGGTAGTTGCACCGCCCAAGCCGAAGCCGGTACGGCAAGAGGCCCCCGCAATGCACCCCGGCGACCTCGCTCAAGTCTCTCCTGCAAATGAAGCGGAGGTTGTGGATATGAGCCTCGAAGATCAGGCAGCAATGTTGAGCCCCGCGCAGAGACAGCGCCGCATGGACGAGCTTATTGCGCGTATGAAAGACACGCCGTAGGTCATCGGGACGAAGACAGCGACTCCGCCCAAACCGACTCACACCACCAGCTTTGCCGATACTTCATGTCGTCACGCTGGCGGTACGCTGGGACCAATTCAGTCCCCGGTTATCAGAAGCCCCGCAGCGCCGACTCTAAGGACCTGTGCGTGCATAAGCACCGGCAGCAAGTACCTCGGATCTGTACCGTCCAACAATTGCGCCAGTTTCACGGTGGGATGGCTTCCCTTGTGTTGTAGACGTAGGTTGCCCAGCACTGGTCCACGCCGGTCCACCTCGCCCTCGGACAGCTTCACACCCCTTTCGCGCAATCGATACACGTAGCTAACACTGTACACATATACAGTATTGCTTGTATGATTTGCGCATGACATCTCAATCCGAATCTCAGTGGCTCGCGGCCTGTGCACACCGCCTTCAGAAGCAGTGGCGAAGCGTTGATCCGGTCGTTCTTGAGGAGGCCGCATGGGACATCTGGCGCGACCCTTCGCTGCGGATATTGGAGCCGGATAAGGCTGCGGAGCAGTGGTTGGAACTGATACAGGTCACGTTCCTCTTAAATACCCCTAGACGCCCGGTGGCCCATTAGAAATGCCTGTCGCCCCGCTATGGGTTTGGGCGCCGCACTCCGCGATGCGATGAGTATCATCGGCATATCTTGTTCAAGGGACCTTGCTATGAACGTTGCTGATTCCATGAGCATCGGCAATCGTTTGCGTGCCGTGCGGGGCCGTCGTGGTCTTCGCGCGGTTGCAGCGGAAATTGGCGTGCACGCGGCGACCATATCGCGAATCGAAAATGGCAAGGAACCAGACATCGAAACTTTCAAACGCATTTGCGCGTGGCTGGGAGACGATCCGTCAATCTACATCTCCGGCCCGACCTTGGACGGTGGCTCTAACGAAACCACTTGCTCGATTAATTTCAGCGACAAAGCGCCTGTGAGCGTTGTCGAGAGTACCGCGCTTTCGGAACTAATTCGTGCTGCCTCCAGAGCGATGTGCCGTGGAAATTTCTGAGTTATCGCTGCTGCAGATGCCCTTCAAGATTTGGGCTGAATACCTTTCCGCAAAAGTGAGGGTTTTGACCAACGCTGGAAATGGCTCAATTAACCCCTACCGCGTTGCTGAACTATTTGAGGTTTCGATCTTCAGCCCCGCAGACATTCCCGATCTTTCCCCGGCCACGTTAAGCGCTTTAGACACGATGCAGCATGAAGTGTCTTGGTACACGGTAACCGTTCGGTCGGGAAATCGAACAGCCGTCATCGTTAACAGTACCTTGAACGAGGAGGACGAACACACAGTTCTTGTGACCGAGCTAAGTCACCTCATGATGACGCACATCGGTTCATCCAAACATTTATCCGCTGAAGGCATTTGGTTTACAGCCCGCTATACGGAAATGCAGCGTGCGCAAGCTACATGGTTGGCAAACTGCCTGAAAACGCCCAGGAAATCCATTCTTCCCAGTGCGTCTGCTAATACGCTGGTGTCCGCCCACTTTGAACCAATGAACGTTCTTCGACGGCAGGTCAAGCTCAAATCTGCAAGCGTGCCGCTGTCCGCCAGACGAGTCGGCCCCATCTCAGACATCACGCAAAATTAGAGTTCAAACAAAAAAGCCACCGGGTTTGACCCCGATGGCTTTTAAATTCTTCAAAGAAACTGGTACTAGACCAGTCTCAAATTAGAACGTGTGGTTGATACCGATTTCGTAAGAAGCCTTGATCGGGCCCTTCGGGTCGCCGTAAGCAGAGTACAGCGAGGTGCGCTTGGACAAAGCGTAGTCCAGGCCCAGGCCCAGCTTGCTGTTGCCGGTCTTGCTACCAGAACCTTCAGCCTTCGCATCGATGTAACCACCCTTGAAGGTGAATGCGCCGAAAGGAATGACCACTGCCAACGAAGTAGCCTTGTAGTCAGGGCCAGCAATTGCGGTGTCTTTGACGGTGTAAGCAGCCATCAGCTTGAGGCCGCTAGCGCCCATCATGCCGCCGAAATCGTACGAACCAGCAACGGTCCAGCCGGTTTCGTCACGACGGTTTTGCTCGTAGCCACCACCGATATAGATCGGGCCTTGTGCGTACCAGATAGCAGCGGAGATGTCGGACTTGGTGCCGGGAGCGTAAGGAACCGAGCCAGCAGCAGGCGTGGTGCCAGTGATGGCGTTAGCCAGACGTTGTTGACCAGTAACTGCAGGCGATTGGCTCTTGAAGCCAAACGACAAAGCGCCCTTGAAACCGCTGTAGTCATTGGAAACCCAATGGATACCGTCGGTACGAGCCAAGCCGCCGCCGTCAGAGTAAGCGCTGTCGGGAGTAACAACACCAGCAACGGAAGTTGCGTTGGTGGTGTCAGACTTGACCGACGCGGGAGCCAAGGAAGCAACCTTTTCCGTGCCCCATGGGTCACCGGAGGAGTCGATGTTGCGGTAAGCAGTCAGAGCACGACCCAAACGGACCGAACCGAAGCCGCCAGCCAGACCGACGGTGGATTCACCTTGCCAAAAAGGACGTGCACCGTTGGTGCCGTCGTTCGAGCCGGACTCAAGGCCCATACGGGTTTCGAGCTTGAAGGTAGCCTTGAGGCCGCCGCCGAGGTCTTCAACACCGGTGAAACCGATACGGCTGGTGCCGTTGGAGGTTTCCATTTGGTTGCTGCTACCAGTGGTGGGCGTAGCGCCGTTATGACGAGCGCCGAGTTCTGCGCGGCCATAGATGGTCACGGAAGACTGAGCGGAAGCAGCGCCGACAACAGCCAGTGCAGCCAGAGCAACTAGTGATTTTTTCATTGCGAGTTTTCTCCAAGGTTAAACATAGGGCTCCGGTGCGAAGGGTTCACATAGATGCAGGCAGTTTTGTGTCCCCGCCGGATCCCCGGGCCAACCTCCTTTTCGGAAGTTGTTGGTATTGCACCAGAGCCCATCTCTTTCCGCAAACAAACTTGATCTTAAAAAGCCGCTTCGTTGCAACCCAACAACATGACAGACCCGCCGCTCTTCTAATGAACCAAACCGAGGTGCGGAATCGCGTGAATGAGCGCTGGATTACTGTTGAGCTCATAGTGTGATGGTTCTGCGCCAATCGAACATACCGTGTCAGGAGCAAAGGATCGGCCAAGCTGCCGAACCTTGAAATTGAAAACAGACGACCTTGTGGCTGGGATAACGTTCTTTGTGGTGTTTCAAGTCCAATCCATTCAGCACTATCAACCGGAAAGAGTTCGCGATGTTTCGTCGTTGGGATAGGCTTCCTGCATATTTTGTTGGGCCGTTGCTGTGCGCCCTTAGCCTTCTTTTGTTTTGTGGCAGGCAAACGACGTGGTTGCATTTGCTGTTCGGCGTGTGTTTTTTACTTGCAGGCCTTGCATTGATCTGGGCGCGTTTCTCAACCGGGAAAGAACCTTTATGGGAGTCAACAGATATCCCCAACAGTCGCAGTGCCGATTGAAGGACGGGTCGGGCTGGCGCTTCGAGGAGCTATTTGACGCACACGCGAATAGATGCCACTGGCCGTCCGGTTTCGCGGCAGACAGGAACCCAATTCGACTCGCCGTGAGCTTGCAGGCACTGTCAGGGGAGAGCCAAGCGCCGCTACTGCAGCTAGATAGAGAAAGAAATCTCGTTCAGAGAAAGGCACTTTAAATGGAAGTGCACGCTATTTACCCGGCCGTTGGTATAGCGCGTCCGAAACCGACCCCTTGTGTGCATATCTGCCAGACCTGTCCTTAACGTAGCTTGACAGGATTGTGGGCACGCGGTACTAACGGACCCCCTTACCGTACACAGGAGCATGCATGTCTAGAGTCTTCGCGTATTGCCGCGTCAGCACGTCCGACCAAACCACCGAGAACCAGACACAGGAGATAGCGAACGCTGGATTTGGCCTAACCCCGCAGCGCGTGATCGAAGAAACGGTTTCGGGGAGCGTGCCCGCATCGGAACGCACGGGGTTCCGCAAGCTGCTTGATAAGCTCGAAGAAGGGGACGTGATCGTGGTCACGAAGCTAGACCGGCTAGGTCGGAACGCGATGGACGTACGGGCAACCGTGGAGACGCTGACCTCAATGGGAGTGCGTGTGCATTGCTTGGCGCTGGGTGGAGTCGATCTCACGTCTGCTGCAGGCAAGATGACGATGAGCGTCATTGCGGCGGTCGCCGAATTCGAGCGTGATCTGCTTATTGAAAGAACTCGCGCCGGGATGACACGCGCAAAGGCCTCTGGAAAGCCCATAGGGCGTCCGTTTTCACTGACGAAGGCCGAGGTCGCGACGACGAGAGAAAGCCTCGCTAAGGGCGCGTCCGTGGCCTCCGTCGCCCGCCTGATGAAAATTTCCCGACAGACCGTGATGCGCGTCCGCGACCGACCATCGATTGCGGAATAATTGTTCGTATGTCGAAACGTCAAGGCCATCGTGTAGTCAACGGCGCAGTGCACCTTGCGGGCATGGCGGCTCTCGCGTTCCTGCTTTCTGCCGCTGGCTTGAGCGTTGAAGTCGCTATAGGCGTCGCGCTGATCGCCGCCTTGGTGACGCAGATCGTGCTTGCTCATCTGACCGACGAGCGAAGTCGACGGGAGGCTGCTCGACGCGCGTCACGCAACATCATGAATCTCGACACCGATGAAGAGTTCATGGCAATGCCGTTGCAGGAGAAGATCGACACTCTGCAGGACGCCTTGCGTTCGGGCGTGGCCGAAGGCCTGTACACGCAAGCAGAGCTTGAGGAGTGGACTCGTCTCGCAAATGAGCGTCAAGGTCCCCCTCTCTAAAAATTCGCCGAGAGCGGCAACAGTCAGCCGCTTGAACACTCGCGGCATGGGGGACGTTGCTGCACACATTCATTGGAGGTGGCCCCTCGTTACTAAAAACGAGATTTGGTCGACGGCTTAAACGAAAACTTATAGATGCAGGAAGGAAAAATTCTGCAATCTAACGCTGCGAACTCTCTCGGAACTTCAAGTTTGCATGCTTTGACCGAAGGTCCTGCCACTGGGATGAGCGAACTGCTTTTCAGATAGTTCCCTATGGCCTGTCAGTCATAGCAAATGACTCATTAAGGCTCAGACCGAAGGTCCAAGCTTTGCCCGTTGCTAACTAATTAAACTATTCTTAGCGCACTCGATAATCGTCATTGATCGAAGTTCCAAATCATTCTGACCTTAGGCTCTCTATAAGGCTTCGGCCTCCAGCCTGGTCTAGGCCTTCGGCCCTGTAGCTGCATTGTCTACTTCTTGACTCCATCTACCCTCAGTCTTTAGTCTCTTGATTTGCAGCTTGTCTACGTGGCTCTTTAGACTCGTACTGTGAGTCGATCGGATCCAGCTCCATTCTGATGATCTATCTTTGTATCTCATCTCGGCACTCTGATTAGTCACTCTGTCATAGCCATTCCCTAGCCGCTTCTTCTCAGGTCTGCGGGTGCCGAAGGCCCTGCGCTCTTCCTTGCTTCGTCGCATGCCTCGGCCTTTGCTTAGCGACTCCGTCGCATGTCTCTGCCCCACTGTTTCCCTGTCTACTTCCATAGATGCAAGGTTGTCGCATCTACACGTCTGATCGGTCCGCGTGTTGGGCGAAGCCCGTGTCTAAGGCTTTACGCCGTGCCTTCTGCTTCTTTCTCCGGCCATAGATGCGAGGCGGGCATCTGTAATGTGTAGTACAGGTAGTCATCCTCACAAACCTGCAATCACATTCGCGTTCGGGACCACTTCGATCAACCGAAAAGACAGATGCCGGGCAGGCGAAGGCACGTTTTCAGCAGTGCCCGCCGTCTCTCATTTGCACATGTGGCGACGCCTTCACTCGACCGAATTCTTGCGGAAGAAGCTGTCAATCGAAGGAAAGCGTTTTAGCGCCTCGGCTTCCCGCTGGGGCATAGACTTCCTCCCGTAGTCCCGCGAGACTTTGTTGTCGGCATGCCCTGTTATCGCGTCGTGAATGTCCTCGGGAATGTTTGCGTCCCTCGCAAGAGCCTTGAACGTGTGACGAAAGCCGTGCGAAGGTTTCGCGTTCGTCTGCAGGCCGACGACCTTGCGCAGGTAGTTGCCCCAGCCCCTGCCGAAGTGACTGCCGTAGTAGCCGAAAGAGTCTTTCTTGAGCTTTGGGAAAAGTTGTCCGTCCGATGGGATTGACCTGAAGTACTTGGCGAACCCTCGATTCAAAACGTCATCGTGCAGCGGGACATTGCGCCTGCTACCGGGAGTCTTTACTGTCCGTCCAGAGTTGTTATCGTCAGCGTTGGTCAATATGCGGATATACCAAAATCCATGAGTCGATTCGTCAACGTCACCAACATACAGTTGCGCGATTTCTTCTAGGCGTGCGCCTGTGTAGTACATCAATACGGGAATCCAGTACCACGCTTCTCCAAAATCCGATCGCGGCGCACGCCATCCTCCCGCGCTGTAAATCGGGCTAGTGAAGATCGCGCTTATCTCTTCAGCGGAATAAAACTTCTCCTGCGCGTTTGCGCTCTGCTGATTTACCGCCGCCTTTCTAATCCTTTTTCCCAGACCGCTTGCTGCCACCGGGTTCTCGCTGATGTCACCCATGTCCTGTGCATAGCTCAGAACGGCCGAGACGGCCATGAGTTTGTTCTTGAGCGTCATCTTCGAGATGAGGGGTAGGCCATCGGCCTTTGCTTTCTCGATCTGTTGCGTCGCAGTCAATGATCGGATGCCACTCCCCTTGGTTGGGAGCTTCGCTGCAGTCTCAAGAAAGCGTGCGACTGCCTTTCGCGTCACCCTTCGCACATCCGACTCGCCGGTCAGTTCGATGAACTGCTGAACTGCTGTTCGATAGGTGCTGATTGTTTTAAGCGTGTCTCGGCCTTCACCCTTTTCTAGCTTCTTTTTCTCGGCCCAACGGTCGAACACGGTGGTTAGATTGCAGTCTTCGTTAAGTGTCAAAGCCGCAGGCGCCTGAATGCGGTGGGCGGACGGAGGCGCGACGTTGGGGGTGGAATTCCAGACGCCGCGTCGTCTATCCAAGGCAAGATCGGACAGCGAGTACATGTGGGACTGGAACGCATTGAATAAGCGCCGGTGACTTTCCGATCCTTCGGGCGGCATGACCCTGCCATGAATACGTATCGCGCCTCTGAGAGCCGTTTCCACTGCTCCTGCAACCTCGTAATCGTCGCCTTCTTTTGCGGCGGTCCGCAGCGACACCATTCGCACTTGGTCCTCGCGGTACCCGCCGTCCTCAAGGGCCGACGACCCGCTCTCGGCTAATAACGAGTCAAAGTCACCTTCGCGTTCGAGCCTTGCCTTCTCCGCGTGATACCAGTCTGCAGCGAACTGGTTAGCCTCGCCCAAGGTAATCTCACCGCCATTGGACACCGCAGCCCGGGCGTTTGCGAATAGCGTGTCCGAAAGCACCATGTGCTTCGCGTGCTCGACCCGCGCGACGGCTGGGTCGCGTGTGTTCAACGACCTCTTGTATTCATTGCCCAGCTTAGCGCGAAGCTCCTTGGGGACGCGACGACGAATCTGGTAGACACCCGACGAATTTAGGTAAGGGACTGGCATGAGCAGGCGGTGGCGTGCCGCTTTGCGGCGAGTTGCGAGAAGACTCACTGTGTACCTCATTGGTGTACCAAAACCAAGAGATAGCGCCGCTGCGAAAATGAAAAAGCCCCTGAATCCGTTAAGAATCAAGGGCTTAGCATTCTGGTGGCCTGGGGCGGAATCGAACCACCGACACAAGGATTTTCAATCCTCTGCTCTACCGACTGAGCTACCGGGCCTGAGCCGCAAATTATAGCAGTCGAAAACTGCCACTTTTGGCTGGTCAGTTCGATGAACGTTTGTTTCTTGAAAGATCGACGCCGAGCTGCTTCAGTTTGCGGTACAGATGGGTGCGTTCGAGGCCGGTTTTCTCGGCAACGCGGGTCATCGATCCGCCTTCTTTGGCCAGGTGGAACTCGAAATAGCATTTCTCGAATTCATCGCGCGCGTCGCGCAGCGGCTTGTCTAGCTCGAAAATCTGTCGGGGCTGGGGGCCCAAGTCTTGCGGAGTCGGGGTGGGCTGACCCACGTTCATCGCGGCTTCGACGGTCAACTCGACTGCGGCAGCGGGAACCGCTTGAACCACGGCTTTGCGAGGATTGTCTCGGGCCAGTGCCTGCTCGACTGCTTTCAGGAGCTTTTGCAGGGTGATGGGTTTTTCGAGGAAAGATTGCGCGCCGATTTTGGTGGCTTCCACCGCGGTATCGATGGTGGCGTGGCCGCTCATCATGATGACCGGCATGGTGAGCAGACCGCCCGCGGACCATTCCTTCAGGAGCGTCACGCCGTCGGTGTCCGGCATCCAGATGTCCAGGAGGACCAAATCAGGTCTGGCGCCGGCGCGGGCGGCTCGGGCTTGTGCTGCGTTTTCAGCGAGATCGACCTGATGACCTTCGTCATTGAGAATTTCCGAGAGGAGATCGCGGATCCCCAACTCGTCGTCGACCACCAGAATATTTGCCATGTGAAACTACTGCCTCAGGAAATGTTGCGCCACGAAATGTTGTTAGCTTGCAACTTCGAATGATAACGACACTTGGGCACCGTCTATTCCCGAGGGGCCAACCCGGTTCGAAATGTCGACTCGTGCGCGATGTTCGTCCGCAATCTTCTTGACCACGGCAAGGCCCAGACCGGTGCCCTTCGTTTTAGTGGTGACGTACGGCTCGAACGCTCGTTTGAGAATGTTCTCGGGGAAACCGGTGCCGTGATCGATCACGGTCAAACGCACCCGGCCGGACGACGACTTGTGTGTGCGCACGCAAACGTTGCCGCCCTCGCCGCGACTCTCGGTCGCGTCCTGCGCGTTCTGCAAAAGGTTGTGCAGCACTTGGCGCAGCTGCTGCGAATCGCCCAGCACCAATGGGCAATCGGGTTCCAGATCGGTCACCACAGGCACCACTGCGTTGTCTGCCGAATACAGCCCCAGCAATTCGTTCACCAGCAAGTTCAGATCGACCGGCTTGAGCTCGGCCGCAGGCAGTCGTGCGTAGTCGCGGAACTCGTTGACCAGACGTTTCATCGCATCGACCTGATCGACGATGGTTTTGACGGACTTGATGAGCATGGCCTGATCGGGGCCGGCCAGCTTGTTGGTGAGCTTCATTTCCATGCGCTCGGCCGAAAGCTGGATAGGCGTGAGCGGGTTTTTGATTTCATGGGCCAGACGCCGAGCCACTTCGCCCCAGGCCTGCGCCCGCTGTGCCGACACGATTTCCGAAATGTCGTCGAACACCAGCAGTCGCGCGTCGCCGGGAAGCGTCGCACCGCGGGCCACGAGCGTGACCGAAGTCGATGCCGGCTGCTGGCTCAGCGGCGATGCGTTGAGCTCGAAAGACTGCTGCCAGTGATCGAGTCCGTCCTGGCTGCGCTCGCCGAGGAAGCCGTCGAACTCGGTTTGCACCCGATGCGCGAAGTCGGCGAGCCCCGGTGCTTCTGCCAGCGGCTTGCCTTCATAGGCTGCAAGCGGCACGCGCAGCACACGCGTGGCGCCTGGGTTCGACGACAGCACAATGCCCGATGGATCGAGCACGATGACGCCTGCGGTCAGGTTGTCCAGAATGGTCTGCAGGTTGGCGCGAGCCGCATTGACCTCCTGCATACTTTGATCGACCGCAGTTCTTGCGTCGGCCAGTTGCTGCGTCATCTGCGCGAAAGATCGGGTCAAGCCGCCTAGTTCGTCTTTGCCCTGCAGCGCGGCCTTCGGGGTCAAGTCTCCGGCAGCAACCTGACGAACACCGTCGGCCAAAAGCAGCAGCGGTCGCGCGAGTTGATTCCCCAAAAGCACAGCCAGCAACACCGCCCCGAAAATCGCAAGAAACAGACTCAGCGTGAGCGTGCCGATGTACATGCGCCGCAATCCGCCACGCGCCAATGCGCGTTCCTGGTATTCGCGGTACGCCTCCTGAACCGCGATTGCATTGGTGACCAGCGTGGGAGGAATCGCCTGCGTCACCTGCAGATATCGCGCTTCGGACAGAAGCCCTGACCCGGGCGGCGACACCACCGCGAGCGCCTTCACCCGCGCGTTGCCGATGGACCCAAGCGCGTTGTCTTCCAGGCCTTCGATCTGCGAAATGCTGCGCTGTTCGCGGGCGTTTTTGAATTGCTGCGACGTGGGCCTGTCGGGGTTGAGCACGAATCGGGATGCGCCGGTACTGGCGATGAGTTGCCCGGACGATGTCCAAAGAATCACGTCGTTGGCGGCGAGCTGATCGCGTATGCGTTCCAGCGCAAGGCCGGCTGTGGCGTTGGGAACGTCCACCAACTGATTTGCTGCGGCTCTACTTTTGTTGCTCAGATCCAGCGCAAGCGTGTCCAGCGTGGAGCGTCCCAGACTCAGGCCGGCATCGAGCGCGCCCTCCACTTTCACGTCGAACCAGCTTTCGATGGAGCGCGAGACGAACTGATAGGACACGACGTAAATCAGCACGCCGGGCGCAAAGCCGACCAGCGCAAAAATCGCCGCCAGCTTGACGAGCAGTCGACTGCCGAATCGGCCCTTCCGCAGGCGTATGTACAGGCGAAGTGCGACCCATCCGATCGCGAGCAGGAGCAGCGTGGCAACCACCACGTTGAGCGCAAAAAGCCGTCCGTAGTTGCGCTCGTAGAGCTCCCGATTATTGGTGGCCTGAGTCAGCAGGAACAGCAGCACCAACCCGATCAGCACCATGACGCCGGCGACGATGCCGACTGCGAGCCGCACTCCGCGCGATTGGGCGAGCGACGAGACCGACAGTGGTTCCGATGTTTGTTGCATGTTTGGCGGCGTGGGATTCACTCGCGCATCCTACGCAATCTTCGGTGCCTTTAGTGGGGAGTGGAATGTCTGGTCAGCCCCGCGGGTCAGCGGGCATTTTCGACCGTGAGCTGCTGGGTTTTCACCACCGTGATCACCCAGTCGCTTTGGCCGACCAGACCAATCTGGAACGGGCGTGGCAGCTGCGATTGATCGAGATAGAACCTGAATTCGACCATGTTGCGTGAATCCTGATCGATATCGGCCAGTTCGGCCACCTTCCAGTTCGAGATCCGTTTGATGGTGCCGAGCACCTCGGCCAGCGTGTCGAAGGTCTGGTTGAGCGTGAGCGAAAGCGAGGAATTGCCGTTCGCGCCCATGGCCTCGGGCGCGACGTTCAGGCGCCATCGGCGAGTGAGTGGCTGGTAGGCCAGGCGCATATGCCGCGCGGTGGAAGACACCTTGCGGTCGTACCAGTACCAGCGGGTTCGCTTGATTTCGACCTCGGCCACGAAAATCATCGGGATGCCTTTGAGCAGGGCGTCTTCCACGACCGGTGGCAAGTTGAAGTCGATGTTGGCCGACAAGTAGACGCCGTCGCTCTGGCGTTCGAGTGTGAGTTGAGAGATTTCCGGGGTTTGAGCCGCCGCCCGCGCGTGCGGAGCGGCGATCAGGGCGGCTAGAGCCAGAACAAGCGCACCGAAAACCAGCCTTACCCAATCAGGCCATGCGTTTCTCGAGCAGTGCGTAGAAAAATCCGTCTTGATCACTCTTGGAATTGTCCGGGACGAGTTTGGGGTTTGCCTCGGTGTGGGGGATTAAATGTCCCGGCGACGGCCTCAATATGGCGTCTTTGTGGTGCGCAAGAAACGTTTGCACCTGATCTCGGCCTTCCGCCTTGAAAACCGAACAAGTGCAATAAAGCAAACGGCCTCCCTGCTTTACAAATGGCCACAGAGCCATGAGCAACTGAGCCTGAATGAGCGCCAATTGCGCGACATCGGCCTCACGTCTGAGCCAGCGGACATCCGGATGTCGGCGGACGATTCCGGACGCGGTGCACGGCGCGTCCAGAAGAATCGCGTCGTACGGTTGGCGCAGCGAATCGTCGGGCCACAAGGCTGGCCTGCCGGCATCGGCCGCGACAACTTTGGCATTCAGTTTGAGGCGCTGCAGGTTCTGCGTGATTCGTTCGCAGCGCTTGGCATCGACGTCCATTGCGATCACCTCGCTCCCGCTACTACCGGCAGCAGCCAGCAATTCCAGCAGATGCGCTGTCTTGCCACCGGGCGCTGCGCAGGCATCGAGGACTCGAAGCGGTTGCTTCAGGTGCATGTCTGATAGCAACAGGGGCGCGGCAAGTTGGGCGGCGCCGTCTTGTACCGACACCAGTCCATCCGCGAACCCGGGCAGGTGATACACCGGCACTGCCGCCGACAGCACGATGCCGCATTCGCCTTCGAGCCGTCCGTCGATGCCGGCGTTTTCCAGCGTCTCCATGTAATCGGCGGGTTTGACGCGCGACACGTTCACCCGAAGCACCATGGGGGCCTGCGAATTGTTGGTGTCGAGAATGTCCTGCCAGTCGCGGGTGTGATCGCGCTTGACCCGCTCTATCCACCAGCGCGGATGGTTCCACTGCGCGGTCGGCTCGGACGACACGATGTCTTCGAGCTCGTCGGCCTCGCGCAGGTAACGCCGCAGGCAGGCGTTGATGAACTTGGCCTGCGCGCGCAGAGCGGGGTCGTGCTTGGCACATTCGACAGCCTGATCGACCAGCGTGAACGCCTCGTAAGGCAAGTCGTCGCGATGCGTCGTGGGCGACAGCAAACTCAGCGCGGTGCACAGCAATGCATCGGGCAAAGGTGCGGGCGTGCGCGGTGCGAGTTGGCGTCGCAAGGCATCGGCACGGCCCAGATTTCTCATGGCATGAAACGCGATGGCCTGAGTCGCGGGCCGCAGATGCTGCGGCACCGCTTCGATTTGAGCAGTGGCCGACGCGCCGTTGCGCACTGCGGCAATCACGCGCGCGCTGGCTTGCAGTTGCTGCCACAAGGCGATGCTTTCGCGCTGACCGGGCTGGTTGACTGGCGCAGGTTTGACCGGCGACAGCGATTGACCTGAATTGCGGCTCATGGTGCGGGCACTTCCTGTGCGCGGCGGTAACCCATGAATCCGGCAAGCAGCACCGCCGGAAACTGTCTGATGGCGCGGTTGTACGCTTTGACCGATTCGTCGAGTGCGCCGTGAAGCATGGCTGTCTGAGCGGTCAGAGTGGCCCACTCTGCAAGCACACCATCGGGAACGGCCGGGCCGGCCAGATCGTCCGGAAGCTGGCGGACGCGATCCCAGGCATTGCGCAGAACACCGTCTGCAGAGCCGTAGGCATGCATCGCGTCATCGTCGAAAGGTTTGCTGCGCGCGGCAGCGAGTGAAGACACCATTTGGTGAAGCGATCCTTTGAGTCCATCCCACGCGGCTTGACCGTCTTTTCGGTCATCGCGCGGGGTTTCGTCTGTGAGCGTCGAGACGCATCGTTGTAGCAATTCGAGATTCCGATCGATCTGGGCAGCGAAGGTCGTGAAATTGCGAGTGACTGCACCGCGAAGGCGCACAAGCCGGTTGTGCGCACCCACGACCCAGAACATAAGCACGGCCAATGCCACCCACCACCAAAGAGAAATTCCAAGTGCAGTCATAAATAAAAAACGCCCCAGTCCCGTTGGGGGCTGGGGCGATTATTTCAGCGAACCGGGTTTATTCGGTAGCTGTTCCTTCGCTGGAATCGGCAACCACGGTCGCTGCATCTGCAGCTTCCTGGTCGCTGGCCAGATCGGCGGCTTCGGAATCGGCAATCGCGCGGCGTTCTGCCTCGTCCATCTGATCCTTCGCCTTGCGAGCCTGGTGATAAGCCATACCCGTACCGGCAGGAATCAGACGTCCCACGATCACGTTTTCCTTCAAGCCACGCAGCTCGTCGCGCTTGCCCATGATGGCAGCCTCGGTGAGCACGCGAGTCGTTTCCTGGAACGATGCCGCGGAGATGAAGCTGTCGGTAGACAGCGACGCCTTCGTGATACCGAGCAACAAGTTGCTGTAGGTCGCGGGGATTTTGTCCGCGGCGCGCAGCGCGTCGTTGGTGTCCAGCATTTCCGAACGCTCGACCTGTTCGCCACCGATGTAGCCCGAGTCGCCGACGTTTTCGACGACAACGCGACGCAGCATCTGGCGAACGATCACTTCGATGTGCTTGTCGTTGATCTTCACGCCTTGCAAGCGATACACGTCCTGCACTTCGTCGACGATGTAGCGAGCCAGCTCTTCGACACCCAGCAGACGCAAGATGTCTTGCGGATCGGCCGGGCCGTCGACGACGCTTTCGCCCTTGTTCACGACTTGACCTTCGTGCACCAGGATGTTCTTTTCCTTGGGAACGAGTTCTTCCCAGATGGAGCCTTCCGGATCGGTGATCTGCATCCGGATCTTGCCCTTCGTTTCCTTACCGAAGGAGACGGTACCGGTCATTTCTGCCAGCACGCCCTTGTCCTTCGGTGAACGGGCTTCGAAGAGTTCGGCCACACGTGGCAGACCGCCGGTAATGTCACGGGTCTTCTGTCCTTCGACAGGGATACGTGCCAGAACTTCGCCGGGACCCACGTCCTGGTTGTCGCGCACTTGAATGAGCGCTCCGACCTGGAAGCCGATGGTCACCGAGTGATCGGTTCCGGGGATCTTCACTTCGGCGCCGGAAGCGTCGATGAGTTTCACCTGCGGACGAACCACCTTGGCAGAGCCGCGACGCTTCGGATCGATCACGACCAGCGTGGACAGACCCGTCACTTCGTCGACCTGCTTGGCAACCGTCAGACCTTCTTCGACATTCTCGAAGCGCACCTGGCCGGCGAACTCGGTAATGATCGGTCGGGTCAGCGGATCCCAGTTGGCCAGAATGGCACCAGCCTTGATGGACTGGTCGGCCTTGACCGAGAGGATCGCGCCGTACGGCACTTTATGGCGTTCGCGTTCGCGACCGTTGTCGTCCTGGATGATGATTTCGCCGGAGCGGGCAATCACGACCAGTTCGCCCTTGCTGTTGGTCACATAGCGCATCGTGGCGTTGAAGCCGATCGTGCCGTTGGACTTCGCTTCGACGCTGGATGCGATCGCTGCGCGGGATGCTGCACCACCGATGTGGAAGGTACGCATCGTCAGCTGGGTGCCTGGTTCGCCGATCGACTGAGCAGCGATCACGCCGACTGCTTCGCCGCCGTTGACCAGACCACCACGTCCGAGATCGCGACCGTAGCAACGTGCGCACAGACCGAAACGGGTTGCGCAGGTCAGTGCGGTGCGGACCTTGACTTCGTCAACGCCTGCAGCTTCGATCTCTTCGATGATGTCTTCGTCGAGCATGTCGCCAGCCTTGACCATGACGGCCTGGCTTTCGGGATGCACCACGTCTTCCGCAGCAGTACGGCCGAGGATACGGTCACGCAACGATTCGATGACTTCACCGCCTTCGACGATAGCGCGCATGACGGAGCCGTCACGTGTGCCGCAATCGAGTTCGGTAACCACCAAGTCTTGCGTCACGTCGACGAGACGACGGGTCAGGTAACCGGAGTTAGCCGTCTTCAACGCCGTATCCGCGAGACCCTTACGAGCACCGTGGGTGGAGATGAAGTACTGCAACACGTTCAGACCTTCGCGGAAGTTCGCGGTAATAGGCGTTTCGATGATCGAGCCGTCAGGCTTGGCCATCAGTCCGCGCATACCGGCGAGCTGGCGAATCTGCGCTGCAGACCCACGAGCACCCGAGTCGGCCATCATGTAGATGGAGTTGAAGGATTCCTGGTCGACTTCCTTGCCGTGACGATCGATGGTCTTTTCCTTGGCCAGTTGGGCCATCATGACCTTCGAGACCTCGTCGCCAGCCTTGCCCCAGATGTCCACGACCTTGTTGTAGCGCTCGCCGGAGGTGACCAGACCAGAGACGTATTGCTGCTGGATCTCTTTCACTTCCTTCTCGGCGCGCTCGATGATCGCGGGCTTTTCCTTGGGCACCAGCATGTCGTCCACGCAGATCGAGATACCGGCCTTGGTTGCCAGACGGAAACCGTTTTGCAACAGCTTGTCGGCAAACACGACGGTCTCTTTCAATCCGCACTTGCGGAAGGACACGTTGATCAGCTTGGAAATTTCTTTCTTCTTCAGTGCCTTGTTGATGTTCGAGAACGGCAGGCCCTTGGGCAGGATCTCGGACAGCAATGCACGGCCTGCAGTGGTTTCGACCAGGCTGGTTGCGGGAATGAATTCGCCGGTTTCCTTGTCCTTGGTCCACTCGGTCAAACGCACGCTGATTTTCGCGGTGAGTTCGACTTCGCCTGCGTCGAGCGCGCGCTGGACTTCGCCGGTGTCGGAGAAGATCAGGCCTTCGCCCTTGCCGTTGATGCGTTCGCGGGTCGTGTAGTACAGACCCAGCACCACGTCTTGCGACGGAACGATCGACGGTTCGCCGTTGGCCGGGAACAGCACGTTGTTCGATGCGAGCATCAGCGTGCGTGCTTCCATCTGTGCTTCCACAGACAAAGGCACGTGAACAGCCATCTGGTCACCGTCGAAGTCGGCGTTGAACGCAGCGCAAACCAGCGGGTGAAGCTGAATTGCCTTGCCTTCGATCAGGATAGGTTCGAAGGCCTGAATGCCCAAGCGGTGAAGCGTAGGTGCACGGTTGAGCATGACGGGATGCTCTTTGATGACCTCTTCCAGGATGTCCCACACGACTGGCGTGCCGGATTCGACTTCCTTCTTCGCAGCCTTGATCGTCGTCGCGATGCCCATGGCTTCGAGACGCGAGAAGATGAAGGGCTTGAACAGCTCGAGCGCCATCAGCTTGGGCAAACCGCACTGATGAAGCTTGAGCGTCGGGCCCACCACGATGACCGAACGGCCAGAGTAGTCGACGCGCTTGCCCAGCAAGTTCTGACGGAAACGACCGTTCTTGCCCTTGATCATGTCGGCCAGCGACTTGAGAGCGCGCTTGTTCGCGCCGGTCATGGCCTTGCCGCGACGTCCGTTGTCCAGCAGCGAATCGACCGCTTCCTGGAGCATCCGCTTTTCGTTGCGTGCAATGATTTCCGGAGCCTTCAGTTCCAGCAGACGGCGCAGACGGCTGTTGCGGTTGATGACTCGGCGATACAGGTCGTTCAAGTCGGAGGTCGCAAAACGACCGCCGTCCAGCGGCACCAGCGGACGCAGGTCCGGCGGCAACACGGGCAGCACGTCGAGCACCATCCATTCCGGCTTGATACCGGACTTCTTGAATGCTTCGAGAACCTTCAAACGCTTGGCGTTCTTCTTGATCTTGACTTCGGAGCCGGTCAGATCGCCGCGCAGGCGTTCGATCGACAGGTCGATATCGATGGCCGTGAGCAGATCCTTGATACCTTCGGCGCCCATCTTGGCGGTGAATTCGTCGCCGAATTCCTTGCGCTTCGCGTCGTAGTCGTCTTCGGTCATGATGCCGAACTTCTTCAGCGGGGTCATGCCGGGATCGGTCACCACATATGCTTCGAAGTACAGCACGCGTTCGATGTCGCGCAGGGTCATGTCGAGCACGAGGCCCAGACGCGACGGCAGCGACTTCAGGAACCAGATGTGGGCGCAGGGAGCGGCCAGATCGATGTGTCCCATGCGTTCGCGACGCACTTTGGTCTGCGTAACTTCAACGCCGCACTTCTCGCAGATCACACCGCGATGCTTCAGGCGCTTGTACTTGCCGCAAAGGCATTCGTAATCCTTGATGGGTCCGAAAATCTTTGCGCAGAACAGGCCGTCGCGCTCGGGCTTGAACGTACGGTAGTTGATGGTTTCAGGCTTTTTGACTTCACCGAAAGACCACGAACGGATCTTTTCGGGGGAAGCCATGCCGATCCGGATGGCATCGAAATGCTCGTCCGGGGTGAATTGCTTGAACAGGTCGAGTAGCGATTTCATATTGCCTCTATCCCTTCAATTAAGAACGTTCCAGTTCGATGTCCAGGCCCAAGGAACGGATTTCCTTGACCAGCACATTGAACGATTCCGGCATGCCGGCTTCGATAGCGTGTTCGCCCTTGACGATGCTTTCGTACACCTTGGTACGGCCTTGCACGTCGTCGGACTTGACGGTGAGCATTTCCTGCAGAACGTAGGCGGCGCCGTAAGCTTCCAGCGCCCACACTTCCATTTCCCCGAAACGCTGTCCGCCGAACTGCGCCTTGCCGCCCAGCGGTTGTTGCGTGACCAGCGAGTACGGGCCGGTCGAGCGTGCGTGCATCTTGTCGTCCACCAAATGGTGAAGCTTCAGGACGTGCATGTAGCCGATGGTGGTCGGACGCTCGAACTGATCGCCGGTGCGACCGTCGAACAGATGCGCCTGAGTGCGCGTCGAGGTCAGGCCCTTGGCCTTCATCACGTCTTCAGGGAATGCCAGTTTCAGCATGCCGCGAATTTCTTCTTCCGATGCGCCGTCGAACACAGGGGTTGCGAACGGAACGCCGGTAGACAGGTTCTCGGCCATGTCCAGCACTTCGGTGTCGGAGAGCTTTGCGAGGTCTTCCTTCTTGCCCGATGCGTTGTACAGGGTGTCCATGAACTTGCGAATTTCAGCGGTCTTCGCTTCAGCTTGCAGCATGTCGCCGATGCGTTGGCCCAGGCCCTTTGCGGCCCAGCCCAAATGCACTTCGAGCACCTGACCCACGTTCATCCGCGAAGGAACGCCCAAGGGGTTCAACACGATGTCGACAGGGGTGCCGTCGGCCATGTAAGGCATGTCTTCGACCGGTGTGATCTTGGAGACCACACCCTTGTTGCCGTGACGGCCGGCCATCTTGTCGCCAGGCTGCAGGCGGCGTTTGACGGCAAGGTAGACCTTGACCATCTTCAGCACGCCAGCGGGCAACTCGTCGCCTTGCGTGAGCTTCTTGCGCTTTTCTTCGAACGCGAGGTCGAAGCTGTGGCGAGTCTGCTCGAGCGAGTTCTTGATGCTTTCGAGTTGGGTTGCAACTTCGTCTTCTGCCGGGCGAATGTCGAACCAGTGGAATTTCTCCACCGACGACAGATAAGCCTTGTCGAGCTTGGTGCCCTTGGCCAGCTTTTGCGGGCCGCCATTGGCAACCTTGCCGGTCAACAGCTTCTCGATACGGTCGAACGCATCGGCTTCGACGATGCGAAGCTGGTCGTTCAAATCGAGGCGGAAGCGCTTGAGTTCATCGTCGATGATCTGCTGGGCGCGCTTGTCGCGCACGATGCCTTCACGGGTGAAGACCTGCACGTCGATAACCGTTCCTTGCGAGCCTTGATCGACGCGCAGGGACGTGTCTTTCACGTCGCTTGCCTTCTCGCCGAAGATCGCGCGGAGCAGCTTTTCCTCAGGCGTGAGGGTGGTTTCGCCCTTGGGCGTGACCTTGCCGACCAGCGTATCGCCGGGCTGGACTTCAGCGCCGACGTAGATGATGCCGGACTCGTCCAGACGATTCAGTTGCTGCTCCGACAGGTTCGGAATATCGCGCGTGATTTCTTCTGCACCCAGCTTCGTGTCACGCGCCATCACGACGAGTTCTTCGATGTGGATCGAGGTGTAGCGGTCTTCTGCAACGACGCGTTCGGAGATCAGGATCGAATCTTCGAAGTTGTAGCCGTTCCAGGGCATGAACGCCACCAGCATGTTCTGACCCAGAGCGAGTTCGCCCAGATCGGTCGATGCGCCGTCAGCCACCACATCGCCCTTGGCGATCTTGTCGCCACGCTTGACGATGGGACGCTGATGGATGTTGGTGTTCTGGTTGGAACGCTGATACTTGATCAGGTTGTAGATGTCCACGCCGACTTCGCCGGCTTGCGCTTCGGCGTCGTTCACGCGAACCACGATACGGGTCGCATCGACATAGTCGACGATACCGCCGCGATCTGCGGTCACCACGGTGCCCGAGTCGACTGCGGAAACGCGTTCGATGCCGGTACCGACGAATGCCTTTTCAGGACGCAGGATAGGAACAGCCTGACGCTGCATGTTGGCGCCCATCAGCGCGCGGTTCGCATCGTCGTGCTCGAGGAACGGCACGAGCGAAGCGGCAACCGACACGATCTGTGCGGGAGACACGTCCATGTACTGGATGCGGTCGGCGCTCACGAGCACCGACTCACCCATTTCGCGAGCGGAGATCAGATCGCCGATCAGGGTGTCGCCCTCGAGGACGGCGTTGGCCTGAGCAATGATGTACTTGCCTTCTTCGATTGCCGAGAGGTAATCGATCTGGTCGGTCACCTTGCTGTCGATCACGCGGCGATACGGGGTTTCGATGAAACCGTATTCGTTCAGGCGAGCGTACAGAGCCAGCGAGTTGATCAGTCCGATGTTCGGGCCTTCAGGCGTTTCGATCGGGCAGACGCGGCCGTAATGGGTCACGTGCACGTCGCGCACTTCGAAGCCGGCACGTTCGCGTGTCAAACCGCCCGGGCCAAGTGCCGATACACGGCGCTTGTGGGTGATTTCGGACAGCGGATTGGTCTGATCCATGAACTGCGACAGCTGCGATGCGCCGAAGAATTCCTTCAGTGCAGCCGAGATCGGCTTGCTGTTGATCAGGTCATGAGGCATGAGCGGCTCTTGTTCCGCTTGGCCCAGACGTTCCTTCACTGCCTTCTCGATACGAGCCAGACCGGTGCGGTACTGGTTCTCGGCGAGTTCGCCGACGCAACGAACACGGCGATTGCCCAGATGATCGATGTCATCGACTTCGCCGTTGCCGTTACGCAGGTCGACCAGGATCTTGACCACGGAGAGAATGTCTTCGTTGGTCAGAACCATCGGGCCGGTAGATTCGTCGCGGCCGATCTTGGCGTTGAACTTCATGCGGCCGACGCGCGACAGATCGTACGTATCGGGGTTGTAGAACAGACGCTGGAACAAAGCCTGAACTGCGTCTTCCGTCGGCGGTTCGCCGGGACGCATCATGCGGTAGATGGCAACGCGCGCTGCGAATTCATCGACGGTTTCGTCGATGCGCAGCGTTTGCGACATGTACGCGCCCTGATCGAGCTCGTTCGTGTAGATGCACTGGATGTCCTGCACGCCAGCGGTACGCAGCTTCTTGAGCAACGCTTCGGTCAACTCGTCGTTGGCCTTGGCGATGATTTCACCGGTGTCTTCTTCGACGATGTTCTTGGCGACCACGCGGCCGACCAAAAAGTCTTCGGGAACGCTGATGAACGTGGTGTTCGATTGCTCGAGTTCACGCGTGTGACGAGCCGTGACGCGCTTGTCCTTGGCAACGACGACCTTGCCGTTCTTGTCGGTAATGTCGAAACGTGCAACTTCACCGCGCAGGCGCTCGGAGACGAACTCCATTTGCGCGCCGCTGTCCATGAGACGGAAGTTGTCGTTCACGAAGAAGTTCGCGAGGATCGACTGGGGCGTCAGGCCGATAGCCTTCAGCAGGATCGTGACCGGCATCTTGCGGCGACGGTCGACGCGGAAATACAGCACGTCCTTGGGATCGAATTCGAAGTCGAGCCAGGAACCGCGGTAAGGAATGATACGAGCCGAGAACAGCAACTTGCCCGAGCTGTGCGTCTTGCCCTTGTCGTGTTCGAAGAACACGCCAGGCGAACGATGCAGCTGGGAAACGATCACGCGTTCCGTGCCATTGATGATGAAAGAACCCTTGTCGGTCATCAGGGGCACTTCGCCCATGTAGACCTCTTGCTCTTTCACTTCTTTCACGACCTTCGACTGGGGAGTCGACGATTCGCGGTCGTAAATGATGAGCTGAACACGCGCACGCACTGCGGACGCATAGGTCAATCCGCGCGTTTGGCATTCACGCACGTCGAACGCTGGTTTCGCCAGGTTGTATTCGAGGAATTTCATTTCCACGAAACCGTTGTGGGACACGATTGGGAACGCTGCATCGAAGGCTGCCTGCAGACCTTCCATCGTTCGGTTTTTGGGTCCTACGTTCGCTTGCAAGAATGCGGTGTACGCATCTTTTTGCATTTGAAGCAGGTAAGGGATTTCAAGCACGCTGTCGCGGCTTCCGAAACTTTTGCGAATCCGCTTGCGTTCGGTATAAGAATAAGCCATGAGATCTCCGGGCAAAGACATTGGTCCTGGGTCCTAGGCGACTGTTCCGGTGCGCACCATACGCAACGGACTTGGCGGTTGGCCACTACCAACCATGGCGGACGGCGATGCATTGCACATCACCCGAACCAAGGGCATCTTCTGCAGTCGGGGCCAGAAGACACTCAAAAACAAAGACTTCCTTGCTTTTGGGTGTGCTCTAACAACACTTTCAACTCACTGTCGAGTCTCGATTTCGATCGTCCTCAACAAGCACTAAAGGCTGGAGGCCCCTGACGGGAACCTCCAGCCTTTGCGGTCGGGTCAATTACTTGACTTCGGCCTTTGCGCCAGCTTCAACCAGCTTCTTCTGTGCGGCTTCAGCGTCAGCCTTGGACACAGCTTCCTTGACAGCCTTGGGTGCGCCGTCGACCAGGTCCTTGGCTTCTTTGAGGCCCAGACCGGTGATTTCACGAACTGCCTTAATAACGGACACTTTGTTAGCGCCGGTTTCAGTCAGCATGACCGTGAATTCGGTCTGTTCTTCAACAGCCGCAGCAGCACCGCCGCCACCGCCAGCACCAGCGGGAGCAGCCATAGCTGCTGCGCTCACGCCAAACTTCTCTTCGATGGCTTTCACCAGTTCGTTGAGTTCCATGACCGTCATGCTGTCGAGCGCGGTCAAAAATGCGTCTTTATCGAATGCCATTTTGAATTCCTAACAATTTACTTAGTCGGTTCGGGGTTACTGGCGCTTCGCGCCTGCCACCTCGAGATTGCACACAAACGCCTATCAGGCTGCCTGCGCTTCGCCTTTTTTCTCCGCCAGAGCGGCCAGCACACGTGCTGTACGCGAGACGGGGGATTGCATCAAGCCCAACAATTGCGACAACAGAACTTCCTTGGAAGGAATGTTGGCCAATTGCTTAACGCCGTTCACGTCCAGAGCTTTACCAGCAAATGCGCCACCGCGAATGACCAACTTGTCGTTGGTTTTCGCGAAATCGGACACCACTTTCGCGGCGGCCACAGCGTCTACTGAAAAGCCATAGATCAGCGGACCGGTCATTTGGTCGGACACGACTTCAAATCCGCTACCTGCGACAGCACGGCGTGCCAGCGTGTTTTTCAACACGCTGAGCGTTACGCCCTTGCTGCGCGCATCGTTGCGCAATTTGGTCATGTCAGCGACCGCAATGCCACGGTATTCCGCCATCACGAGCGTTTGAGCTTTAGCGGCGAGGCTGGTCACATCACTGATGACCGCTTCTTTCTCACTGCGATTAAGACTCAAGGTCTACTCCTTCTATATGCGATCTTCGGTTTCCCTAGGACCACGCCTTTAGTGCAGCGACCGACTGTTCAGGAAATTTTCCGTCTGCAGCGGGATCGCCATCTGCGCTGGCTTCGAGCAATTAAGTGCAACTCCGATTCGCATCGGCATGCACGCCAGCGGTCTTGGATGGCTCAGAAAGCCGAAGCTTCCTGACCCACCACACCAGCCGTCCCTTTCAGGCCGGCCGGTTTTTGCAATCAAGCTGCGACGGACTGCGTATCGACGCGAACGCCGACACCCATCGTGGACGAGATTGCAATTTTTCTGAGATACACACCCTTGCTCGACGCAGGCTTCGCCTTGGTCAGAGCTTCGAGCAATGCGGCCAAATTGCCTTGCAGCTTGTCCGAATCGAACGAGCGGCGGCCAATCGTGGAGTGCACGATCCCGGCTTTGTCGACGCGGAACTGAACCTGGCCAGCCTTGGCGTTCTTGACGGCGGTAGCGACGTCGGCAGTCACGGTTCCAACCTTGGGGTTAGGCATCAAACCGCGCGGGCCGAGAATCTGACCGAGCGTACCGACGACGCGCATTGCGTCAGGTGCTGCGATAACGATGTCGAAAGGCATGTCGCCAGCTTTGACTTGAGCAGCCAGGTCGTCCATACCGACGATGTCTGCACCAGCTGCGCGGGCTTCGTCAGCCTTGGCACCTTGAGCGAACACCGCGACGCGCTTCGTCTTGCCGGTGCCGTTGGGCAACACGACTGCGCCACGAACCACTTGGTCGGACTTCTTGGCGTCGATGCCGAGCTGAACAGCCACATCGATCGATTCGTCGAACTTGGCAGTTGCAGCGTCTTTGACGATGGTCAAAGCGTCAGCGAGGCGATACAGCTTGGTGCTGTCGACTTTGCCTTCGAAGCTTTTTTGTTTTTTGGTCAGCTTGGTCATTTAGACGCCCTCCACCGTCACGCCCATCGAGCGTGCGGAACCAGCAATGGTACGAACTGCTGCGTCGAGATCGGCAGCAGTCAAATCCTTCATTTTTGCCTTGGCGATATCTTCGAGCTGAGCGCGCGAGATCTTGCCAACCTTGGCGGTATGCGGCGTTGCAGAGCCCTTGTCCAGCTTGATCGCCTTCTTGATCAGCGTCGTTGCCGGGGGGGTCTTGATGATGAACGTGAAGCTCTTGTCAGCAAATGCCGTGATAACCACCGGCAAGGGCAGACCGGGTTCGACACCTTGAGTCTGCGCATTGAATGCCTTGCAGAACTCCATGATGTTCAAACCGCGTTGACCCAATGCAGGGCCGATCGGGGGGGACGGGTTGGCTTTACCAGCTGGGACTTGCAGCTTGATGAAGCCGACGATTTTCTTCGCCATGGTTGCTTCCTTTTCGAGTTCAGACGGCCCGAAAGCCTCCTCGTATTAATGGCCACTGAAGGATGGAATCCACCCTTTGCTTCGATGAGAGCTGCCGGGCCATCCCACAGCACTCACGTTTGCGGACCGTAGTCCGCAGAAAAACAAAACCTTAAGTCTTCTCGATTTGAGAAAACTCCAACTCGACAGGAGTTGCACGACCGAAGATGGTGACCGAGACGCGAACCTTGTTCTTCTCGTAATTCACTTCTTCGATGCTGCCGTTGAAGTCCATGAACGGGCCATCCTTCACGCGGATGTACTCGCCAACTTCGAACTCGACCTTGTGACGCGGCTTGTCGGTGCCTTCCTGCATCTGATTGACGATTTTGTGAACTTCGTCTTCAGAGATAGGAGCAGGACGATTCTTCGCGCCACCGACAAAGCCTGTGACCTTGTTCGTGTGCTTGACCAAATGCCAGCTTTCGTCGTCCATGACCATTTCGACCAGGACGTAACCAGGAAAGAAACGACGCTCGGTGGTTCGCTTCTGGCCATTCTTGATTTCGACGACTTCTTCGGTAGGTACCAAAATGCGGCCGAACTTGCTTTGCATGCCGGCGCGGTTGATGCGCTCGAGAATGTTGCGTTCGACGGCCTTTTCCATGCCCGAATAAGCATGGACCACATACCAGCGCAGATCCGGATTAACGGGTGCAGCGGGCGTTTCAGCGGAGGATGTTTCTGTGACGTCTGTCATTATTTTCTCCAGCCCAGGATCACGTCGTAAAAGAGCCACTCAAGCGTCTTGTCGGTCAGCCAAAGAAAAATGGACATGACCACAACGAAGCCAAATACATAAAGCGTGATCTGAATCGCTTCTTTGCGTGTCGGCCATACGACCTTCTTGACTTCGCGCCAGGCGTCACGACCGAAGCCGATGAAATCCTTGCCCGTCTGCGAGACCAAAAACACGACGACAGCCAATGCCAGCACAACGACCAACGCACCCCACTGGGCGAGTTGACCTTGGCGACTCAGCAAATAAAACGCAGTAATCGCGACGAACACCAAAGCGACTGCAGCAGCCAGCTTCAATTTCTCGACGCCTGCACCGACGTTCTCAACTTGTGATGTGGCCATTTTTACCGTTGTTCTGCAAAACTAAACACCAACTCTTCGATCACCCTTGAGACGCTTAAGCCCGCCAGGTTCCTGGCGGGCTTTATTTGGCGTTTGAAGGATGGCAGGGGCAGAAGGAATCGAACCATCAACCTTCGGTTTTGGAGACCGACGCTCTGCCAATTGAGCTATGCCCCTAAATTTCTTACTCCAGGACCTTGGCGACGACGCCGGCGCCGACGGTACGGCCACCTTCGCGGATTGCGAAGCGCAGGCCTTCTTCCATCGCGATCGGGTTGATCAGCTTGACCGTGATCGACACGTTATCGCCAGGCATGACCATTTCCTTGTCCGCCGGCAACTCGATCGCACCGGTCACATCCGTCGTGCGGAAGTAGAACTGGGGACGGTAGTTGTTGAAGAACGGCGTGTGACGGCCGCCTTCGTCCTTGGACAGCACATACACCTCGGCGGTGAAGTGCGTGTGCGGCTTGATGGAGCCCGGCTTGCACAGCACTTGGCCGCGCTCGACGTCTTCACGCTTGGTGCCGCGCAGCAAAATACCCACGTTGTCGCCCGCTTGACCTTGGTCGAGCAGCTTGCGGAACATTTCCACGCCGGTGCAGGTCGTCTTCAGCGTGGGCTTGATACCCACGATCTCGATTTCTTCACCGACCTTGACGATACCGCGCTCGATACGGCCGGTCACCACCGTGCCGCGACCCGAGATGGAGAACACGTCTTCCACAGGCATCAGGAACGCACCGTCGATCGCGCGCTCGGGCGTGGGGATGTACGTGTCCAAAGCTTCTGCCAGCTTCATGATCGCGCCTTCGCCCAAATCGCCCTTGTCGCCTTCGATGGCCAGCTTGGCCGAGCCCTTGACGATGGGGGTGTCGTCACCGGGGAAGTCGTACTTGGACAGAAGCTCGCGAACTTCCATTTCAACGAGCTCGAGCAACTCTTCGTCGTCGACCATGTCGCACTTGTTCAGGAACACGATGATGTAAGGAACACCGACCTGGCGCGCCAAGAGGATGTGCTCACGGGTCTGGGGCATCGGGCCGTCAGCGGCCGAGCACACCAGGATCGCGCCGTCCATCTGAGCCGCGCCCGTGATCATGTTCTTCACATAATCGGCGTGACCGGGACAGTCCACGTGTGCGTAATGGCGGTTGGCCGTTTCGTACTCGACGTGAGCGGTGTTGATGGTAATGCCGCGCGCTTTTTCTTCGGGCGCCGCATCGATCTGGTCATAGGCCTTGGCCTGACCGCCGAACTTGGCCGCCAACACCGTCGTGATCGCCGCCGTCAGCGTGGTCTTGCCGTGATCGACGTGACCAATAGTTCCAACGTTCACGTGCGGCTTTGTCCGCGCGAATTTCTCTTTTGCCATTTTTTCGACTCCGAAAAAAAATAACTGCCAAACAACTCAAGATGCAGACCACCACGGCTGCATCGCATATCTCTGGTGCCCATGGCGGGAATCGGACCCGCGACCTCTCCCTTACCAAGGGAGTGCTCTGCCACTGAGCCACATGGGCAACTGCCTTTGAACCAAGAACTACGCCGGCGACAGACTGATTTTGTTGGAGCGGGAGACGGGAATCGAACCCGCGTCATTAGCTTGGAAGGCTAGGGTTCTACCATTGAACTACTCCCGCATAGAACGACAGAGTCGCACATTGCAAGAGCTTGAACTTCACTGAAATTCAAGCGTTCCGCGCCGCAAAATCAGACCATCGCCGTCTATAAAAGACTTGGTGGAGGAGACTGGATTCGAACCAGTGTAGGCGTAAGCCAACAGATTTACAGTCTGCCCCCTTTAGCCACTCGGGCACCCCTCCGGCGAACCTCGAAATATAGCATGCTTTTTTTACTAAATCACCTTCGCCGTTCGCAAAAACCATTCGGCGCAACCGTCTTGAAAATTTCGGCGCTATTTTTGCACCCTTACACGTAAACCCTGTAAAAGAAGCGGATGACCGAACTCAACCCTGCGCACTCCGACTCCCGAAAAATCAATCTCGCCCTACAAGGTGGGGGCTCTCATGGCGCTTTTACATGGGGCGTTTTAGATACTTTGCTGCAGGATTCGCGGATCGACATCGAAGGCGTCAGTGGAGCCAGCGCCGGCGCAGTCAATGCCGTTGCTTTGGCACACGGGTTCGCGAGCGGACCGGACGATCTCGACGGTAAAAAGGCGCTTGCTCGCGAGACACTCGCCAACGTCTGGAACGGAGTCGCTGGTCTGGGTAGCGTCGGCGCGATGGCAACGAACATCATGAAGATGTTCGTCGGGGGCTGGGCTAGCGAAAAGGTTAGCGCAAACTTACTCGGCAATGTCGGCCAGTGGGGGTCGCCCTATCAGCTCAACCCGCTCGACATCAACCCGCTTCGAAAACTCGTCGAAGAGTTCGTGGATTTCGACGCGTTGGCCAAAGCGAAAAATCGCTCCCCGAAGGTGTACGTCTCGGCGACACACGTAAAAACCGGGCGTGCCGAGGTATTCACCGGCAATCGGCTGACGCTCAACGCAGTCATGGCATCGGCCTGTTTGCCCACCTTGTTTCAGGCGGTCGAAATAAATGGCGAGGATTACTGGGATGGCGGTTTTTCCGCCAATCCCGCGCTGTCACCGCTGATCGATTTTTGCGACTCGACCGACTTGGTGCTGGTGCAGATCAACCCGCTCAAACGCGGCCATACGCCGCAGACTCCGGCCGATATCGTCGACCGCGTGAACGAGCTCACCTTCAATCAGAGTCTGTTGGCGCAGATGAACAACATCGATTTCATCAACACCTTGATTGCCGAAGGCAAGATCATGGAAGGCACCTACAAGCATCTGTTGCTTCACCGAATCGATGGCGGAGCCGATATGGATGAGTTGTCTGCTGCCAGCAAGCTGTCTTCGGACGGCGAGATGATCAACAAGCTTTTCGAGATGGGGAAGCAGGCTGCGAAGAAATGGCTTTCGAAACACTTCGACGATCTGGGCCAAAAGAGCTCGATCAACATTCGCCGCGACTACGTCGGCGGCGCGATGCGAAGCTAGCTCGCAACCGAAACGCTAAGGTCCCGGCAGGTCAAAAGCAATGTTCACGCCGCGCTCTGCTAACCAACGCTGAGCGATGCCGAAGTGGCCGCATCCGATGAAGGGCTCGGGAGGCCGGGTCGCAGATAAAGGCGAAGGATGATTCGAAGCAAGCACCAGATGATTGCTCTCGTCGATCAATTCGCGACGCGCTTGCGCATGCGCTCCCCACAACATGAACACGATCGGATGATCGCTATCGGACAGCGCGCTCACGACCGAGTCGGCGAGTGTTTCCCACCCGCGCTTCGCATGACTCGCTGCCGCAGCCTCTTCGACGGTAAGCGAAGTGTTGAGCAGCAGTACACCGCGTTTCGCCCAATCGACCAGGCTTCCGCTTTTCGGAATGCTCAATCCCAGATCGCGATTCAATTCCTTGAAGATGTTGCGCAGCGATGGCGGAATCTTCACGCCGGGCGATACCGAAAATGCGAGGCCCTCAGCCTGCCCCGCCCCGTGATACGGATCCTGCCCGATGATGACCACATGCACGTCGCGCTTCGCCGTGAGCTCGAACGCGCGCAGAGGCTGTGGAGGAAATACGGTCGCGCCGGCGTCGATACGCTGCTGAACGAAAGCACCGAGCGATTGGCCGGTATTACTCGAGAAGAAACTTTTCAGCATCGGCTGCCAGTCCTGCGCAGCGTTCCATTCCTCGGGCGACCATCGCTTCAAACGTGGCGCATCGGAGCAACTCGGCTCAAACGATTCGAACGGCAGTGAGGTCTGCATTGCAAAGACGCTATAGGTTCAGGCGAAAAATTTGGCGAGCGCGTCGCCTGGCTCTTCTTCGCGCATGAACGCTTCGCCGATCAGGAATGCGTCGACGCCGCCGGCGCGAAGCTTCTTCACATCTTCAGCGCTGCCGATACCGCTTTCAGTCACGACGATCCGATCCTTCGGCACATCCGCCAGCAACGACAACGTGGTGTCCAGCGACACTTCGAAGGTGCGCAGATCGCGGTTGTTGATGCCGATCAACGGAGTGCGAAGCTTGAGCGCGCGTTCGAGCTCGGCCTTGTCATGCACCTCGACCAACACCGACATGTCGAGGCTTCGCGCGATCGCTTCGTACTCCTTCATCTGCGCATCGTCGAGACATGCCGCTATCAACAAAATGCAATCGGCGCCGATGACTCGCGACTCGTACACCTGATACGCGTCGATGATGAAATCCTTGCGCAACGTCGGCAGGTCGCACGATGCGCGTGCCTGCTTGAAGTAGTCGATGCTGCCCTGAAAGAACTGCTTGTCGGTGAGCACCGAAAGACACGCGGCGCCCGACGCGGCGTAGCTCTGAGCGAAATCGGCCGGGATGAATTCACCGGAACGAATCACGCCTTTCGACGGACTCGCCTTCTTGATTTCGGCGATGACCGCTGCCTTGCCCGAATCGATCTTCTGCTTCATTGCGCCCACGAAGTCGCGCGCCAGCGTTCGCAGTTCCGCATCGGCACGCATGGCCGCGAGCGATTTGCGTTGAATGCCGTAGGCGACTTCTTCGCGCTTGACTTCGATGATCTTGTTGAGAATGTCCGACATGTGTTCGATAAGTTATTGATTGACCGGTTTGCCGCAATGGGCGACCAGTTGTGCGAGTTTCGCTTTTGCGGCGCCCGACTCGATGGCCTCGCGCGCCAACCGCATGCCGTCGATCATCGTCGATGCGACATTGGCTGCGTACAAGCCGACGCCCGCGTTGAGAATCACGATATCACGCGCGGCACCGTGCTCGTTGTCGAGTACGTCCATCATCATCTTGCGCGACTGGTCCGGAGTTTCGACCCGCAATGCCCGATTGCTGGTCATGCGCATGCCGAAATCTTCGGGGTGGATTTCGTATTCGCTGATCTGACCGTCTTTCAATTCGCCCACCATGGTTGCCGCGCCGACCGACACCTCGTCCATGCCATCGCGCCCGTAAACCACAACCGCGTGTTCGGCCCCGAGACGCTGCAGCGCACGCACCTGAATGCCCACCAGATCCGGGTGGAACACACCCATCAGAATATTGGGCGCACTTGCCGGATTTGTCAGCGGTCCAAGAATGTTGAAGATGGTTTTCATGCCGAGCTCTTTGCGAATCGGAGCCACGTTCTTCATGGCCGGATGATGATTCGGCGCGAACATGAATCCAATGCCAACCTTCTCGATGCTTTGCGCGATTTTTTCGGGCGACAGATGAATGTCGATGCCGAAGCTCTCCAGCACATCGGCGCTTCCCGACTTGCTGCTCACGCTTCGTCCGCCGTGCTTGCTGACTTTGGCGCCCGCCGCAGCTGCGACGAACATCGAGCACGTCGAAATGTTGAACGTGTGCGATCCGTCGCCCCCGGTGCCGACGATGTCGACCAGATGCTTGGTGTCGGCCACGTGAACGCGAGTCGAAAACTCGCGCATCACCTGTGCCGCAGCGGTAATTTCGCCGATGGTTTCTTTCTTGACGCGAAGCCCCGTAACCAGCGCCGCCATCATGACCGGCGAGACCTCGCCGCGCATGATCATTCGCATGATGTGCAGCATTTCGTCGTGAAAAATTTCGCGGTGCTCGATGGTTCGTTGCAGCGCTTCTTGGGGTGTGATCTGAATGTTGTTGGGCATGACAGTTCCTGCGGGCATGGTTGTTCTTCGCGTCAGTCGAGAAAATTCTTGAGCATGGCGTGACCATGTTCGGTGAGGATGGATTCCGGGTGAAACTGCACGCCCTCGATTGCGAGTTCGCGGTGTCGCACACCCATGATTTCGCCGTCGTCGGTCCACGCGGTAATCTCAAGTTCGACGGGGCACGATTCACGATCGATCGCCAGCGAGTGATAGCGATTCACCGTGAATGCTTCGGGCAAGCCCGCGAACACGCCTTGCCGCGTCGTGCTGATAACGCTCGTCTTGCCGTGCATCAGTTGCTTGGCCCGAACGATCTTGCCGCCGAACGCCGCGCCTATGCTTTGATGGCCCAGGCACACGCCCAGGATAGGCAGCTTGCCGGCGAAATGGCGAATTGCCTCTACCGAAATACCAGCCTCAAGCGGCGAGCATGGCCCGGGCGAGATGACCAGTCTGTCGGGCGATTTCGCGGCGATTTCCGCCACGGAAATCTCATCGTTGCGATGCACTTCGACTTCCGCGCCGAGCTCGGCGAAGTACTGCACCAGGTTGTAGGTGAAGCTGTCGTAGTTGTCGATCATGAGCAGCTTCATTGCAGACCCTCCTCGACAAGTTCTGCTGCTCGCAAAAGCGCACGCGCCTTCGCTTCGGTTTCTTTCCATTCCATTTCGGGAATCGAATCCGCAACGACTCCGGCTGCCGCCTGCACGTACAAAGTTTGATTCTTGATGATGCCGGTGCGAATCGCGATAGCGACATCCATGTCGCCGGCGTAGCTCAGGTAGCCGCAAGCGCCGCCGTAGATACCGCGCTTGGTCGGCTCCAGCCTGTCGATGATTTCCATCGCGTGAACCTTGGGTGCACCGGTCAAGGTGCCGGCCGGAAAAGTGGCCTTCAGCACGTCGATCGATTTCGCATCCTTGTTCAGAACACCTTCGACATTGCTCACGATATGCATCACATGGCTGTAGCGTTCGACAGCGAACGCATCGGTCACTTTGACCGACCCCGATTGGGCGATGCGCCCAATGTCGTTGCGAGCGAGATCGATAAGCATCACATGCTCGGCGCGCTCTTTCGGGTCGTTCACCAACTCATGTTCCGTGGCTTTGTCTATCTCGGGCGTGCCGCCGCGAGGACGGGTTCCAGCGAGTGGTCGAATCGTGATCTTCTGTTCCTCGTCGATGCTTTCCTGCCGCACGAGAATCTCGGGCGATGCACCGACCACGTGGAAGTCGCCGAAGTGGTAGTAGTACATGTAGGGCGATGGATTGAGCGATCGAAGCGCGCGGTACAAGGAGAGAGGCGATTCGGTAAAACGCTTTTTGATGCGCTGGCCGATCTGCACCTGCATCACTTCGCCAGCGGCAATCAACTCTTTAGCGCTCTCGACCGCAGCAATGTAGTCTGCCTTCGCGAATTCGCGTTCCGCAGGGTAGCTCTGGGTCGGGTTGACCGAAGGCGCACTCACCGAATACTTCAGCTGATCCTTCAGTTCGCGCAAACGCTTCTTCGCATTCGCATGCGATTCCGGCTGCGATGGATCGGCGTAGACGATGAGGTAGAGCTTGCCCGAGAGGTTGTCGATGACCGCCAACTCTTCGCATTGGAGCAACATGATGTCCGGGCATTCGAGCGTGTCTTCGGGGCAGGTGGACGCGAGCTTTTTTTCGATGTGACGCACCGTGTCGTACCCGAAATAGCCCGCGAGTCCACCGCAGAATCGGGGTAGCCCTGGACGCAAGGCCACTTTGAATCGCTTCTGATAGGCCGCGATGAAATCAAGCGGATTTCCAGCAGCGGTCTCTACGACAACCCCATCGGTCACGACTTCGGTTTTCGATTCGGCACCGAATCCGCTCACGCGAAGGAAGGTCTTCGCGGGCAGGCCGATGAAACTGTAGCGACCGAAGCGCTCACCGCCCACGACGGATTCGAGCAGGAAGCTGTACTTGCCTTCGCCGCGCGAATGGGCGAGCTTCAGATAAAGGGAAAGAGGCGTTTCAAGATCGGCAAAAGCCTCTGCAATCAAAGGAATACGGTTGTAGCCTGCCTGGGCAAGGCTTTTGAATTCAAGTTCGGTAATCACCGGGAATCTCCAGCTTGCACTCCGATGGAGTGCGTGTTCATTCAGGGTTGGCCAAGGGGCCAGCTCGATGCAATCAGGTAGGTCCGGCTAAAAAAAGCCGGGGGATCGCAAAATTTCAGGAACGCACGGAACTCGGCCAACGCCAGGGCCAGGCTCCCCGGTCGCTCAGACCGGTAATAGTGGTTCGATGAATGAACATGGCTGGAGTGTAGCAAAGCAAAAATCGGGGTCGACTCCGGATTTGCCCTTGCTCACAAATCAGGTCGCTTGCATCAAGGCAGGCAAATCGGCGAGGGAATCCAGGTATGCGTCGGCGTGAACCTCGCGAATCGGGCGGCCATGGTTGTAGCCGTAGGTCACCAGAACGATGGGACAACCTGCGGCTTTGGCCGCAGCCGCATCGTTGCCGGAATCGCCGACCATCAGCATGCGCGAGGGTGTGATTCCGAAGTACTCCGCAGTCTTGACAAGCGGTAGTGGATCGGGCTTTTTTCGCTCGAAAGAATCGCCGCCATAGACAACGTCGAAAAAGGTCGCGAGGCCTTTTTGTGCGACCAGTTCCCTGGCATACGCCTCGGGTTTGTTAGTGAGGCAGGCGGTGGGAACACCCATTTTTCTGAGCGTTTCCAGGCAGCGGATCACGCCCGGGTAAACCGTCGAATGTTTGCCGTTGATGCTTTCGTAATGCTTGAAATAAATGGGCAATGCGGTCGCATAAACGTCTTCGCTCGACCGGGCGCGTTCGTTGGCCAGTTCGACCGCGCTCGCCACCAGATGCTCCGAGCCCTTGCCGACCATGGGCTCGATATCCTGCTCGCTCAACTCGCCCCGAGACAACTCACGAAGCATCCGGTTGATCGCAACCGCAAAGTCGCCCAGCGTGTGAACCAGCGTGCCGTCCAGATCGATGGCGACCGCTCGAATACCTCTTGGAAGATCAGACACGTTCGAAGATCGCCGCGATTCCCTGCCCGCCGCCGATGCACATGGTCACCAGCGCGTATCGGCCCTTGATGCGATGCAGTTCCGCAATGGCTTTTACCGTGATGATCGCGCCGGTTGCGCCGACCGGATGGCCAAGCGAAATGCCCGATCCGTTCACGTTGACCTTGGCCGGATCGAACCCAAGTTCCTGGCTCACTGCGCAGGCTTGCGCAGCGAATGCTTCGTTCGCTTCGATGACATCGAGGTCGGATACCTTAAGGCCGGTTCGCTCGAGCACCTTTTTCGTCGCAGGCACCGGGCCGATGCCCATGTATGCGGGATCGACACCAGCGTGCGCATAGCCAACCAGACGCGCCATCGGAGTCAAGCCCAGGCCCTTCATGCGCTCACCCTCGACCATCACGATTGCAGCAGCGCCATCGTTGATTCCTGACGCATTTCCTGCGGTAACTACGCCGTCTTTTTTGAACGCGGGTTTCATCTTCGCAAGCTGCTCTAGCGTCACGTCGCCGCGCACATGTTCGTCGGTGTCGAACACGATCGTGCCTTTGCGGCTTGCAATCTCTACCGGCACGATCTGCTCTTTGAATCGACCGTCTGCGATTGCCGCAGCAGCGCGCTGCTGGCTCGATAACGCGAGCGCGTCCTGCATCTCGCGGGTGATCTTGTAGCGCTCGGCCACATTCTCGGCAGTGATCCCCATGTGCATTTTTTCCCACGGGTCGTGAAGAATGCCGAGCATGTAATCGGTGAGCGTCGAGTCGCCCATGCGGGTGCCGAATCGCTGTCCGTTCGCGAAGTAAGGCCCGCGGCTCATCGACTCCGAACCGGCGCCAATTGCGATATCGCAATCGCCCAAGGCAATTGCCTGAGCCGCAGACACCACGGCTTGCAAACCGGATCCGCAAAGACGGTTCACATTGAAGGCTGGCGTCTCGAAGGAACATCCAGCATCCACCGCTGCAACCCGGCTCAAATACGCGTCGCGAACTTCGGTCGGAATGACGTTGCCCATGACAACGTGACCCACCTCTTTCGCGTCCACTCCGCTGCGTGCGATTGCTGCCTTGAGCGCGGTGGTCGCGAGTTGGACGTTCGGCACGTCCTTCAATGCACCGCCGAATGTTCCGATGGCCGTACGTGCGGTGCCGACAACAAAAATGTCTCTCGTGCTCATGAGTTCGTCTCCGAAGATTTTTAGTGAAGCGATTGATCTCTTTGATTGATCTATTTATTCGGACGCAAGCTGTACGCGCATCGAATCGATCACCGACTTGTAGTCCGGCTTGCCGAAGATAGCGCTGCCAGCAACGAAAGTATCTGCACCGGCATCGGCGACCCGGCGGATGTTGTCGGTCTTGATGCCGCCGTCGACTTCCAGGCGAATGTCCTTGCCGCTGGCGACGATGCGCTTGCGGGCATCCTCGATTTTTCGCAATGCGGAGTCGATGAAGCTTTGACCGCCGAATCCAGGGTTCACGCTCATGATCAAAATCAGGTCGATATCGTCGATCAGCCAGTCGAGCACGTCGAGCGGAGCGCCCGGATTGAAAACCACCCCCGCCTTCACACCCTTCGATTTGATGGCTTGAACGCTACGGTGGGCATGCGGAGAGGCGTCAGGATGAAAGCTTATGTAATCTGCACCGGCGTCCGCGAAGGCAGCAGCAAGTGCATCGACGGGCTGAATCATCAGGTGAACATCGATAGGAATTGCAGTGCCGTCGGCGGTTTTGGCATGAGGCTTGAGGGCCTGGCAAACCATCGGTCCGAAGGTGAGATTCGGGACGTAATGGTTGTCCATGACATCGAAATGAATCCAGTCTGCGCCGGCCTGTACGACGCTTCGAACCTCCTCGCCGAGCCGCGCAAAATCGGCCGAAAGAATGGAGGGCGCAATCCGATAAGGGGTGGAGGTCAATGAGCTCATGTGTTTATTGTCGCAGTTGGCGCGGGTACTATCGGCGCATGCCGAAATACCAGTTTGCCGTCGAGGTCCACCCTCAATACGAGCCAGAACAATCAGCCCCGCAAAGCGGTATCTACGGGTTTTCGTACACCGTCACCATCACGAACAGCGGCGAGGTGACCGCTCAGCTGATTTCCCGTCATTGGCTCATTACCGATGCCAGCGGAAATACCGAAGAGGTCAAAGGCCTCGCAGTCGTCGGACATCAGCCATTGCTCAAACCGGGTGAGTCGTTTCAGTACGCGAGCGGATGCCGCCTGCGCACGCCGTCTGGCGCCATGCGCGGCAGTTATTTCTGCGTAGCCGAAGACGGCGAACGATTCGAAGTCGAAATTCCTCTATTCGTTCTCGAAGCCGATGCCGGGCCGGGCGTTCAATCCCGGGTCCTCCATTGATGAAGTTCTGGCATCGCTGGAGGGACCGCAGCGTTAGCGGACCCCGCCAGCTCGCCGAACTCTCGAAGCTGCTGGATGCCATGGAGCCTTACGCTCCACTGGCAGAGCGTCACGGCTGGCTCATCGAGTTGCTCTCCTGGATTCGTGGAAACGGAAGCGATGTGCGCGCCACGTTAGCTCGCGTCGATGTTTTTCTGGATGCCGTGCAAGCCCGCCCGGAATGGATTCCGCGGTGGCGCCTGTGGTGGGCGCAGTTCATTTCGGCGGTCGACGCAACACCGTTGCTCGCCGATTTCGGATTTGCACCACGTACAGCGTTTCTTAGCGAGTTCGGGCATCGCCTGCGCCGCAAGATGCTGCCGGGCACGCCCGAGACAACCGATCTGGCCGAGCTGTTCAGTCTGCTGCTGCCGTCGAAGTTCGATTCGGCGTGGATACGAGCACTGGACCAGGACACACTGAGCCGCGTGCAGTCCTTGCTGTTCACCAACGATGTTCCACTCGAAACCACTGCGGCATCCAACGCAAAGTGGGAATCGGTGCTGCTCGACGGACTGGCTTACAGCGTCACCCAGGTCACCGCGTCGGGATTCGCATCGGAAATTCGTGTGCGCATGTCGGCAAGTGCAAAAGAGGCGCGCGCGTTCCACCGGCTTCCTGCCCAGTTCGAAATTTTCAGGCATGCGGTTCTGGCGTATGGACCACGCAGCGTGCAAGGCATCGCTGCCGCAGACGTGCTTCGCGAAAATCTGGACGCCTGCCGTCATGCCGCGTATTCGGTGTACGCGCATCTCGAAGAGCACGGCATTTCGGTGGGAATCGTGTTCCGCTTGAGGCAACTTCGCGAGCGCGTGGTCCGTATCAAGGAACTGCTCGATTGCCTGCAGTCGGACGTGCCATCGCAAGGCAATGCGCGACTCATCGCGAGCTTGGCGCAGATCGGCCACGACAACCGAAGCGTTCGCGCCTTGATAGCTGCGAGCTTTCATTTGACGGCGGCCAAGGTGGCTGAGCGCAATGCCGAGTCCGGCGAGAACTACATTACCCGCGATCGCGCGGGTTATCTCTCGATGCTGCGCAAGGCGCTGGGTGGTGGCGTCGTCATCGCGTTCACCGTCTGGGCGCGATACGCGATCTACGCGCTGGGCCTGTCGATGTTCTGGGGCGGATTCGCTGCGGGCATCAACTACTCGTTGTCTTTCGTGATCGTGCAGTTGCTGCACTGGACCGTTGCCACCAAGCAGCCTGCGGTGACTGCACCTGCAATGGCCGCAAAGCTCAAGGATGTCTCCGCGCCAGGAGCAATCGACGCTTTCGTCGCGGAAGTAGCCAACCTGTTCAGATCGCAGGTGGCCGCAATCCTCGGCAACATTAGCGCGGTCATTCCGGTGGTCCTTTTGATCAACCTGGCGACTCAGTGGGCTCGGGGACATCACATGCTCACGGCCGATCAGGCTCAGCATGCGATGCAGGATTTGAGTCTTGCCGGGCCGACCGTTCTGTTCGCCGCTTTTACCGGCATTCTTCTTTTCGTATCGAGCATCGTTGCCGGATGGGTAGAAAACTGGTTCGTGTTCTACCGGCTCGACTCCGCGCTCGAACACAACCCGCGCTTCACGCGACTTCTCGGACGCGCTCGCGCCGAGCGATGGGCAAGGTTCATGCGGGCGAACATCTCCGGATTCGCAGCCAGCATCTCGCTAGGATTTCTCCTCGGCTTGGTGCCGCCGATCGCGGCGTTCTTCGGTCTGCCGATAGAGGCGCGTCACGTCACCTTATCGACCGGGCAACTGACTGGAGCTGCCGCAGCCATCGGCACCAGCGTGTTCAACTTGCCAGCCTTCTGGTGGGCTGTTGCAGGCGTTTCGCTGATCGGGCCGCTCAATCTGGGCGTGAGCTTCTACTTTGCGTTCAGGCTGGCGCTCGCTGCGCACAGCGTGACCCGCGTCGACCGCAAGCGTATTCGTGCGGCACTTTGGGCTGGAATCAAATCGTCGCCAGGCAGTTTTCTTGTTCCGCCAAAAATGTCGGCGGCAGACCGACAGCAATAATCTTTCACGAAAAGACGACGAGACAACGACAGAAGTGAGATCAGTACATGAATGAAATCATGGCCGCTTGGGCCGACTGGATCAAACCATCGGCTGGCCTCCCCACACTTCAATGGTCCTTGCTACTGGCAGTGGCTGCAGCCGCAGGACATCTAGTCCAGCGTTACACCGGCCTGCCCAAAGTGGCCGGCTATTCCCTGGTAGGTGCCATTGCCGGCTTCGCAGGATTTTCCGGATCGGTCTGGCCGCTCAACGGCATCGGGCTGTTCCTGCTGGAGCTGGGCATCGCGATCGTTCTGTTCGAAGCTGGCGCGCGAATTTCGCTGCGCTGGTTCAGGCACAACCCGATGGTGCTGGTGCAAAGCGTCCTGGAATCGACCGTGACGTTCGCGGCTGTTTACTACACGCTTCGCTGGTTCGATGTATCGGTGAGCGTTGCGGAACCGCTTGCCATCGTCGCGATCGTCGCATCGCCGGCGGTACTTATGCGGGTGGTAATCGACACGCGTGCATCCGGACCCGTCACCGAACGCGCCATCGTGCTGGCCACTCTGAACACGCTGTATGCCTTGAGCATCGGCGGCGCCATGTCGGGCCTGATGGACCGATCGCGAAACACCTGGGGTGACACGATCTATCCGATCGCAGTCGTGATCGGCCTCTCGCTGGTAGTTGCTGCGCTACTGGCACTCTCGATTCGAATGGCGCTACGGGTGATGAGTCCGGCAAGCGAAAACACCGCCATGCTGATGCTGGCGTTGATCGCGGCCAGCACGGCGCTCGCAGCCCACTTTGGCGGCTCGCCTGCTCTTGCAGCGTTGCTCGGCGGCCTGCTTCTGAAGCAGCTCAATCCGCGTCCGTGGACATGGCCTCGCCAACTGGGCACCGCTGCATCCATCCTCACCATGCTCATGTTCGTGCTGGTTGCCACGGTCGCAGCGCGCGAGTCGTGGTCGATGGCAGTAGCAGCCATCGTGCTTGCCGTCATCGCCGCGCGTGCGATCGCGAAAATCGTGTCGCTTACCGCGAGCAGCTTCGGCAGCGGCATGAGCTGGAAGCAGTCGCTCTGCGTGAGCCTGGCCATGTGCCCGCTCTCGTCGATCGCGCTGCTCCTCACATCGCAGTTCGTTGCTGCGTCGCCTCGACTGGGCGCGCGAATTTCGGCCATCGCGCTACCGACGATTCTGGTGATGGAAGTCATAGGCGCAGTCATTGCGACATTCGCGCTCTATCGCGCCGGCGAGAGCTCGAAACCGTGGGCGCCCATGGTGCCCCACGGGCCCAGCACGCCAGCGGTGGATACGCGGGGAGATGCGCGATGAGCCTCGAAAAATTCCAGCAATCGGCTTCGCTGTCGTTGGGCGTCGAGCTCGAGTTGCAACTGGTCAACACCCACGATTTCGATCTGGCGCCGTATGCGGAAGACATGCTTCGCCTGATGGCGAAGTACGACCTGCCCGGCACCGTGGTGCCGGAAATGACGTCGAGCATGATCGAGATTTCGACAGGCATTTGTCATTCGGCCAGCGAAGTGTTGGGCCAGCTTTCGCAGACTCGCGACGCCTTGGTCAAAAGCGCCGACAAACTCAACATCGCGGTTCTCGGCGGTGGCACGCATCCCTATCAGCAGTGGCATGAAAGACGCATCTACGACAAGCCGCGCTTTCGCGAGCTGACCGAGCTGTACGGCTACCTCACCAAGCAGTTCACGATCTTCGGTCAGCATGTGCACATCGGATGCACCGACGCCGACAGCGCGCTTCTCATGCTGCATCGCATGTCGCGCTTCATTCCTCATTTCATCGCGCTGTCTGCGTCTTCGCCTTATGTGCAAGGACAAGACACCGCCTTCGATTCGGCACGTCTGAATTCCGTGTTCGCATTTCCCTTGTCAGGTCGTGCACCCTTCGCTTTGTCGTGGGATGAATTCACCGTTTTCTTCAACAAGATGACCCGCACCGGTGTGGTCAAGAGCATGAAGGACTTCTACTGGGACATTCGACCCAAGCCGGAATTCGGAACGATCGAGATACGCGTGTTCGACACGCCGCTCACGGTCGAGCGCGCGGCGGCGCTGTCGGGCTTCGTGCAATCGCTGGCCAGCTGGTTCCTTCAGGAGCAGCCGTTCATGCCGGCAGAAGACGACTATCTGGTCTACAACTACAACCGTTTTCAGGCTTGCAGATTCGGACTCGACGCCACCTACGTCGACCCCGAAACCGGCGAGCACATGCAGTTGCGCGATCACATCCTGCACACCATGAGCAAGCTCGATAGACACGCGAGCGCCTTGGGTGCGGGGCCTGCCATCGAGATGCTCCGCGAGAGCACGCAACGCTCCTGGAACGACGCCCGCTGGCTGCGCGAGAAGCAGGCCAAGGAGCAATTGCTCGGTGAAGTCATTCGTCAAGCCGCAGGCAAGTTCCGCAACCACAATGTCTAGATCTGCAGGTTCCAAAGTTTTTAAGGTGCGCCGTGGGTGAATTCGATCTGATCGCTCGTTACTTCAAGCGCAAGCCCGCGAAGGCCGTGCTCGGCATCGGCGACGACTGCGCGTTGCTGATGCCATCGCCCGGCATGCAGATGGCGATCTCGACCGACATGCTGGTCGAAGGACGTCACTTTTTCCCGTACGCGAATCCGCAGCGTTTGGGGCACAAATCTCTCGCTGTGAACTTGAGCGACCTCGCCGCTTGCGGTGCCAAACCGCTGGCATTCGCACTTGCACTATCGCTGCCGAAAATCGACGAAGAGTGGCTTGCCGGATTCTCCGAAGGTCTGTTCGCGCTGGCCGACGAACATGGCTGCGAGCTTATCGGCGGAGACACCACCCAAGGCCCGCTCAACATCTGCATTACCGTTTTCGGCGAGGTGCCGATCGGCAAGGCCCTGCTACGTTCGGGCGCGAAGCTGGCAGACGACATCTATGTGAGCGGCACCCTGGGCGACGCTCGGCTTGCGCTGGAAGCGGCGCGCGGCGCGGTCGGCCTCACACCTCAGTTGCGAGAGCAGGCCCAACTTCGAATGGATCGCCCGACACCGAGAGTAAAACTCGGCATGGCGCTGCGCGGCGTTGCAACATCGGCTATAGATATCAGTGACGGCTTGGCCGGCGACCTGGGGCATGTGCTCCGGGCATCGGGCGTGGGTGCGCGAATCGAATCGACGCCGTTGCTGTCGACTTTCGCGGCTGCCACTCACATGGACCTGTCGCAGGCCATGTTCAACGCACATGCGCTGGATTTCACATTTGCGGGCGGTGACGATTACGAAATCGCATTCACCGCGCCGCGCACCTCGCGCATCGCGGTGAAAGCCGCTGCCATCGAGGCGCAGACCATGGTGACCCGCATCGGCGAGATCACATCGACCGGTCAGCTCGAATTGGTCGACGCGCAGGGCCAGCGAATCGAACGATCGTTCAAATCGTTCGATCACTTCGCCTGAGCATCAGTCCGGGGACATCAATCCGGGGACATCGCAGCTTCGGTGATTCGCTCGATGGCATCTGCCATCCAGTCGTTGGCCACTGGCGCCGACGATGTCGCGAAACTCACTGCGATTCCACCTTCGTGCGGCTTCAATCGGGCCGGAACACTCAGCGCATTTTTACCGGCCTCGCCCAGCCACAACAGCCACGCGAGAATTGCGACGTTGTCGGGAGCGGGTTCCTGAAGAGGTGCCGCCTCGAGGATCCAGCTCAACGCTTTCGGATTCGCGATGAATGCAGTTTCCCCGTCGATACGAACCTGATCGGGCAACGCACGCGACAGCGCCGCCAGCGCATCTGTTTTGCTCGCAGGAACAGCACCGAAAGTGGATTGCCATTGCGCAAGCAGCACGCCAATGGTCGCGCTGCGGCTGGCTTCGTACTGCATCAGATCGGCATGATCCATCACTCGCCAGTCGATGACCGGGGCGCTGCAACCCACACTCCACACGCCTTCGAAATAAGCGAGCAGCGCAGGCGCGCAATGCAGCTTCACGAAGCCCTGACAAGCCACGGTGAGCTGGCTGATTCGGCTGGCCAGCAACTGCTGCTGGTGCACATGCATCTTCTCGCGCACCAGGCCGTCGCGCTCGCCGCGAAGCTCCGCGAGTTCGAGCGCGTTTTTCAGGTCGGCACGTAGCGATTCCAGATCCCATGGCTTGGTGATGTAGCGGTAGATTTCGCCGCTGTTGATCGCCTGGATGGCATCGCCGAGTTCCGAGTACGCGGTGGTCAGCATGCGAACGATCAGCGGATGATTCGTGCGTGCGTACGACAGCAACTCGTTGCCGTAGGCGCCGGGCATGCGTTGGTCCGTAATCAGCACGGCGATCTTGTCGCCCTGCGTGCGCAGGATTTCCTTGCCTTCGTCGACGGAGCTGGCGGTCAGGATTTTTGCCATGGGACTGACGAGGCGCTCGAAATATTTGAGCGCCATCGCTTCGTCGTCGACATACAGAATCGTGTCGGGTGTCATTGGGTGTCCTTCCCGGAAAAGTCGTCAGTAATTTCAGTGATAGATGGGAACCGAAGCGTCACAGTCGTGCCCGCTCCGAGTTCGGATTCGATGTCGATGGATCCTCCAACCGACTGGAGGACCCGGCTGCAGAACACCAGACCCATTCCGCTTCCACCGGCATTCGCGCGCGTGGTCAGGGATTCGCGGGTCAGGCGCGACAGCATGTCTTTTGGAATGCCGTGCCCGTTGTCGATGAACTTGATCCACGGATAGCTCCGGCGCGGGCTGGTCGAATCGCGGCCCAACTCGATCACCAGTCTTCCGTCGCTGCGTCCATCGGTCGCGAGCAGCGCGTTCTTCATGAGAGTACCCAGCACGAGATAAAGCAGATCGCGCTGCGGCGGAAGGTTGAAATCATCCTTTGGCGCCATCTTCGTCGATATCTGCTCGCGCTCGTTGTCACTAAATGGAAAACCATCGAGCAAAGTGCCAAGAAGATTCGCGGCGCTCACGACGCGAGTCGCGTTGTCGGGATAAGCCTCCCGAGCCGATTTCACGAACGTGGAAACGAGCGACTGGCAATACAGCGCATTGCGATCCGCAGCATCCACTGCCGACATCACTTCGCCGGCGCGTCGCTCGGTAAATTCAGCACGGAACTGTCCTTCGACGGCCGCGCCTTCGGGCATGGCTATATGACGGTCTCGTAGCGCAGTCATGTAGCCGCGAACCGTGGTCAACGGCGTGTTGAGTTCATGCGCCAGGAATCCCAGGGTCTCGCGCATCGCCTGAGTGCGGTTTTCCTGCAGGGCTCGATCAAGCGCTTGCAGGCGATACATCTCCAGCCCGTCCCGGATTGCCTGACGAGTCGATGCTTCGTCGAGCGGCTTCTCGAGAATGCGAAACACATGGCCCTCGTTCACCGCAGCGATTGCGACCGATTTCTCGGCATACGCTGTCGCAAGCAAACGCACCACATGCCTGAACTGATGGCGTGCAGCCTTGAGCAGTTCGAGGCCGTTGCGCTGCGGCATGCGGTAGTCGGTCACAAGCAATGCAATGCTCGCCGATTCTTTTTGTAGTACCGAAATAGCGTCGTCGACTCCACCTGCGGTGACGATCGTGAATTCGTCGCCGAAGGTTCTCGCAAACCATTTGCACGATTGCGGCTCGTCGTCGACGAACAGCAACGTTTTGGCATCGGGAAGGCCCACGGATGAAATGCTCATGCTGTGTTCCTGCCCTTAACCTTGCGACGTTGCAGCAGCAAGATCGAACGAGAACATGGTCCACTCGCCTTCGACGCTTTCGGCCAGAAGTTCGCCGCCGTGACGCTGCACGATCGCGTAACTCACGCTCAATCCGAGGCCGAGTCCTTGACCGACATCGCGCGTGGTGAAGAACGGCTCGAACACGCGTGTGATGTTTTCTGGCTTGATGCCCGTGCCGTTGTCGCGCACATGAATATGCAGCCGCGAATTTGCATGCTCGCCAAAAACATCGATGCGTGGATTCTCTTTGCCGGCCTTGTTGAGCGCGAGCGCGGCATTGCCGAACAGGTTGATCAGCACCCCGATGATCGCCGGCTCGTCACCGCGAACATGCGTGTCCTGAGGCAGCTTCACGTCGATTGCAATGCCCTTGATTTCGAAGCCTGTCAGGCGCAGCGCCGATTCGACTGCGCGTTCCAGAAGAAAAATCCGATCGCTGTCTTCGCCGGGCTTTTGATAGGCAAAAGTCTTGAGGTCGGACACGATGCGCTGAACCCGCTGCATGCCGTCCTTGGCGTCGGTGAGACTTTCCTTGAGATCGTTGCTCGTACCGACGGCCGGATCGATCATGGCCATGTTGAGCGCCATGAGGCTGTAGTTGACCGGGTTGTTCACTTCATGCAGCAGCCCGGCAGACAGCGTTCCGAGCGCCGCCATTTTTTCCTGCTGGATCATGTGCCCCTTGATTTGCGCAAGGGCCTGGTTGTTGTCCTGCAGGGTGATGTTCTGCACCGACACCGCACGTTGCAGATTGAACATCTGCAGGCGGCCGCGTTCATTGAAGTAGGTGCAAACCGAACTCGCGCCCGACGAAAAAAGAATGAAGAGCGAACTGGCCACGAATCGGCCCATGTTCTCCAGGCCCTCGGGATGCAGATAACAGGCGATGGCATACACCAGATACGTAAACAGACCGAACGCCGCCCCCTCGATCAGCGTCAAGGGCAAGATGATGCCGACCGCATAGAGCGCCAGATGCAAGCCCACGAAGTAGATCGACATGACCCCTTCGGTGGAGTAAATCATCCACGCGATCATGACTTGCGGAATCGCGAGCCAGAGCAGGGTGAGCGGCTGAACCCAGCGCAGACCGCGGGAGGAATACAGCACGGCGAGCACGCCGAGAGTCAGCAGCGCAACCAGCACGCGCGCCGCGAAAAACGATGCGAAATGCTGCGGGTAGGTCGCGTAGTCGAGGCCGGCACCGAAGAGGACCAGCACCATCGACGTCACGCTTCCGGCTTTGCTGTACGCCAGACGGAATTCGCCTAGCTCCTTGCGATACGACGAGGAGACCTGGGTCGAGGTGTCGGGAATGGCCTGCGCGATCACAGTCCGCTCACGCCGGTATCTGGAACTCGGCGAAGATGTTTGCGCCGGTCACGTCCGAGAAAATTCGAAGATTTTCGTGGGGCGTGGGAAGCACGCTTTCCATCTCTTTTTCGTCGCGGTAAATCAAATGCCATTCGAGCAAATGCTCCATGCCGTTGCGCTCCGGATTGTCGGAGTGCACGTTGGTGACCATGACCTTGCCGCCCGGACGGCTGCGTGACTGGAAGTACTGAAGCAGACGACTGCAGACCTTGTCGGACAGGTAATCGAACAGACCGGCGCAATAAACGTAGTCGAACACTTCCTGATCGGCTTCTTTCTTCGTTGCGCGCTTGAGCAGTTGGTGCACCGATTCATGAACGAACTCGACCCGCACTTTCTTGCCGGACGCACGACACGCTTCGTCGATGCACTTGCGTGTGTAGGCCAGCGTTTCTTCGCTGAAGTCGATCAGCTTGAACACGACGCGCTCGGGATGCGGATTCTCGCGGATGAAGCGCTGCACTTCGACTGCAGGTCCGCAACCGACGTTCAAGATATGTATATCGCGGTTTTCGCGAACCGACTCTTCGGCAGCTTTGCCGAGATAGTCCACCAGGATGTCGATACGGTTTCTGTGAGCCTGCGCCACCGCAGCCTGCAGGAACATCGTGTTGACGATCTGGAAATAGGTGTTGTTGCCCTGCTGCGGGTCGGTCAGGATCTGGTTGACCATTTCGTAGTCGCCCGCGTAACCCATGGGCTTGGCGAAGGTGCGATAGACGAACGGCGCGCGAAGCAGCAGAGGATGCAGCGCAGTTTGCGCGAAGCTTCGATGGGCCACCGACATTTCCGGATCGATGCGCGATGCTTCGTCTTCCAGCCAGACCAGATAGTCCTTGCCACGGACCATGATGGGCGCTGCAAGGTCGTAGAACACATCGGCGCGGATGCGGCCATCGCCTTGGTGGGGCAGGGCATCGGACATTTCTGCCTGATCTGCCCAGCGCGAAGTTTCGGACAGGAAGGTCCGCATCTCGCTGATCATGACCTGATAGGACTTGTTGATCTTGAAGCGCTCGTTCCACTCTTCGACGAATCGTTGTGCCTCGGGTCGCACCAGCGACAGATCGCCGCGGATCGCGTTGAAGTCGGACCATTCGTCGATGAGCGTGACCGACACGAGAGCCATCAGCCCCGTGTTCAGCAAGCTGACCACGACAGCCTTGCCCTTATAAATATTCTTGTCACCTGCCCGCACGGTCAGATCGTGGAGCACTTCGCTCACCTGGACGATCGAGTACGGGTTGTAGATCTCCATGACCATGGAGCGGCGCTGGTGACTACTGAGGGTTCCTCTGACGGCCTCGCCCTGGCTGTTTCGGAAAGTGATGACCGGATCGATTGCTCTGAGAGACTGCACGGCTTTATCTGATTTTGTGGAATGGGAGCACGTTGGAACATGCTTGCACTAGTTCGATGTTGCGTAAGAACTAACTTACGACCAGCTCACATCCGGCGTGCTTGTCCAAAAGACAGTGTAGCGTTTAGCATGCCAGTTGCGTGACAACTGTCACGCTTTATGCGCTTCCTTTTTCATTCATGCCACACACGTCAGACGCAAGTATCGAGCCACACGACATTCATCCGAAGGTGCATCCCGAGGTGCGTCGTCCCAACGCGCGATTTTTGTTGTCGCATCCGGCGCACTTCATTGCCTTGGGCTTCGGCTCAGGACTGAGTCCGATCGCGCCCGGTACCGCCGGCACGCTTTGGGCATGGCTGGCTTATCTGGTCATGCAGCACTGGCTTTCGCAGGCCTGGATCATCGGCATCGTCATCGTGTCGCTGCCTATCGGATGGTGGGCTTCTTCCGTGACCGCTACTCATATGCGCCGACTCGATCCCGGCAACATCGTGTGGGATGAAGTGGCTGCTTTCTGGATCGTCATGCTGGTCGTATCTCCCACAGGTTTCATGGGCCAACTGATTGCCTTCGTTCTGTTCCGATTCTTCGATGCCGCCAAGCCCGGGCCTGTCGGCTGGGCCGATAAAAGCTTCAAGGGCTTCGGCGCAAAGGGAGGCTTCGGGATCATGTTCGACGATCTCGTTGCCGCTGGATGTACCCTGCTGGTCATTGCCATTGCGCATTACGCGAACCTGACACGTTTTGTCTGAACCGAACACATGACTACAGAATCCGCCGACAAACTTGTCACTTCGCTCGCAGAACGCCTGGTCGGATTGGGATGGATGTTCGCCACTGCAGAGAGCTGCACCGGCGGCATGATTGCGGCGGCGTGCACCGACCTCGCCGGCTCCAGCGCATGGTTCGATCGCGGCTTCGTCACCTACTCGAACGACGCGAAAACCGACATGCTCGGCGTGGACCCGGACCTTATCGAGACACATGGCGCAGTGAGCGAAGCGGTTGCGATTGCCATGGCCGAAGGTGCCATCAAGCATTCGAACGCAGCCTTGGCGGTTGCGGTGACCGGCGTTGCCGGGCCCACGGGTGGCAGCGCAGACAAACCGGTTGGAACCGTGTGGTTCGGCTTTGCGACACCTTCCTCGAGCCGCGCCGAAATGCGCCGGTTCGACGGCGGACGACTCGATGTGAGACGCGCCACTGTCGAACATGCTCTGTCTCGCGCTTTGCAGATGACGGCATCTTCATGAATCGCATAAAAGCCGTACAAGCCACGAATGGCCCATCGACGCGCGGCTTTCCGGTCGGCGAGAAAGTGCCGACTCATCAACGATTGCTGGAGCAGTTCCTTGAACTCGCGTTGCGCACCCAGACCACCAGCGTCGCGCGACACCAACTGCCTCAGGGCGCAATTCAGGGCTCGACCCTGGGCGCGGATATTTGTGTCTGGATCAAGAAAGCCGGCCCGCGCAATCCGCAGTGGCGCTACACACTGCTCGGTGTCGTGTCCAAAGCGCTTCGCATCGAGCTGCTCACGCCGGTTCCGAATCTGGGTGGGCGCGAAGCCATCGCGAAAGAAGCGCAACGATTGACCGCTTTGCGCGAAGCCGGCCTTCGCGTGCCGCAAGTTCTTGCGGTGCGTCCGGATGGCTTGATGATTTCCGATCTTGCATTGCCCGGCCAACGCACCGTGACCATTGCCGAAGAGATAGACAGCGCGAGCCTGCAAGGTGCAATGGCAACGCTACGCACCTGGCGCGATGGACTGCTCGCAATTGCTTCTGTGCACAGCCGTGGCGCGTGGCTGAGTCAGGCATTCGCACGCAATCTGGTTCGATGCAACGACGGCGAAATCGGCTTTATCGATTTCGAAGACGACCCGGCATCGGCATTGAGCATTGCGCAATGTCAGGCACGCGACTGGTTCTGTTATTTGCACTCGACTGCGTTGTCGCTTCGAGTTGCAGGAGCGCTCGATGTGGCCAGCCCTATCTGGCGGGACGCACTCAAGAACGAATCGCCGGAAGTGAGAAAGCTGATTGCCCAGGGCATCTCGCGAATGAGCTGGATGCGGCGCTTGCCACACGGGCCGAGGTCGGGTCGGGATGTGCAGCGGGTTCAGGCCGCTGCAGAATTCCTCACGTCGATCGAAGCGTAGGGACCTCTTGTTCTGGCGCCTCGTGCTCTAGCGCCTGGCGAATCGATTTGCTAACAACGACGTCGAGCGTCGCCAGGCGGCGCTTCATCGCGAGCACATCGACATCCTTGCTAAGAATGGGCACCACGTGTGCCACCGCCAGATCGATGAAGCGCTGGTCGTCTTCGTCGCTGCAGCTGAACGGCGCTTTCGCTGCGACATCCACCAGCGTTACCCTGGAATCGTAGGCCGCGAGCATTTCTTCCGGCGTGAGTTTGTTGATGCCCATGCGCTTCTGAATACGCTGATACCCGAGCACCCGCTCGAACTCATCGCGCATTTCCTGCGTGGCTATCCATTTGATCTGCCCCGCATCGAGCATCGACTTCAACTCGTGCGTGGCGGGATCGAAGAACACGAACAGATCGAGCGCGACGTTCGTGTCGATCACGAATGTTCGAACAGCGTTCATTCTTCTTTTTTGGGCCCGCGTGCCGAGCCAGCCATCATGTCGAAGCGGAACAGACGGCATTCGATCGGCCCGTTCCACATAGGAACACGGCGCGATTCTTTGAGGCGCATGACCGACGGCAGCTTGAAGTCGGGCGTCAGAATCCAGCCGCTCCAGCCTGCATAGTTGCGTTTCCAGTGCGTCGCGAGCTGATTGAAGAATTCGCCACCGCCTTCGGTTTGAGCGGTCTCTCGCCCGGCGCGCTCCGGACGCTCTTGACGTTGTTGATGTTCACCACGGTCATGGCGCTCATGGCGACCTGCCTGTCTGTCGAGCGCTTGCGTCCCCGCAACGCCACCCGCTTCTATCCGCTCTCCATACGGCGGGTTCAGCAGCATGATCCCGCCAGTCTCTATCGGCGGCATGCGCTGCAAGGCATCACCGCCGCGAAACTGAACCGCGTCGGCAACGCCCGCGCGCTGTGCGTTTCGTTCGGCGAAGTCGACCATTCGGAATGACACGTCGCTTCCGAAGATAGGCGCGCTCGGCGGGGTCTGAGCTTCACGCGCTTCGTTGCGAATCGCGGTCCACACATGGGGCTGGAACGCGAGCAGTTTTTCGAAAGCGAATCGCCGCAGCGATCCTGCCGCGATGTTGCACGCAATCTGCGCGGCTTCGATCGCGATGGTGCCGCTGCCGCAACATGGGTCGTACAGGGGCATGCCGTCGTACGACGCTTCCCACCATCCGCTTGCCGCGATCATCGCGGCCGCCAACGTTTCTTTCAGCGGCGCCTCACCCTTGTCTTCACGCCAGCCGCGTTTGAACAAAGGCTCGCCGGAAGTGTCCATGTACAGCGTCGCAGTGTCGGTGGTCAGATGCACGTACACACGCACATCGGGCCACTGAGTGTCGACATCGGGACGCACGCCGGTCTTGTGTCGAAAGCGGTCGGCAATTGCGTCTTTTATTTTCAGAGCCGCGAAGTTCAGGCTAGTGAGCGGGCTGTGCTGCGCCGTGATCTCGATCTTGAAACTCTGCTTGGGCGTGAACCAGATTTCCCATGCCACTTCGCTCGCAGCTTCGTACAGGTCTTTCTCGCTGCGATATTGGGTGTGCGACAACTGAATAAGCACCCGCTGCGCCAAACGGCTGTGCAGGTTGAGCAACATGGCGTCGCGCCAGGAAGCGTCGAGCATCACACCGCCGCGATGCGAATGCACGCCTTCGGCCTGCACGTCGGCAATGACGCGCACTTCTTCGGCCAGATAGCCCTCGACGCCCGCAGCGCAGGGCAAAAATAACTTCAGCTGATTCAACGAAAACCTTTGTTTGTCTAGATGGCCTTGCGCAAATTCGCGGGCGCGATTCGCAAGGCTTCACGGTATTTGGCGACCGTTCGGCGCGCACATTCGATGCCCTGTTCCTTGAGCATTTCGGAAATCTGGTTGTCGCTAAGCGGCTTGACGATGTCCTCTGCCACCACGAACTGACGTATCAACGCGCGGACCGCAGTGCTCGAGGCATTGCCGCCGGTTTCGGTTCCGAGTGCAGAGCCGAAGAAATATTTGAGCTCGAAAGTGCCGAACGGCGTCGACATGTATTTGGCGGTGGTCACACGGCTGATGGTGGACTCGTGAAGGCCGAGTTCGTCGGCAATCTCGCGAAGCACCAGGGGTCGCATGGCCAGCTCGCCGTGCACGAAGAAGTTCTTCTGGCGTTCGACGATCGCGTTGCTCACGCGAAGAATCGTGTCGAATCGCTGCTGGATATTCTTGATGAACCAGCGCGCTTCCTGCAGCCGTTGCTGCAAGGCTTGCGATCCTTCGCCCTTGTGCTGGCGCAGTGCGTTCGCATAAACGTCGTGCACACGCAGACGCGGCATGACTTCGCTATTGAGCTGAACGCGGAACCGCGCCGAAGTGCCACGGCCTACTTTAGTGACGAGCACATCGGGCACGACCACATTGCGTTCCACGTCGATGAACTGGCGACCCGGCTTTGGCTCGAGCCGCGAAATCATGACCATGGCGGCGCGGATATCTGTTTCGGCATCTCCGCAGAGTTGCGCAAGACGCTTCACATCGCGGCGCGCCAGCAACTCCAGAGGCTGCTTGCACACGCGCATTCCGACTTCGGCAATCGCGCGGCATTGCGAGTCGTTGTCGCTGTCTTCCGCCTTGGCCTTCAACTGAATGCACAGGCACTCCGACAGATTGCGCGCACCCACTCCAGCCGGCTGCAGAGTGTGAAGAAGCTTGAGCGCCATGCCGAATCGCTGGGTCAGGTCTTCGATCTGTTCAGGGTCGCCGTTCTCGCCGGCCAACGAGAGCGCGAGTGCTTCGACCGAATCTTCCAGATAACCATCGTCCGAGAGCGACTCGATCAGGAACATCAGCGCTGCGCGATCTTCCTCACCGAGCCGAAGCGACAGCGCCTGACGATGCAGGAAGGATTGCAACGACTCTTGCGAGCGCGCCAGTTCGGTGGCGTCGACATCGTCATCGCCACCCAGATTGTTCTTTTTCGCGGGCGCGTCACCGCCCCATTCGGTATCGTCATGTTTGACATCGACCGTGCCGTCGCCATCCCAGTCGTGTTCGAGCGTCGAGATTTCGCTGGTCGATTCGGATGCGGAATCAGACACCACGTCGGAGGTGGTTTCGGAGATCGAATCGGAGGTTCGCGTGAATTCGCCTTCGGATTCGTGATCGTCGGTTCGCACTTGCGTGTCTTCGTTGGCGATTCCGAATTCTTCGCGAGGGGCTTCGTCCAGCGTCAATTCGAGGAAGGGGTTGTCGTCGAGCATCTGCTCGACTTCCTGGCTGAGCTCGAGCGTCGACAACTGCAGCAGACGAATCGACTGCTGCAACTGGGGCGTGAGCGCCAGATGTTGCGATACCCGTAACGACAGACCCTGCTTCATGCGATCGTCGCCTTACATCCGGAAGTGTTCGCCGAGATAGACGCGGCGCACATCCGCGTTATCGACGATCTCGGCGGGCGTTCCGTGTGCCAGCACCGTCCCGTCGTTGATGATGAAAGCCTGATCGCAGATGCCCAGCGTTTCGCGTACGTTGTGATCGGTAATAAGTACACCGATGCCGCGCGATTTCAGGAATCCGATGATTCGCTGGATTTCGATCACGGCAATCGGATCGATACCGGCGAACGGCTCATCCAGAAGAATGAATCGCGGCTGCGAAGCCAGAGCACGGGCGATCTCGACCCGGCGTCGCTCGCCACCGGAAAGAGAAAGCGCCGGCGATTCGCGAAGATGATCGACGCGCAGATCCTGCAGCAGGGAATCGAGTCGTCGATTCATCACGTCCTTGCTGAGCGAGTTGCCCGACTCGTCGGTCTGCAGCTCGAGTACTGCACGAACGTTCTGCTCGACGTTCAGCTTCCGGAAAATCGAAGCCTCCTGCGGCAGATAGCTCAAACCGAGGCGCGACCTGCGATGGATCGGCATGTGCTCCACGCTTTCGCCGTCGATGGTGATGGCTCCACCGTCTGCGCGAACCAGCCCCACGATCATGTAGAAAGAGGTTGTCTTGCCGGCACCGTTGGGGCCTAGCAATCCGACCACCTCCCCCTTGTTCACGGCCAGCGACACATCCTTGACTACCTTGCGGCTGCCATAGGACTTCTGGAGGTTCTGCACTTCCAGACGACTCACCACGCCATCGGCTTGAGGCGCCAGCGCGGTATCGGCAGCTTCCATGTCTTTCTCGGTCACCGCGGATGTCACTTCTTTTCCTCGCCCAGAGTCATCGAAGGACGCAGGCCCGATCCTTCAGGCGTCACTACCGGAGCGCTACTTTGGGCTGCGGGGGCAGATGCCGCATTACGCGGAGCAAGCAGCGCACGCACCCGTCCGCCGCTTCCGGTCGTGGCGACCGGGGCAGTCGTCGCACCCGTTGGTTGCGCGTTCACAGTGAAAACGTCGGTGGTGTTGTTGTAGACGATCAGGTTGCCGGTGACTTCGTCGTTGACCAGGGCCCCCTGATAACGCCGCATTTCCGCCTGGCGGATGAATTTCACGATGTCGGCGCGGCCGTCGTATTCGATGACTTCGCTCTCGCCTTCCATGAATTGGTCGACTCCATCGCGTTTTTGTCGGTAGTAAGCGCGTTTGCCGGGCTCTGCGGTGACAACCGCGAATTGATAGCCCTCCGGGTCCTGACGTACGTCGACCCGGGTACCGCGAACGATGATGGTGCCCTTGGTGATCACCACCCGCCCGGTGAACACACTGGTCTGGTTCAGGTCGTCATATCGAAGCGTATCGGCCTCGATATTCATGGGTTTGTTTTTGTCGGCTTTTTCAGCGAGGGCGGCATTGCTGAGACTCAGGCTCAGCAGCACTGCCCATAGCGAGACATGAAGGGTTTTCATAAAGGCACGAATCTTGCAATGGACTTTGTCGGGCCATTGTAGCCGTGCATTTTCCTGACTAAAGCAAAAAGCCCGCCAGAGCGGGCTTTTCCTTTTGGTGTGGCATTTCTGCCTCAGGAAATCAACGTCCCTTGCGAACTTCGCCAACGAGATATTCGACGACTTGAAGCGCGCGGTTCATGTTTCCCGCCAGGCCGCCATCGGTGTAGAAACGACCGGCAACGCCCAAAGATGGAACACCCTGGACGCCATAAGCGTTCTGCAGCTGGGTCGCGCGGGCCGCCTTGCTGGTTACCGAGAACGAGTTGTACAGCTCGGTGAAACGAGCCTTGTCGATGCCCTGCTTTTCAGCCCAGGCTGTAATTTGCGGCTCTTTTTCAAGCTGCTGGCGCTCTTTGTGGATTGCATCGAACACCTTGACATGCAACTCGTCGAGCTTGCCCATGGCTTCAAGCGTGTAGTACAGACGCTGTTGGGGGATGAAGCTGTCGCGGAAAGCGACCGGAACCCGGCGCATGTTCACGTCCTTGGGCAGATTCTTGATCCAGGGTTCGAGCGTGGGTTCGAAAGCGTTGCAATGGGGGCAGCTGTACCAGAAGAACTCGATGACTTCGACCTTGCCTGCGGGCGTTTCGGTGGGAGCCGGCTTGCCGATGGCCAGATAGTCCTTGTCGCGTTGGGGCACTGCCGGTGCCGGGGCCTGAGCCTGGGCACGTCCAACGACGAAGGTGGATGCCGTCGCGGTAACGATGGCTGCTGCTGAAAATTCACGACGTTTCATTCAAACACTCTCCTGCAATAGATGCTTTGCTAGAGCCAAGGCTCGTCGGTTAAGTTCCCAGCGAAATCAACGTTGAACGCGCACCAGCGCCGATTCAAGGTTGTTTCCGTCGAGTTTTTCCTTCAAACGATCGGCGTCATCCTTCTTGTCGAAGGGACCCGCACGGACGCGAAAAACGGTACGACCCGCCTGCTCGCGTTCGGTCACCTTGGCTTCGATTCCCATGAGTGAAAGTTTGGCGCGTTGCGACTCGGCATCTTCGGTAGTGCGGAATGCACCGGCCTGTACGTAATAGATGAACGGGTCGCCAGCGGCCGCGCTCTTCGCCCGGGCCAAGTCGCCGAGTGGATCAGACGATGCCGGTGGCCGCGTCACGGGATTGACCGCTGGCGACGAGGAGGCGACGGACGGCGGAGCCGCCGGGGTGGCTCCAGCTGCCGACGGATCGGTCACGCCACCAGACGAGGTATTAGCATTCGGACGCGCAGCATTCTTGCCGGCCAGCGGCGCGTTTGGATCCCAGTCCTTGTTCTTGCGAGCTTCCGCCGCATCGTGCTCGACCATGTTGGGCGAAGCGCGATTCATGAATGGATTGGGCACCTTGGTCACGTAGACCGCTACGGCCAGAGCGGCGGCCAGTCCGAAGACCACCCCCACGATGAAGCCGATGATTGTTCCGCCGCGTTGTCGTTTCATCACTGTGTTCACATCTTTGCGGGCGCGGAGACGCCCAAAATTTGAAGCCCATTGTGCAACACCTGCGCCGTTGCGGCGACCAGTGCCAGACGGGCCTTTTTCACGGCGTCGTCGTCCACGAGGATCCGCTCGGCATCGTAGTAGCTGTGATAAGTCGATGCCAGATCGCGCAGGTAAAAGGTCACATCGTGCGGTGCGAAATCGTTACTGGCCGAGGTGAGCATTTCGGGATAGCGCGCCAGTTGCAGCATGAGCGCTGCAGCCTGCGGGCTTTCCAGAGGCGACAGGTCGACGCCCGCCAGCGAGGCGCGATCGCCGCCCCATGCCGCCAGCACCGAGCAGATGCGCGCATGGGCGTACTGAACGTAATAGACAGGGTTGTCGTTGTTCTGCGCAAGCGCCAGGTCGATGTCGAAGATGTATTCGGTATCGGGCTTGCGGCTCAGCAGGAAAAAGCGGACCGCGTCGGTGCTGGTCCACTCGATGAGGTCGCGCAGAGTGACATAGCTGCCGGCACGCTTGGAGATTTTCACTTCCTCGCCACCGCGCATCACGCGAACCATGGTGTGCAGCACGTAGTCGGGATAGCCCTCCGGAATGCCCACATTCGCCGCCTGCAATCCGGCGCGTACACGAGCGATCGTGCCGTGATGATCGGTGCCCTGGATGTTCACCACCTTGCCGAAGCCGCGTTCCCATTTGGCGATGTGATACGCCACGTCGGGCACGAAGTAGGTGTAGGTGCCATCGCTCTTGCGCATGACCCGGTCCTTGTCGTCGCCGTATTCGGTCGATTTCAGCCAAAGCGCGCCGTCCTGCTCGTAGGTCTTGCCGGCTTCCTGAAGCTTTTTCACCACCGCATCGACCTTGCCGCTGGTGTAGAGGCTCGACTCCAGGTAGTAGTTGTCGAACTTCACCTGGAACGCCTTCAGATCCAGATCCTGTTCACGGCGCAGATACGCCACCGCAAACTGGCGAATGCTGTCCATGTCTTCGATATCGCCAGACGCGGTGAACTCGCGATCGTCTGCAGCGACCGTCTTCTTCGCCTTGAAGTCTTCCGCGATGTCGGCAATGTAATCGCCGTTGTAGGCAGACAGGGGCCACTGTTCGTCGCCGGGCTTGAATCCCTTGGCGCGCATTTGGGTGGAGGTGGCGAGCGTTCCGATCTGAACTCCCGCGTCGTTGTAATAGAACTCGCGGTACACGTCCCAACCTTGGGTCGCGTACAGGTTGCAAATGGCATCGCCGAGCGCTGCCTGGCGTCCATGGCCCACATGCAGCGGGCCGGTCGGATTGGCCGACACGAATTCGACCAGAACACGCTTGCCGTTCGATGGCTGCAATCCGAACTTTTCTCCGGCTTCGAGCACCTCGGTGACGATGGCTTGCTTGGCGGAGGGTTTGAGCCGAATGTTGATGAAGCCAGGCCCGGCAATGTCAATCTCCTGCACCCACTTGGTGAACGCAGCAGTCGCCATGAGGCGATTACGCAGGTCTTCTGCCAACGCACGCGGATTGAGCTTGAGCGGCTTGGCCAGCTGCATCGCGGCAGTGCTGGCGAAGTCGCCGTGTGCGGCGACCTTGGGCGATTCGAACGCGGCCTTGGCGCCAGCGCCCGGGGACAGTTCTTCGAGAGTTGCCGCAAGAGCTTGCAGCAGTTGTTGTTTGGCGGAGAGCATTCGGTCGATTTTACGTGGCACGGGAAACCGATTAGTTCGGCGTCTTTCCTCAGCAACATCCCTCACTAAATCGTTCTTGTGAGCGTCACGCTTTCATGCTCGAATGAGTTCGCGTCGGAGGGGTCAGGCCTTCGCAAATCTTTCATTCAATCTGGGGAAACACACACCATGAAAAAACTTATTTCTTTGGGTTCCGTAGCAGTTGTTCTGATGATGACTTTCGGTGCGGTCAGCTCCGCCAGCGCCGCCGATGAAAAAATGGGCTCGCAGCAAAGCAAGATGAAGACTTGCAATGTGGACGCCGGCGATAAAAAGGGCGACGACCGCAAGGCGTTCATGAAAAGCTGCCTGAGCGCCAAGCCCGCCGCGACACAGCAAACCAAAATGGCTTCGTGCGCCACCAGCAACAAGGGCAAAAAGGGCGACGACTACAAGAGCTCCATGAGCACTTGCCTCAAGGGCTGAGCAAGCCTGACGGCCTAAGGCTCAATCCGCGCGGGCCCAGAAGCTGGGCTCGCCGTAGTTCTTCTTGAGATAGTCGATCCACAGGCGAACGCGCAGGGCGAGGTGTTTTCGCTGCGGAAACACCGCGTAGATTCCATTCGGCGGCGCCGAAAAGTCTTCCAGCACGGCCACCAGCTTGCCGGCTGCAATTTCCGACTCCACCTCCCAGGTGCTGCGCCATGCAATGCCGTAGCCTGCAAGGCACCAGTCGTGAAGCACCTGCCCGTCGGAACAATCGAGCGGGCCGGTCGGCTTGAAATAGCTCACCTCGGTGCGATCCCCGGTTTTCACCTGAAACGCCCAGCCCCTCGTCTGGGATGCATCGCTCGACAGCCACAAACAATCGAATTTGGACAGATCGGAAGGCTGCGCCGGCGTGCCGTGATGCTTCAGATACTGCGGCGTGGCCACGCAAATTCTGCGGTTGTCCGCCAGCCGAACGCTGACCAGCGCAGAGTCGGGCATGTCGCCCACGCGAACCGCACAGTCGAATCCTTCGCCGGTCAGATCGACCACGCGATCGCTCAGGTTGAGCGAGACGGTGACGTCTTTGTGCAGTTCGCGGAATCGGGGGACCAGGGGTGCGACATGGCGGCGACCGAAGCCGGCGGGAGCTGTGATTCGCAGATGCCCGCTCGCCTCGATACTCCCCGCCGAAACGCTTGCTTCTGCATTCGAAATATCGGCCAGCAGGCGCTGGCAATCTTCGAGAAAGGCGCTACCCTCGTGGGTGAGCGTGATGCGCCGGGTGGTGCGGACCAGCAGTTTGACCCCGAGTCTTTCCTCGAGCGCATCGATTCGCCGGCCCATGATTGCGGGCGCCACGCCTTCGGCGTTGGCCGCTGCAGTCAAACTGCCGCGCGAGGCGACCGAGACGAAAGATTCGAGTTGCTTAAGCTTGTCCATGACGACTTTATTATGCGTATAAAAGTCATGGAAAAATCACTTTTAATGTATTTAATGATCGTTGAAGTATCAAATACAGTGTTCCTCAGATCATTTGTCACCGTCCATTTTTCAGGAGTCTTCTGATGTCGCTTCCCTTGCCCGCAGGCATGCAAATCAATGCACCGATCCTTCCCGGATTTGAAAACGTCCTGACGCTGCCCGCGCTGGAACTGGTAGCCAAGCTGCATCGCGCTTTCGAACCCAGGCGTCAGGAACTGCTGGCCGCCCGCGCAGTCCGTGCCAAGAAGCTGGACGCCGGCGAAAAGCTAGACTTCCTGCCCGACACCAAACAGATTCGTGAAGGCGACTGGAAAATCGCGCCGATTCCGCCAGCGCTCCAGTGCCGTCGCGTCGAAATCACCGGCCCGGTCGATGCCAAGATGGTGATCAACGCGTTCAACTCGGGCGCTGACAGCTACATGACCGACTTCGAGGACAGCAACTCGCCGGTGTGGTCCAACCAGATCCAGGGTCAGATCAACTTGGGCCAGGCGATTCGCCGCACCCTCACGCTGGAGAGCAACGGCAAAAGCTACAAGCTCAACGACCGGATCGCAACGCTGCAGGTTCGCCCGCGCGGATGGCATCTGGACGAGAAGCACGTGACCGTCGACGGCCAGCGCGTCTCTGGCGGAATTTTCGATTTCGCGCTATTCGTGTTCCACAACGCCGCCGAGCAGATTGCCCGTGGCGCCGGCCCGTACTTCTATCTGCCGAAAATGGAGAGCCATCTGGAAGCGCGTCTGTGGAACGACATCTTCGTGATGACCCAAAACGAGATCGGCCTTCCGCAGGGCACGATCAAGGCGACAGTGTTGATCGAGACCATCGTGGCCGCATTCGAAATGGAAGAAATCCTTTACGAACTGCGCGATCACAGCGCTGGCCTCAACGCAGGTCGATGGGATTACATCTTCAGCTGCATCAAGAAATTCAAGCTCGACAAAAACTTCTGCCTGGCCGATCGCGCCAAGGTCACGATGACCGCGCCTTTCATGCGCTCGTACGCACTCCTGCTGCTCAAGACATGCCACAAGCGCGGCGCACCCGCCATCGGCGGCATGAGCGCCTTGATCCCGATCAAGAACGACCCCGCGAAAAACGAAATCGCGATGGCCGGCATCATCGGCGACAAGCGCCGCGATGCGACCGATGGCTACGACGGCGGATGGGTGGCTCACCCGGGTCTGGTCGATGCCTCGATGAAGGAATTCGTGGCGGTGCTCGGCGACAAGCCGAACCAGTTCGAAAAGCAGAAGCCGGAAGTGAATGTGGTCGCAGCCGACCTGCTGAACTTCCAGCCCGAAACGCCGATCACCGAATTCGGCCTGCGTATGAACATCAACGTCGGCATCCACTATCTGGGTGCTTGGCTTGCCGGCAATGGCTGCGTGCCTATCCACAACCTGATGGAAGACGCAGCGACCGCCGAGATTTCGCGCAGCCAGGTCTGGCAGTGGATTCGCAGCCCCAAGGGTGTGCTCGACGATGGCCGCAAAGTGACCGCCGAAATGGTGAAGTCCTTCGTTCCGGAAGAACTCGCGAAGATCAAGGACGGTGGCTTTCAAGGCAAGTTCGATCGCGCTGCAGAAATCTTCACGCAGATGTCGACCCAAGACGAGTTCGCAGAATTTCTGACCTTGCCCCTCTACGAAGAAATCTAATACGAAGAAATTTCGTAAGAAGAAATCTGAAGACGTCGGCATGCTCGCCACCACGTGTCCGCTCTGCGGCGCAGAAAACCTCTGCGCCATGGAGCGCGAACGTGTGACCGGCGAGAAGCAGCCGGAGTGCTGGTGTATGCGCACCGACTTCACCGATGGCGTGCTCGATCGCATTCCTGAAAGTCTGCGTAACTTGTCCTGCATTTGCGAGGCTTGCGCGACCGCGCAGAACACCACAAAGGTCTGAGCGGGCACAATCGAAGGCTCGTGAGCACACTCGAAATTCCCAAATCCGGCAACACGATTGCCGAACTTCGCGCGCGTTACGGCGATCGCTACCGATGGTTCCTGCTTCTGTCGGTCATGATCGGCGCAATGGCTTCGGCCATGTCGTCCACCATCATCAACGTAGCGATTCCCGACCTGAGCCATCACTTCATGATCGGCCAGGAGCGTGCGCAGTGGGCTGCCTCCAGCTTCATGATCGCCATGACTGTGGCCATGCTTGCGACACCGTGGATGCTCACCCGCTTCGGATACCGAACCACTTACGTCGGCGCGATGACTCTGCTGCTGATCGGAGGACTGGCCGGTGGATCGACCGATACCTACAGCTTCGTTCTTGCGGCGCGTGTTGCACAGGGACTCGCAGCCGGTGTGCTGCAACCGATTCCGGCGATCATCATCTTGAGAGCTTTCCAGCCGCACGAGCAAGGCCGCGCCAGCGGACTGTTCACCATGGGCGTGGTGCTCGCACCGGCCATCGGACCCAGCGTGGGCGGCGTGCTGGTCGACATGTTCGGATGGCGCTCGATTTTCTTCATGGTGGTGCCGTTCTGCCTCGCCTCATATTGGATGGCCGTGAAGTTCGTGCCCAAACTTGCAGCACCTGCCGAAGGCGCTGCGGCGAATCCGCGCCTCGATTGGCAAAGCATGATTCTTGGCGCGATGGGCACGATCTCGTTGCTTAACGGACTCGTCGAGTTGCGCGGCGGGTCCACCGCTCAAGCCGCATCGCTGCTCGTGTTTTCTGCAGTGTCGTTCACCGCCTTCGTATGGTGGCAGCGCAATCAGATGAATCGCGGCAAGACGCCGTTGATGAATCTGGACATCTACAAATACCGGCAGTTCGCCATGGGCAGCATCGTCGCGTTCACCTACGGCGCGGCGCTTTACGGGTCGACCTACTTGCTGCCGGTTTACATGCAATTCGGACTCGGCATGTCGCCGTCCCGAGTGGGCGCCATCCTCATGCCTTCGGGTCTTCTGCTTGCCGTTGCCATCGCCTTCGTCGGCCGACTTGCCGATACCAAACCTACCTACGTATTGGTCTGCACAGGCCTTGCAAGTCTTGCTGCATCGTTCGCGCTGATGACTACGCTCGGACTGCAAAGCAGCGTGTGGCTGCTGCTCGCATTCACCATCCTGAGCCGCATCGGATTGGGATTCATCCTTCCTTCGCTCAACCTGGGTGCCCTGCGCCCGCTGGACAAAGCATTGATTCCGCAAGGCGCCAGCGCGATCAACTTCGGGCGGATGCTCGGCGGCGCGTCGGGCGTGAGCTTGTGCGCCGTGCTACTGGAATGGCGACTCGAGGTACACGGCGATTCGCTCGCTGTTCGCGCCACCAGCATTGCACGTATTGCGGCGTTCGATGAAGTGTTCCTGATGCTCGCAGCAGTGTGCGCGCTGTCCATCGTCGCAGCGCTTCAGATTCGCGAGCCGAAGAGCGCGAGGACTGCGTCGCTCGAATCAACCGAGAGCAAATAATCATGTGCCAACTGCTAGGCATGAACTGCAACACCCCCACCGACATCACGTTCAGCTTCTCGGGCTTCGCGCAGCGCGGCGGCATTACCGGCGATCACGCGGACGGTTGGGGAATCGCGTTCTTCGAAGACAAGGGCTTGCGTCATTTCGTCGATCATCAACGTGCCGCGGATTCACCTATTGCGGAGTTGATCAGCCAATATCCGATCAAGAGCAAGAACGTGATTGCGCATATTCGCAAGGCAACGCAAGGTGCGATCAATCTGCAGAACTGCCATCCGTTCGTGCGTGAATTGTGGGGACGTTATTGGGTGTTCGCGCACAACGGTGACTTGAAAGATTTCCACCCCCGACTTCACGGCAGCTTCAAACCGGTGGGCAGTACCGACAGTGAACGCGCCTTCTGCTGGCTGATGCAGGAAGTCGCGAAATCGCATGCCGATGTGCCGAGTGTGGAAGAGCTGACGCTCACCCTGCGCGAACTCACGCCGCAGATATCGAAGCACGGCACCTTCAATTTTTTGCTCTCGAACGGAAACGCGCTCTGGGCGCATGCGTCGACGAATCTGTACTACGTGGAGCGTCGACATCCATTCACGCACGCGCATCTGGCAGACGAAGATGTGAGCGTCGATTTCGAGAAACACACCACGCCGAACGATCGTGTGGCGGTAGTGGTGACATCGCCGCTCACCACCAACGAAACCTGGACACAGCTCAAGGAAGGCGAGCTGCGTGTGTTCGTCGATGGCGAAGTGCTTCCTTAGATCGGCCTAACTCAAGCTGCGGCAGCTTCGAGCGCGTCGATGAACATGGCGGGCACATCGAACCCAGTCTGATCGTGAATTTCCTGAAAGCAGGTCGGGCTGGTCACGTTGATTTCAGTCAGGCATTCGCCGATCACATCCAGCCCCACCAGCAGCAGTCCACGCGAGAAAAGAATCGGCCCGAGCGACTCGGCAATTTCCTGATCTTTCTTCGATAGCGGCTGAGCGACGCCCTTGCCGCCAGCGGCCAGATTGCCTCGAACTTCGCCGCCCTGCGGAATACGCGCAAGAGAAAACGGCACTGGCTTGCCGCCGATGACCAGCACCCGCTTGTCGCCCTTTGCAATCTCGGGCACGAACTTCTGGACCATGATGGTTTGCGTGCCGCCGATATTCAGCGTCTCGATGATCGATCCCAAGTTCAAGCCGTCTTCGCGAACGCGAAAGATGCCCATGCCACCCATGCCATCGAGCGGCTTCAGGATGATGTCCTTGTGCTCGGCGTGAAACGCGCGAACGTCGGAATCGCGACGGGTCACCAGCGTCGGGCTGGTGTATTTCGGGAACTCCATGAGCGCGAGTTTTTCAGGGTGATCTCGCAGCGCACGCGGCTTGTTGAACACCTTCGCACCCTCGCGCTCGGCTTGCTCGAGCAAATGCGTCGCGTAGAAAAACTCGCTGTCGAATGGCGGATCCTTGCGCATGACGATCGCATCGAATTTCGCGAGCTGAATCGTCTCGGTCGTGTCCACCCGATACCAGTCCTTCGCGTCGCCGGTGAGCGTGATGCGATGCACATGGGCATCGACCGTCCCGCCGGAGCGCCAGACCAGATCGGTCGGTTGGCAGGCCGCGATCGTGTGACCGCGTCGCTGCGCCTCACGCATCATCACGAAAGTGGTGTCTTTGTAGATATTGAAAGACGACAAAGGATCTGCGACGAAGAGGATGTTCATTCAGCTGGCTTTCTTGTTCAGGCTTTGGCTTTTTCTTTGGCCTTGTTCGAGCGGTACTGTTGCACAAACAGCGCCACGGCGCCCGCAACCACACCCCAAAACGCCGATCCGATCCCGGCTATTACGACACCGCTCAGCGTCACCAGAAATGTGATGACTGCGGCTTCCCGGTGCTCTTCGTCTTTGACTGCAGACGCCAGCCCCGATCCGATCGCACCCAGCAAGGCCAGACCCGCAATGGCTGCGACCAGTTCTTTCGGGAACGCAGTGAGCAGGCCGACGACAGCCGTTCCGAACAGCCCGATGACCGCATACATGCCGCCGCAAAACGCTGCCGCCGTGTAGCGCTTGTCCGGATCGGGATGCGCGTCGCGTCCCATGCAGATGGCTGCGGTAATGGCGCTCAGGTTGATCGCGAACACGCCGAACGCGGCTCCGGCGAGTGAGACAAGACCCGTGATGGACAGCAGCTTGGAAATCGGCAAGTCGTAGCCCGACGCGCGAATCGCAGCTACGCCCGGCAAATTCTGCGACGCCATGGTGACGACGAACAGCGGCAAGGCGAGGCTGACCGCTGCCTGCCAAGTGAAAGACGGCATCGTGAACACCGGAATCGCCAGGCTCAGCTTGACGCCGGATACATCGAGCTGCCCCTTGAACGCCACGTAGGCGATGCCGGCTACGAGAGTCGAAGGCACCGCATAGAGCGGAACGAGTCGCCTGACGACAAGATAGACGACGATCATGATCAGCACCAAGGGCAGTGCAGTTTGCGCGGCAATGAAAGCCTGCATTCCGAACCGCGCGAGCACGCCGGCCAGGAGAGCCGAAGCGATCGCCATCGGGATGCGATTCATGACGCGCTCGAACAATCCGGTCAGTCCGAAGAACGCCATCAGCGCCGCGCAGATCATGAACGCGCCCACGGCTTCGTTCATGGAATAACCGACGCCCGCGACGGCGAGTACGGCGGCGCCCGGCGTGCTCCAGGCGACCATCACCGGCTTGCGCCAGATGAGCGAAGGAATCATGGACGAAAGCCCCATCGCTAGGCACAGCGAGATCATCCACGACGAGAGCACTTCAGGAGTGGCGCCGAAAGCTTGAGCCGCCTGGTAGACGATGGCGACTGAACTGGTGAACCCGACGAGCACCGCGACGAATCCGGCAGTGACGGCAGACAGACTCAGATCGCGGAAGAACCTCATTCGATCGATATCCCGAATTCCCGCCGATCAGATTTCGATCTTCGAGCCGAGCTCGACGACCGAGTTGTTCGGCAGGTTGAGGAAGTCGGCCGCAGCACCCGCGTTGTGGTGCATCTGCGCGAACAGTTTTTCGCGCCATGGAGCCATGCCGCTGCCGATGGTCGGGATGACCGTGTCGCGCGACAGGAAGTAGCTCGTGGTCATTGGGTCGAGACCGCAACCGCGCGCACGCGCCTGCTGCAAGGCACGCGGCAAATCGAGATCGTTCTTGAATCCGTAGTGGACGATGATCTGCCAGCAATGGTGGCCCAGCGGCTGGATCTCGACTCGTTTGTCCAGACCGATCCAGGGCACCTCGTGGTTCTTCACCGTGACGAACAGGTTCTGCTCGTGCAGCACCTTGTTGTGCTTCAGGTTGTGGAGCATTGCATTGGGAACCGTGCCGATTTCAGCGGTGAGAAACACAGCGGTGCCATCCACTCGCGCGGGAGGGCTGATGAACACCGATTCCAGAAAACTTTTGAGATCGATCGAATCTGCGTGTTGAGCCGCGCTGAGCAATCGGCGGCCCTCTTTCCAGGTGATCATGAGCGTGAACACGCCGCCGCCGATCACCAGCGGGAACCAGCCGCCCTCTGGGAGCTTGAGCAGGTTCGACGCGAAGAAGGCGAAGTCGACCACAAAGAACAGTCCGGTTGCCGCAATGCAGATCCAGAGCGGATATTTCCAGCCGTAGCGAATCACGAAGAAGGTAAGGATGGTCGTGATCAGCATGTCGGTGGTGACCGCAATGCCGTATGCCGCCGCCAGATTGCTAGACGAACGGAACATGAGCACCGCCAGAACGATGGCGACGAACAAGCCCCAGTTCACGAACGGAATATATATTTGGCCCGCACTGCGCGCGCTGGTGTGTTCGATGTTCAGGCGCGGCAGATAGCCGAGCTGGATCGCCTGCTTGGTCACGCTGAAAGCTCCGGTAATCAGCGCCTGAGATGCGATGACCGTGGCTAGGGTTGCCATGACCACCAGGGGCAGAGTCGCCCATTCGGGTGCCATATGAAAGAACGGATTCACGACCGCGGAAGGCTCGGCCAAAAGCAGCGCGCCCTGGCCGAAATAGTTGAGGGTCAAGGCGGGCATCACGACGGTAAACCAGGCCAGCCGGATCGGGCGTTTGCCGAAGTGGCCCAGATCGGCGTAAAGCGCTTCGGCACCGGTGACGCACAACACCATTGCGCCAAGAATGATGAAGGTGATGAACGGGTTATCCCAGATGAATTTGAAAGCGTAGGTCGGGCTGAGTGCTTTGAGAATTTCCGGGTGACCGATGATGTTGTGCACCCCGAGCGCCGCGATCACCACGAACCAGACGACCGTGATCGGACCGAAGAATTTACCGATGCCTGCGGTACCGCGTTTTTGCACCACGAACAGCATGAACAGAATGACCAGCGTGAGCGGTATGACGTACCGCTTGAAATGCGGCGACATCACTTCGAGACCTTCGACCGCCGAAAGCACCGAAATGGCCGGGGTGATGACGCCGTCGCCGTAAAAAAGCGACGTGCCGAAAATGCCGACGACGAGAAGGACGCTACGAAGCTGGGGTTTGTCTTTGACCGCCTGCGACGCCAGGGCCAGCATCGCGATAAGTCCGCCCTCGCCGGCGTTGTCGGCCCGAAGAACAAGCACGACGTACTTGATGGACACGATGATGGTCAGCGTCCAGAAGAACATCGACAGGATGCCGTAGACGTTTTCGGGAGTGAATGGCACGTGGCCCGCGCCGAACACCTCTTTCAAGGCATACAGGACGCTGGTACCGATATCGCCGTAGACGACACCGATGGCACCCAGGGTGAGTGCTGCGAGAGACGATTTGGTGACTGACACTAAAAAGCCGGACAGCCCTGTCGGGCCGCCGGATCATTTACTTGGACTGGCTATTTTGCGTCAGAACCGATGCCCGAATCGAGCCACCGGTCGTATCAGTCGTAGACCTCGGCGTCGGGATCGGTCGCTTCCAGCTCGTAACTTGCGGCCAGCATGGCCAGTCTCGCAATGACGCCATACATATAGAAGCGATTCGGCGCGCTGGCTCCGGGCTTGATTCCAGGCTGGGGCAAATGCGTGCTGTCGTCAAAAGCCAACGGAACAAAGCTGGCTCCAGGGGCATTCAGGTTCTCGTCAACGCCCCGATCGGCGTGAACACGATAGAAACCGCCCACCACGTAGCGATCCATCATGTAGACCACGGGTTCGGCCACCGCGTCGTTGATGCGCTCGTTGGTGAGCACGCCTTCCTGGATGATCACGTCGCTGACCGCCTGACCGTCCTTGATGACGCTCATCTTGTTGCGGGTCTTGCGGTTGACCACGTCGAGCTCTTTCACATCGCGCACGGTCATGATGCCCATGCCGTAGGTGCCGTTGTCGGCCTTGACCACCACGAACGGCTTCTCGTTGATGCCGTATTCCTTGTATTTGCGGCGCGTCTTGGTCAGCAGCGCATCGACGTTGCTCACCAGGCATTCCATGCCGGTGCCTTCGGCGAAGTTCACGTCACCGCAGCGGGTGAACATCGGGTTGATCAGCCAGGGATCGATACCGAGCAGCTTGCCGAAGCGCTTGGAGACTTCTTCGTAGCTGTGGAAGTGATTGCTCTTGCGGCGAACCGACCAGCCGCCGTGCAGCGGTGGCAGCAGGTACTGCTCATGCAGGTCTTCCAGGATCCCGGGCGCACCTGCCGACAGATCGTTGTTCATCAGGATTGTGCAGGGATCGAAATCCTTCAATCCCAGACGACGCCTGCTGCGGATGACCGGCTCGAGGACGACCGAATCGCCGTTGGGCAGATCGATCTTGGTGGGTTCCTTGATGTCGGGATTGATCGAGCCGATCCGGACATTCAAACCAGCCATGTGGAAGATGCGCGCCAGTTGCGCGACGTTCGCCAGATAGAAGGTATTGCGGGTGTGATTTTCGGGAATGACCAGCAGATTGCGGGCTTCCGGGCAGATCTTTTCGATTGCCGCTTGCGCCGCCTGAACGGCCAGCGGGAGCATTTCGCGGGTCAGGTTGTTCCAGCCGCCGGGGTACAGATTGGTATCGACCGGGGCCAGCTTGAAGCCGGCGTTGCGGATATCGACCGAGGTGTAGAACGGGGGCGTGTGCTCCATCCATTCCAGACGAAACCAGCGTTCGATTGCCGGCATGGAATCGAGGATGCGTTGTTCGAGTTCGTTGATCGGGCCGGTGAGTGCGGTGATGAGATGGGGAACCATGCGGCCTTCTATGTCGTGCGGGAGCTATCGAAACGTCAAATGACTGACTGAATTCTAGGGATATCGGGGCGTCGACGCAGCTTGCAAGAGCGATGGACTCACGAAAGTAACGGTCAGGTACGAATCTCGCCGTTGCCGAGCACCACCCATTTGAGCGAAGTCAGCCCTTCGATACCGACCGGGCCGCGTGCGTGGAACTTGTCGGTAGAAATTCCGATTTCAGCACCCAAGCCGAATTCGAATCCATCGGCGAAGCGAGTACTAGCGTTGACCATCACGCTGGCCGAATCGACCTCCCGCAAAAACCGCTGTGCGTGCATGTGGTCGCGGGTCATGATCGCGTCCGTGTGGTGGCTGCTGTAGTGATTGATGTGAGCGATGGCTTCGTCCAGACCGCCCACCACCTTGATGCTGATGACCGCAGCAAGGTACTCGTCGTACCAGTCCTGCTCGACCGCCGGCGTCAACTGCGCATTGGTCAATTTAGCCGAGGAAAGCACAGATAGCGACTCTGGATCGCATCGCATCTCGACGCCCTTGGCCGCGTAGATGGCACCGATTTTCGGGAGGAATTCTGCGGCAACGCTTCTGGCAACCAGCAATCCTTCGATCGCGTTGCAGGGGCTGTATTTCTGGGTTTTGGCGTTGTCTGCCACGACCACCGCCATATCTATGTCCGCCGGATCGTCCACGTAAACATGGCAATTTCCGTCCAGATGCTTGATGACCGGCACCTTGGCCTCGCGGCTGATTCGCTCGATCAGGCTCTTGCCGCCGCGCGGGATGATCACGTCTACGTATTGCGGCATCGCGATGAGCTGACCCACCGCTTCGCGATCGGTCGTCTGCACGAGTTGCACTGCATCGGCTGGCAATCCAGAGTCTTCAAGTGCCTTCTGCACCAGCTTGGCCAGCGCCCGATTCGATTCGATCGCTTCCGAGCCACCACGCAAGATGCAGGCGTTGCCGCTCTTGATGGACAGGCTGGCAGCCTCGATGGTGACATTGGGACGGCTCTCGAAAATCATGCCGAACACACCGATAGGCACCCGCATCTGGCCGACGCGAATGCCGCTGGGCTGCTGCTTCATGCCGATGATCTCGCCGATGATGTCCGGCATCGCGGCCAGTTGCTCGCAGCCGATTGCAATGGTTTCGATGGTTTTGGGCGACAGCTTCAGCCGGTCGACCATGGGTGCCGAAAGGCCCGCCGCGGTCGCACGGTCTATGTCTTTGGCGTTGTCTATTTGAAGCGGCGCGCTGTTTTCTCGCAGCAGCCCGGCCAGTCGCAGCAGGGCTGCGCGTTTGGACGCCGAGGAGGCACGTGCCAGCTCGGCAGATGCCTGCTTGGCCTGCAGCCCGAGCGTCTGCATGTATTCGGAAACATTGAGCGCGTTCATGCCGTAATTTTCGCACGCATGCCATTTGCCCCGGTAGGCTGGGGTTGCCGCTGTCCGGGCTGGCATTCCATGGCCAGCATCATCGCAAGCCGATGCAGCGCCTGCCAACCGTTGGCCGGCCATCCCGCAGGACGCAAACCCTTGACGATGCCGTCGACCAGATGTGCCGAATGCAGAAGGTTGGACAGGGTCGTGTCCGTGATTCGCGGAAGCACTCTTTCGAAAAGGCGCTCTTTGACGCCCCAGATGCGCTGCTCCCGCAGCGCCATCGGCAGCGGTTTGCCGCCGACCATCGCGTCCTTGATTCGCTTTAACGCGCGTATGTCTTCCGACAGCGTGTAGTGCACCAGCACCTCGGCTTCGCCTTCTGCCTGCAGTCCGTCGAGCATTCGCTGTACTCGCGGAAGGTGCCCAGCGAGCACCGCTTCAGACAGCTTGAACACGTCGTACCGCGCCACGTTCAAAACTGCGCTTTCGATCTGCTCGAAATTCAGTTCGCCCTGCGGGTACAGCAGCGCCAGCTTCTGGATTTCCTGATGCGCGGCCAGCAGATTGCCTTCGACCCGATCAGCAAAAAACTGCAGAGTGCGCTGGCCCTCTTCGCCGGCGGTCACTCGCTGCCCTTGCAACGAAAGGCGATGCGCGATCCAGCCCGTCAACGCGGCTCGCTCGACAGGATCGATCTGTATGCAGACTCCCGACTCGAGTGCGCCGAACCAGGCGCCCGACTTCGTCATCTTGTCCAGCTTCGGGAGGATGAATATGGTGAGGGTGGAATCGTTGCCTTGCGCCTGCGTGGCGAGTTGCTGAATCGCGGGCGATCCTTCCTTGCCGGGCTTGCCCGATGGGACGCGAATCTCGACGATCTGCTTGTCTGCGAACAGGCTCAGCGATCCGCTCGCCGCCAGCACTTCGCTCCAGTCGAAATGCGCCCCTGACACGGTGTGTGAAGTACGTTCGCTGAATCCGTCCTTGCGCGCTGCTTCGCGAATCGAATCGACCGCCTCCTGAATCAGCAGCGGCTCGTCGCCGTGAACCGTGTAGAGGGGCCGAACACCTTTTTGCAGATGCGCGGCGAGTTGGGCAAGGGCTAGTTGCATCGCTGCGCAGTCCCGGTCACAGCTCTTTGATCGCCGCGAGGCGTCGCAGAACCTGCTGAACGATGTCTTTTTCCATGTCGGTGTAGAGCAGGAGTTCTTCCTGGTCTTTCGCCTGGACGATGGTTTCGTTGTAGCTGATATCGCGGCGCTGCAGCAGCTCGGTAGACGGAATCAGCTCGTTCCCTGCAAGCGTGCGCACTCTGAAGGTGAATCGAAGGCGAATTTCAAGCTCTCGCACCTGGCCCGATGCATTCAAGCCGACCACGGTACGCTCCCGCTGATCGCCCAGCACGTCCAGAATCGCGTCGGCTTGCGTCAGCTGGCGCGGGTCGGTGAAGAGTTGAACATCCGAGTTGGACGCCATGTTTCGCTTGAGCATGTTCACCAGACTCGAATTCGCGGCGCCGCCGATGTACAGCGACTTGAACGCGAACACCGGGGCTTTGCGAAGCTCGAATCCGCAGGCGCTGAGCGCTGCTGAGCTGATCACGGCAAGAGCGAAAGTTCTGCGGTTCATTGGGCAATCACGATGTTCACCAGACGTCCTGGCACGATGATGATTTTCTTGGGCGCGGCACCCGCAGCTTGCTTGACGAAAGCTTCGCTGGCAACTGCGGTTTCCTCGATCTGTTGCTTGCTCGCGCCGGCCGGCACGACGATGGAGCCGCGCAGCTTGCCGTTCACCTGCACCATCAACTCGATCTCGTCCTGCTTGAGCGCCGCTTCGTCCACTTGCGGCCACGGCGCATCGAGCAGATCGCCGTGGACCTTGTCGAACGCGAGTTCGGTCCAGAGCTGCTGCGAAATGTGCGGCGTGACCGGATAAAGCGCGCGCAGGAGAATGCCCATGCCTTCTGCGATAGCGGCGTTCGCCGAAGCGGACCCATCGCTCTTGAAGTCTTCAAGGGCGTTGATCATCTTCATGGCACCCGACACCACCGTGTTGTATTGCATGCGCTGGTAGTCGTAGTCGACCTGGCGCAGCAGCGTGTGCATCTCGAGGCGAAGCGCTTTCGTGTCCTTGGAAGCGCCGGAAAAATCGGCCTTCGAAGGGACCGCCTTGCTGAGGGCGTCCGCATTCTTGAAGGCGAACTGCCATACACGGCGCATGAAGCGGTACGAGCCCTCCACGCCGGCATCGTTCCACTCGAGAGTGGCTTCCGGCGGCGCAGTGAACATGGTGTACAGGCGAGCCGTATCGGCGCCGTACTTCTCGATCAGATCTTGCGGGTCGACACCGTTGTTCTTGCTCTTGCTCATGGTGCCGACACCTTCGTAGGTGATGGCCGAGCCGTCGCTCTTCAACTTCGCACCGACGACCTTGCCGGATTCGTCATGAACATCTTCCACGTCCTTGGGCCAGAAGTATTCGATGCCGCCCTTCTCGCCCTTGCGCGAGTAGATGTGGTTGAGCACCATGCCCTGCGTGAGCAGTTTCGTGAACGGTTCGTCTACCTTTACCAGCCCCAGATCGCGCATCACCTTCGTCCAGAAGCGCGCGTACAACAAGTGAAGAATCGCGTGTTCGATGCCGCCGATGTACTGATCCATCGGCATCCAGTAATCGGCGCCCTCGGCCACCATCGCCTGGTCGTTCTTCGGATCGCAATAGCGCATGAAGTACCAGGACGAATCGACGAAGGTATCCATGGTGTCGGTTTCGCGACGCGATGGCTTGCCGCAGATCGGACATCCGACGTTCAGGAAATCGGCGCGTTTGTTCAGCGGATTTCCGGATCCGTCCGGCACGCAATCTTGTGGAAGAACGACCGGCAGATCTTTCTCGGGCACAGGCACTGCGCCGTGCTCGTCGCAATGGATGATCGGGATCGGAGTGCCCCAATAACGCTGGCGGCTCACGCCCCAGTCGCGAAGGCGCCATGTGGTTTTGAGATCGCCAAGACCTTTGGCCTGCAGCGCATGCGCGACCGCTTTCACTGCATCTAGATGCGACAAGCCGCTGAAACTGTCCGAGTTGATCGTGACGCTCTCGGTCTTGTCGCCGTACCAGTCCTGCCAGTGGTTGTAGTCGTAGTGCTCGCCATCGACCAGCACCACCTGCTTGATATCGATGCCGTATTTTTTGGCGAAAGCGAAATCGCGTTCGTCGTGTGCCGGCACGCCCATGACCGCGCCGTCGCCGTAGCTCATGAGCACGTAGTTGCCGACCCAGACCGCCACCTGCTCACCGGTCAAAGGATGCTCGACGAACAAGCCGGTATCGACGCCGTTCTTTTCCTGCGTGGCGAGTTCGGCTTCGGTCGTGCCGCCGCTCTTCGCTTTTTCGATGAACGCGGCAACTGCCGGATTCGACGCTGCGGCGTGCGTCGCAATCGGATGCTCGGGTGCCACCGCGCAGAACGTGACGCCCATGATGGTGTCGGCGCGTGTCGTGAATACGTACATCTTGCCGTCGCCGATCAAGGCGCCCGACGCGTCTTTGATTTCATGCGGGAACGCGAAGCGAACACCCTCGCTCTTGCCGATCCAGTTCTCCTGCATCAGCTTCACACGCTCGGGCCAGCCGGGCAATTTGCTCTTGGTGTGCTCCAGCAGTTCTTCGGCGTAATCGGTGATCTTCAGGTAGTACCCGGGAATCTCGCGCTTCTCGACCACCGCGCCTGTGCGCCAGCCCTTGCCGTCGATCACCTGCTCGTTTGCCAGCACGGTCATGTCGACCGGATCCCAGTTCACGACCTGAGTCTTGCGATACGCAATGCCTTTTTCCAGCATCTTGAGGAACAGCCACTGGTTCCACTTGTAGTACGACGGATCGCAGGTTGCGACTTCGCGCGACCAGTCGATCGCAAGCCCCATGGCCTGCATCTGCTTCTTCATGTAGGCGATGTTGTCGTAGGTCCACTTGGCCGGCGGCACACCGTTCTTCATGGCTGCGTTTTCTGCGGGCAGACCGAAGGCATCCCAGCCCATCGGCATGAGTACGTTGTAGCCGTTCATGCGCAGATAGCGCGTGAGCATGTCGTTGATCGTGTAGTTGCGCACATGACCCATGTGCAGCTTGCCGCTGGGATAAGGCAGCATCGAGCAGGCGTAGAACTTCTTGCGGCTCGCGTCTTCCGACACGCGGTAGACGTCGCGACTTGTCCAGTCGGCCTGCGCGCTCTTTTCGATCTCGGAATGGTTGTATCTGTCTTGCATGAAGAATTAGGAGGCGGGGCGCTTCGCTGGAGATGGATTGTTCTTGGGGACTGCCGCGGAAGCGCCGGGATCGGCGACGAAACCGATACGCGAGAGTCCCGCTTTTTGCGCGATGCCTATGGTCTCGACGACACGTCCGTAAGGCACCTGCTCATCGGCACGCAGCTGCACTTCGGTATTGGGATTTTTGGCAGATTCGCTGAAAAGCTGGATCGACAGCTGGGCCGCGTCCACCGGCTTGTCGTTCAGGAACACCTGACCGCTTTTATCGATGACGACCGTGACGAACGCAGGCAAGTCACTCGCAGTTGCCGCTTCCGACTTCGGCAGATCGAGCCTGATCGAGCTGGCAAGCAAGGGCGCGGTAATGATGAAGATCACCACGAGCACCAGCATGACGTCGACCAGCGGGGTGACGTTGATCTCGCTCATCGGCTGAGACTGCTTGGTGCGTTCGAGTAATCCGAATGCCATGTGTGCTTTCGCCCTGGTGGCCGGAGCCGGTTACCTGGATGCGCCGAACAATTCGCGCAGATCCCGCGCAAAACCCTCGAGGTCGTTTTCGATTCTCGATGCGATACGACCCAGCGCGTTGTACGCGAGCACTGCCGGTATCGCGACCGCCAAACCGGCGGCCGTCATGACCAGCGCTTCGCCCACCGGACCGGCGACTTTGTCGATGGTCAACTGGCCCGCATTCGAAATGCCGGTCAGTGCGTGATAGATACCCCACACGGTGCCGAGCAATCCGACGAAGGGAGAGATGGATCCGACGCTTGCCAGCAGAACTTGTCCGAACTGGAGGCGTTGCAGGGAAGAATGCAGCGCGTTGCGAAGCGTGCGGGTCAACTGCTGCGAACGATCGCCGGTCGATGCCATGGTGCCCGGTTGCTGCGACGCCGTCGCGTCGATCAGCGGCACGACCAATGCATCGCGATCGAATGCACCAGCTTTGACGCGCGCATCTTCGATGCCAGAGGCTTGCCAGAACGCGGCCGTGGAACGTGCGACATCACCCGACACCCGATTCAGAAACCAGGTCTTCCAGATGATGATTACCCAGCTGGCCACCGACATGACGAGAAGCAGAACCGCGACCGTGCGGCTGATGGCGTCGCCCTGCATGACCAGGCTGAGTGCGTTCATTGAAGACCCAATACGTCGAACATGTCGAAGAGTCCGGACTTGCGACCGGCAAGAAAACGAACCGCGTGCAGGCTGCCCTGGGCATAGGTCGCGCGGCTCGATGACTTGTGAGTGATCTCGATGCGCTCGCCGATGCCCGCGAACATCACGGTGTGCTCGCCGACGAGGTCGCCGCCGCGAATCGAGGAGAAACCGATCGTGGACGGATCGCGCTCGCTGGTCACGCCTTCGCGTGAATAGACCGCGCACTCCTTCAAATCGCGACCCAGGGCCTCGGCAATTACTTCGCCCATTTTCAGAGCGGTGCCCGAAGGCGCATCGATCTTGTGGCGGTGGTGCGCCTCGATGATTTCGATGTCGAATCCGGTCGACATGGCCTTGGCCGCCATTTGAAGCAGCTTGAGCGTGACGTTCACGCCGACACTCATGTTGGGCGCCATGACGATCGCGATGCTCTTGGCAATTTCCGCAATCTCGGCCTTCTGCTCTTCGCTGAAACCGGTGGTGCCGATGACCGCGTTGACGCCGAGTTCGCGGCAGACGCGCAAATGATCGATGGTGCCCTCCGGCCGGGTGAAATCGATCAGTGCCTGTGCGTCGGACAGGCCAGCTTTCAGGCTATCGGTGATCGCCACGCCGGTGTTGAATCCAAGTGCAGCGCCTGCATCGGTGCCGATGGATTCCTTGCCGGATACATCGAGCGCGCCGATCAGTTTGCAATCGTCGCTAGCGCGAATCGCCTCGATCAGCATGCGTCCCATGCGACCCGACGATCCCGCCACCGCGACCCGTTGAAGAGAAGTGTCTGTTCTGGTCATCGTGGGCATCGATCAGCGCGAAGGAAGTTCAAGTGGAGGATAGGTAACGGGCGACGGGCCGACAGACGAGGTGGCACCCTGGTTGGCCGGATCGCGAGCCGCCGGGAGATTCGGGACGCCCTTGGGCAGCTTCTCTGCGTCGACTTCGAGGTTCGGCGCTTTGTCGAAGGTCTTGCGAGTGCGGATAGATGCGACGAATTCGGTTTCGCTAGGCATGGTGTCGCCTTCGAATCGATCCAGCAGATCGCCCTTGAAGAAAACGCTCAGCCGACGCGTTGGCTCCTCGACGCCTTTGCGCTTGATCGAAAAGACGTAATCCCAGCGATCGGCGTGAAAAATGTCGGTAAGAAGGGGTGTGCCGAGCGTTTCCTTGACCTCGTTTCGAGTCATTCCGGGCTTGAGCAGTGCGACCTGTTCGCTGGACACGAAATTGCCCTGGACGACCTCGACCTTGTACGGTCCGACGCTCGACATGAGATCGCGCGTTGTTTCGGTGACGCTGGAGCAGGCGGTCAATCCGGATACCGCAAGCATCGCGACGACCGGCACGGCGAGTCTGGAAAAGCTTTGCAGAACGGCTCGATATGCGCTGCGCGGGGACACTGCCATGGTGGCTAACCTGTAGACGGACATGAGGGTTGACGCTGACGATATGATGAGTTCATTGTAGCGGCTGGCCCATGACCAATTGGGCAGCTCCCAACCCCTTACACACCTAGGACTCGGCCCCATGGGCAACATCGACGAACTCAAGAGCACCGGCCTGAAGGCGACCCTTCCACGACTGAAGATTCTGGAGGTTTTCCAGAAGGGCACACAGCGCCACCTGACTGCCGAAGACGTGTTTCGCGTCCTGCTGACCGACCACTCGGATATCGGGCTGGCTACCGTGTATCGGGTGCTGATGCAGTTCGAACAGGCCGGCATTCTGAGCAGAAGCCATTTCGACAGCGGCAAAGCTGTCTATGAGCTGAATGAAGGTTCTCACCATGACCATCTGGTCTGCACATCCTGCGGCAAGGTGGAAGAGTTCTACGACGCCGAGATCGAGCGTATTCAAGAAAAGGTGGCGCAGGAAAAGGGCTGGGTTCTCCAGGATCACGCCATGTCGCTGTACGGCCTGTGCTCCACCTGCGCGGCTAACGTTCGCTGAACAGGCCTTTTCAGCGATCTCTACTGCCGATTTCGCCTAGTCGCCTTCCATCGCACGCCGATGGCGCTCGACAAAATCCTGATAGGTATCGATCCCGCGTAACTGCAGGATCGTGTTCCGCACCGCTGCTTCCACCAGCACTGCGATATTTCGACCGGCGACCACCTGGATGATCACTTTTCGGATCGGCACGCCAAGCACGTCTTGCGTCAGCGGCTCGTAGGGCAGGCGCTCGTACTCGCGCTCCATGGTCTCGCGGCGCACCAGATGCACGATCAGCTTCAGTCGCATGCGGCGGCGCACTGCGGTTTCTCCGAATATTCCCCGAATATCCAGCAGGCCGATTCCACGCACTTCCAGAAGGTTCTGGAGCAGCTCAGGGCAACGTCCTTCGATCGTCGTCTGGTTGATCCGGAACAGGTCGACCGCGTCGTCGGCCACCAGGCCGTTGCCGCGCGAAATCAACTCCAGCCCTAATTCGCTTTTGCCGAGTCCGGATTCGCCGGTGATCATCACGCCCAGGCCCAGAATGTCCATGAAAACGCCGTGCATCGAGCTGCGATCGGCAAAGTGCTTGGACAGGTAAGCGCGAAGCACGTCGATAACGAATGCCGACGACTCCTGGGTCGCGAACATCGGAATTTGCGCGCGCTCGCACATCGACAGCAGCGCGTCGGGCGCAACTTGCCCGTCGGCAAGGATCAGAACAGGGGGTTCCAGCGTGACGATCCGCGAAATTCGGCGTGCGCAGTCCTCGGGGGTGCTATTGCTGAGATACGCCACTTCCCGCTCGCCCAGAATCTGGACACGATAAGGGTGTATGTAGTTGAGGTAACCCACCAGATCGGCCCCGGAGCGGGCGGCGCGAATCGCGACTTCGTCGAACCGGCGCTCGGAAGCCCCAAGTCCTGCTACCCATTCCCAGCGGAGATGGGCACGGAACTCTTCGAAAAGGACATCGGCGCTGACTGCGGTGGGTTTCAAACGCGCGTCCGTCGGTTTGTCAGGCGGGTTGTGCGGATTGCCAGGTGGCGATCAGCAAATGGAGCTCGGAAGCCTCGCCAGCCGAGCGAATTTTCTCGCGGAGACCGGAATCGCTCAGCAACTCGGCAATTTCGGAAAGGATTTCGAGGTGTTTTTGCGTGGCCGCTTCAGGCACCAGAAGGAATATGAGCAAATTGACCGGCTGCTCGTCGGGAGCATCGAATCCGATCGGATTCTCGAGCTGCAGAACCGCGGCCATGGGCGCCTTGAGTCCCTTGATCCGCCCGTGGGGAATAGCGACGCCGTGGCCCAGTCCGGTCGATCCCAGTCTTTCGCGTGCGAAAAGGCTGTCGGTAATCAAAGCCCTGCTCAGGCCGTGAAGATTCTCGAAGAGGAGGCCCGCTTCTTCGAAAGCGCGTTTTTTGCTGGTGGCATCGACGTGCACCAACACTTGGCCAGGCGGCAGGATTGAGGCGAGACGGTTCATGATCGGGTTGCGAATTATGCACCGGGCGGTGTGCAGCGCAACAAAAAAGCCGCCGGTTCTACTCGGCGGCTCTTCGGGTGGGGAAAAGATCACACAGTGATCGGTTCGGCGAGCTTCAAGTTACATGAGGCGCTTGGCCGGATCGTGATGATGATTCTGGATTTTGTCCTTGTGACGAACGACCTGTCTGTCCATCTTGTCGATCAGTTCATCCACTGCTGCGTAAAGGTCGGCATTGCTGCTTTCAGCGTAAAGGTCGCTGCCTTTCACGTGAATGTTGCATTCCGCTTTTTGACGCTTTTCCTTTTCCTTCTGCTTTTCTACAGTCAAAAGGACTCTGACATCGACAACCTGATCGAAATGTCGCGTAATTCGATCCATTTTGTCGGTGACGTACGTTCGTAGCGCCGGGGTAAGGTTGAGGTGGTGACCGCTGATCGTCAAGTTCATGAGTAGCTCCTCTGCTCTCTGGTTGAAATTGCTGTCGGCAAAGCCAACAGCGCGAACTTAAATGTCGAATCTGGTAGGTGGAATGTCTCGAGGTGTTGAATTCACTATGCTCCCCTGACCATCGAATTGCAAAGAGTTTTTCGTGACAAGCAGTTGGCAAATGAAACTCGCTGCTTTCGGGCATATTTCGGGCAGATCGATTAAGTAGTTGGTTTCAAAAGCCATCGGTTTAGAAGACAAAACCAAAGAAAAACTATGAGCCTCGATTCGTTGATTCACTCAGTGCTGGCGCGGTCATCGCGCCCGTCGCAGGCTTTGGTGCTAATGGGAGGTGGCGCCAGAACCGCCTATCAGGCGGGGGTTCTGAAAGCGATGTCGGAAATGCTGAAACCGGCAGACGCGCCCGACGTTCCCGGCGCCACCAAAGCGCCATTTCCCTTCGATCTGCTGATCGGCACTTCGGCTGGCGCGCTCAACGTGAGTTATCTGGCCGGACGCGCAATGCAGGGTCTGGACGCCTTCGACAGCCTCGGCGATTTCTGGATGCGAATCCGATCGGACGACGTCTACCGACTCAATATTTCGCCCATGGTGCGCGTGAGCAAGTTGTTCGCGGCGTTCAGTCTGGCGCGCCACGCCCGAACACATGGAGCGATCCTCGACAACATGCCTTTGGTAGACACCCTGCATCACGCGATATCGCTGGTCGGGGTGGAGCAGGCGCTTCAAGCGAAGGCGATCCGGGCGGTCGCGGTGACTGCGTCGAGCTACACAAGCGGAGTGCACTGGTGTTTCTGCCATACCCGCCACGACGTGTCGCATCACACCTGGACCCGTCCCGGAAGACGATCCGAGTTTCAGCCTCTCACCATCGAGCATCTGATGGCATCGAGCGCAATTCCGTTTCTGTTTCCCGCAACTCCCTTGTGGGTCGATGGCAGGCGAGAATTTTTCGGCGATGGATCGATGCGGCAGGTGTCGCCGCTGTCGCCCGCGCTTCATCTGGGTGCGAGCAGGATTCTCGTGGTCGGCGTGGGGCAACCGCAGCGATCCGGTCTGACCGGCGTTCCGGCCAGCGCGGCGCCGGCTGGCGGCCCATCGTTGGGCAGCATTGCGGGTCATGCCATGGCTAGCGTGTTTCACGACACGCTGCAGGCGGACGTCGAGCAGGCGCAGCGTGTCACTCGTACGCTCAAGAAATTGCCACCCGACATCGCGGGTGCGCTTCGATATCGCCCGGTGGAGGTCATGTCGATCCAGCCATCGCAGTCGCTGGACGCAATCGCGCAGGCCCATGTACGCGAGCTTCCTCGCCCAACGCGCAACGCACTTGCCGGCCTGGGGGCACTTCGCGGAGGCGGCGCTGCGCTAGCCAGCTATCTACTCTTCGAGCCCGGGTTCGTGCAGACCCTCATGGAGCTCGGGGCCCAGGATGCGATCGCGCGCAAGGACGAACTTGTCGCGTTCATGACAGCGGAGCACGAGTCGCCTTCGGGACTTGTTGCAGTGCCATAATCGCGCCTCATCAAAGCAGGAGAAATCTCCGTGGAAACCTACCCTAGTCGGTAGCTTTCGACTCCCTGGCGACAGCGGGTCGAAAGCGATCCTTCGATCACCGCCATCCGCATTAACTTCACCGGGAGTGGGCCTTGCTCAACATTTTCACGCTCGCCAACGGCCGACTGGTCCAGGAAGAGATCGAATCGCTCGAAGAGCTTTCGAAATTCCAGCCAATCTGGGTCGATCTCGAATCGCCCAGCGTCGAGGAAAAACGCTGGATCAAGCAGTATTACGGCTTGTCCATTCCCGAAGACGCGATGGACGAGGACATCGAGGAATCGGCGCGTTTCTACGAAGAAGACAACGGCGAACTCCATATTCGAAGCGACTTCCTGATTGCCGACGATGAAGAGCCGCGCAGCGTTCGGGTTGCGTTTATCCTGAACCAGCACAACACCGAACTCAAAAGCCGCGGCGTGCTGTTTTCGATTCACGACGAAGACGTGCCTGTGTTCCGCCTGCTGCGAATGCGTGCTCGCCGCGCGCCCGGTCTTATCGAAGATGCGAAAGAGGTTCTGCTCAAACTGTTCGATGCCGATGCCGAATACTCCGCAGACACGCTCGAAAACATCTACGACGAACTCAAAAAAGCCGGAAGCAAAGTGCTTTCCGGAAACGTGACCGATGCGCTTGCCGGAGAGGTGCTGGCCGCTATCGCTTGGGAAGAAGACCTGAACGGTCGCATCCGCCGCAACGTGATGGACACCCGACGCGCAGTGAGCTTCATGATGCGAAGCAAAATGCTCAACGCAGAGCAGTTCGAGGAAGCGCGGCAGATTCTTCGCGACATCGAATCGCTGGACAACCACACCGCGTATCTGTTCGACAAGATCAACTTCCTGATGGATGCGACCGTCGGTTTCATCAACATCAACCAGAACAAGATCATCAAGATCTTCTCGGTCGCGAGCGTGGCGCTGCTGCCGCCCACGCTCATCGCCAGCATTTACGGCATGAACTTCAAGTTCATGCCCGAGCTGGATTGGGCATACGGCTATCCGTATGTCGTGGCGCTGATGATTGCAAGCGCGCTCGGGCCGATGTGGTACTTCCGCCGGCGCGGCTGGCTGAAGTAGACCGGCTTAAGTAATTCCGCCTAGCCAGGCAATCAAGAAACCTTCAGCCGCCTGAAGAATTCATCGACTATTCGCATGCTGTAGACGCTTGCGACCTCGCCGATGAAACGGGTGAAGTCGACATGCGCTGCGTCGTCTGCGCGATCCGAAATAGTGCGGACTGCGGCGAACTCGACGCCGTAGTCGAGACATACCTGCGCGACTGCTGCGCACTCCATCTCGACCGCAAGCGCATCCGGCAACTCGTTGCGCAGCACATTGCATTCGGCTGTTGTCGAGACGAATCGGTCACCGCTCACGATCAGCCCCTCGTGAACTTCCGGCTTGTCGATGCCGAACTCGATCGATGCTTCGGCCGAAAGAATTCCACCGGTATGTGTCGCGATTGCGTTCACCGCGCCTAGCAGCACATCGCTCAATGCGGCATCGGCGTCGAATCGCGAACGACCATAAAGCGGTACTTCATGACGAGGGAAAATCGGCGATGCATCCATGTCGTGTTGCATGAAAGATCTGCCGACCACGATGTCGCCCACGTTCACGCCGGAAGCAAGCCCGCCGGCAACGCCTGTAAAAAAAATCTGCTTCACACCGAAGCGTTCTATGAGGACTGTGGCAGTGGTTGCAGCCGCCACTTTTCCGATGCGCGAAAGAACGGCAACGACCTCATGACCGTGCAGATGTCCTCGCCAGAATTCCCGTCCCGCCGCGACCGATTTATGCTCGTCCGGCATCAGCTTCAGCACGGCGGATAGCTCCTCGTGCATCGCACTCATGATGGCGACCGGCGGACTCGAAGCTGCCATGAGCTACGAAGGTTTGGAATCGCGCAATTCGCGACGGAGGATTTTGCCGACCGGCGACTTGGGAAGGTCGGTTCTGAATTCGACGAACTTCGGTCGTTTGTAGCCGGTCAGTTTGTCGTGGCAAAAAGCTTTCACCGACTGTTCGTCGAGAGCCTGATCGCGCTTCACGATGACCAGCTTGACTGCCTCGCCGTTGGCTCCATCGGGCACGCCGATCGCCGCTACTTCGAGTACGCCCGGCATGGTCGCCACCACGTCTTCAACCTCGTTCGGATAGACGTTGAAGCCGCTCACCAGGATCATGTCCTTCTTGCGGTCGATGATCTTGAAGTAACCGCGCGAATCGACGGTGCCGATATCGCCGGTCTTGAAGAATCCATCTGGCGTCATGACCTTCGCGGTCTCGTCCGGGCGCTGCCAGTAACCCGCCATGACCTGCGGTCCCTTGATCGCAATTTCTCCCGGCTCGCCGGCAGGCGAATCGTAGCCATCGTCATCGACCAGCTTCATGTAGGTACTGGGAATAGGCACGCCGATGGTGCCGGTGTATTCGCGACTGTCGGTCGGATTGCAGCTTACCGATGGCGATGTTTCCGACAGACCGTAGCCTTCGCAGATCGGGCAGCCGGTTTTCTCGAGCCAGCGTTGCGCCACAGCACCCTGCACCGCCATACCACCGCCGACTGCGATCTTCAGATTGCTCCAGTCCACGGTGTCGAAATCGGGGTGATTCATCATGCCGTTGAACAGCGTGTTGACTGCCGGCAAGGTGTGGAACTTGTGCTTGCTCAACTCCTTGAGCGTGCCTTTCAGATCGCGTGGATTCGGAATCAGCAACAGCATGCCCCCGGTTCGCATCTGCAGCATCATGCCGACCGTGAACGCGAAGATGTGATACAGCGGCAACGCGCAAACGCTTACCGACTGCTCGCCGGGCGCCATCTTTTTCATGGCCGGTGCATACCAGGCTTCCGATTGCAGGACATTCGCGATGATGTTGCGATGCAAAAGCACCGCCCCCTTCGCAACGCCGGTGGTGCCCCCGGTGTATTGCAACAGCGCGACGTCGTCCGATGAGATCGTCACTTTTTTGAACGTGATGCCTTCACCGCGTGACAACGCTTCGTTGAACCGAACCGCGCCGGGCAGGTTGAATGCGGGTACGAGCTTCTTCACGTGACGCACGACGTAATTGACCACCGCGCCCTTCAAGAAGCCGAGTCGATCGCCCATAGCGCAAAGCACGACATGCTTCACCGATGTTTCGTGCACGCAGCTCTCCAGCGTCGCAGCGAAGTTTTCGATGATGACGATAGCCTTCGCGCCGGAGTCCTTGAGCTGATGCGCGAGTTCTCGCGGCGTGTAGAGCGGATTCACGTTGACCACGACAAATCCTGCTCGCAAAACGGCCGCAACCGCCACCGGATATTGCGGCACGTTGGGCATCATCAGGGCGACGCGATCGCCTTTGACCAGACCGAGGCTTTGCAGATACGAGGCAAACGCGCGGCTTTGTTTGTCGGTTTCGCCGTAACTGAACGACGCGCCCATGAAGCTGTAGGCCGTGCGATCTTCATACAGCTTGAAGCTCTCCTCCATCAACGCCACGGCAGATGCGTACTGAGAAGGATCGATGTCGGCAGCAACGCCGGGTGGATAGCTTCCCAACCAGATTCGCTCGGTCATGTTTGTCTCCTGAACCATGATTTTTTGCTGCTCTGCGCCTGACGACGCAGCGCCGGGACTGCGCTTTATTCCAGCGCTTTGCCCATATCTTCGACGACCTTTTTCGCATCGCCGAACACCATCATCGTCTTGTCCATGTAGAACAGTTCATTGTCGAGACCTGCATAGCCGGCTGCCATCGATCGCTTGTTCACGATGACTGTTTTGGCCTTGTAGGCTTCGAGAATAGGCATGCCGTAGATAGGGCTGCCTTTCACGTGAGCCGCAGGATTCACCACGTCGTTCGCGCCAAGAATGATCGCAACATCGGCCTGCCCGAACTCGCCGTTGATGTCTTCCATTTCGAACACCTGGTCGTAAGGCACCTCAGCTTCAGCGAGCAACACGTTCATGTGGCCCGGCATGCGACCGGCCACGGGGTGAATCGCGTACTTCACGATCACGCCCTTGTCGGTGAGCTTCTGCGCGAGTTCCTTGACCGCGTGTTGAGCGCGCGCCACCGCCAAGCCGTAGCCCGGAACGATGACCACGGTTTCTGCATTGCCCAGAACGAATGCTGCGTCGTCCGCGCTGCCGGTCTTGACCGGGCGCTGCTCTTTGGCGCCCGCAACAGACGACGATGCGTCGTTGCCGAAGCCACCGAGAATCACGTTGAAGAACGAGCGGTTCATCGCCTTGCACATGATGTACGAGAGGATCGCGCCGGAGGATCCGACGAGCGATCCCGCGATGATCAGCATGCTGTTATTCAGCGAGAACCCGATGCCGGCTGCGGCCCATCCGGAATAGCTGTTGAGCATGGACACCACCACCGGCATGTCGGCACCGCCGATCGGGATGATGATCAACACGCCGAGCACGAAGGCCAGCGCCAGAACGATCGAGAAATCGATGCTTGCCTGGTTCATCGTGTACGCGATGAGAAATCCGACGAGCGTCAGGCCCAGGACCAGATTGAGCAGATGCTGGCCCTTGAACGTGACCGGTGCGCCCTGGAATAAACGGAACTTGTACTTGCCCGACAGCTTGCCGAACGCAATGACCGATCCACTGAAAGTGATCGCACCGATGGCCGCGCCGAGCGCCAGCTCCACGCGATTGCCCAAAGGAATGCGCGCGCCTTTTTCCACGATGCCGAATGCCCACGGCTCGACCGCGGCGGCTACCGCAATGAAGACCGCGGCTAGGCCGATCATGCTGTGCATGAACGCGACCAGTTCGGGCATCTTGGTCATTTCGACTCGCTTGGCCATGATCGTGCCTGCGGCACCGCCAACGACCAGTCCGGCCAGCACATAAGTCATGCCGAGCTTGCCGCCGGTGTATTCGAGGATCAGCCCTGCCGTGGTGAGAACGGCAATCGCCATGCCCACCATGCCGAACATGTTTCCCCGAATCGAGGTAGTCGGGTGGCTGAGTCCTTTGAGTGCCTGAATGAAGCAGACCGATGCTGCAAGGTACAGCAGCGTGACGACGTTCATGCTCATTTAGCGGACTCCTCTTTATTGGTCTTCTTTTCCTTTTTGCGGAACATTTCCAGCATGCGGCGGGTCACGAGAAATCCGCCGAACACGTTCACTGCCGCAAGTGCGACGGCGAGCGTTCCCATGGTTTTACCGAGCGTGGTTTCGGTAAGCGCTGCAGCGAGCATCGCGCCGACGATGACGATTGCGGAGATCGCGTTCGTCACGGCCATGAGCGGCGTGTGCAATGCGGGCGTGACGGTCCAGACCACGTGATAACCCACGTAGATCGCCAGCACGAAGATGATCAGGTTGATGATGGTGTGCGAGACAGCGGTGTCCATGTCATTTTCCTTTTTTCACTTCGCCGGCCTGCGTCATAAGACACGCAGCCGCGATGTCGTCGGCCATATCGATATTCAGCGCGCCATCCTTGGTCACGATGAGCTTCAGGAAATCGAGCACGTTGCGTGCGTAGAGCGCCGATGCGTCTGCGGCTACCATGGCTGGCAGGTTCGTCTCTCCCACGATCGTCACGCCGTGCTTGACCACCGTGCGGTTCGCTTCGGTGAGCGGACAGTTGCCGCCTTGCGGCGCCGCCATGTCGACGATGACAGAGCCGGGCTTCATGGAGGCGACCATTTCTTCGGTCACCAGAACGGGAGCAGGACGGCCTGGAATCAATGCTGTCGTGATGACGATGTCTGCTGCCGCGACTCGCTTGGCAACTTCGGCTTTTTGACGATCGAGCCAGCTTTGCGGCATGGGCTTGGCGTACCCACCTACGCCCTGAGCTGCTTCGCGCTCTTCATCGGTTTCGTAAGGCACATCGATGAACTTGCCGCCCAACGATTCGACCTGTTCTTTCACGCTGGGTCGCACATCGGACGCTTCGATGACTGCCCCCAGGCGCTTGGCGGTCGCGATAGCCTGCAGACCCGCCACGCCGACGCCGAGGATCACGACGCGGGCGGCTTTGACGGTGCCAGCCGCTGTCATCAGCATCGGGAAAAAGCGTTGGTAGTTCGAGGCCGCGATCATCACGGCTTTGTAGCCGGCGATGTTGGCTTGCGAGGACAGCACGTCCATGCTTTGCGCGCGCGAAGTACGTGGAGCCGCTTCGAGTGCGAATCCGGTGATGCCAGCGCGGGCCATGCGCCCGAGTGCATCCGGATCGAACGGATTGAGCATGCCGACGACGGTGGTGCCGGGCTTCATCAGCGCGAGTTCGTTCTCGAAAGGGCTGCGAACCTTCAGCACGATGTCGCAGGCGAACGCGCCGAAAGCATCGACGATCTGCGCTCCGGCAGCTTCGTACGCGGCATCGGGTGCACTTGCGGCAAGGCCGGCACCGCTTTGAATCCGCACATCGTGCCCCTGAGCCTTGAGCTTTTTCGCGGTCTCTGGCGTGACAGCCACGCGAGTCTCTCCTACCGTCGATTCGGCAGGTACGCCAATCAGCATGCTGCGCTCCCTTGTTGTAGATAGATGGAACTGTTGATACGAATAAGTGCTTTGGAGCTTACCCGCTTTCGCGAGAATTTCGCGCGCGGCGCTTCAGGTCGAGAGCAGCTCTTTGGGTAGATTGACGATGAAATCGGTGAGGCCCTTCGCATCGTGCGCGGGACGCATGTGCGAGATCATGGCGTGTGAGGCAGCTTCGGTGTCGCGAATCTTGAACGCTTCGACGATCTGCCGGTGCTGCTCGAACGACGCCTTGATGTCGCCCAGGGAACCGAAAGCATGTTTACGGTAGTAGCCGGTCCGGGTTCGCATGCGCAGCACTTCCTGCCGAAGGAACGGGTTGCGGGTCGCGCGATAGATGAGTTCATGAAATTGCAGATTGATTTCCTGCCAGCCCGCGAAATCGTCTGCTTCCGCGAACTGTTCACTTTGTTCGTGGAGTCTGACGACAGCGTCCAGCTCATCTGCAGTCATCCGTTCGCAGGCGAGCCGCACCGCGATGCCTTCGAGTTCCGCCAGCAGTTCCCAAAGAGACAGCAACTGCTGCAGATCCATTTTCGCGACGATCATGCCGCCGCGCGGGAGGCTGGTGACCAGGCCTTGCGCCTGAAGCTGAATCAGCGCCTCTCTAATAGGAGTGCGGGATACGTCGTACTGAGACGCGAGTTCCGCCTCTTCGATCGAGTCGCCCGGGAGCAATACGCCGTCCTTGATGGAGTTCTCGATCTCCATCCGGATCTTGTCGCTTGCTTTAGTAAAGACTTTCTTTTGGCTCCTCATGAACCAAGTTTCCCACATTGATATGTATGTTTAACTACTGTATATTTATATTTATACACAGTGTTGGAATACAAGGAACATGACTTCCTCGGGCTCGTCATCGGAAACGAATGCTTTTGCGCAAACTGGCGGCGATCCGCTGGCAGCGTGGAAAAGCATGGCCGAAAAAGCTCTGAGTGCAAGCCTGACAGCACCGCAGCAAGCTCGCAAGAATGGGGCCAGCGACCCGGCCCATAACGCGTTCGATACAGAAATCGGACGTTTCGCCAAATCCCTGCAACGTCTACATCCTGCCGCAAGCGAGTCCATCAGCGCAACTGTTTCCTCACCCGGTTCGCCCCCGCTCTCGTTCGATTTCACCCTCCGAGAGCTGGCGGCTGCCGGTACCACTGCGCGATGACCGAGTTGCCCGCGACCCTGGTCCAGCTCCAGAACGCGATTCGCGTCGGGACGCTGTCGATCGGCGAAGCCGTCGCGGCACAAAAAAATAGAGTCGCCTCGCTCGACGCGAAGTACAGATGCGTCGTCGAGGCGTTCGACGACCAGCCGGCAAGCGGGGCGGGTTCGCTGGCCGGCATCAGCCTTGCGCACAAAGACATTTTCGATACGCCCAATCGCGCGCCCGGCGTAGGACACGACCACGGTCGGGCAAGACCGGGCAATCGAGCCGCAACCGCGATTTCGCGCCTTCATGAAGCTGGCGCCATGAACCTTGCAGCCTTGACCATGGCCGAATACGCCTGCGGTGCGACCGGCGACAACCCGCGATTCGATCGCATCGTCAATCCGCTGTCTTACGAAATAGTCGTCGGAGGCTCGTCCAGCGGCAGCGCAGTGGCCGTGGCTTGCGAGATGGCTTATGGATCGTTGGGTACCGACACTGCCGGATCGGTCCGGATCCCTGCGGCTACTTGCGGGCTGATCGGACTGAAGACAACGCACGGGCTCGTTTCGAAGCAGGGCGTGTTCCCTTTGGCTCCGTCGCTCGACAGCGTCGGCATCCTGACGCGCTCGGCGAACGATGCGCTCGCGATGCTCGATGTGGTCGCCGACGACGAGAAGTTGATCGATGCGCAAGGCTCACCGCGCATTGCCGCATGGATTCCATCGAAGGGAATCGACTCGGAAGTTGGTGATGCGCTCACAAGGTTCTCGCACGATACGAAGTCCAGCAAGGTAGAGAGCGAATGCGCGGAATACCAAGCGCTCACCCACTTGAGCGAGATCGTCATGCACTCGGAAGCCGCGCAGATTCATCGCGAGAGTTTGATCGACGGCGCTGCCTCGGATAGCGTCAAAGCAGTAGCGCTGACCGGACTTGCGATTCCTCGCGAGTGGTACGAAGCGGCGCTTGCGGATCGGGCGCGTCGTACACGCGCGTTCGTCGACGCACACCTGCGCGATCACGATTTTCTGATACTGCCCTCGGTGCCGAATGCATTGCCCGACTGGACCACCGTCACGGTCGGCCAAGCCGGCTTCGATGTGCGCCAACTGCTGGCGCTGCATCGCTTCATGGGATTCGTGAACTATCTCGGCCTGCCCGCTATCAGCATGCCGATCGCCAGCGATTCGCGTGGTCTGCCGATCAGCGTGCAACTCGTCGCACGACCTTTTCACGAACGTTCGCTTCTCGCGTTCGCAGCATCTTTCGAAGAAAAGCATTTCGGTGCGAGTGGCTTTACTCGCAACTTCACGAACAAGCGGATCGGCAAGATTGCCGATGCCTCGATTCACTAGTCCTCTATTCAGACAGGTTGATTTCAAACATGCCAAAAATCCAGGCTTCAGCAGCATTGGCCAGGTTCAAGGTCCTCGACCTTTCGCGAGTTCGCGCGGGTCCTAACTGCGTTCGCATCCTCACCGATTTCGGCGCCGACGTGATTCGAGTCGAACCTCCTCAAGGGGTCGATCCGAACGAAGCGATGTTCGCGGCCAACCGCAAGGGCGGAGACTTTCAGAACATCAACCGCAACAAGCGATCCATGACGCTTAACCTGAAGAAACCCGGCGCGCGCGACATTCTCATGCGCATGGTGAAAGACGCCGATGTGGTCGTCGAGAACTGGCGTCCGGACGTGAAGAAAAAACTCGGCGTCGATTACGAATCGCTCGCCGCGGTCAATCCGCGAATCATCCTCGCGAGCATCTCCGGTTTCGGGCAAGACGGCCCCCACGCATGGCGTCCGGGGTTCGATCAGATCGTCCAGGGAATGGGCGGCCTCATGTCGGTCACGGGCCATCCGGATTCGGGTCCCGTGCGCGCGGGTCTTGCTGTTGCAGACATGAGCGCAGGACTCTACGCAGCCATCGGCATCCTGACTGCATTGCTCGAACGCGAAGTGTCCGGCAAGGGTCAGTGGGTTCATGCATCGCTGCTGCATTCTCAAATTGCCATGATGGATTTCCAGATGGCGCGTTACCTGAACGATCAGGACATTCCAGTTCAAGTAGGCAACGATCATCCGACCAGCAGCCCGATGGGACTGTTCGAAGCGAGCGATGGCGTGTTCAACCTCGGCGCCTCCGGCGAAGGCAATTGGGTTCGTATGTGCGAGCTGATGAACAAGCCCGACTGGCTTGCCGACCCCGAATACGCAACCGAGCCGCTGCGCGTGAAGAATCGAGAAAAACTCAATGCCGCGTTGGCTGTGGAGTTCAAACATCGCACGGTGCATCAATGGGTAAGCGAGTTGAACAAGGCTGGCGTTCCTGCCGGTCCGGTTTACTCGGTGCCGCAAGTGTTCGAGGACGAACAGGTTAAGCATCTCAATGTGATTGCCACTTTGCCGACCAACTACGGCAAAGACATGCACTACATCACCCAGCCGGTGACGCTGGAACGCACGCCTTCGAAGGTGGTCGCGCCCGCGCCAGGATGGGGCGAGCACACCGACGAAGTGCTGGGCGAAATGGGTTACTCCGAAGGCGAAATTTCGAAGTTCCATACCGACCTGGTCGTCTGAAAACACAAAAGAAAATGGCTGAAGTCACTCACACCATCGACGGGCATGTTGCCACCGTCGTTCTGTCGAACGAGGCGAAATACAACGCCATGTCGTTCTCGATGTGGACCGGTCTTGCCGATGCGCTCGACGCGTTTCGAGCGGATGAAAATGTTCGCGTCGTCGTTCTGCGCGGTGCCGGTCAGAAGGCGTTCGTATCAGGTGCAGACATCACCGAGTTCGAGACGAATCGAAGCAGCGAAGAAGGCGTGGCCGCGTACGACGCAGCAGTCGAACGCGCGCAAACCGCGCTGTCCCAATTCCCGCGTCCGGTCATCGCAGCCATCAGCGGGATCTGCTACGGCGGCGGAATGGGCATGGCCCTTGCATGCGATCTTCGCTATGCGTCGCCCACATCGAAATTCAGAATGCCCGCTGCGCGATTAGGTCTTGGCTACGCGTTGAAAGGCATGAAGCGAATGGTCGATGTGCTGGGCGTCGCGAACGCCAGCGAACTCTTCATTACCGCCAAAGTTGTCGATAGCAACGAAGCATCGCGCATCGGCCTCATCAACTCTGTGCAGGACGATGTGTTCGCTTATGTCGCGCAAGTGGCGCAGGACATTGCATCGAATGCACCCATGACTATCGCGACCGCAAAATTGGCGATCAACGCAATACTGTCCGGCGATGCGTCGGGCAAGGCCGCGGTAGACGAGCGTGTGAAAGCGTGTTTCGCAAGTAGCGATTACGCAGAAGGCCGCAAGGCATTCGCAGAAAAGCGCACGCCGAATTTCACCGGCAGGTGATGTCGATAAATGACGCTGACAAAAGATTCCACAACCCTTGAACTTCAACCACCTAGAGGAGCTATGACGATGTCCATCAGTAAATCTCTTTCAGCAGTCTTCGCGACCGCTGTTCTTTCGCTGACCACCGCCGCACACGCCATCGGTCCGGCTCCCGCGCCGCTCGCGCAGCGCGAAACGCTCACCATCGGATTCGTGAAGGTCGGCCATCTGGCGCCGATGCTCAACCTGGAAGAAGAGCTCAAGAAATTCAACGTCGAAGTCAAGCGCGCCGAATTCGTTCGATACGCCGACGCACGCACCGCCATCCTGTCGAACTCGGTCGATGTCTCGGCTGTCGGCCCTGGCGACCTGGCCATTGCTGCAGCGCAAGGCAGCAAGAACATCATCGGGCTGACCGGTGTTGCGGGCTCCCCCAAGAACCTCGTGGTTCGCAAGGGCGTGACGATCAACGACTGGAAAGATATCGCCGGCAAGAAGATCGGTATCGCACCCGGTTCTGCGGTCTGGTTCCAATGGGCGATGACGCTTGTCGAGAACAACATTCCGTACACCACCTTCACGCCCGTGAACATTCAGGGCGGCGGCACCGCGTTCGTGCAAGCGATCAAGCGCGGCGATATCGACGCGATGGTGTTGTGGGAGCCCTTCGAATCGCAGGCAGTTGCAGAGGGCGATGCTTACTTCGCGAAGAATCTCGAATACAGCCAGTCCAAAGCGGTAGGTGCAGAGCTGGGCATGCTGGCCGCTTCGCGCGACGCCATGACCAACAAGAAGGAAGCGATTCGCCGCTTCATGTGGGTCTATCTGAACGAAGAAGAAAAGATGGCCAAGAACGAAGACCTCTTCGCCGATTCCTATTCCAAGTTCACCGGTCTGCCGCTCGCTACCACCAAGGTATCTGCCAAGCTGATCAAGCTCGGTGGCGTGCTGACGAAAGAACAGGTTCGCCTTCAGGCAGATGCTGCGTTCAAGCAAGGCATCATCCAGAAGGATGTGTCGGCCGATGCAGCAGCGCTGTACGACGACTCGATCGCCCGCGAATTCAAGCGTTGATCCCCTGACTGTCGATCGAGCATGAAACGCCTCAAGCAATTCTTCATCGGTATCGTCGTTCCGCTCGCGGTACTCGTAATCTGGCAAGTTGCGGGTAGCCAGCCGAACATGGCTGGAATCGTGCCGACACCGTTGGCGGTGCTTGCAGGCTGGAACGACTGGATGTTCGGCAAGTCCACCGGCATGGGCCTCAACGCCTATCAGGGGACCTGGCTGTCGAACGCCCAGTACTCCGCCATGCGTGTGGCGCAGGGGTTCACTCTGGCCGCACTCCTCGGGGTTCCCATGGGCCTGATGATCGGCTGGAGCAGGCTCACATCGCAACTGTTCGATCCGCTCATCCAGAGCCTGCGGCCGATTCCCATCACCGCGTGGTTGCCGTTCTCGATTGCTCTATTCGGCATTCGCGACATGGGATCGATCTTCCTGATTTTTCTGGGCGGTTTTTACGCCATCGTCGTGAATTCGACGCAGGGTGCTCGCGACGTCGAACGCAATCTGATGCGCGCCGCGATGATGATGGGCGCGACCCGCACGCAACTTCTTCGCCGCGTGGTGTTTCCGTCGGCCATGCCGTCGATCTTCACCGGGCTTCGCATCGGACTGGGCATTTCCTGGACAGCCGTGATCGTCTCGGAAATGGTCGCGGTGAAATCGGGTCTCGGCTATGTGCTGTGGGACGCGTATTACGTCGGTCGCATGGACATCGTGCTGGCCGACATGGTGTCGATCGGAGCGATGGGCTACATCAGCGATCGCATCATCGTGTTCATCGAGAAGCGCGTTCTTCGTTGGCGCATTCTTCAAAACCACTGAGAAAGTTTCGATTTAAATGTCAGCCATCAAGATCGAACAACTCGACAAAATCTATCCGACGAACCCGCCGGTACACGCGCTCGACAAGATCGACCTCGACGTGCAGACGGGCGAGTTCGTCGCACTGCTCGGCCCGTCCGGTTGCGGCAAATCGACACTGCTCAATCTGGTTGCAGGCTTCGAGCAACCCACAAGCGGTGTTCTGACGGTAAACGGTAATACCGTTACCAAACCCGGCCCGGAACGCGGCGTGGTGTTCCAGGAGGCCGCGCTTTTTCCGTGGCTCAACGTCTGGGAAAACGTGATCTTCGGACCGAAGACCCAAGGTCTTGCACCCAAGGACTACGAAGAACGCGCCAACGAAATGCTGCGCATCGTGGGCCTGTCCGATTTCAAGAAACACCTGCCGGTGCAACTCTCCGGCGGTATGCGCCAGCGCGTCGGCATTGCACGGATTCTGACGCTCGGCTCGCAAGTGCTTCTCATGGACGAACCCTTCGGCGCGCTCGACGCGCAGACTCGTCTGACCATGCAGGAACTGCTGCTGTCTGTCTGGCAGCAACTCAAACCAACCATCGTCTTCGTCACCCACGACATCGACGAAGCGCTCTTTCTTGCGGACACGATCTATGTGATGTCTGCCCGCCCCGGCCGGATTCAGGCGCGCCTGAATGTGCCGCTTGCACGACCCCGCACCATCGAGGACACCACGTCCGAAAGCTTCAATGCGATGAAGCGGGAAATCCTTCAACAAATCAGGCACTGATTTCGCGTCAAAGAAACTCATGGCAAATCCACGCATTCCGTATCGATTCTCGAACGAAGGCCCGGCGCTGAAAGCCCACGACAAGGGCAACATACTTGTTCACCTGGTCGTGAACGTCGAACACTGGGAGTTCGATGCGCCTATGCCGCGCACCATCATCACGCCGCCGCACGGCAAGGAAACCGTACCGGACGTGCCCAACTTCAGCTGGGTCGACTACGGCATGCGCGCCGGGTTGCCGCGCATCATCGAAGCCATCACTTCGCGAGGATTGACTGCATCGACCAGCTTCAATGCGAGCGTCATCAAGGCTTATCCGCGTGCAGCGGAAGCCATGCACACCGCAGGCTGGGAATTCATCGGACACGGCATTCACCAGAAGTCTTTGAACCATGCAGGGGCCGAGCAGGACGTGATCAATCTCACGCTGGACATGATTCAGGAGTTCACCGGCACACGTCCTCGCGGATGGCTCGGCCCCGGACTTCGCCAGACGAACACCACGCCAGAAACACTCAAGGCGGCCGGCATCGACTACAACTTCGACTGGGTGGTAGACGACCTGCCCAACTGGATGACCACTGCGAACGGCCCGCTGCTGAGCGTGCCCTACAACCTCGAGCTCAACGACTCCATCATCTACGCTGTGGAAAAACATTCGTCGAACGAGATGTTCCAGCGCGTGAGCAACACGGTCGAGCTGTTCGAGCGTGAAGCGAAGAAGCGTCCCCGAATCTTGACCCTTGGACTGCATCCTCATCTGATCGGTGTGCCGCATCGATTTGGATCGTTCGAGAAGATGCTGGATCTTCTGATTAAGACGCCCGGCACTGCCTTCGTGCAGGGCCACGACATTGCCGACTGGTACACCGCACAGGTGCCGGCACCGACGAATCAAACGAAAGAATAACCATGGATCTCAAACTCAAAGGCCAACGCGTCGTCGTTACCGGCGGATCGAAGGGCATTGGCCTGGCTATTGCCATGTCCTTCGCGCGTGAAGGCGCCTTGCCGATCATCGTGTCGCGCTCTCAGGAGGGACTGACCAAAGGTGCTGCTGCCATCGAAAGTGCAACCGGCGTAGCTGTAAAAACATTGGCACTCGATCTGGCGGACGCAAAAGGCGTCGAGGCCCTGATGCAGGCAGCCGGCGATGTCGACATTCTGGTGAACAACGCAGGTGCGATTCCCGGCGGATCGGTCACCGACCTGGACGACGCGAAATGGCGCGAATCGTGGGAGCTCAAGCTCTTCGGCTACATCAATCTGGTGCGCGCCATGTTGCCTCGCATGGAGCAACGCGGAAGCGGCGTCATCGCGAACATCATCGGCATGGCGGGTGCTGCTCCCCGCAACGAATACATCGCAGGATCGACCGCGAATGCGGCGCTCATGGCTTTCACGAATGGCGTGGGTGCAGCAAGCCAGAAGCGCGGAGTCCGCGTGTTCGGCATCAACCCGTCGCCTACGCGAAGTGATCGCATGGAAGGCATGTTGCGCTCGCAAGCCGCCAAGAAGTTCGGCGACGAGAGTCGCTGGATGGAACTCACCTCGGGGCTGCCGTTCGGGCGCCTTACCGAACCGCAAGAAATTGCCGACCTCACCGCGTTCTGTTGCTCGCCCTTGGCGGGCTACCTGTCGGGCACTGTCATCAACGTCGATGGCGGCCAGATGTACGCGTCGAAATAACCAATCCAAACATCTTCCAAAGTTTTCCCGATGGCATCGACTTCCTCTTCCAAACACCGCGTCATCGTTGTCGGCGCGGGCCCCGTAGGACTGCTGTCCGCACTAGAACTCGCGCGTCGCAACGTGCCGGTCATCGTTATCGAAGCCGAGCCGTCGACGACCATCGACTTGCGCGCAGGCACCTTCCATCCGCCGACGCTCGAGATGCTGCAAGAACCCGGCGTTACCGACGCGATGATGGAAATCGGCATCAAGGTGCCGCGCTGGCAGGCGCGCGATCGCGAGTACGGACTCATCGTGGAATGGGACCTCTCGGTACTCAAGGACGACACGCCCTTTCCGTACCGGTTGCATCTGGAACAGCATCGACTCACGCCCATTCTTCTGGACATGCTGCTTCGCTACCAGCATGCGGAAGTCCGCTTCGGCCACGCTTTCAAAACTCTCACGCAAAACGACGATGGCGTCATCGCTACAGCCACCACGGCTCAAGGCGATATTCAGATCGAAGGCGAATGGCTCATCGGTGCCGACGGTGGACGCAGCCTTGTCCGCAAGGCAGTCGACATCGGGTTCGACGGCTACACCTGGCCCGAGCGGTATAGCGTCATCAGCACGACCTACGACTTCGCACCGCTAGGCTACGCAGACAATGCCTACGTCAGCGATCCCGAGCAATGGATTGCCTTCTTCCGCATGCCCGACAAAGGCCCACCGGGACTCTGGCGCATGACCTTGCCGGTGTCCGGTGACATGCAGGACGAGGAAGTGCTGGCCGCTCCCTTCGCGCAGAAGGCAATCAACCGCGCGTTGGGTGCAGACGGCTCGCTCACCTACCCGATCGTTCATCAAAGCGTGTATCGGGTTCACCAGCGCGTGGCGGTGAACTTCCGCAAGAGCCGCGTGCTGCTCGCGGGCGATTCTGCGCACGTGAACAATCCATTGGGTGGATTCGGCCTGAACAGCGGCATTCACGATGCGATGAACCTCGGCGAGAAACTTGCTCGCGTGTTCAATGGCACAGCATCCAGCGACCTGCTCGATCTGTACGAGCGTCAGCGCCGCGCAGTGAACATCGAGTACGTGCAGAACATATCGATCAAGAACAAACAGAACCTGGAAGAAAAGGATCTGGAGACAAGACTCAAACGTTTTTCGGAGTTGAGAGACACGGCGGCGAGCCCCAGCAAGACACGCGATTTCCTGATGACATCCTCGATGATCAACAGCATCAAGCGTGCGAACGCCATCACCTGAACACCATCATCAACGCTTACCCCTGACTAGGAGTTTCCATGTCCAAATTCAATTTGTCTCGACGCCTTGCGCTTACCTCGATTGCGCTGGTCGCCGTCGGCGCGTCGCAATTCGCAATCGCTCAATCGAACACCTGGCCGCAACGCCCGATCAAGATCATCGTGCCGTTCGCGGCCGGCGGTAACACCGACAGCATCGCGCGCCTGACTGCAGAGCGCCTTACTCAATCGCTAGGTCAATCGGTGATCGTCGAGAACCGTGCAGGCGGCAACGGCGCAATCGCAGCAGACTTCGTTGCGCGCTCACCATCGGACGGCTACACACTGTTGATGGCGGCCATGCCTGTGCTCGCCATCCTTCCCTCGATTCAAAAGGTGAACTTCGACAGCGCGCGCGATTTCACTGCCGTGAGCAACGTCGGCAGCAACCCCTTCGTGATCGCGATCCACAAGTCGGTACCTGCGAACAACGTGCGCGAATTCGTCGAGTACGCGAAGAAGAATCCGGGCAAGCTGAACTACGCGTCCGGCGGCTCCGGCAGCGTGTCGCATCTGTCGCCCGCCCTGTTCGCCAAGCGCGCGGGCATCACCATGACCCACGTGCCATACAAGGGCGGCGGTCCGGCAGTGGCTGATTTGCTGGGCGGCCAAGTGCAGATGTATTTCGGCAACCTGTCCGAGCTTGCATCGCAGGTCGGTGGCGGCCAGATCAAGATCATCGCGGTCTCCAGCGAGAAACGCTCGCCTGCGTTGCCCGATGTGCCCACTCTCATCGAGTCCGGCTTCCCCGGCTTCAAGACCATCACCTGGAACGGCTTGGTCGCTCCGACCGGAACGCCCAAGGCCATCGTCGATCGCATTGCAGCCGCTGTGAAGGCTGCAACAGAGCAACCTGAGTTTCGCCAGAAGCTCGCCGCCATGGGCGTCGATGTCATTGGCGATACGCCTGCGCAGTTCGCCGCCACTATCAAATCCGATATGGCCACCTGGGCAGAAGCCGCAAAAGCTGCAGACCTGAAGGTCGAGTAATTTCGACATTCGGCAAATACAACGAGACGAGAACGACGAGCATTCCATGAGCAGCATTCCCCATCGCACACCTACGCCCGACACCATGGCGACACGCGCGAAAGTCGCGGTCGTCGTGCCGGCAACCAACACCATCGTTCAACCGGAAATGGAAGCGATGCGTCCGCCGGGCGTTACCAATCACGTCACGCGCATGTACCTTCCGCCTCGTCCCTACGACGATCAGGAAGCGTACAAAAAAGCGCTGGAAACCGAAGAAGGCAACCTCGAAGATGCTCTGCGTCTTGTGATGGTGTGCGAGCCGCATGTGGTGGCTCACGGCCATTCGATTCATTCGTTCCGTGGCGATGGCCAGCGTGCGCTCGACGAAGAAAAGCGTCTGGAAGCTTTGTGCGGTGTGCCGTTCATTACGCCTTCACGCGCAGTGCTTGCCGGGCTCGAAGCCATCGGCGCAAAGCGCATCGCAATTCTCACGCCCTACTGGCCGCCGGCCGACAACATGATTGCCGACTTCTTCCGTGCTTGCGGTTACGACGTCCTCAATTCGCATGGCTTGAAATCGACCGGCCCGACCAATGTCGCGCGCTTCACGCACGAACAGATCATGCAGGGCTTTGCGGATACCGATCACGCCGAGGCCGATGCGCTGATTCATGTGGGAACCAACCTGCCGGTGTCGCCGATTACGCGTCAGATCGAAGCGAAGTTCGGCAAGCCGATGATCGGTGTGAACGTCGCGACCTACTGGCTTGCAATGCGCCGTCTGGGCATCATGGACAAACTGCCCGGCATGGGCATTCTTGCCGAGGAACACTGAGTTCTCAAGCCTGAGCTGTCACAAACGAAAGGGCTGGATGCATTACGCATCCAGCCCTTTTTTATCGTTGTCGAATCGCTTATTCGGGCGTGATGTTAGCCAGCTTCACTGCCTGACCCCACTTCACGGTTTCGGTCTTGATGAAGTTGCCGAACTCTGCAGGTGTGCTGCCAACCGGCTCTGCACCAGCAGCGACCAGGGTTGCGCGTACATCGGGCATGGCGAGGATCTTCACGACTTCGTCATGCATTTTGGCGATCACCGATTGCGGCGTCGATGCAGGCGCGACGATGCCGGTCCATCCGGTCACGATGACCGACGGATAGCCGGCTTCGACAGTCGTCGGAACATCGGGCACTGCGTCGGAGCGCTTGGCCTGACCGACGACCAGTGCGCGCAGCTTGCCGTTCTTCACTTGTGGCAACAAAGCAGGCATGGTGCCGAAGATGAAATCGACCTGACCACCAATGAGGTCGGTAATAGCTGGTGCCTCGCCCTTGTACGGCACGTGCAGCATCTTGGTGCCGGTTGCGTTGGCCAGCAGCTCGGCTGCGAGCTGCGACTGATTACCGATGCCTGCAGATGCGAACTTGATCGCTTCCGGCTTGGCTTTCGCTGCGGCAATCAGATCGTTCAAGGTTTTGTAGGGCGAGTTCGCGTTGACCACGAGCAGGAAAGCAATCGACGTGGTTTGTGTGACCGGCACGAAATCTTTCAGTGCGTCGTACGGCACTTTCTTGTACACGTGCTGATTGATGGTGAGCGTGCTGGGCGACGTCATCAGGAAGGTATGACCATCGGTGGCACGCATCGCACCTTCGCCGGCAATCATGCCGTTCGCGCCGGCACGGTTGTCGACAACAACGCCAGTGCCGAGCGCGGTGGCGAGCTTGTTGCCGATCAGTCGCGCGGCAATGTCGATACTGCCGCCGGCCGATTGCGACACGATCAGCTTGACCGGTTGGCTGGGCCAGTTGGCACTTTGTGCGAATGCAGTCGGCGCGATGCTGACCAGTGTGAATGAGGCTGCGACTGCAGCGATCAGATGTTTTTTCATGAAGGGTTCCGTTCGATGTTTTGGGTGGACGCTGAAGATAGAAAAATCAGGGATTGAAATCGACGAGCTTCGAAACGTCGTGGCACGATTCGAGAGTCATCAATGCGTGACGTAGTTGTGCAGCACGTTCCGTGCCCCAAAGCGGCACCGAAAGATCGTTGTATTTGCGTTCGAGATCTGCGCTCGAATGTGGCCGCGTCGGCTCGCCGCTGGTGATCTCGCATTCACCGCGAATCACATCGCCGCTCTTCGTGTGAATGTCCAGCGTCACTCGCTGCTCGGCCGGGTACTCGGCTGTAAATGCTTCGTTCTCGAACACGTTCACGCGCGCTGCGAGCGCCATGACTTTGGGGTCGGCAACCGCGTTGTCCGAGAACGCGTCGAGTCCGTTGCGACCGCCCACCATGAGCGTCGCCACCGCGAACGGGAGCGAGAACCGCGTGCCGAACCAATCCTTGGGCGTCTTGTTGTCGAGGTAGGCGGCCAATCGATAAGCATGCACATCGATGCGATCGACTTCTTCCGGAGCGATCGGTTTTGGTACCTTAGCCGCCGCGTCGAAGTAGGCGTCGATGCAGGAGTGAACATAGCGAGCGGTCGGATAAAGCTTCAGATAGCCCTCGAGCAATAGCCAACGTTCGCCGAGTTTGTCGACTGCTTTTTCGCCCGAAAAACCATCACCCAAAACCAGACTGAATGTGGTGTTCACACCATCCGACGGACCGCTGAATCCGCTCTCGACAAGACGAACCGCCATCTGCCCCATGAAGCCGCTGTGACCTGCATACCAGTTGCGAACCGTCGCGCCGTCGAGCATGGTGTGGCGATTCGTCGCGACGCAGGTCGATGCAGCAAGACTCGCGAGTCCGCGCATTTTGTCGGGATGCATGCCGGTAAGTCGCGCGGTTGCAAGCGCTGCACCCACCACTCCGAAAGTACCGTGCGGATTGATGATGAGTTTGATCTTGGTTGCAGCGCCGATACGCGCGACCACTTCGTACGACAGCGCAATGGTCGCGAGCAGTTCGCGCCCCGATAGCCCCAACTCTTGTGCCACCGCGAACGATGCCGGAATCACCTGCATGCCGGGATGTCCGTTAGCAAGGAAGTTGCCTTCGTCGTAGTCGAGCCATGCACCTGCAATACCGTTCAGCATCGCGGCATCTACTCGGTTGGTGGTGACGCCTTTGCCTATGACCCACGACCGGCCTGGCGACCCGCTTTTGATTTGCTTGTCGGATAACGCGACCAGCTCAGGCGTACGCATGCCCCATGCAAGCACGGGAAAGGAGTCGACGAGGATTTCGCGCGTGCGTTGCAGCACTTCTTCGGGAATGTCATCGATGGAGGTTTCACCGACGAATCGCGCAAGGCGGTCGAGGTAATCTTTTTTGGGTTCGACTGCTTGCACTGTTCTGCTATCCGTACTGCTGTTTGCTGTTTGCCGTTTATTGATGCTGCGCGCTGGCGGCTATTTGTTTTAGTTGGCTTGGATGCCGGCACTCTTCACCAGCTTGCCGAGTCGCGCGACATCGGCCTTGATCAAGGCGCTGAATTCTTCGGGCGTGCCGCCGACCAGATCGAAACCGAGGCTGGCGAGCTTGGCGCGAACGTTCGGGTTGTTGATCGCTTTCACGAATTCGACGTTGAGTTTTTTAAGCACATCGGGCGGGGTTCCTGCCGGTGCCACGATGCCGTTCCATGCTGCGTAGCTGTAGCCGGGCAGGCCCGCCTCTGCAATCGTTGGCCATTCCGGTGCAGCCGACGAACGCTTCGGAGTGCTCACGCCAAGAACGCGCAGCTTGCCGTCCTTCACGAACCCAATTACGTTGGACATGCCGGAGAACATGACCGGGATCGTGCCGGCCACCACATCGGTAATGGCAGGACCCATTGCTTTGTAGGGCACGTGGGTCATCTTGATCTGCGCGTTGTCGATCAGGATCTCCATGGCCAGATGCTGGGCCGACCCGGAACCGGTGGAGGAATAGTCGATGGAGCCAGGCTTTGCCTTGGCGAGCGCGACGAGTTCAGGAATGGATCTTGCTGCGAACTGAGGGTTAGCAACGAGGACAAGCGGCACGGTCGATGTCAGAGTGACCGGGGCGAAATCCTTGATCGGGTCGTAGGGCAGTTTGGCGTAAAGCGCCGGATTGGCGGCCATGATTCCGTCGTTCGGCATGAGCAGCGTGTAGCCGTCGGCAGGAGACTTGGCCACCATTTCGGCAGCGATGATCCCGTTCGCGCCGGTGCGGTTGTCGATTACCACGGGCTGGCCGGTCTGCTCGGTGAACTGCGTGGCTACTGCTCGGCCGATGGTGTCGACGGCACTGCCTGCGCCGAATGGAATCACGAGTCGGACAGGACGGTCGGGGAAGGTCTGGGCGCCGACCGAAGCGGCGACAGCGAAAGTCGACAGAACGAGCGCGGCGACGCGCGCAAGTGACTTGGGCTGGACTTTTGCCATGGCGTATTCCTGAGGAGATTGGGGATACCCAAAAGTATCGGGAATAAAATATTTTTAGGCAAGTGGGAAATATATTTATATTCCCAAGATGACTTTTTCCAACTCGACTGCTGCAGCCATCGCCCCTACCTCGGCCCCCGCATCGTTCATCGATCGGCTCACCGACTTCGCCTGCGGCGCGAAGCTCAGCGATATCGACCCGCAATCGCTTCAGCACCTGAAAGTGATCGTCGCGGATACCCTGGCAGCCTTCGCTGCGGGAAATCAGGAGCCCGAAATGAAGGCGCTCCTGGCAAAACAGAAGCCGCTGGTCTCATCTGGCCACGCAAGCGTCGTCGGCACCGACTGCACACTGAATCCGATAGATGCTGCAGCGCTCAATGCGTCGGCAGGATGCTGGCTGGAACTCGACGAAGGCAATCTCACGAGTAACGGACATCCTGGCATTCAGGTGATTCCGACCGCGCTCGCGGTGGCGCAAGAGCTAGGCAAAAGCGGTGAAGAATTTCTGCTTGCCTGCGCCATCGGATACGAGATCTGCGCGCGCATCGGCAGTGCCTGCGACATGCGAATGTGCATTCATCCGCACGGCACTTACGGCGTGATCGGAGGCGCGGTGGCAGCGGCAAGATTGCAGGGCGTGAGCCGAAGCGAAATGCGCGAACTCATCAATCTCGCAGGCTCATCGCCGATTGCTGGAAACCGCCAGAGCATGAAAGACGGCGCCACCCTGCGCAACTGGTACGCCTCGCATAGCGCGATCATGGGTCAGATGTCGGTGCGGTTGGTGCAGAGCGGATTCACCGGCCCGCACGACGGCATCACGCCGACCTGCGACGAAGTGCTGTTCGACAACTTCAAGCCTGAAGTTGCGGTGCAAGACCTCGGCAAGAAATGGATTCTGGGCGATGGCTATATCAAGCTCTACGGCTGCGGTCGGCCGATCCACTCCGCTATCGATGCGGTGCGCGGAGCGCTTGCGCCGCTGGGCGATACATCGAACTGGCCAACTGCAGACGAGATCGCGAGCATCGACATTCGCGGCTACAAGTTCCTCGCATTTCTGAATCGACGCGACATTCGAAATGCATTCGCGACCCGCTTTTCCACGCCCTTCGCAGTTGCCAGCGTCATCGTCAATCGCGGCTGGGGACTGGAATGTTTCGATGACGCGGCAGCAGCCGACAAAACGATCGACGCGCTGGTCCAAAAAGTCGAGTTGAGCGAAGTGCCTGAATACAGCGATCAGTTTCCAATCAAACAGATTTGCGATCTCACGATCACGCTCAAAAACGGAACAAAGTTCGTGGGCCGAACCGATGTGATTCGCGGCGAACCGGCGAATCCCGCAGATGCTTCCGACTACCGCGACAAGTTCATGGACATGGCGGTTCGGGCGTGGCCTGCCGACAAACTCGACGCACTGTTCGATGCCGCTATGAACGTAGACAAACTCGGCAACATGCGGGATCTTCCAACGCGCTGATCTTTTTGAGGATGTGAGGCGTTTTTCATACGCGCCATGTCTTCGAATGGTTTTATGCTCCATGGCTTCAAAACCCCTTCGATTCGGGAAGCCCCATGAAACCGCGCTGGAAACCTAACGTCACCGTAGCGGCCATCATCGAGAAAGACGGCAAGTTTCTTCTCATAGAAGAAGAAACCCCCGAGGGCTTGAAGCTCAACAATCCAGCCGGACATCTGGACGAAGGCGAATCGCCCGAAGAGGGTTGCACTCGCGAGGCGCTCGAAGAGGCGGCTTGCGACTTCACGCCTACAGCGCTAGTAGGCATTTACATGTCCAGATTTCAACGCGAATCGACCCAGCAGGACGTGACCTATCTACGCTTCGCGTTCAGCGGCAAACTCGGCAACATCTACCCCGATCGCAAGCTCGACGAAGGCATCGTGCGTACCCTCTGGATGACCGCCGACGAGATTCGCGCCAGCGTGCAGCAACATCGCAGCCCCCTGCTGCTTCGCTGCATGGAAGATTTCCTTGCTGGCAAAAGCAGCCCGCTCGATCGGGTCTACACAGACCCTAGCGTCTACGGGCCTTGATCTTCCCGGGATAATTGCCGCATGAGCAAAGCGGGCGATGTCGACAAAATAGGTCGCGGCGAGAGAGTCGTCGTCGGGTTGAGCGGAGGCGTGGACTCCGCGGTGACCGCATGGCTGCTGAAGGAGCAGGGCTACGACGTCGTCGGCATTTTCATGAAGAACTGGGAAGACGACGACGATTCCGAATATTGCTCATCGAACCAGGACTTCGTCGATGCGGCCAGCGTGGCCGATGTCATCGGCATCGAGATCGAGCATGTGAACTTCGCTGCCGAATACAAGGACCGCGTGTTCGCCGAATTCCTGCGTGAATACAGCGCCGGCCGGACCCCCAATCCGGACGTGCTGTGCAACGCGGAGATCAAGTTCAAGGCGTTTCTCGATCACGCGATTCGGCTCGGCGCAGAGAAGATCGCGACCGGCCACTACGCGCGGGTTCGGTTGAACGAATCGACCGGCAAACACGAGTTGCTCAAGGGGCTGGATCCGTCGAAAGACCAGAGCTACTTTTTGCATCGGCTGAACCAGGCTCAGCTGTCGCGCACGCTTTTTCCAGTCGGCGAATTACACAAGACGCGAGTACGCGAGATCGCGGAAGAGATAGGTCTGCCGAACGCAAAGAAGAAGGACTCGACCGGCATCTGCTTCATCGGCGAGCGCCCGTTTCGCGAATTTTTGAATCGCTATATTTCACACGAACCGGGTCCCATCAAGGACGAGCGCGGCCGCACAGTCGCGCAGCATCAGGGATTGAGCTTCTACACGCTGGGGCAGCGTCAGGGACTGGGAATCGGCGGTCTGAAAGACAAGGGTGCGCAGCGCGGTGGCGGCGATCATTCGCCCTGGTTCGTTGCTCGCAAGGAGATGGACACGAACACACTACGCGTGGTGCAAGGTCACGATCATCCCTGGCTGCTATCGCCGTCGCTGGATGCCGACGACGTGAGTTGGGTGTCGGGCGATGCTCCGGCGCGGAACGGCAGCGCTGAATTGGCGGCGAAGACGCGTTACCGGCAAGCCGACGCGCCATGCGTTTTCGAGGGTCAACCCAATGGGCACTTCTCGCTCAAGTTCGAAGAGCCGCAATGGGCAGTCACGCCCGGTCAGTCTGCCGTGCTTTATGACGGGGAAGTCTGTCTGGGTGGCGGTGTGATCGTTTAGCGATCACACCATCGAGACTCTTAACGCCAGACGTAGTGACCGCGGACCAGATGTCCGTGTTCACGATGCGCCTTGATCCATACCTTCTTCTTCACGTGATGCGGATGCGGACGGGGCGGCTCGCGATGCGGTTGCGCCATGGCGGCGCCGGACACGATCAGGGCGGCTAGGAGAAGTGCTGTTTTTTTCATTTGTATGTGCTTTGAACTCGCCGAAAGTGGCACTTGAAACTTAATCGCTGCAGATGACGGCTGGTGTAGGCGGGCAATCCATTTACGTAACATTTACCAGGCATCCATTTGCCAGGCGCCAACCAATAAAAAAGGCTCTGAGCAATCTGCTCAGAGCCTTTTTTGCCTTCGCTAGAAGCCGATTCTCAGAACGGAATGTCGTCATCCATATCATCGAAGCCCGACGACGACCGCGCAGGTGCCTGACGGGGCGCCGGCGCTGCTTGAGCAGGTGCCGGAGGACGTGCTGCCGGAGCACGGCGTTGAGGAGGAGCGGAATCGCCATGATCGTCGTCGCCACCACCGGGGGCGCCCATGCCTTCACGGCCGCCCAGCAATTGCATTTCGGTCGCGATGATGTCGACCGTGTTCTTTTCGACGCCGGACTGGTCGGTGTATTTGCCGTATTTCAGGCGGCCTTCGACGTAGATCGGGCGGCCTTTTTTGACGTACTCGCCGGCGATTTCAGCCAGGCGGTCGTAGAAGGTGACTCGGTGCCATTGGGTGTCTTCCACCATTTCGCCGGAGGTGCGGTCTTTGCGGCGTGTGGAGGTGGCAATGCTGATGTTTGCCACGGCCTGGCCAGAGGGCAAATAACGGATTTCCGGATCGCGTCCGCAATTGCCGATAAGAATGACTTTGTTGACTGATGCCATGGTGAGCTGCCCGATGAATATTTGTATCTAACGCGCCATTGTGCCGCAGGCTTCCCCCGTCCCGACACCCCACATGCAACAATCCGGAAATCCCATGAATAGCGAACCGGATTTCCTGCAGAACGTGCGCTCGGAGGTGGCGAATGCGCGTCTTTGGCTCGACCGCGCCATCGTATTGGCCTACGCAGTGCTTGCAGGCTTGCTGGTAGTCGGCTTCACCCTTCTCAGCGACTTGGGGTTTTCGGCCTTCGAGCGGATCAACGCCATCAACCACTGGCTGGTTCTCATCTGGATGCCCGCCATCACCGCGGCCATCGTCTGGCTCACGCGACGGTACGTGCCGGGCGCGTCCGGGTCCGGGATTCCACAGGTCATGGCCGCGCTCGACTCTTCCTTGCCGGTCTCCGAGATGTCCCGATTCGCATCGCTCCGCGTGAGCTTCGCCAAGATCGGCTTGTCTGCCGCCGGGCTGATGGCCGGCCTGTCGATCGGCCGGGAAGGCCCTTCGGTTCAGGTGGCCGCCGGCGTCATGCAGCATGCCAGCCGCTGGCTCAAAACCAGCTCGGGCATTAGTCGGCATGCGTTGTTGGTGGCAGGAGGCGCGGCAGGAATTGCAGCCGCGTTCAATGCGCCGCTTGCCGGCGTGGTGTTCGCCATCGAGGAGCTGTCACGCAAACTGGAGTCACGCAGCAGCAGTTTGATCATCACGGCCATCGTGCTTTCCGGTTTGATGGCCGTTTCGTCTTTCGGAAACGTCACTTATTTCGGCGTGATCCGGGTTCCTCACCTCGACTGGGACGCCCTCGCTCCGGGTCTGCTCGTCGCGGTATCTTGCGGACTGGCAGGCGGCTTGTTCTCGCGCCTGTTGCTGGCCTCTTTGACGGGGACACCCGACCGTTTCAGCGCGCTGCGATCGCGTTTTCCGGTGCGATTCGCAGCCTGCGGCGCGCTGGCCGTGGCAATCATCGGAATAGTGAGCGGGGGCGCTACGTTCGGGGCCGGCTCGGAAGCTGTGAAGCACATGCTCGACGGGCATTCCGATGTGCCGACGCTCTACATGCCCCTCAAATTTCTTGCTACGTGGCTGACGGCCTGGTGCGGCGTTCCCGGCGGGATTTTTGCGCCTTCGTTGTCCATTGGAGCCGGGCTGGGCAACAACATTTCGGCGCTGACCGGCGGCCAATTTTCTGCAGCGTTGATCGCCATGGGTATGGCTGGCTTTCTGGCTGCGGTCACGCAGGCACCGCTCACTTCTTTCATCATCGTGATGGAGATGGTCGACGGGCACTCGATGGTGCTCACGCTGATGGCCTCGGCGATGATCGCCAGCCTGATATCCCGAATGATCAGCCGACCACTCTACGAGGCTTTGGCGGAGAACATGGTTGCCGCGGTAATCACTTCCGCGAAACCGTCGGCCGTATCACCGGCCCCGCCCGCGGACTCCAGGGACCCCGTGGACTCCAGCATCCCGTCCGTAGTTTCTACCGACGATCCGCAAACCGAAAGTCACGACGAACCAGATGACCGTCAGGCCGAAGGTGACGGCGAAAAGGCCGTGAACACCACTGAACTTCACGACGACACCGCCCAGCGCCCCACCGGCGAAAAGCCCCAGTGATTGCAGCGTGTTGTACACGCCGAGCGCTGCACCGCGCAGATGTGCTGGCGCCATGCGCGATACCAGGCTCGGCTGGCTGGCCTCGATCGCATTGAATCCGACGAAGAAGGCGAACAGCAATACGGCAAGCGGCCAGAGTCCCGAGCCGCCGGCACCGAATCCGGTGAGCATCGACGGCGACGAGATAGCCCAGAAGCCGAGCTGAACCGCGCCGATCAATGCGATAGCTCCGAGGAGCGCTTCGCGCAGACGTCCTTTGCGCTCCATCGGAAACAGGGTCACGGCCATCGCAACGAACGATGCGAGAACTGCAGGCAAATAGACGTGCCAGTGCGCTGCTTTCGGCAAGCCCGCATGAACCAGCATCGACGGCACTGCGACCCACATCGCGATCTGCACCGAATGCAGAACGAACACGCCGAAGTCCAGACGCAGCAGCGACCTGTCTACAAGCACTGCACGCAAGCCGCTGCGCATGGTGGTGCGCGGGCGATGCGACAAATCGACTTCGTCAGGAACGACCCATGCGACCACCGCTATCCCGAGCGCGGCAAGTGTCGCGGTCAGGCCGAACAAACCGCTCAGCCCGGCGAAAGTCACCAGCATTGGCGCAATCACCAGCGACAGCGCGAACATCAGCGCGATGCTGCCGCCGATGAAGGCCATGGCCTTGGTGCGTACCTCGTCGCGGGTCTGATCTGCAAGAAGCGCCGTGATGGCCGCGGAGATGGCTCCGGCGCCTTGCAACGCGCGACCGAGCAGAAGCATGTTCAAGGTGCCCGCGAACGCGGCGACGAGGCTGCCGATCACGAACACTAAAAGCCCCGCGATGATCACTTTCTTGCGACCGAGCCGGTCGGATGCCATGCCGAACGGGATTTGCAGGACAGCCTGGGTCAGGCCATACATACCCATGGCCAGCCCGACCATTACCGGGTTGTCTCCACCGGGGTATTTGCTGGCCTCGAGCGCGAAAACCGGCAAAACCAGAAAAAGCCCCAGGGTGCGCAGGGCAAATATAGAGGCGAGGGCTGAGGTGGAGCGGCGTTCCGACGGCGTCATCCGGGTGGATGCGTTCGAGTGAGGCGCTTCAGCTGGGGGTGCGGTAGACGGGGAACTGACGGTGCTCATCGGCACGTTGGGTCACAAGGGACACGCTCAAAATCTGTAGGACGTCTATCATGGCAGGTTTTCCCGGCGCGCCACATCTTGAAACTCGACGACGACTCCAGCGACCACGGCAAGTACCTGGCGACCAGCCTCCAGCAGCAGCGGATCAGCATTCGCGGCGCACGCACGCACAACCTCAAAAACGTCGATCTCGATATTCCGCGCAACAAGCTCGTGGTGATCACCGGCCTGTCCGGATCGGGCAAATCGAGCCTGGCCTTTGACACGCTTTATGCGGAAGGTCAGCGTCGATACGTCGAGAGTTTGTCCACTTACGCTCGCCAGTTCCTCCAGCTCATGGACAAGCCCGATGTCGATGTGATCGAAGGCCTGTCGCCTGCAATTTCCATCGAGCAGAAGGCCACAAGCCACAACCCGCGATCGACGGTCGGCACGGTCACCGAAATCCACGATTACCTTCGACTGCTGTTCGCCCGTGCCGGAACTCCCTACTGCCCGTTCCACGACGTACCGCTGCAATCGCAGACGGTCTCGCAAATGGTCGATGCGGTGCTGGCCATGCCGGAAGACACGCGGCTGATGATCCTCGCGCCTGTTGCGCGCGACAGAAAAGGCGAGTTCGTCGATGTATTCACCGAGATGCAGGCCCAGGGCTACATCCGATTCCGCGTCGATGGCACTGCCTACGAATTCGACAACCTTCCCAAACTCAAGAAGACCGAGAAACACGACATCGATGTCGTGATCGATCGCGTGAAGGTTCGCGCCGACATCACGCAGCGTCTTGCGGAGAGTTTCGAAGCGTCTTTGCGACTGGCCGATGGCCGTGCGGTGGTGCAGGAAATGGACACCGGCATCGAGCATGTCTACAACGCCAAGTTCGCCTGCCCCATCTGCAACTACTCGATCACCGAACTCGAGCCGCGCCTGTTCTCGTTCAACTCGCCGGTGGGTGCATGCCCGGCCTGCGATGGCTTGGGTCATCAGGAATTTTTCGATCCAGCGCGCATCGTCGCGTTTCCCACGCTGAGTCTTCCGAGCGGCGCCATCAAGGGATGGGACCGTCGCAACGGCTACTACTTCAGCATGCTGGAGAGCGTGGCCAAGCACTACAAGTTCGATATCGAAGTGCCGTTCGAAGAACTGGACGAGGCGCACAAGCAGGTGCTGCTTTACGGCTCGGGCGAAGAGCTGATCAAGTTCTCGTATGTGATGGATTCCGGTGCATCGGCGGGCAAGAAACTCTCGAAAAAACACGCCTTCGAAGGCATCGTTCCGAACATGGAGCGACGCTATCGCGAAACCGATTCGGCCATGGTGCGCGAAGACCTCGCGCGTTACCGAAGCCTGCAGCCTTGCACCGAATGCAAGGGCACACGCCTGCGCCAGGAAGCGCGATTCGTGCGCATCGGCGAGGGCGATCAGGCGCGTGCGATTTACGAGATCAGCCACCTCACACTGCGCGATTGCTTCCGTTATTTCGACAAGCTCGACATGCACGGTGCAAAAGCCGAAATCGCAAGCAAGGTGGTGCGCGAGATTGGCTTGCGCCTGAAGTTTCTCAACGACGTGGGTCTCAATTATTTGAGCCTCGACAGAAGCGCAGAGACATTGAGCGGCGGCGAATCTCAACGTATTCGTCTTGCATCTCAAATCGGATCCGGTCTCACCGGCGTGATGTACGTGCTTGACGAGCCGAGCATCGGATTGCATCAGCGCGACAACGATCGATTGATCGCTACCCTCAAACATCTGCGCGATATCGGCAACAGCGTGCTGGTGGTCGAACACGATGAAGACATGATCCGCTCGGCCGATCACGTGATCGACATGGGACCGGGCGCGGGCATTCATGGTGGTCGCGTGATTGCGCAAGGCACTTACGAAGAGGTCGAAGCGAACAAGGATTCGCTCACCGGCAAGTACATGTCGGGCGCCCTGAAAATCGCGGTGCCGACCAAGCGTCATTCGCTTGCCGATTCGGACGATCCGCAGGTGCTGCGCATCGAAGGTGCGAAGGGCAACAACCTCAAGAACGTCACTGTCGAAATTCCGATCGGCCTGCTCACCTGCGTGACCGGTGTATCGGGCTCTGGCAAATCGACGCTGGTGAACGACACGCTTTATGCGGCCGCCGCCAAGACGATTTATCGCGCGCACGACGAGCCGGCCCCGCACGACGCGATCGAAGGCATCGAGCATTTCGATAAGGTGATCAACGTCGATCAATCGCCCATCGGTCGCACGCCGCGAAGCAATCCTGCCACTTACACCGGCCTGTTCACTCCGATTCGCGAGCTCATGGCGGAGGTGCTCACCGCGCGCGAACGCGGCTACGGCCCAGGACGTTTCTCGTTCAACGTAGCGGGCGGTAGATGCGAAGCCTGTCAGGGCGACGGCGTCGTAAAGGTGGAGATGCATTTCCTGCCCGACGTGTACGTGCCTTGCGACGTCTGCCGTGGCATGCGCTACAACCGCGAGACGCTGGAAGTTCTGTACAAGGGCAAGAACATCGCGCAGGTGCTCGACCTCACGGTGGAAGCGGCGCACGAGTTCTTCAGCGCAGTACCGACGATTGCACGCAAGCTGCAAACGCTGCTCGACGTGGGCTTGAGCTACATCAAGCTGGGGCAGGCTGCGACCACGCTATCGGGTGGTGAAGCTCAGCGCGTGAAGCTGGCGCTGGAGCTGTCGAAGCGCGACACCGGACGCACGCTCTACATCCTGGACGAGCCGACGACCGGCCTGCATTTTGCGGATATCGACCTGCTGCTCAAGGTGCTGCATCAGCTTCGGGATGCAGGAAATACGATCGTGATCATCGAACACAATCTGGACGTCATCAAGACTGCAGACTGGCTCATCGACATGGGGCCGGAAGGCGGCGCCGGTGGCGGTGAGGTCGTTGGCGTCGGCACACCGGAAGACATCGCGAAGAACGAGGCAAGCCACACCGGCCTCTACCTTAAACGTTATCTGTAAACCTCACGACAGCAGAACTGGAAATCATCATGGCGTCGATCACACTGCGTTTTCTGGCGGAACCCAACACCGCGAATTTCGCGGGAAAGGTGCATGGCGGCACCGTCATGAAATGGATCGACGAAGCGGGCTACGCATGCGCCACCGCTTGGGCGAAGCGCTACTGCGTCACGGTGTATGTGGGCAGTATCAGGTTCCATTCACCGATCGTCATCGGCAGCATGGTGGAAGTCGAAGCACGCATGGCCTACACCGGCAAGACCAGCATGAACATCGCGGTCGAAGTGCGAAGCGGCGACCTCAAAACCGGCGAGATGAACAAGACCACGGAGTGTCTGATCGTGTTCGTAGCTGTGGACGACGAAGGCAAACCGATGCAGGTGCCGACCTTCAATCCGCCGACGCCGGGCGACATTGCGCTGGCACAGAATGCGCGCGCGCATCTCGAGGCGGCGCGTGGGATGCATAAGGGCTGAAGGCGACCTCCTGCTCCGGAATTACCGAGCGGTAATTCGCTCGACTACATCATGAATCCCATGTCGGTCGGGTAGTCGGGACGTGCCGCTGCGGTTCCGAAGTGCCTGACGTTGGGCAACACGCTGGGCATTTCTGCGTCGGTGACCCCGAACCACTTGGCCATGGTTGCGGCGTACTGGTCGACGGAGGTCGTGGGTAGCAGGCGGCCTTGGCCGACGTGACTTTGGTCATCTGCCGATGCGGTGTTGCCGGTGCTCACCGAGGGCGCCGTGCCGTAGAAAGCCTTGCCGCGAACGGCACCGCCGACCACGAAGTGATGGCTACCCCAACCGTGATCCGATCCGTCGCCATTCGATGCGAGCGTGCGGCCGAAATCGGATGCAGTAAACGCGGTCACTTTGTCGGGAATACCCAGCGCTACAGTCGCGTTGTAGAAAGCGGTCATCGCGTCGCTGACGCGTTGCATCAGCAAGGGCTGCTGCGAAATGAGGTTGTCGTGCAAATCGAATCCACCGAGCGACACGAAGAAAACCTGGCGTCTTGCACCGAGCGCAGTGCGCGCGGCAATGAGGCGCGCCACCAGCTTCAGCTGCACCGCGAGGGGATTGCTGTCGAGTGCCGAAGGAAAGTTGACCGTGTCTGCGGGATTGGCAAGCAGCGCCGCGCTGATGGTGGATTCCGCATTGATCGCGCGCGTCGTGACGACGTTGTATTCGTTCTCGAGTACTTGCGAGCGCCCCTGTTGAATGATCGACGAGAACGCGTTTTTCACGGCGGTCGATCCGTAGATGTTCGCACTCTTGACGCCACTGATCGGCACTGCGCCGGGATTGCCGCCGTTGGCGTTGACCTGATACTGGATTGCGTTGTCGCCCGACAAATACACCGCGTTGCCCGCTGCAGAAATGCAGGTGAAGGTGCTCGGCGAGTTGCTGGGCAGTCCAAGGTCGCCCAGGTTTCCGCCCCAGCCGATGGTCGATCCTTCGGGCGATGAAGACTGCCAGGTCGATTGCTGGTCGTTGTGCGAGAACAGCTTTGGAGGAACCGGATACAGCGTCTTGTTGCTGCTGTTGTATTGCGTGCGGGTCAATGGCACGGTCAATGGTCCGACGTTCAGCTGCACTGCCGCTTTGCCGGAGTTGAATAGTCCCGCGAGACCGGTCATGGACGGATGCAAGGCATATTGACGGCCGCCCGGAAGTGGGATGGTTGGCACCAGCAGAGTCGGCGTCAAATCGGCCTGAGCAAGCGCGATGCCGCCCGCCGTGCGGCTCGGGCCACCACCTCGAATAGTGCTGTACTTGTCGTAGCTGTCGTTGTCGTAGGTGACGACGGTGTTGGCGTAGTCGTTGCCGCCATAAAAGAACACGCAGACCAGCGCCTTGTAGTCGGCGTTGTTGAATGCGGCAGCCTCGCCCATGGCGGCCAGATTCAGAGCGAATGGCAACGCGGTGCCAGTCATCGCAAGTTGACCGGAGCGCTTGAGGAAAGCGCGTCTTGATTCGGAATGTGCCGAAGGTACGGATTTTTTTGTCATGCGATCGCTCATTTCTGAACCAGGTATTCGGGGGATGCCATCACAAGAAGAACTGCGGCGCCGACACGATTCATCTTCACGGCGAGCGTTGGCGATGTGCCGAGCGCAGTCGCGTTGAGCGCGTTCACGATGGTGGTCTGCGTGGCTGCAGACAACTGTCCGGCACACATGAATTTGTTGATGCGAGCAACCAGCGCGGAGGCATCTGCAACCGCTGCGAGTTCACGGGTGTATGCGCAGGTGATATCGCGGCCGTTGAACCCGTTGCTTATGTTTTGCGGAACGTCCGGGCCGTTCACGAAGATGCCATCCTTGATGATGCTCATCATGAAGTTGAGGTAGCCACCCACCGAGGTTTCGGTGACGATCTGGAATTCCGGAGCCGTCGCATCGACGGTAGCGAGCGCAGTTGACGGCGGAACATAGCCCGGCCGAAAGAAGTTGAACACCGATCCCGATCGAAGCGTCGATTGGCCCAGCTGATCGTTGGGTCTACTCAAATCGCCGATCTTCCACGAGCCGCGTGCCGACTGAATTCCGAAGGTGCGACCCCACTGCGCCAATCGCACAACGGGTTCGCGCAACTTGCCCCAATAAGCATCGGTCAGTCCTGAGGGACCGCGCGCTTCGTCGTCGAGAAGAATCGCGGAGAACACCGCACGCAAATCTCCGCGCACACCGGAGCCGTTGTTGTTGAACACCGATGCAACTCGCGCCACGTAGGCTTTGCTCGGATTGCTGGTGACCATCCGCTGGATCATCTGCTTGCCGAAGAACGGGCCGACGTTCGGATGATTGAAAAGCGTGTCGAGTGCTGTCTTCAACTTCGCTGCGGCACTTGCAGTGGTTGCGGGCGACTGCGCGGGAATAGTCACTCCCAGAAAAGTACTTGCCAGCACCGAGTGGTTGGCAGGGGTCATCTTCATCGGAAGCTTCGTGAAATTGTTGGTTTTGATGGTGCCGGTACCACCGACAGGCAATACATCCGTGTCCGTCGTGTAGTCGTAGTCGTAGCCGGTAAAGACGCGCGCGATGTTGGTGACATCGCTGGCCGTATACGAATCGAGTTTCACGCCGGAGGAATCGGTTTTCTCGGTGCCATCCAGATTGAGCTGATACAGACCGATCGTCATGAGTTGCATGACTTCGCGACCGTAGTTTTCGTCAGGTTGGCGACCTGCGGAATTCTCTTTCTGGTTGCCCTTGGTATTGAGATACCAACCCATTGCCGGGTGCAGCGTCACATCGTTCAACAACGTCCGGAAATTTCCGAACGCGTTGCGACCCAGCATGTCCCAGTAGCTGGCAATCAGGTAGCTGGTCCAGACGGAATCGATGCCGGTCATCGAGACGACGAAGAATTCTGTCAATGCCAACTGAATGCGTTTGCGCATCGAATCAGGTGCAGTGAGCAGCTGATTCCACAGCATGTAATCGGCGGGGTACGTGTTGTTGTAGTACTGGGTGGCGTTGTCTGTCGTGTTGTACGTCTTCGAATCCAGCCAATCCACGCCTGACGTCATTGCCATCGCACTCTGCTGCACGATGAACGACGCGTAACCCGTAGATCGCAGCGATGCGACTTCCTCATCGGTCGCCGAGAACTGAGCCTGCGTGAGAAACCTCACCGCCTCTTCGTCGCTTGTGGGCGTCGGATATTTATAGCCCGAGCTTGCGCTCGAAGCTGAACCTGCGCCGCCATCGCTGCTGCCGCCTCCGCAGGCTGCGAGCGCGATGGTTGCCGCCATCATGGCTGCAGCTTTTGCCGCGTCGGTCAAATCGAAGCGGTCGTGGCGCTCTTCAATATCTGCTGTCGCGTTCAGCGTTTCTGTCGCGACTTCATCGGGGTGGAGTAGGTTTTGCAAGGGCGTCCCTGTTGTCGTCAGCACGTGAGAACAATTTCACGAACCAGTGCAGGCAATCGGTGTGCCATGCCAATGGACGTCGTTCCAAGTGGCTGCATAACTCGGACGCGCAGACGAACGTTGACCCTGCGTTACAAAAACGTCACCCGTTTTTGTAAGCTTTCGCGCGTTTTGTCAGTTCCTAAGGGATTAGTTCTCGCACTCGATGCAATAGGACAACAGACTCGATCGTCGTAGGACGGTTCCTACTTGAAGCTCGACATTAAGTAACGGCCCAATCGGAATCGACGGCGATGACTACTTAAGGCTTAGCTGCCTGAAGAATTTCGCGTGTTTTGGTGGCTTCGCGCCGTGCAGCGTCTGCAAAGTCGTCTCCCGACGAGGCGTACAGAATCGAGCGCGAAGAATTGACGATGATCGGCGCGTCTGGACGCCAGCCGGCACGAACCGTCGCCACTGGATCGCCGCCCTGAGCGCCGACACCGGGAATCAGCAACGGCACCGTGGGAGCCACGCGGCGAACCGCTTCGATTTCCGTGGGGTATGTGGCACCGACAACAAGACCGAGCTGACCGTTGAGGTTCCACGGGCCTTGAGCAAGACGCGCGACGTGTTCGTACAAATAAGGCTGGCCTTCGATGGAACTCAGTCGCTGCCCCTGCAGATCCGCGCCGCCAGGGTTCGATGTGCGGCACAACAGAAACGCACCCTTGCCCTCGAATTGCAAATACGGCTGAACCGAATCGAAGCCCATGAACGGCGACAGCGTTACCGCGTCGGCACCATAGCGCTCGAAGGCTTCGTTGGCGTACTGTTCGGCGGTCGATCCGATGTCGCCGCGCTTGGCGTCCAGGATGATCGGCACGTCAGGCGCGACACGCCGCATGTGCTCCATCAGGCGCTCGAGTTGTCCCTCGGCGCGATGAGCAGCGAAGTAGGCGATCTGGGGTTTGAACGAGATGACGAGATCGGCGGTCGCATCGACGATACGGGCGCAGAAATCGTAGATCTTGTTGGAGTCGCCCTTGAGCTTGCCGGGGAAGCGGGTCGGCTCGGGATCGAGGCCCACGCAAAGCATGGAATCGTTGTCGTGCTCTGCCTTGCGCAGCATTTCGATGAAGGTCATGGGTTGATTTTACCGGGGCACAATGCGGGTCATGTCTAGCCAGACTTCGACTCCATCGACACCGCAACAAATGCCGCTCCTGGCAGCGCAGTGCTACGAGGACTCGAAGTTCATTCTCGGCATGGAGAACGGACCGCGAGAGCAGTGGCAGATGTGGCAGCGACAAAGGCTGCGCGAGATGCTCGCCTGGCTTTCTCAAAAGCCACACTGGGCAGAATATGTGAGACCGGCCGGCGCAAATCTCGACGCCTACGATAGCTGGGAATCGATGCCGGTCATGAAGCGCGAAACCTATCGTCACTTCATCGAGGCGCATGAGCCAAACGTTCCTGCCTCGCATGGCCCTGTACACATTTACTCGACCTCCGGATCGACCGGCGTACCGGTGAGTTTCTGGTTCTCCAAAGTGGCATCACGGCTTATAGAGAGTCATTACTGGGCGGATGGCAGACGACAGAATCGGCCTCTGGATTCCGCTTTCCTCACGCTCAATGCCAAGGGCCAGCCGCACGAAGGCGATCACGAGGTTCGACCCGCCGATCCGTGGATTCATTCGGGGCTATTTCTGGCGCGATATTCGCCATCGTTCACGATGAAGCAGAACGTGGAGTGGCTGCAAACGCAGATCGGTAATCTGCCGTCGCCACGCAAACTCGTTTTGCTGGCGACCTATCCCGCGCTGTTGTCGGGCTTGCTTTCAGTTATCGAAAGCGGCGACGCTGCGCCGATGCAGATCGATCAAATAGCAACTTCTGCGGAGACAGTGGAACCTGCGCTTCGCGCGCGCGCGAAGGCTGCGATGGGCGCAAGCATTCGCGATCGATATTCTTGCGAAGAACTGGGCCCGATCGCGTTCCAGTGCCCCAAGAGCGACGAGTATCAACACGTCGCGGTCATGAACGTGATGGTCGAAATAGTCGATTCGCGGGGCGATGGCTTGCCGTGGGGCACGCCGGGAAACGTGCTGGTGACCGGCCTGCATCAATGGGCAAGCCCCGCGCTTCGATATGAGCTGGGCGACATCGGCGCGATGCTTCCGGAGTGCCCCGCATGCGGCGTGCAGGTGCCGGTATTCAGCAACCTTCTCGGCCGAAAACGCTGCCTGGTCAAGCGAGACAACGGCGACATGCGCTACGTGCGCGTGATTGCAAAAGACTGGCTTTCCTGCGCCCCGGTGAGGGAGCACAGGCTGGTGCAGGTCGAGCCGAAACGATTCGAAGTGGAACTCGTGCTGGATGCGCCGCTCACCATCGATCAGCTCGCGGCTCTCGATGCGATGCTGCATCAAAAAGTGGGCGACGAGTTTGCATTCGACATCATCGAACGCGACGCAATTGCCTGGCCGCCGGGACGCAAGCGGCAGGAACTGATCTCGCTTGTCGGCTGACCCCTGGGCGAGTCACCCAACGCGCGAGATTGCTACATCAGACCGAGCAGGCTGCTATCACGCCGTTCACAGAACTGCGACGACGCCAGCGTTGCGACAACTCATCGAAGATGAAGTCGAGGCCAGAAAGGAAGTCGCCTTGATCGAGGTTGTAAGGCAAGCGATATTTAGCGAAACCGGAGTCGCGGATCTGGTTCGAGAACGGGCTGTTCTCGCCGAGATAAGGCAAGCTGAACTGGCGCGCCAACACATCGCCGTTGGGCGCGTAGATCACTGCATCGGCCCGAACGCCGGTGCCCGGATTGAAGAAGATCGACGGCAACGGATTGACGAAGAGCAAGTCGCCACCGGTCGACACCAGCGCAGCGTAAGAGCCGTTACCGGACCCGCCGTTGAGCAGCAGTTGAATGGTGGAAACCGTCATCGTCGAGCCGATGTCGGTCGGGTCTAGCAGCGCGTACGCGTTGGCGCCCGAACCGCCGTTCAACTCGATCGTGTTCGCAGTGAAGCTTGCGTTTCCACCCGACACGATGCTTGCACTGGCGCCGTCGCCGGAGCCGCCCGAGAGGGTCAAGGTGCTGGATTCGCCGGTCAGGTTGATGTTGACCGTGCCTACCGTCGAGACCGAAGCGGTCGCGGCATCGGCGATGACGGCCATCGACGTCGCGTTCACTGCGAGGTTTTGTGCGGCGATGGAAGCAGCTGAGCCGCCGACTGCTTCTACGACTACGTCGGCCGGTGTCGTGAGCGTGATGTTGCCACCCCTGAGCGATCCGTTGATCGTGATGTTGCCGGCTTGCACGCCTTCGGAATCGACCGTGAAGTTCACGGCGCCCGAGCCTGCATTGACACTCACGCCAGACGCGATGTTGATGCCTCCTGCGCCTTGGCTCCGATATCCGACATCTGCGTCACGTGAGTTCGCGGTGACATCCAGACTGCCGTTGCGCGTGAACACGTTCGCATTGAAATTGACCGAACGACCCGCCTGCAAGGTCAAGCCGCCGCCAGTCCCTTGACCTGCCGGGGTGACGATTGCCGCGTTCACATTGATATCGTTGCTGGCCTGCAGAAGAACGTTGGTGCCAGCGGCCGTCATCGCGGTGATGTTGCCGTTGGTGATGGTCGCGTTGTCACCGGGAGTGTCGTTAAAGCGAACATCGGTGAACGCGACACCGCCAGTTGAATTGGGGTTCGCATCGGTGATATAGACCTGGCCGTAGCTGCCTTCACCGCTGCCGTAGAAATAAAGCGCGTAGTTGCCGTTACCCAGGTTTATCGGCGCGTGGTAACTGCTGTACAGGGAGTCGTCGAAGCGATTTCCGCTGTTGTCCACAACTACTGCCTTTGTCGTTATGTCACCGAGCGAGCCGTAGTTCACGAATGCATAGGCGGACGAGTTACCGTTGTAGCTGTTCGTGCCTATCCAAATAGCACCATTACTCAACTGTCCGTAATTGGCTCCTTCGCCATTGTTGTAAATACGGAGGTTATCGCTGGTGGTATGACCAACCAAGCTGTTGGATTCGCTCACCGCAGTGGCCGATCCGAAGCCGGTTGCCGAATCCCCCCAGGTCAATGCTCCTCGTCCACCGCCCCAACCGCTGCTGCTCAACACAAACTGTGTGTTGTTGAGGACTTGGACGTTCTCTCCGATTCCTTCTCCGGCCGCGCCTGTCAGGACACCTGCGATCGGGTTCGACATGTCGCCTACCGGCCGCATCGTGCCGATGCTGTTCATGGTGAACGCTGCGCCACGGCCGCCGTTCCAGTTTTGGTTGTAATAGACAAAGGTGCTTCCGGAATTTACCGACGCCCAATTGAACTGGCCGTTCCCGTCGTTACCGGCGCCACCGAGCAGACTGTTGGATGCGTCTACGACGCCGGTAAGCGGCGCGTTCCTGTCGATAAAGGTGTACGAACCGTTGCCCATCGTGAACCCGACCACCAGATTGCCATTGCCGAACGAGTCCATCGTGACGTCGCCCGCGGTCATCGTCGGCGATAGGCCGAGCAGACTGTTCGTGCTGGACACGACCCCCACTGTGGTCGGCGTCATCACGGTAAACGCACCCTGGTTTCCGTTGAATTTCGGACTGGCGACTCCGATCTGCACGCCCGTCACGTTATCGAGGAAGCGTAGGCTGGCGGAGTTGAGATTTCCATAGCCGATTTGGTCACCTGCATTAGCACCGACGAGCGAGTTGCTGGCGTCTGTAGATCCTGCCGCATGCAGGCCGGAGTTAGTGTCGATGATGCGCACGGCACCTTCGTCACCGTTGCCGCCCCAGCTTCTTTGGCTCAGCACAACGTAGTCGCCAAGGTTGTATCCAGGACCGTCCATGTTGTAGTAATAGTTGTCGCTGGTGATGAGGAAAGAGTTGACCAGCGAACTACCGGACGCGCCAACGATACTGTTCGCCACGCCTAGCTCGCCCTTCATCGACCCCACTCCAGAGCTTGCACCGTTGAACAAGGTCCACGCTCCGCCAAAGGTATCTGTCGTGCCGGATCGCAGGAACATCGCTCCGTTTTCCAGGAAGGTGAAGTCGTCGATGGAGTAACCGATATTTCCGGTCGACCCGACTGCTCCGACAAAGCTGTTGGTATTGCTTATGGCCCCAACAATGGGTGTGCTGGTGATGGTGGTGAGCGCGCCGCGATTCGCCGACCAGAATGGAGACGCCAGGAAGTTGAAATCGAGGTTGCCCGAATCACCTCGCGAGCCACCCATAACGTCCGGACCGTAGAAGCCGCCGGACCCGATGTTGTCGGTTGGGGAAGCCCCAAAAAGTGAATTTGTAGACAGATTGACGACGCCGCTCGGAGCTGCCAAGTCGATCCATGTAACCGCGCCCGCTCCTGCGCGGAAACTGGGGGACGCAACGACCAGTTTGCCCTGATTGCTCAGATCCAGCACATGCGAGCTTTGAGCGGTCGTGGGGCCAAGATGATCGTTCGCAGCAGCGCCGATAACGCTGTTCGAAGAGCTGACGACGCCTGCCAACGAATCGAGCGACATGACCGAGATTGCGCCTTGGCCCATCAGAGAACTGTTGACGCTCCAGTTTGGCGAGGAGACGAAGATGTAAGGTGCGTCGTTGTACGAAAACTCGCGAACGTACCCACTGCCGACGTTGTCGCTAGTGAGAGCACCGACCAATGCGGTCAGGCCGCTGATGTTGCCGACGTTGGTGCCGAATCCGCCCGAGTCCCATGCAGAAGCCGCAACAGCGCCCTTGCCACCACCCCAGTTGGGCGCACGGATAATCACGTGGCCCTGATCACTCGAGATCGAAACGTTGGACGCAATGTTGTCTGTGGACGATGTTCCGACCAAGCTATTGCTTGCATCGATCTGGTACGCACCCTTCGCTGCACCAAGCACACTCAGGTCCATTAGCGTTACCGCACCGGCACCCCCAGCGAAACTGGTGCTCCTCATTGCGACCTGGTCATCGGTGTAATTGGAAATGAACGAAACGGAGTTCAGGTCGTTGGCATTGGTCCCGACGAAAGTCAGGTTGCCGTTGCTGCCAATAATTCCCGTCGTCGTGCCGATGTTCGTGGAATCATGAACGATGGTGACCGCGCCGATTCCGCCGTTGTAGTCGGGACTCGATACCGCCCACCACGGGAAGCTTACGTTCTGGACGCCCCCAGAGCCGAGGCTGTCACCTGAAAGCGTTCCGACAACGCTGTTCGAGGCGTTGATCGTGTGCTCACCCAGTTGCGCTACGTGGCGGTCCACCACGGTAATCGCGCCCTTGTTCGGATTGCTGGAGCTATCTGTCCAAGTCGACGTCAGGATGATGACGTTGTCCTGATAGGTCGCTTGATAGGTGTTGCCGAAGTTAAATGTCGTGCCAGCGCCATCGTCTCCTCCCCGCAGCAGACCCACCCGTGCGCCGGTCGTGTCGTACCAGAAAACTCCGCCTTCGCCTCCGTTGTAGCTGCCCTCGATCTGCATGAAATCGCCGTTGGAATTCACGAAGAAGCTGTTGTAGTCGGAACCGAAATGATCCGTTGTCGTCAATCCCGTTTCGAGCGTGAATGAACTCAATTCGCCGGTCGCGCCGATGTTGACTACTCCGACCGCACCTTTCCCGCCGTCGTAATCCGAAGCGCGGAGAATCATCTTGTTGCCGACTCTCACGATAGGAGCGTCTGCGCCGAGGTGGTCGTCATCATGTGTTCCAACGATGCTCGTGTGCTCATCCACTATCCCGTTGTAGCCGTTGATACGGCCCACATAAGTCAAGGCACCTGAGTCCGTTACGCCGCCACCGAGATAATCAAACTGCGGCGAGCCGATCAACCAGTCGGTCGCTCCGGAAGTCTTCGTGTAATAGACGTTCTCGCCGATGTGATCGTTCTGGCTCGTGCCCCTTAGCGACACGTTAGTTGCAGATCCAACCGTGCCGGTAGGCGTCGCGCCGCTCGTCGATACGAAGATGACAGCGCCTCTGCTGTCGCTCCACTCCTTGTTGACGATCAGGAAACCATCCTGATTGCCATAACCGTAAGTAGTGTCGAAGTAGAAACCGCCTGATAGGCCGCCATAGCCCGAATAGCCGTCGCTGTAGATCGTCGAATTGCCGCCGGTCACGCTTCCGAAATATTCGTAGGCGGTCCCGCTACCAACCAGCGAATTCGCAGACGACAAAGTACCAGCGCCGGCGCCAGTAACTCCCCCAGCGCCAATAGTCTCGAAGTTGCTCTTCAAGATGGTGATGGCGCCCGCGCCGCCGCCGTAGTTCGTCGTGCCCATCACGATCGCATCGTTCGATCCGGTACCGTTCACAAACACGATTCCGCCGCTGCCCAGCTGATCTCCCGCATTGCCTACCAACGAATTGCTGGCCGAAACGACCATGGAGCCCACGAGATTCACAGGATTGAAAACCGTGAGAGCGCCCGAATAGTTATTCCAGTTCTGGCTGTAATACATCAGCTTGCTGGAATCGAGGTTGTAGTTACCGAAATTCGAGTAATACGTGCTGCCCACGTAGTCGCCGTTATGACTACCGTGAAGCGCGCCAATGAGCGCACCTGTCGCGGGATTGAAAACATAAATCGCGCCGGCATTCGAGTTTCCGCCGAAGTACGCGTACGGGTCGGTCACTACCAGCACCCCGTTCATGGACAAAATCGTGTCGCCGAACTGGCTGCTATCCGCCAACCCCGTGTCATCCCGATTCAACGCCACCGCAAACAACGTCCCGCCGCTAGCCCCACCTTCGACAATCGTGATGTCCGTCGGATCCAGCAACAAGGTTCCGGCAGCGCCATTCACTGCGCTCGCATCGGCCGATCCGCGGAATACCAGATGCTCCTTGCCCGACACCTCGATAAAGCCGCCGTTGCCGGAAACACTGCCGCCGAGTGCCTTCACGAGGCCGGAGAATTTCATGTCGCCGTCGGACCAAAGCGCGATCGTTCCACCTGCGCCGTTGCGACGCGAGCTGGCGCTGAAAACCGACGAGCTGTTGATGAACACGTAGCGCGAATTCGGCAGGTACGGATCGCCGCCGTGGAAGCCGCCGCCAATTTCCAGCGAGCCGCCAGTGCCGTTGGTTTCTGCGGTGCCGTCGGCATGAACCGATGCTGCGTACATGCCGATGCTTGGCGCCGTTATCTTGACCGAACCGCCTTGTGCACCGTCTGCAGAAACTTCTGCCGACGACAAAACACTTGCGCCGTCTTCAGTGGCCTGAATCGTGACGTTGCCGCCAACGCCAGTGCCGCCTTCGGCAACGATCTTGGTCGATGCGGTTTGCTCGACGTAGTTGCGCGCAACGATCTTGATGTCGCCGCCGGTTTGCGTGCCGGACGCTTCGATGCGACCCCCTTGCAGGATCACGCCGCCGGTCACTTCCACCGTGCCGCCGACGACGCCACTGGCCTGAATCGTGCCGTTGGTGGTGACGATGGGCGCGTCGATTTTTACGCTGCCGCCGCTGGTGACGCCGTTGATGGTTCGAGTGGCTTGAATCGTGCCATCGACTTCAGCCAGATCGCTTGCCTTGAGCACGACGCGTCCGCCTTCGATGGTCGCGCCGGTTGCCTGGATCAAACCGCTGTGACGCAGTTGTCCCGCAAAAATTCCGACCGCGTCGCCGCGCAAGGTGCCGAGGTTCACCGCCTTGTCGGATGGTGCCTGCACCTGCAGCACTATGCCTTCGAGGCCGCGTCCGGTAACTTCAACCTTTTGTCCGGCAGCAAGAATGGCTGTGCCGTTCTGTGCTTCGATGACTGCTGTCTTGGCCACTTCGATGTTCGGTGCAATCAGCACCACATCGCCGCCGCGCGCAATGATGTTGCCCTGCACCTGAATCGCACCTGTGGAGCCGCCCAAAGCGCCGCCGAATCGCATGCGTCCGGCCTTTGCATCGTCCTGGCTCATGCCGAGTGCCGATGCGGTGAATCCTGCGGTATCGACCACTGCGCCTGCGCCAACGGTAATGCCCGACTGGTTCACCAGAACCACGCGTCCGTTCGATTGAAGCGTCCCGAAGATGGCCGACGGGTTGTTCGTGATGACGTTGTTGATGACCGTGCTTGTGGTGCTCGGCTGCACGAAGCTCGTGGTGCTGCCGCCCGGTATCGAGAAGCTCTGCCAGTTGATTGCCGAATGCGCCATGCCTGCGCCGTTCTGCGTGGTCACGGTGAGCTGGTTCCCCGAGTTCACGAAGGTGGCCGAACCCTGTATCGCAACGCCGCCCGTAGGATTGGCAAGCACGACCGGCGACACCGCGAAGGCGCTCGCCAGCGACAGTGCAAGCAGATGCGGCCGGAACTCACGCGATCGCCGCGAAGAGGACGAATTCGGCGCTGACGGATTGCGGGCAGCAGCAGATACAACGGGTGATCGACGACGCATGAAACCTCCGGAAGGCATGTCGCGGCTCTGGCATTTCACCGCTTGCGAACGAGATACGGACGCGCAAAATCGCGCGAACGAAAACATCCGCTTACATGAGACTCGAAAAGTAGCACAGCAGAGGGTGTTCCGCAATGAAAACAGGCCCGCTGCGGCTCAGCGTTACATCGGTGTCAACTCGACCGTATGGCGGGCTTGAACCCGGTGGCTATTTGAAAGCTGCAAGGGCCAGACAGAGATCTGCCCAAGCCTTGGGTTTCTCTGTGAGACTGCGCATTAAATAAGCGGGGTGATAGCTCACCACGACCGGGATGGTCGCGGCGTCGGTAAGAACGCTGTGCACCTGCCCCCGAAGCTTGCCAAGAGGAAGCTGGGCGAGTTCGGGTGTGCCGGCCGCGAGGACCGACTGCGCAGCAAACCGACCCATCGCGAAAACGCCCTTGGGTCGCACCAACTCGATTTGTCGACGCAGGAACGGATCGCCGCCAGCTTTGCCGGCGGCCTGCTTCGGAACATTGACGATGAACACCTGATCGCGATCGAGACCAACGGAGCGCAGCATGTTGTCGAACAACTTGCCCGCCTGACCGACGACCGGATCGCCCTGCGTGTCTTCGTTGTCGTCGGGCGCTTCTCCCACGATCAGCCAGTTGGCGGTGCGATTTCCGACACCAAGCAACGCGTTTCTGCGGAGCTGCTCGATGCCGGTTCCAAGCGCCTGCGCCATGGCACCCTCAAACTGATCCCAATCCAGGCCATTGGTTTTTACGTAAGTAGGCGCTGACCCAGAAGGATGAGCGACCGGCGCCGGAGTACGCATTGCAGATGGCGGAGACGCAGGAACGGGAGACGCAGGTATGGGCGCTGGAACGGGCAAAGCTTCGCTATCGACAGTCGCAGCGACGGGGGCAGATCTGGGCTGCCAGACCGGCACGCCCATCTCCTCCAGCATGGCGCGATGGCGGTCGTCCAGATTCAAGCCCGCATCGAGACTCATAACTTCAGGCTCATCACGATGGCGTCTTCGCGGCCGCCGCCGACTGCCGGGTAGTACGCCTTGCGCGTCCCGACCCGGCGGTATCCGTGGCGCTCGTAAATGGCGAGTGCACGCTGGTTGCTCACGCGAACCTCCAGCCACAGCCATTGCGCGCCCTGACCGCGTGACCAGATCGCCAGTGCGTCCAGCAGCACGCGCGCCCAGCCTTGGCGCTGATAGATCGGAGACACGGTGAGGTTGAGCAGATGCACCTCCTCGATTCCCTTCATGGCCACGAAATAGCCCAGGATGAACGGCCCTGCGGTCAGAAGCTGCGCCTCGTAACCCGAGGCGAAGGAGTCGGTGAAGTTGTTTCGCGTCCACGGAATCTCGTAGGCGGCCCGCTCGATCAAAAGCACCTGATCGAGCCGACTCTCGGTCATGGGCTCGAATTGGGCTTCGACGGCGTTGAGGATGGCGCTCATAAGTTACCGGGGTGTAGATGTCGGGATCGAGACCGCAGCCGCCGCCTGTTTTTCGGCGAGACGTTCGATCGTGGTCTTGGCGACTTTATCGCGGATGTAGAGGGGAAGCGCAAGCTCGGCAGGCATCGCGAGACCGGCTTGCAAAAGGGCTGGGGCCAAGCGCAAAAGAGCTGAAGCGGTCGGCAGGGCTGCCTGTCGGACCGACGACACAGGGCTGGGCAAGCGATGACCGTATTGCTCGAAAACGTTGCCCGCCAGAAGCCATCCCTCCGGAATATTCAAAGATTCCGGGCGCATCAAGGCGGTGTCGACATCGAGTTGCGCCTCGGCAGAGGTTTCGACCAGCGCGACATAAATTTCGTCCATGCGTGCGTCCAGCATGGAAACCACTCCGGCAACTCCGTAAGCACCATTAGCGCCATCAGCACCATCAGCACCATCAGCACCCGAATTTCCGGCGGCATGACGCGCTTCCTCGGCCACGATCAGAAGGGTGTTGACCGGCAAAACCGGAATGTTCGCCCCGAAAGCCAGGCCTTGCGCTACCGCACAGGCGGTCCGCAACCCGGTAAACGATCCGGGACCACGTCCGAACGCGATGGCGTCGAGTTCCGCCATGGACAAGGACGCAGTCGCCATGAGCGATTGAATTGCGGGAATCAGCGTGGTGGAGGCCAGAGCCCCGCCGGGACCGGTCTGCTCGAAAACCTGACCGCGAGCCAGAAGGGCCACGGACATGGTTTCGGTGCTGGTATCGAAGGCGAGGATGTTCATGATGTGGTGCAGAAGCCCCTCCCGGAAGAACCCGGGAGGACCCGGAAGTACCCGGGAGAATGCGACGAAGCGCGGGCCGAGGGGTGATTATCGGCGCTAGACTGGCTCGATGCCCTGCACTCGATCCGCTGTATTTGCTCCTCCCTCCCAATCTGCGCGCCGAATCTTTTCGGCAGGTTTTTTCGCTGCATGCTTTTTAGGCGCAGTCCCAACTCTGGCGCAGAGCCAAACACCGATTCAACCCCGCGCCGGCCTAGCGCTGCCGACCGGCAATCTGCCGCCGGAAGTCGATGCTGCGCTTGCGCGAGCCCGCGTACCGCGCGAGGCGGTCGCCATGATCGTGACCGAAGTGCAGGGCCGCGAAACGCCCCGCGTGGTGTTCCGACCGGAGGCGCCCATGAATCCGGCGTCGGTCATGAAGCTGGTCACCACCTATTCGGCGCTGGAGCAGCTCGGATCGGCGTTCACATGGACCACCTCGGTCTACACCGACGGCCAGATTCGCAACGGCACTCTCGCCGGCAATCTGTATATCAAGGGCCAGGGCGATCCCAAGATGGTGGTCGAGCGGCTTTGGTTGCTGATGAGGCGAATCCAGGGGTTGGGCATTCGGCATATTTCCGGTGACATCGTGCTGGACCGCTCGTATTTCGACGCGACCGAACGCGACCCAGGAAGTTTCGACGGCGAGCCGCTGCGCCCGTACAACGTCGCACCTGACGCGCTTTTGCTGAACTACAAATCTGTCGTGCTCACTTTCGTGCCCGATGCGGCATCCGGCGTCGTGCAGATATCGTCCGAGCCGCCCTTGGCCGCGGTGAACATTCCATCGACCGTTGCGCTCACTGCAACCCAGGGCGGACAGGTGAGCACGCAGGCTGCCTGCGGAGACTGGCGTGCAGGTCTTGCGGCCGATTTTTCCGACCCGAACCAGATCAGGTTCGCGGGCTCGTATCCCGCGTCCTGCGGGGAGCGCACCTGGCCGGTCGCGTATTCCGACCCCGCGAGTTTCGCCAGCCGCGCAGTTCTGGGAATGTGGCGTCAGCTAAACGGCCAGCTCGATGGCAAAGTACGCGACGGCAAGGTTCCCGCCGGTATGCGACCCGCATTCGAAGTGCAATCGCCGGCATTGTCGGAAGTCATTCGCGACATCAACAAATACAGCAACAACACCATGGCCCAGCAGCTGTTCCTGACGCTGGGTTCAAGCGGCAGGCCCAATGATCCCGGCACGTTCGCAAGTGCTCGCGAATCGGTAAATGCCTGGTGGAAGCAGCGATTCGGCGTAGTGGACGGGCCGGTGCTGGATAACGGATCGGGACTCAGCCGCAGCGAACGAATTTCTGCGCAGTCGCTGAGCCGCATGCTTCAGGCTGCGTGGGCATCTCCGGTGATGCCTGAACTGATGTCATCGCTGCCGGTGACCGGTACCGACGGAACCCTTAAGCGCCGCACGGCGGCGACCGGCGCCGCGCATCTCAAAACCGGAAGCTTGCGCGATGTGGTGGCCATTGCCGGGTATGTGCTGGGTGCGAGCGGCAAGCGCTATGTGGTGGTCGCCATCGTGAACCACGCCAATGCTGGCGGTGCGCGACCTGCGCTGGATGCCCTGACCGAGTGGACGGCCAGGGATCTTTGAGAACGCTGGAGCAATCGAGCGCTACAGCGGCCGAATTACCAGCGACCGCGAATCTTGGTAATCGCCTGATCGCCCCACTGGCGTTGAATGACGGGGTTCACGTGAATCTCGTCGGCAAACATCGACAAGCCGTAGTTCACACCGGAATCGAGCGTCGAGGTGTTGCACAGGCGCGAATTGACATACCCAACGCCCAGTCCGATGCCGTTCGTCGCATCGACGGAGGTGCAGGAAATTCCAGCAACGTTCGAGATGCCGTAGCCGCCGCCGAGGTCGGTCACCGAGTAATGCACCAGATGAAAGTAATAGGCGGCGTCGAGGTAGAGCACATTCGCGCCCAGGTCGACCATTCCAACCAGCAGCGCCGTGTTGAAGTTGGTCGAAGCGTTCGACAAAGCGGTGGTCTTGCCGATCCGGGTTGCCCAGGGCGTTTCGCCCAGGTTATAGACACCGCTGACCGCAACGTACTTTGCGCCTGCGTTGACCAGTCGGCGTACTTGCGCAGCGAGCTTGGTACCTGCCGCAGTTGCGTCGGCTTCGATGGTCGATGGCGAGGTGTTGTACAGGCCGATGAGTTCACCAACCCCCCCGTTCATGATCACCAGATCCTTGTCGCCAAAAGTTTTGCCTGCAAGGAAGGTGTCGATTTGAGCCTTGATGCTCGGATTGGAACCACCGGCCGCGTCGACCGTCGAATCGACACGCGCATTGACTTGCGCATATCCGAGGCCGCCGGAAGCGGAGGGCGTAATGGTCGCGTTGTAGGAGGCAGCGAGACGAGTCGTCCAGAGGTTTTGCGTGCCGTCGTTAACGGTGTAGACCGAGCCGGCTTGGCCCACATCGGTAAATGAGTCACCGAAGGTGATAACCCGCGAAGGCGACAGCGCCTGCACCACCGAGCCGCCACCGCAGCTCGCAACAAGGGCGCTGAGTGCGACAGCAGAGCAAATCACTGTGGCGCGTAACCAGTTTCGGTTCATTCGAATCTCCAAAAAAACTTGGCGCTAGTTTAACGACGCCGAATAAAGCACATGTAAACCGCCCCAAACGTCCTTCAAGACGACCTTGAACGCACGGTCGACGCGGTTTGGATCATGACGCAGCCGCTCGGGCCAGTCGGTCCCGAACGCCGTCCCACTCTTCCGCCTCGGGCGCAAGCTCAACCCAGATCAGGCGAACTCCGGCCGCGTCGAACTCGCGCAGCACAGCGAATAGCTGGCGCGCGGTTTCAGTGGCGTCATCGGGCATGCGGCGCCGAATGATGTCGGGCGATTTCGTTTTGACGACTGCTCTCGAATAGACAGCAATCTTCGATGCCTTTTCTCCCAGCACGTCGAGCGCAGTCTGAAGCGCTTTCGCGTTCATCAAACGGACTTTTGCGTTGGGCGCGTAATGCGCCTCGAGCGTGCCCGGCGCTTTGGGTGCCACAGACGTTTCGACATCGCCGGAGTTGCCTGCAACCGCATCCACTTGAGCGCGCGTGATCGCGCCGGGACGCAGGACCACCGGCGAGCCGCGAGTGCAATCGACGATGGTCGATTCGATTCCAACGTCGCAGGCGCCGCCATCGAGCACCAGCAGTTCGTCGCCGAATTCTTCCTGCACATGCTTAGCGGTGGTCGGACTGACCCGGCCGAATTTGTTGGCGCTGGGAGCGGCCACGCCAGGCACTCCTCGACTTGCCGCAGCCACGAGCAGTGCGACTGCAACCGGGTGAGACGGACACCGCAATCCGATCGAATCCTGTCCGCCCGCAGCTGCTTTCGCGACACCTGCGCGACGCGGAACGATTAGCGTCAGCGGCCCGGGCCAGAACGATTGCATCAACGCTTTCGCGAACGCCGGAATGTCGTCGGAAAAATGCTCGGCGTCCTCCGCGCAGGTCACATGGACGATGAGCGGATGGTCGGCAGGGCGCCCTTTTGCCGCGAAGATTTTCGCGACTGCGGCTTCGCTGGTCGCATCTGCAGCCAAGCCGTATACCGTCTCGGTCGGCATGCCGACCAGATCGCCGTTCGCAAGCGCTTCGGCAGCAGCGAGCACGTTCGCCTCTGTTCGCCCGTCGAGAATCATTCGATCACCACGAATCAGAACGCCTCGATGCCGAGGATTTTTGCGGCGCGAAGTGCCGTCGCCTTTGCCTGCTCTGCAGTCGGTGCGGTGATATTGAGATGGCCCATCTTGCGACCACGCTTCGCATCGCGCTTGCCGTACAGGTGAAGCTGCGCGCCACCGAGCGCCGCGATTTCATCCCACTTGGGCGTGCGCAGTTTGTCGCCGTCGAACCAGAGATCGCCAAGCAGATTCAGCATGACTGCCGCGCTGTGCTGACGCGGTTGCGGCAGCGGCAATCCGGTCAGTGCACGCACCTGCAGATCGAACTGCGACACATCGCACGCATCGATCGTGTAATGCCCGCTGTTGTGCGGGCGCGGAGCCATTTCGTTGACTATGAGCGAGCCATCCTGCAGCACGAAAAACTCGACGCAGAGAACTCCCACGTAGTCGATCTGCTGTGCAATCGAGCGCGCGCCGGCAATGGCCTGCACCGACTGGTCCATCGCGATGTTGCCTTCGTACACCTCGGTCACCGCAAGAATCCCGTCGCGATGCAGATTGCGTTGCACCGGGAACGACACCATGTCGCCGTCGCGTCCACGCACCACGATGACCGAGCACTCGAGAGCGAGCGGCAGCATTTTCTCGAGCACGCAAGGCACGCTCTTGAGCGAATTCCAGGCGTCCTGCAATTCCAGACGTGTCTTCACACGGATCTGGCCCTTGCCGTCGTAACCCATGCGCGAGGTTTTCAAAATGCCGGGCAAGAGATCGTCGGAAACCTTGTCGAGATCGACCGGTGTGTCGATGACCGCGTAAGGTGCGCAGGGCACGCCGCATCGCATCAGATTGGCTTTTTCTGCAGCACGATCCTGAGCGATCGCTACCGACTGCGCGCCTGGACTCACCACCAGTTTTTCGGCGAGCGCCGCCAGCGCGGGTGCCGGCACGTTTTCGAATTCGGTGGTGACCGCATCGCAAAGCGCAGCGAGCTTGTCGAGCGCAGTCGTGTCCATGTAATCGGCGACGATGTGGTGATGGCTCACCAAACCGGCAGGACTTTGCGAATCGGGATCGAGCACAACTGTGAAGTAGCCCATCTGCTGCGCGGCGTGCACGAACATGCGGCCGAGCTGGCCGCCGCCAAGAACGCCGAGGGTTGCCGGACGTCCGTCGACATCGCCGGGAAGGATTGCGGGCAAACGATCGCTCATGCCGATGGCGGCAGGGTCATCGCCTGAGCGGCCTGCGTTTGCTTGACGCGGTAGGCCGCGAGCTTTTTCTGGAGAGCTTCGTCGGTAGACGCCAGCATGGCCACCGCGAACAGCGCCGCATTGGCGGCCCCGGCAACGCCGATCGCAAATGTGGCAACCGGAATGCCCTTGGGCATCTGGACGATGGAATGGAGGGAATCGACTCCCTGAAGATGTTTGCTGGCTACCGGAACGCCGAGAATCGGCACCGTGGTTTTGGAGGCCAACATGCCCGGCAAATGGGCCGCGCCGCCCGCACCTGCGATGATGGCGCGAAGCCCACGGCCGCTGGCGGCCTCGGCATAAGCGAACATTTCATCGGGCATGCGGTGTGCGGACACCACGCGAGCTTCGTTCGCAATGCCGAATTCATCGAGAATCTGCACTGCATGCTGCATGGTGTCCCAGTCGGAGCTGGAACCCATGACAACGCCAATCTGGATTTGAGTCATGTTTGAATTTTACGTTTTCACCCTGAAGTAACTGTAATGATCGACGTCACCGTAGAAAATTTCGAAGCCGAAGTCATTTCGGCCTCCATGTCCACCCCCGTCCTGGTCGACTTCTGGGCCGAATGGTGCGGACCCTGCAAATCGCTCGGTCCCATCCTCGAAAAGCTGGAAGTTGCCTACGAAGGCCGGTTCAAGCTGGTCAAGATCAATGCCGACGAACAGCAGGAACTGGGTGCCGCTTTCGGCATCAAGAGCCTGCCCACCTGCATCCTGCTCATGAACGGTCAGCCCGTCGATGGCTTCATGGGCGCGATTCCCGAAGGCAAGGTCAAGGAATTTCTCGACAAGCACGTGCCGCCGGCTGAAGAGCCTGGCGAAGGAGCAGACGAGGAACCGGTAGCTCCCGAAGCCGTCACCCCGGAAGCGGCACTCGAGAAACTGCAGCACGCGGTTGCCACCGACCCCGCCAACGACGACGCCCGATTCGAATACATCAAGCTCCTGCTGTTGGCAGGTCGTCTGGACGATGCCAAGGTAGCCTTTGCGCCTGTCATCGCCAAAACCGTGCTCGATCGGAGGCTCGACGCGCTGCAGCGCTGGATGGACGCGCTGGATCTGACCGAAGAAGCCAATCCAGACAACGCCCCTGCCGCGCTGGACGCAAAAATTGCTACCAACAAACGCGACTTCGACGCCCGCTTCGCCAAAGCCCAATGGCTGATGGCCAACAACAAGTGGACCGACGCGATGGATGAGTTGCTCGAGATCCTGATGCGCGACAAATCCTGGGCCGACGAAAAAGCCCGCAAAACATACATCGCGATTCTCGAAATCATCGAGCCGCCCAAAGTGAAAGTGGCCGATGGTCAGATCCCGCCGGTCGATCCGGTAATCGCGACTTATCGCAGACGACTGAGTTCTGTTGTTCTGAGTTAAATAAAAATGGGCCTCGAAGGCCCGTTTTTATTTCGTCAATCGCGTGAGCGCTTCCCGATACTTCGCAGCCGTCTTCTCGATCACATCTGCCGGCAGACGCGGCGCCGGGGGCGACTTGTCCCAAGGCTTGCCGTTGATGCGGACCTGCTCCAGCCAGTCGCGCACGAACTGCTTGTCGAAGCTCGGCGGGTTGATGCCTTCTGCGTAACCTTCAACCGGCCAGAAGCGCGATGAATCGGGGGTGAGGACCTCGTCCATCAGAATCAGCTCGCCTTTGGAATCGAGACCGAATTCGAACTTGGTGTCGGCAATGATCATGCCCTTGGTGAGCGCGAATTCTGCAGCCGCTTTGTAGAGCGAGATGCTCACGTCGCGGATCTGCGCAGCGAGTTTTTCGCCGACGATTTCAACTACTTTTTCGTAGGTGATGTTTTCGTCGTGTTCGCCGGCTTCGGCTTTCGCTGCTGGCGTGAAAATCGGCTCCGGCAGCTTGCTGGCGTTGTTCAATCCGGGTGGCAAAGGTACGCCGCAAACCGATTGCGACTGTTGATATTCCTGCCAGCCGCTGCCAGCCAGATATCCGCGCACCACCGCTTCCACCGGAATCGGCTTCAGGCGTTTCACCAGCATCGAACGACCACGCACTTGCGACACTTCTCCGGGCGGCACAACGCTCTCGGGCGCATCGCCGGTTAGGTGATTCGGGCTCAGGTGACCGAGCTTGTCGAACCAGAACAGCGCCATTTTGGTGAGCAACTCACCCTTGCCGGGAATCGGCTCGCCCATGATCACGTCGAACGCGCTCAGGCGGTCGCTGGCGATCATGAGGATGCGATCGTCGCCGACTGCGTAGTTGTCGCGCACCTTGCCTCTGGCCAGCAGGGGCAGGGACTTGAGGGCCGAGGTGTGGAGGGCGGAAGGCGACGTATTGGAAGCGGAAGCGGTCATTGACGTGGTCGGCGACGTAATCGGTCTAAACGGTTGGATCTATCAGTTGACCACTTGCGACAACTCGCCGCTCGCGTACTTGGCTGCGACAACCTTGAGCGATGCGCCCTTGATCTTCGCACCCTGTCCTTCGCAGCCGAATTGACGATAACGCTCGACGCAGATTTTCTTGGCCGCTTCACGGGCGGGTTTCAGGTAATCGCGTGGATCGAACTTTTCGGGGTTTTCAGCCAGGAATTTGCGAATGGCAGCGGTCATGGCAAGACGAATATCGGTGTCGATATTGATCTTGCGAACACCGTACTTGATGGCTTCCTGAATTTCTTCCACCGGCACGCCGTAGGTTTCCTTCATGTTGCCGCCGTACTGGCGAATGATCGCCAGCAGGTCTTGCGGAACGCTGGAAGAACCGTGCATCACCAGGTGGGTGTTCGGAATGCGTTTGTGGATTTCCTTGATACGGGAAATAGCCAGAATGTCGCCGGTGGGCTTGCGGCTGAATTTGTAGGCGCCGTGGCTGGTGCCGATAGCGATGGCCAGTGCGTCCAGCTGGGTCTGCTTCACGAAGTCCGCAGCCTGCTCCGGGTCAGTCAGCAACTGGTCCATGGTCATGGTGGCGTCGGTGCCGTGGCCGTCTTCCTTGTCCCCCTGCATGGTTTCCAGGCTGCCGAGGCAACCGAGTTCGCCTTCGACCGTGACACCCAGAACGTGGGCCATGCTCACGACCTTCTTGGTGACTTCTAGGTTGTATTCATAGCTGGCAATCGTCTTGCCGTCGGCTTCGAGCGATCCGTCCATCATGACCGACGAGAACCCGAGATCGATGGCACCGCGACACACGTCGGGGTTCTGTCCGTGATCCTGATGCATCACCACGGGAATGTTGGGATAAGACTCGACGGCTGCCTGGATGAGGTGCTTGAGAAATCCCTCGCCGGCGTATTTGCGAGCGCCCGCGCTGGCTTGCATGATGACTGGAGCGCCGGTCTCTTTGGCTGCTTCCATGATGGCCTGGACTTGTTCCAGATTGTTGACGTTGAAGGCCGGAATGCCGTAGCCGTTTTCGGCTGCGTGGTCCAGCAACTCGCGCATAGAAACGAGGGACATGATCTTTGGGTCCTGGGGAAGTGACCCGAGATTTTAACTGGCCTCGGACGACACCCGGCCGGATTGAGGCGATTCCCATCGCATTTCGTAACACGTCGTGAAAGACGCCTCTGCAGCGACCTTTTCGAAGATCGCCCCATGAGCGGTTGCAACCTTGGCGATGATCTGCAAACCGAGGCCCAAGCCGGCGCTTCGCGGGTGCGCATCGGGACCGCGCATCCCGTCGTCTCTCACTCGAAGCAAAACTGCGCCGTTGAAAGACCTTTTCACTTCCACTTCGATAGTCGTGTTCGGAATGGTGTGGGTGATTGCGTTTTCCACCAGATTGCGAACAGCCATTTCCATCAGCAGCGGATGCCCGGTCATGGGAATCGGCCCGTCGACGATGACACTGATTTCGTCGCGCTTCTTGTAAGCCTCCTGAGCGAAAGCGCCGGCAACCTGCTGCGCGATCACGCCCAGATCGAACGTTTGAGCGCTTTCATGCAAGTCGTCGCGGCTGGCTCGTGCGAGCAGCAGCAGTTGATTCAGCACATGACCTGCCTGCAGCGAGTCGCGCGAAATGCGGGAGAGCGCGTCTGTGCGTTCCGCTGGACCCATCTGACCCTGCAATGCCTCGGCCTGAAGCGTGATCGATGCGAGAGGCGTTCGCAATTCGTGCGCCACTTCGGACGCCAGTTTTCTTTCGCGTTCGAGCGCCGCCGTCTGCTGGTCGACCAGCAGGTTGATCGATTCGACGACCGAGTCGAACTCGCGAAAGCCACGTCGCGGCGGCAGGCGCTGGGTGCGGGCTACATCGAGCTCGGCAACTTCGTCGGACAACTGATACAGCGGACGCAGGCCTCGCCAGATGGCCAGGCCCAACGCAAGCGCCACGACCGGCAAAAGCCACAGGCCTGGCTGCACGATCTGCTCGGCAATATCGTCCGCCAGATCGTTTCGCTCCTCCAGCGCGAGCATCACCATCACCCGTACCGTTTTATCTTTGTTCCACTGGGCGAATGTTCGCCACACCTTGGGCGGCGATCCGAGCGTGAGGTCAGCAAAGCCTTCGGATCTGTCGAACGCCGGATGCGCCATCGAATTGCCTCGCTGGTACATCAGGTGCCCCGACGCATCCCAGCCGAACACGTTGAGCGACTGCTGATAGTCGTGTGCCCGAAGTTCCGGCATGACGATCTGCGCGGTCGCATCGCCCGCATCCACCGTCTGGATGATGCGGAGATTGAGGATGAGCGCAGCGACACTCGCCAGATGACCGTCGGTCAGCTCGTCGGCTTCGTGAACCCCGGTTTTGTAGCCGAACCCGACGAAGGTGGCCCACACCACGATGAGAGCGCCAAGCGCCCAAAGCATCAGGCGTCGGGTGAGCGTGGGTCTTTTGGCATTTAGCTGTGCGCTCATCGGGAAACATCCCGCGCAATGAAGTAGCCCACGCCGCGCATGGTCTGGATCAGATCGCTGCCGAGTTTTTTTCTCAGGTGATGAATATGCACTTCCACCGTATTGCTTCCCACGGATTGATCCCAGTTGTACAGCCGCTCTTCGAGTCGCTGGCGTGACATCACGGTGCCTTGCGATTGAAGCAACAGCATCAGCACTGCAAATTCCTTGGCCGAGATATCGATCGATTGCCCATCGCGCGACACGGTGTGCGAACTTGGGTCGATAGACAAGCCGGCGATTTCGATGACCGAATGCGCGCGTCCGGCGGCCCTGCGCAAAGACGCTCTCATGCGAGCTTCGAGTTCATCGACATCGAACGGCTTTGTCAGGTAATCGTCGGCTCCCAGATCGAGTCCCGTGATCCGGTCGGCCACGCGATCTCGAGCGGTCATGATCAGGACGGGCGTTTTGGGATCAGGCAATTTCGTGTCGCTCGCCGCCGATGCGGGTGCAGACGAAGGCGCTGATCGGATTCGTTTGAGCAAATCCGTGCCGTCGCCGTCGACCAGTCCAAGATCGAGGAGGATCAGATCGACCGGCTCGACCCGCAGCGACGCCCAAGCCTTCGCGACCGACTCGCAGATATCGACAACATAGCCACGCTGCTGCAGGTTGATGCGCAGTCCAGCAGCGATGCCGTCATCGTCTTCAACAACTAATACTCGCATGGGCGGATCGTGGCTACGTTGGGTGTGGGTGGAATGGGCGGGGCGGGAGCGTTCGCCGATTAAGCCGATATTAAGCGCGTAACGCTAACCTTCGGCGCATGTTATTGACCCCCTCGACCCGAGGCAGCGCCTTTGCCCGAACCCTTGTCATTACTCTCGTTGCTCTGGCGATCGTGATTGCGTGGGATTTCAGCGGGCTCGATGTAGCTTTCGCTCACTTGGCGGGCGGAACACCAAACGGCTTCCCGCTCAGGGATAACTGGTTCGCCTCGAACATTCTTCACGAAGACGCCCGACGGCTCGGCTGGCTTGTCGCGCTGTGGTTATGTATCGGAGTGGGCTGGCCGACATGGATTCTCCAGAAACTCGACATGCAGGAACGAATCGAGCTGCCGATCGTTGTGCTGTTGTCGCTGCTGTGCGTGTTTTCGATCAAATCGTTTAGCCATACGAGCTGCCCCTGGGATCTGAAAGAGTTCGGCGGAGTCGCTACGTATGTTTCTCACTGGGCCATCGGCGTTCGCGACGGAGGTACCGGTGGATGTTTCCCAGCGGGGCACGCCACGGCGGGATTCAGTTTCCTCGGCGGCTATTTCGTGTGGCGCCGGCGTTATCCACGAATTGCAAAGGTCTGGGTAAGCGTTGCACTCGTGGTGGGATTTTTCCTCGGCTTCGTGCAGCAGGTGCGTGGTGCGCATTACATGAGCCACACACTCTGGAGCGGCTGGATCTGCTGGACGAGTGCCTGGATCATCGATCTGATCTGGCAGAAGTCGAAACATCTTTTCACTATTCAGCGGGAACCACGCATGCAGGAATGACACGATCGGTGATCCAATGACTTTAAGGGTTAGCCCTTATCAATCGTTGCTGGCAATCAGCATCAACGAACAAAGGATCCTCTCTTGCATCACTCCAACTCCCCTTCCCGATTCAGCGCTTTCGGTCGAGCGGCGCGCTTCGACAAAACGGCGCTTCCTGCAGTCTTCGCATTCGGTCTTCTGGCCGCGAGTTCTGCGCATTCCCAAGTCACGTTGAAACCGGACGGCGAATGGCGCTCGCTGTTCACGGCGGGTGCCAATGCATCGACAGGCAATACGAGTCAGCTCTCGGTGAATCTGGCAGGCGAAGGCGTTCGTCTGACCAACTGGGACAAGATCTCGGTGAAAGGCCAGATCGCGTACGCACGCAGTCAGGGCGTTCAAACAACCGAGCGCGGCCTGCTCGGAGGCCAATACAACCGCGACCTGAATCCGCTGTGGTTCGGCTTCGGATCGGGCGATTTCGTGCGGGACGAACCCGCGAACATTTCCTCGCGCTATTCGGTGGCAGGCGGTATCGGCAGGCACATGATCAAACGCGACGACCTGACCTTCGACCTCTCGGCCGGTCTGGGTTACACCCGCGATGAATACGTGAATGCAGCCAACGTGGCGGGTGCCTTCCGCGATGAATACGGCCGTCCCGAACTGGTTCTTGCAGAAGAGTCGTCACATCGCCTGACGCAAACCACCAGCTTTCGCCAGAAGTTCACCTTGCTGCCCAACCTGCGTGATAGCGGCGAATACCGCGCAAATCTGGACACGAGCGTCTCGGTGGCGATGACCAAGTCGCTTAACCTCACCGCCGGATTCAACTACCGCTTCGATTCCGACCCGGGCATCGGCTTGAAGAAGACCGACATGCAACTGGTGACAGGCGTGTCGGTGCGCTTCGACTAACTTTCCCGGTCCGCCTCAGATGGGTTAACTCGCGCGGCAGATCTTCAACATGTTCGTGCCGCCCGGCGCTCCCATCGGCTCGCCACAGGTGATCGCGTAAACATCGCCGGTCGTCAGGATTTCGCGCTTCTTCAGATGCGCTTCGGCCTGTTCAAGCGCCGTGTCACGATCGTCGTTCGAGTCCATCAACAGGGGGCGAACGTTGCGATACAGCGCCATCTTTCGCTGCGTCACGAGGCGCGGCGTCAGCGCAAAAATCGGCACCTGCAAATCGTGTCGGCTCATCCACAGCGCGGTCGATCCGCTGTCGGTCAGCGCAACGATTGCCTTGGCGCCCAGGTGATACGCGGTGAACAAAGCGCCCATCGCAATCGACTGGTCGATGCGGCTGAAGCTCTTGCCTGAAAAATCGGCGTCGAGAGATGCGTATTCCGCTTTCTCGGCTTCAAGACAGATGTTCGCCATCTCGATGATGGTTTCCAGCGGGTATCTGCCCGCCGCTGTTTCGGCGCTCAGCATCACCGCGTCGGTTCCATCGAGCACGGCGTTGGCCACGTCGCTCACTTCGGCGCGCGTCGGCACCGGATTCACGATCATGCTTTCCATCATCTGGGTTGCAGTGATGACGACCTTGTCGTGGGCGCGCGCAAGCTTGATCATTCGCTTTTGCAACGCGGGCACCGCAGCGTTGCCTACTTCGACTGCCAGATCGCCACGGGCGACCATGATGCCGTCGCTCACACGCAAAATTTCTTCGAGCTTCGGAATCGCTTCTGCGCGCTCGATCTTCGCGATAAGACCCGGCTTGTGGTTGTATTCGGCGCCGGCCACGTTCGCGAGCTGGCGCGCCATTTCCATATCGGTCGCGTTCTTCGGAAAACTCACGGCCAGATAGTCGGCCTGAAAGCTCATCGCGGTGCGAATGTCTTCCATGTCTTTGGCCGTGAGCGCTGGCGCAGTGAGTCCGCCGCCCTGTTTGTTGATGCCCTTGTTGTTGGACAACTCGCCGCCGAGCTTCACTGTCGTGTGAACTGCATCGCCGCGAACCGCGTCGACCACCAGTACGATCAAACCGTCGTTCAGCAGCAGCGTGTCGCCCGCACGAACGTCGCGCGGCAGTTCCTTGTAATCGAGCCCGACACCTGCGATATCGCCCGGCTCGGTGCGCGACGCATCGAGGACGAATTTCTCGCCGGGAACGAGCTCGATCTTGCCGTTCGCGAACTTGCCGACCCGAATCTTCGGACCCTGCAAGTCGGCCATGATCGCGACTTCGCGACCGGCCCTGGTTGCCGCTTCGCGAACCAGCATGGCGCGGTTCACGTGATCCTGCGCAGTGCCGTGGCTGAAGTTCAGGCGAACCACATTGACGCCCGCCCGAATCATTTTTTCGAGCATCTCCGGCGCGCTGGATGCGGGGCCGAGGGTTGCGACGATTTTGGTCGCGCGTCGTTGTGTCGTCATTGAACTTCTCTTTCGGGCCGTAGGCCGTCGTTCGTCGGCCTTTTTAGCCGTTAGCTCGCTTTTGCAGAATTTCGAATGCCGGAAGCGTTTTGCCTTCGAGCACTTCGAGGAACGCACCGCCACCGGTCGAGATGTAGCTGATGTCTTTTTCGATTCCGTACTTCGCAATCGCCGCGAGCGTGTCGCCGCCGCCGGCAATCGAAAACGCGTCGCTATCTGCAATGGCGCGCGCGATGGTTTCGGTGCCGTGCGAGAACGCGTCGAATTCGAACACGCCAACCGGACCGTTCCACACCACCGTGCCTGCCAGCTTCAATTGCGCCGCCAGCTGTTCTGCAGTCTTGGGTCCGATGTCGAGGATGAGGTCGTCGTCGGCCACATCGCTTGCCGCTTTCACGGTCGCGACTGCATCCGGCGCGAATGTTTTCGCGGTGACCACGTCGACTGGAATCGGCACTGCAGCGCCGCGCGCACTCATTGCATCGATGACGGCTTTTGCTTGATCGACCAAATCGGCCTCGGCCAACGACTTTCCGATCTTCAGGCCCGCCGCCAGCATGAATGTGTTGGCAATGCCGCCGCCGACGATCAGCTGATCTACGTTGTCGGCGAGCGCCTTCAGGATGGTCAGCTTGGTGGAAACCTTGCTGCCGGCAACGATGGCGACCAGCGGCCGCTTCGGGTTCGCGAGCGCACGTGAAATGGCATCGATCTCGGCTGCGAGCAACGGGCCGGCGCAAGCGATCGGCGCGAACTGCGCAATGCCGTAGGTCGATGCTTCGGCGCGATGAGCCGTGCCGAACGCGTCGTGGACGAACACATCGCACAGTGCTGCCAGTTTGCGTGCCAGCGCTTCGTCGTTCTTTTTCTCGCCTTTGTTGAAACGGCAGTTCTCGAGCAGCACCACGCTGCCAGGCTCGACCTTCACGCCGTCCACCCAATTCGATACCAGCGGTACGTCGCGTCCCATCAGTTCGCCAAGGCGGGCGGCCACTGGGGCAAGCGACTCTTTCGACTTGAATTCGCCTTCGACAGGCCGACCGAGATGCGAGGTGACCATAACCGCAGCGCCGCTGTCGAGCGCCAGCTGGATACATGGAATCGATGCACGGACGCGGGTGTCTTCGGTGATGTTGCCGCTGTCGTCTTGCGGGACATTGAGATCGGCGCGAATGAATACTCGCTTGCCCTTGATTTTTCCTTGTGCGCAGAGTTCTGAGAATCGAATGACGTTCATGGGGATGGGGAATCGAAATAGGAATGGAAGAGCGGCCTGCCGGGGCCTGTAGAGGCTTGTTTTAAGTTGGCTTGCATTGTAGTCAGGCGGCTTTCAGGACCGACAGCAAGAAAACCCGCACTCGCCCGGCGGTTCTCTGCGGGAGCGACTACCAGCCCAGGCCGATATGAAGCGGCAGAAAAACAATGAGTCCCACCACGATGCAGCCGATCAGCTGGCGAGTGCCGAAGTACCACGCGATGGCGATGGCGGCCGATATCAGCCGCGCATCTTTGAAGGTGTCGATGAGATGGCCTTGGGTCATGACGATTTCCGGCGCGAGAACCGCCATCAGTGCGGCCAGCGGCGAATAGCGCAGCCCGCGCTGTACCCAGCCGGGCATTTTCAGGTCTCGCTCGGGAATCATGAACAACCCACGAGTCAAAACCGTGATGGCAGCGAGCCCGACGATGGCAATGACGTATTCCCAGAAACTCATCGCGCCTGCTCGATCTTTTTAGTTTGCGATTGGGTCCACTCGACGAGCAGCCCGACCGCCACTGCCGCCGCAATGGCCACGATGATGTTCATGCGCAGCGGCAACGCATACGCGGCCACAGCCGCAGAAGCTGCAACGCCGGCCGCGATCCAGGTGGGCTTGTCGACCAGCATCGAGCAGGTGATCGCGAGCAGAGTGAGCACGCCCGCGAACGCCAGGCCCCACTCGATAGGTACGAAGTTCGCAAGAAAGATGCCGACGATCGACGGGATCTGCCAGCTCATCCAGTTGGAGAACGCACAACCGCAGAAGTACTCGAGCTGATCCGGTTCAGGCCGACCCGCTGGAAACTTTTTCATGAAGGTGACGTAGGTCACGTCGCCGCTGAAATAGCCAAGAACCATGCGTGTCCGGCGCGGCATCCACTGAAAATATTGACGCCAGAGCGCGCTGAAAATCACGAAGCGCAAGTTGACGCAGGTGGCGGTCAGAAACATCACCCAAATGGGCGATCCGCTCGCCATGAGCGGCATTACCGCGATCTGCGCGCTTCCCGCGTAAACCGCCAGCGACATGAAGATGGCCATGCCCACAGACATACCGCTCTTGACCATCGCGACGCCGGTGACCAGCCCCCATGCGCCAATGCCGAATCCCAGCCCGGCAATGTCGATGGCGCCACGACGAAACTCAGGATGCGCGACGATTTCTCGCGCTCTATCGATCCTCGATGCGAAGGTCATGCAGCCTCGAATCGCATCCCCGCCGCGAGCGGCGCTCCTCGCAGGAAGTCGGCGGCATCCAGCTTTTTTCCGCCTGCCCGCTGAAGTTGCGTGATGCGCAAAAGCCCTTGTGCGCACCGCACATCGATGCCATGCGAATTCGCAGCCTCTATGGTTCCGGGCGAGCCGTTCGACGCCGATTCGGCCGATGTGATGCCTTGCGCCATCCACACCTTGATCGCTTCCCTTTTGGTCGGGTCCGACGAGTCGGCTGCGAACCAGGTCGATGCACCGGGCGCAGGATTGAATGCACGAATTCGGCGCGCAAGAACCTCTGCCGGCTGGCTCCAGTCGATCGCCGATTCCGCCTTGTCGATCTTGCTTGCGTAGGTCACGCCTTCTTTAGGCTGCGCGACAGGCTCGAGCAGGCTCTTCTCGGCCAGATCGAGCGCTTGCATCACCAGCTTCGCGCCCAGGACGGCGAGTCGATCGTGCAATTCGCCGGTGGTATCGGTGGGAAGAATTTTCTCGGCCTCTTTCACCAGCATCGCGCCGGTGTCGAGACCGGCATCCATCTGCATGATCGTGACGCCGGTTTCGGAATCGCCGGCTTCGATGGCACGGTGAATCGGCGCCGCGCCGCGCCATCGCGGCAACAGGGACGCGTGGATGTTCAGGCAACCCAGACGCGGCGTGTCGAGCACCCATTGCGGAAGAATCAAACCGTAAGCCGCGACGATCATCACATCGGCGTTCGCGGCATTGATGATCTGCTTCGCGGCGGCAGCCTCGTCTGGATATTTGCCGTCGAGTCGCAGACTGCGGGTCTGAAGCACCTCGACGCCAAAGTCCAGCGCGAACTGCTTGACCGGGGACAGATGCAGTTTCATGCCGCGACCGGAGGGTCGGTCGGGCTGGGTCATGACCAACGCGATCTCGTGGCCCGCTTTGGCTATAGCCTCGAGCGCGACTCGCGCGAACTCGGGCGTGCCGGCAAAAATAACTCTCAAGACAAAGCTTTCAAGACACGGTCCGCGTTCATCAGCGTTTGTCGCGCTCGTCTTCGCGCTGCTGCTTCACCAGCTTCGTCTTGATGCGGGTGCGCTTGAGCGGTGACAGGTATTCGACAAACACCTTGCCAAGCAGGTGATCTAGCTCGTGCTGCACGCAGATGGACAGGACGCCCTCGGCCTCGATGGTGCGCATCACGCCGTTCTCGTCGGCGGCGCGCACATGAACCGATTCGAAGCGCTCGACCTTGTCGTAAATACCCGGAACCGACAGGCAGCCCTCTTCGGACACCTTGCGCTCGGGGCTGTTCCACACGATTTCGGGGTTGACCAGCACCAGCGGTTCGTTGCGACCCTCGGATACATCCATCACTACGAGGCGCTCATGAATGTTGACCTGCGTCGCGGCAAGGCCGAGGCCGTCGGCGTCGTACATGGTTTCGAGCATGTCCGCAGCGAGCGCCTTGATTCGATCGTCGATAGTTACAACCGGTTTGGCCACGGTAAAGAGCCGTGGGTCGGGAAAATGAAGAATATTGAGTTTTGCCATGATTCATCTGGAGGCGATGTCGCTATTTTCGCTACTTTTACCGCTTCGAGCTTGGACGATTGGCTCAAATCGTTGCCCAATCAAGGGCTTGAGCGCAGAATCGCGTGTAATTTGTCAAGATTTGTGCCGCTCCCTTCAGCCCCGCGGCCGGGTGTCGACTGCCTTCCGGGCGCTTGCAATACTGATGACCATGAAGAAACAAAAAATGGCGGGATCTACAGCAGTTTTGACCGTGCTTGCCGCAGTCGCCAGCGCAATGCTGTCCTCTGGCGTACACGCCCAGAACTTCCCGATCACCCCCGCTCAAAAGGCCACTGCGGCCCAGGTCGCCCAAACCGGCGTCGACGTCAGCGAGCTTGCGCCTAACGCTCCTGAAAGCTACACAGTCAAACGCGGCGATACGCTCTGGGCAATCTCGGGCATGTTCCTGAAGAGCCCGTGGAAGTGGCCCGAACTCTGGGGCATGAACCTCGACGATATCGCCAATCCCCACCGCATCTATCCAGGTCAGCAGCTGTTTCTCGACACGAAAGACGGTCGCGCGATGCTGCGTACGCGCATGGCCGGCGGCGCCAACGGCGATCCGGCGACTGTGAAAGTCACGCCCCAGACCCGCTATGAAGCGTTGGCCGACACTGCCCTGCCTACGCTTTCTCCAGCCGCGATCGAGCCGTTCCTGAGCGAGCCGATCATCGTGGCCGAAAACGAACTGCTGGCCGCACCGAAGATCGTTTCCGCACAGGAAGGCCGCGTTCTGCTTTCTCGCGGCGACAAGGCTTATGTAGCAGGCCCAGTCGGCGCCCCCCTCGTCGATGCAGGTGGCAAGGCGCAGCAATATCGTGTGTTCCGCACAGCACGACCCGTCAAAGATCCGACGACCGACGAAATTCTGGGCTACGAAGCCGCGTACGTGGGTCAAGTCGAACTGACGCGTGGCGAGACCGTTCGCGAAGAGACTCTCAAGGGTGAAAAGCTGACCGAGACGGTTCCCGGGACCGTGGTTGTCGTGCGCACAAAAGAAGAGATGCGCGCTGGCGACCGTCTTCTGCCGGAACCTCCTCGCCAATTGGTGAGCTACGTTCCTCGCGCTCCCACTTCGGAAGTCCAGGCGCAGGTCGTATCTGTTTATGGCAGCGCGGTTGCCAACGCGGCGCAGAATCAGATTGTGCTGATCAATCGTGGCTCACGGGATGGCATGCAGAGCGGCTACATACTGGCGCTTCAGAAAGACGGCCGCCGATTCGTCGACAAAGATGATCCGGCGAAGCGCTCATACAAGCTTCCCGACGAGCGCAATGGTCTGTTGATGGTGTTCCGCGTCTTCGATCGCGTGTCTTACGGTCTGGTCTTGCAGATCGCCGACGGGGTAACGGTCGGTGACAGGCTCGTGAACCCGCGCTAATCGACGACACTACGAACCCTCGAAATTAAGCAGGGTTCGTGATTTGACAGAACGCGACGACATCGCAGCCTGGCTGCGATTGACGCTCACTCCGGGCGTCGGAAATGAAACAGCCCGAAAGCTGCTCCAGGCTTTCGGCCTTCCTTCTTCCATATTTCAACAAACATATGCGGCGCTCGGCCAGGTCGTGAGCGAAGCGCAAACGCGCGCCTTGCTCGCCGAGCCGGCAGACCTTGCCTCGCAACTCGAAGTGACTCTCGAGTGGCTCGACGGCGGAAGCCACGAACGTGGATTTCGTCATCTGCTGAACCTCGCAGACCCCGGTTATCCGCAGCGTCTGCTCGACACCGCCGATCCGCCTCTGATGCTCTACATCCTTGGCAACGCACCCTATGCCGAAAGCGCGTTCGAGTCGAGCTTCAGGCGAAGCATTGCAATCGTCGGCAGCAGAAATCCGACGCCTCAAGGTGCGGCGAACGCGCGCCAATTCGCGCAAGCATTAGCGGCGGAATCGCTCGTCGTGGTGTCGGGACTCGCGCTCGGAGTCGACGGCGCCGCGCACGAAGGCGCACTGGACGGGGCCCCTTCATCGCAAGATATCGCGACGATTGCCGTCGTAGGCACCGGCCTTGATCGCGTCTATCCCAAGAGTCATTTCGATCTGGCGCATCGAATCGCGAAACGTGGCCTGGTCATCAGCGAGTTCGCTATCGGAACGCCCCCCATGGCGCCGAATTTTCCGAAACGAAACCGGATTATTTCAGGGCTGGCACAAGGCACTTTGGTGGTGGAAGCAGCCGTGAAATCCGGGTCGCTCATCACTGCAAAGATGGCGGCCGAGCAAGGTAAAGAGGTATTCGCGATACCGGGCTCGATCCACGCGCCGCAATCGCGAGGCTGCCACTGGCTAATCAGGCAAGGCGCCAAGCTGGTCGAATCGGCGCAGGATGTTCTCGAAGATTTACGCTTGCCTTTTGCGCATTCGGTGCAAACTGAATATCAGCAGGCAGCGTCTACCAGGGAGCTCGAAAGCATGCATCCGATTTTGAAAGACATGGGATTCGATCCGATCAGCCTCGACGAGCTGCTGGCTCGGACTGGCATGACCACGGCTGCGCTTCAGGCCGCATTGCTTGAACTCGAACTGGAAGGCCACGTAGCGCGACTTCCCGGCGGCCAGTTCCAGCGTGTGGCGCGCGCGTGATTGCGGACTCGGATGTGGCCAAAACAGGAAACGTAAAACTCGAAGACAAACTTGACCGATCTTTGTAGTTCTGCGCTATATTGAATTCATGTTTGAAGTGCTCGTATTCGTCTATGAAAACTACTGGCGAGGCGATGCGTGTCCTGAACTCCGAGTTCTGGGACGCAAATTAAGCGCCGTCGGGTTCGAAGCCGATGAAATTCAACAGGCCCTCAAATGGCTTGATGGATTGAATCTCGCGTCTCGATCCGTTCAAACCGCCCAGACTGCAAGCTCCGCAAAACTCGGTATCGCTATCGATGCCGAAGAAGCTCTGCAAGCAGATCACACCGAACAATCCAACAACAGCATGCGTGTTTATCAGGTGTCCGAACAGGACCATCTGGGTGCGCAGTGTCTCGGATTCGTCAGCTTCCTTGAGAGTGCAGGAGTCATGCCTCCGGCCATGCGTGAAATCGTCATCGATCGTGCAATGGCGGTGCCTGGCGATCCCGTCTCACTGGACGATCTGAAAATCATCATCCTGATGGTTTACTGGAGTTTCGGCACCGAACCCGATGCGCTAATACTCGACGAGTTGTGCGACGACACCCAAGAACGAATCGCTCATTGAGTTCTTCGCTAAACAAAAAAACGCCTGCAGTCGCAGGCGTTTTTTTGTTTGGGTAGCTCGACTTATTTCTGCGCTCTTACCCCAGCAGTCGTTCCGGATTCGCGTTGAGTTTCGCGAGGGCTTCGCGTGTTGCGCGCACCGTGAGCGTTTCGTCTTCTGCCGGCACCAGTAGACCCGCCTGCAGATAAGCAGCGAGGCGTCTGGCCTGAATCAGGTAGCTGAAGCCCTCGGTGGTCGCGAACAGATTGAGCTGCTTGCGATCGCTGCGCCACACGAACTGCACCTGCGTGACGCTGTTGTTGTGATCGAGCATGAACCAGTTGCCCAGCTGCAGCTCATCGGCCCAGGCGATCATGGCCTCGGTCGGCTGCGATCCACCATCGGCGACGACTTCCATGGTGGAGCTGTCGATGCCTAGCATCAGCTCGATGCTTTGCGCGTCCAGATTCAAGTCCGCGGCTTCTTCATCGGTTACGAAGTCTTCCAGATCGGCCAGGCGGCGCGCCATGGTTTCAATCTTGGCTTGCGGGATCGCTTCGGTCTTGGACATGAAAGCGTCTGCCAACGTGTCGCCGATGATCTTGATGTGTTCTTCCTGCGGCTCGCCGGTAACTCCAAGCAGAGTCATACCCTGGCGCAAGCGCTGCAACAACTGCGGCAGATCCTGAATCACTCGGCTGCGGTCGTTCCTGTTCGGCTTCGCACTTGCAGCCCAGACGAGATCGGAGGCCGCGCGTTTGAGCGACGCAGTTTCGTCGTGCTTGGGACCATTTTTGATGGCGGCAACCGCAAGCACCTCGGCCCAAACCTTGAACAGAAATTCGCGAATCTCTTCGCGCACAGGCATGTCGTTGAGCAGCTTGCGCAATTCGATGGTGTATTGCACCGCGAGCGTTTCTTTCTGCTCGACCTGCTGGGCAACGCTCACCAGCCTCTGCGTCGAGGTTTTCTCGGTCAGGAACTTGGACAGGAACAACTGGAACTCGTCGAACACCAGTTGAAACACGCGCTGTCCGGTCTCCGGATACTGCTCGATCACCTGCACCACACGCTTGATTTCGATTTCGAGCGCGCTGCCGTTGATGGCCGCGGCGTTGAAGCCCATCACGCAGGAACCCATCCGGTCGATCAACTGACGCGCAGGATGAGTCAGAGTGCCGAAAAACGCCTGATCCGAAATTGCGACGCGCAGCACTGGCATTTGAAGACGCGCAAACCATACACGCACTGTGGCCGGAATTCTCTCTTCGGCAAGAATGCTCTGGAACATCAGCGCCACCACTTCGATGGTCGCTTTCTCGGTGGTCGACGTGGCCTGGGTTTTGAGTTCGCCTGCACGCATGCGCAGCCGACGCGCGGCCTGCTCGACGCCGGCCGCGTTCATCGGTACCGCGTCCAACTCACTGTCGGCGTACCTGGTCTCGACGGCGCGATTCAAAGCCTGCGCCAAACCGGGCGTAATGCCTACGGCCTGTGTCTGTTCGAATTCCGGGACGCGATCGCTCAAGAGTCTGCGCAGCTGACCGACCAGCCCCTGAGCGCGCTGCTTAGCGCGTGCCAACGGCGTTCCTGCCGTCTGCATTCGGGTTTCTTCCGACGGACTCGACTGATAGCTATTGTTTGGGGAACCGCTACCCGTGTGGACAGCATCCCGGTCCGATTGCCGGCCACGATCCTGGTTTCTGTCCTGCCCGCGATCTCCGGACGAACGTGAGGAGGAGTTCTGATTGCGCCCGCCGTCCGATGATCCGGAGTAGCCGCGCTGACGGTCGGAGTCGAGCAATCCGGAACTCGAGTTCATCGATCCTGAGCCGGTGCTGCGCCCTCCGTCGGAATCTGCGTAACCAGAGCTCGAGCCGTCGCTGCGGTAATCACGGTTGGAGTCCCGATTCGAGTCGCGGCCGGAATCGCGATTCGAATCTCGTGAATCTCGAGACTGGCGTGATCCGCGCCCGTCGCGATAGTCTCGGTTTCCGCCTGAACCGTTGTTGTTGCCGTTGTTGTTCGAGTTTCCATACCCACGGCCGCCAGAGCCGTTGCCGCCGTTGTCGCTCGTGACCGCGCTAGGCGTGCGGCGTACCAGTGGCTTCAGGTCGATGTCTTCCATGACACCGTTTTCGACCAGGTACTCGTTGGCCGAGTGATAGCACTCGACCAGCCGCTCGCCCAGCTGACCCTGAATCACATCCTGCACGATGTTCCAGATCGGTCGAGACAGGCCGCCGGTGACCCAACGCTCGACCATGTTCTGGGCGATGACCTCGGGCCGGAAAATATCGAAGGAATTGAACTCCTGGGAACCCTCGAGCGTCTGGACTCGCAAGCGAAGATCGTTCAGCTCCCAGTTGACCTTGTCCAGAAGCGACAGCGCCAGGCGCGAAGAAAGAATCTTGTTCTCGACGACGTCGTCGCCCATCAATTCGAAATTCTTGATTTCAAGCCTGATTCGACCGGTGGCCGTAGGCGGTGTCAAAGCCGATTTCCATGCAGCCGGCACGGAAGCGACCCAATCTTTGCGACCATTCTGGAACATGACCAGACCGTCGCGACGGATCTGCATGTCGCGTGCATTGCCGGCCTGATCGGCCAGCGCAAAGAGCTTTTCTTCGATGGATTGCGCAATAGGCGCAACGACTGGACAAAGCTCGGCCACGAACCTCTCTCTTGCCCGGCGTGCCAGGCTCGAGTCGGGGGCAGGCGGACGAGATGAGGCCATGCTTTTGAATTACACCGTGGCGCCCGCGTTCGGATCGTTGGGATCGCCTTCTTTTTTGGCGGGTGCCTTGATCAGATCTTCGCGTTTGATGCCGAGCCACATGGCGATTGCGGCCGCCACGAACACCGACGAATAGATGCCGAACAGAATCCCGATGGTCAGCGCGAGTGCAAAGTAATGCAGGGTCGGTCCACCGAAGATGAGCATGGAGAGCACCATCGCCTCGGTCGATCCGTGCGTGATGATGGTTCGGCTGATCGTCGAGGTGATCGCGCTGTCGATGACTTCGACGGTCGTCATCTTGCGATAGCGACGGAAGTTTTCGCGGATCCGGTCGAAGATGACCACCGACTCGTTCACCGAATAGCCGAGCACCGCGAGAATTGCCGCCAGCACCGCCAGTGAAAACTCCCATTGGAAGAACGCGAAAAATCCCAGAATGATCACGATGTCGTGCAGGTTGGCGATGATGCCGGCTACCGCGTATTTCCACTCGAAGCGGAACGACAGGTAGGCGACGATTCCCAGAACAACCATGCCCAACGCGAGAAGCCCGTTGGTGAACAATTCTTCACCCACCTGCGGTCCGACGAACTCGGTGCGACGCAGTGCCACGTCTGCGTTGTCCTGCTTGAGAGCTTCCAGCACCCGATCGCTCTGCTGCGCCGAGCTGACACCCTTTTGCGCGGGCAGGCGAATCATCACGTCGCGAGACGTGCCGAAGTTCTGGACCTGAATGTCGGTAAAGCCGAGTTTGCTAACCGTATCGCGGACACGCGCTACGTCTGCCGACTGCGTGTAAGCGACTTCCATGACGGTGCCGCCTGTGAACTCCACCGACAGGTGCAAGCCCCGGGTAAACAGGAAGAAGACGGCAACGAGAAAAGTCACGAAAGAGATGACGTTGAAGATCAACGCATTCTTCATGAAGGGAATGTCCCTGCGGATTCTGAAAAATTCCATCTCTGCCTCTTATTTGACCGAACCGGCGGACAAGTCATTGCCCGGGCGCCACACGGTACCGATCGATACGGACTTGAGTTTCTTCTTACGACCGTACCACAAATTAACCAAAGCACGGGAGAAGAAAACCGCTGAGAACATGCTCGTCAGGATGCCGATACAGTGCACGACCGCGAACCCGCGGACCGGGCCCGAACCGAAGGCCAGCAAGGCCAGGCCGGCAATCAAGGTGGTGATGTTCGAGTCGAGAATCGTCGCCCATGCGCGCTCGTAGCCAGCATGAATAGCTGCTTGAGGCGCAGCCCCCGATCGCAGTTCTTCGCGAACCCGTTCGTTGATCAGCACGTTGGCATCGATTGCCATGCCCAGCGCCAGCGCCATAGCGGCCATGCCGGGAAGTGTCAGAGTGGCCTGAAGCATCGAGAGCACCGCCACCAGCAGCAGCAAATTCACAGCGAGGGCAATGGCCGAGAACATGCCGAAGATCGCGTAATAGATGCACATGAACACGACGATGACCGCAAAGCCCCAGGCCACGCTGTGGAAGCCCTTGGCAATGTTCTCTGCGCCCAGCGTCGGGCCGATGGTGCGTTCTTCGATGATTTCCATCGGAGCTGCCAACGATCCAGCGCGCAGCAGAAGCGCGGTATCGGCGGCTTCGCTGGTGGTCATGCGACCGGAAATCTGAACTCGACCGCCGCCGATTTCCGAGCGGATGACCGGCGCGGTAACGACTTCGCCCTTGCCCTTTTCGAACAAAAGGATCGCCATGCGCTTGCCGATGTTGTCGCGGGTGATGTCGCGGAAGATTCGCGAGCCCTTGGCGTCCAGCGTCAGGTGAACTGCGGCTTCCTGAGTCTGCTGGTCGAACCCGGGCTGTGCATCGGTGAGGTTCTCGCCAGTCAGGATGACCTGCTTCTTGACGATGACAGGGGCGCCACTGCGCTCCAGATATTTCTCGTCGCCGAAGGGAACCGGGCCACCCGATTCGGCAGCGCGAGCTTCCGAGCTTTCATCGACCAGGCGGACTTCCAGAGTCGCGGTACGTCCGAGGATGTCCTTCGCGCGTCCCGGATCCTGAATACCGGGCAACTGAACCACGACCCGATCGAGGCCCTGCTGCTGGATAACGGGTTCGGCCACACCGATTTCGTTGATCCGGTTATGCAGCGTGACGATGTTCTGCTTGAGCGCCTGCTCCTGCGTGCGACGAAGCGCATCGGGCTTGATCGTGGCGGTCGCCTTGAAATCGGTGCCTTGCGGCGCGGTAGCCACTTGCAGATCGGGGAATTGATCGGAAATAACGTTCTGTGCCGAACGCAAGGTGGCTTCGTCGCGGAACAGAATTTCGACGGCCTGACCGTTGCGATTCACGCCACTGTGGCGAATGTTCTTCTCGCGCAGTGCAGTGCGAATGTCGCCCGAATAGGCCTCGACCTTTTTGGTGATCGCCGCCTGCATGTCCACCTGGAGCATGAAGTGAACCCCGCCGCGCAGGTCCAGCCCCAGATACATGGGCGATGCGCGCAGTGCGGTCAACCAGTGCGGGGAACGGGAAATCAGGTTGAGCGCGACAACGTAAGAAGGATTCGTCGGGTCGGTGTTCACCGCTTTTTCGATCGCGTCCTTGCCCTTGGCCTGATCGTCGGTGGAATTGAACTGCGCCTTGACCGTCGTGCCGTCGAGCACGACAGAACTGGCGGTCAGATTTGCGGCCTTGATGGCTGCTTCCACGCGATCCCGAACGGCTGCGTCGACCTTGATGACTGATTTCGCGGAAGTAACCTGCACCGCAGGCGCTTCCCCGAAGACGTTGGGCAGGGCGTAGATGACGCCCACCAGAAGCACGATGCCGATGAGAACGTACTTCCAGACCGGGTAACGGTTCATGGTTTAGCTTTGGACAATAAGACTGCGATGCAGCCAGAGCGGCTTGGAAACGGTTCGCTTCCGAGCCAGATTACTTGACGCTGCCTTTGGGAAGGACTTGCACGACGGCGCTGCGTTGCAGCTGGATTTCCACGCCATTGGCGATTTCCAGGCTGATGAAGCCTTCGCGAATTCCGGTGACCTTACCGAGCAAACCGCCGGCGGTCGCGACCTCATCGCCCTTGGCCAGCGCGTCGATCATGGAACGGTGTTCCTTCTGCTTCTTCATCTGGGGGCGGATCATGACGAAGTACAAAACCACGAACATCAACACCAGAGGAAGCATGCTCGAAAGGCTGCCCATCATTCCGCCTTCGGCGGCAGCTGCGGGGGCGGTTTGGGCAAAAGCTGAAGAAATAAACACGGGCGACTCCACTTGGATTTTGAGAACAAATGCTGAAAAGACAGCAGCGCGCACCCTGGCTGCAAGGCGCCGGGCGCGGCAGGCGTCTCAGATTGTATGCGTCAGGCCGCTTCCCGGGCTCCATGACCCTGCGGCGCGTTCCACTGCCGCATCAGCTCTGCCCAGCGAAGTCGGGCCGCCACCAGATTGCGATCCTTCACATGCCCATATCCCTTGATCGATTCGGGAATGCGGGAGATTTCGACCGCCAGCGCATGCAGGTCCTCGGTCAGGGTACCGATGACCTGCTCGATGGTGTCCCGGTATTCGCCGATCAACGCGCGTTCGGTCTGGCGCTCTTCGGTCCGGCCGAAGACGTCGAATGCGGTTCCGCGAAGTCCCTTCAGTTTTGCCAGCACCCGGAAACCGGTGAGCATGGCCGGACCGAATTTGCGCTTCTGGAGTTCGCCCCTGGCGTTCTTTTTGGACATCAACGGAGGAGCCAGGTGGTAGTTCAGCTTGAAGTCGCCCTCGAAAGTGCTGTTGATTCGCTCCAGAAAACTTTTGTCGGTGTGAAGCCGAGCCACTTCGTACTCGTCCTTGTAGGCCATCAGCTTGAATAAATAGCGAGCCACGTTTTCGGTAAGAAGCGACTTGCCGAGTGGCGCTTCGGCTTTGCGAACCCTCGCCACGAACTCCGAAAACTCTCGGGCGTACGCTGCGTTCTGATAGCCCTTGAGGAACTCGACTCGCTTGGCAAGCATGTCGTCCAGCGAATCGCGACGGCGGAACTCGATGACTTGCGTCGGCGTAGCCAGCTTCTGCACTTCAGCCAGATTGCTCGCCGCACGGCGACCCCACTCGAACGCCGCCTTGTTCTGATCGATCGCGACTGCATTCAATTCGATGGCGCGCATCAGCGATGCCTTGTTCAGCGGGATCCAGCCCTTTTGCCAGGCGAAGCCGAGGATCATCGGATTGGCGTAAATCGAATCGCCCATCAGCTTGGTGGCCATGGTGTCGGCATCGAAAGTCGAGACACCGTCCAGCCCGGCTGCCGTCGCGATTTGCGCCACGCATGCCTCTGCCGGGTTCTGCCAGTCGGCATTCCGAACGAACGATGCGGTGGGCGTGCTGTGCGAGTTGAGTGCTACATGCGTGCGCCCTTCGCGAATTCGCATGAGCGTTTCGGGAGACGCACTGACCAACGGATCGCATCCGAGAATCAGATCTGCGGCCGCCGTACCGACGCGGGTGGTGCGAATGTCCGACTGTTCTTTCGCGATCAGCACATGGCTCCAGGTAGCACCGCCTTTTTGGGCGAGTCCTGCAGCATCCTGCGTCACGATGCCCAAGCCTTCCAGATGCGCGGCGACGCCGAGCAACTGCCCGATGGTGATGACCCCGGTGCCACCGACACCGGCGACCACGATGCCATAGGCGTTCGAGATGGTCGGAATCTGCGGTTCGTTCAACGCAGACAGCTCGAAAGGCGAAGGCACCTTGCCCTTTTCCTTCTTGCGCAACTGCCCGCCTTCCACAGTGACGAAGCTCGGGCAAAAGCCTTTCAGACAAGACATGTCCTTGTTGCAGGTGCTCTGGTTGATCGTGCGCTTGCGACCGAACTCGGTCTCCAGCGGCTCGACGCTCAGGCAGTTCGATTGCACCCCGCAATCGCCGCATCCTTCGCACACCAGCTCGTTGATGACGACTCGCTTGGCCGGATCGACCATGGTTCCGCGCTTGCGGCGCCTACGTTTTTCGGTGGCGCAGGTCTGGTCGTAAATGATGGCCGTTGTGCCTTCGATTTCCCGGAATTCGCGCTGGATGTCGTCGAGCTTGTCGCGGTGGTGAACAGTCACGCCCTTCGCCAATTCGACACCTTCGTATTTCTCGGGTTCGTCGGTCACGACCACTGTTTTCTTCGCGCCTTCAGCCAGCAGACTCAGCGCAATCTGAACCACCGAATGTCCCTCCGGACGCTCGCCGACTTGTTGACCGCCAGTCATCGCGACTGCGTCGTTGTAGAGGATCTTGTAGGTAATGTTCACGCCCGATGCGATGCTCTGGCGAATCGCCATCAGGCCGCTGTGAAAGTAGGTTCCGTCGCCCAGGTTGGCGAAAATGTGTTTGTCGGTGGTGAACGGTTGCTGACCGACCCACGGCACGCCTTCACCGCCCATCTGCGTGAAGCCGATGGTGCTTCTGTCCATCCAGGTCGCCATGAAATGGCAGCCGATGCCGCCGAGCGCGCGAGATCCTTCAGGCACCACCGTGCTGGTGTTGTGCGGGCAACCGGAACAGAACCAGGGCGCGCGTTCCGCACCCTTCACGCCGCCCTTCGATTCGAGCGTGAGCATCGCGCTGTCTTTCGCGTCGATGATCGCCATGCGCGAATCGATGCGTGCCTGCATGTCGGAATCGAGTCCCAGTTTGCGCAGCCGTTTGGCAATAGCGCGCGCAATAATCGCGGGCGACAAGTCGGCGTTCGCGCGAAGCAGGGTGTTTGCGGTCGGATTGGGCATCGACCATTCACCGCCGCTGAAATCGCCGGACACTTCGTCGAACTTGCCGAGCACGTTGGGGCGCACATCCTGGCGCCAGTTGTAGAGCTCTTCTTTCAATTGATATTCGATGATCTGGCGCTTTTCCTCGACGACCACGATCTCCTGCAATCCCGTCGCGAAGTCGCGGGTGAGCTGCGCTTCGAGCGGCCACACGACCCCTACCTTATGCAGCCGAATACCGATCTGTCTGCAGGTGTCGTCGTCCAGCCCCAGATCGAGCAGTGCCTGGCGGGTGTCGTTGAATGCCTTGCCACTGGCGATCAAACCGAATCGATCGTTCGGGCCTTCGATGACGTTGTAGTTGAGCTTGTTGGCACGGATGTACGCGAGCGCGGCGTACCACTTGTAATGAAAGAGCCGCGCTTCCTGCTGCAAGGCGTGATCCGGCCAACGAATATGCAGGCCACCCTCGGGCATTTCGAAATCGGTTGGAATGACGACGTTCACCCGATCCGGATCGATCATCGCGGTCGCACTCGATTCGACGATCTCCTGAATCGTCTTCATACCCGACCACACGCCCGAGAAGCGGCTCATCGCGAACGCATGAATGCCCAGATCGAGAATTTCCTGAACCGATGCCGGAAAAAACACCGGCAGTCCGCAAGCCTTGAAGATGTGATCGGTCTGATGCGCTGCCGTCGAGCTCTTCGAAATGTGATCGTCGCCCGCCACCGCGATGACACCGCCCCATGGCGTCGTGCCTGCCATGTTCGCGTGCTTGAAAACGTCGGAGCATCGATCCGCGCCCGGACCCTTGCCATACCAGAGGCCGAACACGCCGTCGAATTTATTGGTGCCTGGAGGAGAGAAGCCGAGTTGCTGCGTGCCCCACACAGCCGTCGCGGCGAGCTCTTCGTTCACTCCGGGCTGAAAGACGATGTTCTGCGACTTGAGATATTTGGATGCCTTCCAGAGTGCCTGGTCGTAACCGCCAAGTGGCGATCCGCGATATCCGCTGATGAATCCTGCCGTGTGCTTGCCGATGGCGGCGTCGCGTACTCGCTGAAGCATGGGCAACTTCACCAACGCCTGTACTCCGCTCATGAAAGCGCGGCCGTAGTCGAGCGAATATTTGTCGTCGAGCGTGACTGTTTCCAACGCTTTGCGGATGCTCTCTGGCAACGGTGCGTTCATCGCGGTCTCCTGCTTGTGTGAGGAAAGTGTATGCCTCGACTCTTGATAAGTGTTTGCGTTTTTTGCCCGGTTTAGGCTACCCTTTGAAAGAATCTTGCTCAAACGGAGGGCTTTTGGAAACACTAGATAAGTTCGATCTCGCCATCCTGGACGAATTGCAGCGTGATGGCCGGCTCACCAATGCGGAGCTGTCGAGCCGGGTCGGGCTGTCTGCAGCGCCGTGCTGGCGACGGGTGCGCGCACTCGAAGAATCCGGCTTCATCAAAGGCTATCGAGCCGAAATCGATCGACACAAAATCGGCCTTGGCGTTCTGGCCTTCGTGCGCCTCAACGCAGATCGCAACACCGGCGACGCCCACAAGTCGCTCGAGATAGCACTCAAGAATTTGCCCGAGGTGGTGTCCTGCCACTACATCAGCGGCACGGGCACCTTCGAGTTGCAGGTGGTCGCGCCCAACCTCGAAAGCTTTTCGCACTTCGCGCTGCAAAGACTGATCAACCTGCCCAACGTCAAAGACCTGCAGACCAGTTTTTCCCTTGGCGAGGTCAAGGCGAACAGCACATTGCCCCTCGGCCACCTTGCGGCGAATCTCGCCTCTAATCTGAAGACCTGATCGTGCCTTGGTCGGTGTCGCTTCTTTAACAATCTTTACCGAACCTATGCGCAGGTGCCATTGGTTTGCCAAACGTCGCTTGTAAAGTCCACCCCATGCAACTCTTTCATCCGCGCTCCAGACTCATCAAGACCATCCTCATCGCAATCGCCGTGATTGCATTGGGTGTCGGTGCCAAGCTGTACTTCTTTCCCGCTGCGAAGAAGCCCGAGTTCGTGACCGCACCGGTACGCCGCGCGAACCTCGAGCAGACCGTGCTCGGCACTGGAACCCTTCAGGCCTTCAAGCAGGTCAGCGTCGGGGCCCAGGTTTCCGGCCAGATCAAATCGCTGAAAGTCGCGCTGGGAGATGTGGTCAAGAAAGGCCAGCTTGTCGCAGAAATCGATTCGAACACGCAGCAGAACAACTTGCGCAACGCGCAGGCCGCAGTCGAAAACGTGAGGGCGCAGCAAGTCGCAAAACGTGCGAGCCTGCGTCAGGCCGAGCTTGCCTTCACCCGCCAGAAAGAAATGCTCGCGGCGGACGCGACCTCGCGTGAAGCCTACGAAACTGCGGAAGCGACGCTCAACACCACGCAGGCGGAAATCAAGGCACTCGATGCGCAGATCGCCCAGAACACCGTGGCAGTCGATACCGCCAACGTGAACATCGGCTACACAAAAATCCTGTCGCCTATCGATGGCGTGGTCGTGGCACTGGTTGCGCAGGAAGGTCAGACGGTCAATGCGAACCAGAGCGCGCCGACCATCATCAAGGTTGCGCAACTCGACAAGCTCACCGTCAAGACGCAAATATCCGAAGCCGACGTGGTGCGCGTGAAGCCCGGACAGAAGGTGTACTTCACCATTCTGGGAGAGCCTGCCAAGCGCTACTACACGACGATTCGCACGGTAGAGCCGGCACCCGATTCCATCCTCACCGACACCACCACATCGTCTTCATCGTCCAGCACCACGAGTGCGACCGCCATCTACTACAACGCCCTGCTCGACATCCCTAACGAAGACGGACGACTGCGCATTTCGATGACGGCGCAGGTGTACGTGGTGCTTGCCGAAGCGCGCGATGCGCTGGTCGTGCCGTCGTCGGCAATAGGCGAACGCGCCCGCGACGGAACGGTCACCGTGAAAGTGGTCGATGCCGAAGGCAAGGCTGTCGATCGCAAGGTCAAAGTCGGCATCAACAACAACGTGAATGCGCAGATCCTCGAAGGATTGACCGAAGGCGAGAAGGTGATCGTGAGTGAAGCGCCCGCGCCTGGAGCAGGCGGCGGGGCACCGCGTCAGGGTCAAACCCCGCGCATGAGGTTCTGATGACTCAGGCACTTCTAGAAATCCGGGATCTTCGCCGGGAGTTTCCTGCCGGCGAAGGAACGATCGCGGTACTCAAGGACATCAATCTCACGATCGAAGCGGGCGAGATGGTCGCTATCGTAGGCGCATCGGGCTCGGGCAAATCGACCTTGATGAACATCCTCGGATGTCTCGACAGACCGACTGCAGGCTCCTACAAAGTGGCGGGTCGCGAAACAGGCAAGCTGCTGCCCGACGAACTCGCCGAGCTTCGCCGTGAACACTTCGGCTTCATTTTCCAGCGCTATCACCTGCTGTCCGATCTATCGGCCATGGGCAACGTGGAAGTGCCCGCCGTCTACGCGGGACGCAGCTCTGCCGACCGCAGAAAACGCTCTGTCGAGTTACTGGGTCGACTCGGTCTTGCCGACCGGCTCACGCACAAACCCGGACAACTCTCCGGCGGCCAGCAACAGCGGGTGAGTATTGCCCGCGCGTTGATGAACGGCGGCCATGTCATCCTGGCCGACGAACCTACCGGCGCGCTCGACACGACCAGTGGCGCAGAAGTGATGAAGATCCTCGGTGAGCTGCATGAGGAAGGCCACACGATCATCATCGTGACCCACGACATGCAAGTGGCCGAGCACGCGCAACGAATCATCGAGCTGCGCGACGGCGAGGTCGTTGCCGACAGGCAGCGAGCGGAGCGATCGTCGACGCAAAAGGTACTCGGAGCCGTGGCCGGTGCGCGCGCGAGTCTGGGTGCCGTCTGGGATAGATTCACCGAAGCTTTCTACATGGCGGTGCTGGCGATGAACGCGCACCGACTCCGCACTTTCCTCACGATGCTCGGCATCATCATCGGCATTGCTTCGGTGGTGTCGGTCGTTGCATTGGGCGAAGGTTCGCGTCAGCAGATCCTGAAAAACATCAGCTCGATCGGAACCAACACGATCGAGATTTTCTCGGGCACCGGTTTTGGCGATACCCGATCGGCGCGCATTCGAACGCTGGTTCCCAGCGATGCGAACGCGCTCGCGCAAGAGGTGTACGTCGATAGCGTCACGCCCACCGTCACGAGCTCGAGCCAGTTGCGATACGGCAATGTCGCGGTGAACGGCACCATCAACGGCGTCGGCGAACAATATTTCCGGGTACGCAACGTCACCATTGCTCAAGGCCGCGCGTTCGACCAGAGTGCGATCGACGAGTTGAAGCAGGAAGTGGTGATCGACGACAACACGCGCAAACAGTTGTTCCCGAACAATCCGAACCCGCTCGGCGAAGTCATTCTGATGGGCAGTATTCCATCGCGTGTGGTCGGCATTGCCGCGAAAAGCGAATCGGCTTTCGGCAACAGTGAAGCGCTCAACGTCTATGTGCCGTACACGACAGCCATGAGCCGCATGCTCGGGCAATCGTATCTGCGCAGCATCACGGTGCGGGTGAGCGACGACGCGCCGATGGATGCAGCAGAAGCCGGAATCAACGCGCTCATGAAGCGTCGTCACGGCGTGGTCGATTTCTACGTGCTCAACACCGACACGATTCGCCAGACCATCGAGAGCACCACGCAAACCATGACGCTGCTGATCTCGGCCATCGCCTTGATCTCGCTGATCGTCGGCGGCATTGGCGTGATGAACATCATGCTGGTGTCGGTGACCGAACGAACTCGGGAAATCGGCGTGCGCATGGCTGTCGGCGCGAGACAGGGCGACATCCGCCAGCAGTTCCTTATCGAGGCGGTGCTGGTGTGTTTGCTCGGCGGTGTGCTCGGCATCCTGCTGTCGCTCTCGGTAGGCTGGATCTTCGCCAAATCAGGCGGATCGTTCCAGCTTTCTTACTCCACCACATCGATGGTCGCGGCATTCGCTTGCTCGACGCTCATCGGCGTGATCTTCGGATTCCTTCCAGCCAGCAATGCCGCCAAGCTCGACCCGGTCGACGCCTTGGCCCGCGAATAAAAAGAAGGGCAGGAACCAGCAATGCACTCGAAGCAAACTTCAATTTTTCAGCGAACCGTCGCAGCGACTCTCGTGGCGGTATTCATGGCAGGTTGCGCCACAACCACCACCCCGTACAAGGCGCCGGTCACCGATTTTCCGACTGCGTGGAAATACGCCTCGGGATCGACCGTGTCGTCGCCATCGAATCCCGCCGGCGCATGGTGGAAGAACTTCAACGATCCGCAGCTCGATGCGCTCATCGATGAGGCGCTGCTGCGCAACAACGATCTGGCCGCCGCCACGATTCGCGTTCGGGTCGCGCAACTCCGCACCGGCATTGCCGCCGACCTGATGACACCGCGTCTGAGCGGCAGCATCAGCGGCAGTGCGAACAAGTCGCTAGACGGCGGGCCGACCAGCAAAGGCACATCAGCCTCCATCGGCGCGAGTTACGAAGTCGATTTGTGGAATCGGCTCGGCAGCCAACGCGATGTAGCGAAATGGGAAGAACTCGCGACCGAACAGGACCGTCAAGTCACCGCCATCGCGTTGGTCGGCACGGTCGCATCGCTCTACTGGCAGACCGGCTACCTCAGCCAGCGAATCGCGTCCGGCGATCAAAGCATCGCGTATGCGCAGCAGACGCTCGACCTGGTGAACGCGCAGTACAAATCGGGCGCGGTCTCGGGTCTGGAAGTGGCGCAGGCGCGCCAAACCGTGGTGAGCCAGCAGGCGAGCCAGACGCAGCTGATCCAGCAACGTGTGGAAGCGATGAACGCGCTTGCGATTCTGTTCGACGGCCCTCCCGGCAAATCGATCGCGATGCCGTCTGCGTTACCCGAAGGCAATCTTCCGGCTCTGCCTGAAGGTATTCCGGCCGATGTGCTGGGACGCCGCCCCGATCTGCGCGCTGCCGAGTTGCGACTTCGCGAATCGGTATCGACCATCGATGCGACCCGCGCAAGTTATTACCCTGCACTCACCCTGACCGGCAGTCTGGGTTCGTCGAGCACTGCGCTGCTCAACATCCTGGCAAATCCAGTGGCAGCGCTCGGTGTCGGACTGAGCCTGCCGTTCCTGCAAAAAACCCAGATGGACCTGAACATCAAGGTGTCGCAGGAGCAGTACGCGATTGCTGTGACCACGTTCCGCCAGACGCTTTATCAGTCTCTGGCAGATGTCGAGAACTTCCTGTCGGCACGCGCTCAGTACGCCGCACAGGCCGACTTGCTCACGCAATCGCTGGCCGCCGCGCGCGACGCGGAACGCCTGTTCGAGGTGCGATATCGCGCCGGTGCCGAGCCGCTCAAATCGTGGCTGGACGCGCAGGAGAAACGGCGTGCCGCCGAGACCGCGCTGGCCCAGACCAAGTACGACCGGCTGACCAATGCGGTGAGTTTGTATCAGGCGCTTGGAGGCGATGCGGGAGCGACTTCCGTAAGATAGCGGGTTCATGCCCGTCGACACCCCAGAATCCTCCGTCAATCCCGAGAACCCCGAAGCGATCCTGCAAAAGGTAGATCCCAAGCTGGATCCCCTGTCGCCTTTCTCGCCCATGCGCCATGCGGTGTTCCGCATGCTTTGGACCACCTGGTTCGCGGCCAACATGACCATGTGGATGAACGACGTGGCATCGGCGTGGATGATGACCACGCTGACCAGCACGCCCATATGGGTCGCCCTGGTTCAATCGGCGTCGACGCTGCCGGTTTTTCTTCTGGGACTGCCAAGCGGTGCGTTGGCAGACATCATCGACAGGCGGCGTTACCTCATATTCACGCAGTTCTGGCTCGCGATAGTTGCCATCGTTCTTTGCGTCACGATTGCGATGGGTGGCATGACCGCGCCCTTGCTTCTCGGTTTGACCTTCCTCAACGGTATCGGACTCGCTATGCGCTGGCCGGTGTTCTCCTCCATCGTTCCAGAGCTCGTGCCGCGCCAGATTCTTCCTACTGCGCTGGCCTTGAACGGCGTGTCGATGAATGCCTCGCGAATCTTCGGGCCGCTGATCGCCGGCGCATTGATTGCAAGCGTCGGCAGCGAATACGTGTTCATCCTGAACGCGGTGCTGTCGGTGGTATCGGCATTCATCCTCATCAAGTGGCGCAGAGACCACGTGCCAAGCCCGCTCGGACGTGAAAAACTCGGTCGCGCGATGAAAGTCGGCCTGCAGTTCGTACGGCAGTCCGAACGCATGCGTGCCGTGCTGATTCGCATCGGCATCTTCTTTTTCTATTCGACCGCGCTCATCGCGCTGCTGCCGCTGGTTGCGCGCAATCTTCATGCTGGCGATGCCGGCGTGTTCACCTTGCTGCTCGCATCGATGGGCGCAGGCGCGATTCTTTCGGCCATGTTCCTGCCGCGTATTCGCCAGGCCATTACGCGCGATCAGCTGGTCATGACTGGCTGCGTCATCCAGTCTGTGTCCATGGTCATCGTCGCGGTATCCCCTAACGCAACGCTGGCGTCGGTTGCGATGTTCGCGTCCGGCGGTGCGTGGCTGTCGGTTGCCAATTCGCTCAGCACGTCTGCACAACTCTGCCTTCCCGATTGGGTGCGCGCACGCGGCATGTCTATCTATCAAATGTCGATCATGGGCGCGAGCGCAATCGGCGCGGCCGCCTGGGGGCAGGTCGCTACCGTATCGACGGTGCCGACGAGCCTGATCGCAGCGGCCGTCGTCGGCGCAGTGGCCATGTTTTTCGGCCAGCGTTACGTGATCGATCTGAGCATCGAAGAAGACCTGACCCCGGCCAAGACCGCCCTGCCGACCGCGCCGGAAGAATTCACCCACGTGACCGGTCGTGTGATCGTCAACATCGAATATCTGATCGATCCGAGTCGCGCCACCGAATTTCGTGCCCTCATGCAGGAGAGTCGCGGCAGCCGTCTGCGCCAGGGCGCCCTGGCCTGGGATCTGCTGCACGACGTGTCTAATCCGTCGCGCTTCATCGAGCAGGTGGTCGACGATTCATGGAACGAACATCTGCGCAGATTCAGCCGCGTGACCGCCTACGACGTCACCATTCGCGAGCGGAAACTCGCGTTCCACCTGTCCGAAAATCCGCCGGTCGTCACCCGCTTCATCAGCGAACGCGAAACCTGATCGGGTAGCACATCCGTCGGCCGGGACAAGAGGCAGCATCAATAAAAAAGGGAGCCCGAACTGCGGCTCCCTCCAGGGACATCCCCTAAAAGTCTGCGTACTTAAACCGCGATACGACCACCGTCGTTCTTCGTGATCACGATCGTGGCCGAGCGGGGACGCGCGCTACCGCCGTCGGGCCAGTTGCTCACGCCTGCGGTGTCTTCACCGGGATGCTGGATGTTCACGAAGATCGCGCGGCCATCGGCGGATTCTGCGATGCCGGTGATTTCGCACTCTTTCGGTCCCACGAGGAATCGGCGCAGCGTGTTCGAAGTTGGAGCAGCTCCGGCGATGGTTTGCTGTGTAGACAGCACGCCTAGATCGCTTGCGTTGGTAATCGTCTTCACGCCGCCGTCGCCGACCTTGCCTGGTAATGCGGCAAGCATCATGCAGTTGGTCACGTCGGTGTACGCGCCGTCATCGGTCTGCAGCCACATGAGCCCCTTAGCCGCCTGGCTGAACCACATCCCGTCCGGGCTGGAGAAATCGTTCTCTGCGGTCAAGCCGGAAATGTTGATGTTCGAGTTGGCCGTAGAACGTGCACCGAAGAGATACACATCCCACTTGAAGGCCAGGCTGGCGGAACCGGTAGCGCCGTCGTTGAAACGGATGACGTGACCGTTCGGGTTGCCGCGCTGGTTGGTCGCGCCCTTCAAGTCGTTGTAGTAACGCGGATTCGCTGCGTCCGTTGCCGTGACAGGACGCGAGGTCGAGTTCGTGTTCGTGAGCGTGAGGTAGACATCGCTGGTGTTGGGGTTGACTGCAGTCCACTCGGGGCGATCCATCTTGGTCGCGCCGACCACATCGGCAGCAAGACGCGCGTTGATCAGAACATCCGCCTGATCTGCGAACGCGTAGCTCGGGTTCGCGGCGGTGATGCCGTTCACACCGAACGAGAGTTCGATCCACTGGCCGCTTCCGTCGGCGTTGAACTTCGCCACGTAGAGCTTGCCGCTGTCCATGTATTTGTCGCCGGCGGCCAGACCGCCGTTCGCATCGGACGCAACCCAGTTCTGCGATGAGACGAACTTGTAGAGGTATTCGTTGCGCGAGTCGTCGCCCATGTACCACACCAGCGGTTTGCCGACCACGACCGGGCCGAGCACTGCGCCTTCGTGACCGAAGCGGCCGAGTGCGGTGCGCTTGCGGGGCGTAGATCCGGGTGTGAAGGGGTCGATTTCGACAACCCAGCCGTAGGTGTTGGCTACGTTGCGATAGTCGTCTGCTGCGGTTGCGCCGACGACTTCTGCGCGCCAGCGGCCGTAGAGGTTGTCGGTGGTGTCGGGAGTCACCGTAGACCACAGTTCGCGTCCGGTTCCGGCCACGCCTACCCGGGCCAATGCAGTGATTTCCTTGGCACTGCGGCTAGGGTTGTCTGCGGTCGTATCGCGCTTGAAGTAGCCGGCCCAATTTTCTTCGCAGGTGAGGTACGTTCCCCAGGGAGTCGTGCCATTCGCGCAGTTGTTGACCGTGCCGCGAGTTGCCACGCCAGTGGCGGAGTACTTGGTGATCAGCTGTGCATTGCCTGCTGCGGGACCGGACAAAGTCATCGGCGTCAGGGTATGAACACGGCGGTTGAAAGTCGAGTCGACCTTGTAGCTCCAGTTGGCGCCTGACTTGTTGATTTCGATGACGCTCACGCCATGCAGATAAAACTCGCGCAGAACTTCGTCGGGCACGGTACGCGCGCCGGCAACGATGGTCTGGCCGCTGCCCGCGTGCAGATACTTCGGCGTGATGGCTTCGTGGTTCATCACCAGCAACGCACGGCTCGAAGACGTTGCATCGCGAGTACCCGATGCGCTCATGCCGAAATAGGTCATGCCGTCGTGATGATCGCCAGCGCGACGGTCGTAGGTGGTCGGGTCGTCGGTGCCCACGTTCGAATACGCGGCAACACCGGTCGCGATCGGATCGCCCAGGCGATACATTACGCTGGCGGTATATCCAACCGGAACGGTTACGACATCCGCGAGGGATTTCGCGACTGTGGCGAAGTTGAAGGAAAGGGTTTCGGCAGGGGTAGGTGTCGGTGCAGCAGCGACAGGATCGTCGCCGCCGCCGCAGCCCGCCAGCGCTGCGCTTCCGAGCAGGGCCGATCCGGCAGTGCCGAGGGCACCACGGAACAGGTTGCGTCGGCTCAGGCGCGTCTCGACGATCTGGGTCAGCGAAGGACTATCGGGGTTGTTGGAGTCGTTGTAGCCGATGTCATCCGGATCGATCGCCGTGATGTGGGTTGAGCGTGTATTCATTGCGAGGGCTTTCTGGTTGAGGAATCTGTTCGAGAGTCCGCAGAATAGAAATGCCCCGTGACTACAAAATGACAGCTAATTGGAAGCTTTGTAAATCCGTCGGACAGTCATCGCGCTTTCACAAACGCCCATAAAAAAACGGGAACCGGATTTCTCCGATTCCCGTTGTCATGACTTCCCGGACCAGATCGCACCAGAACCACTCTGGCGTTGCGACCCCGCTATCCGTGAAGTGCGCGAGCCCTGTACGAGCGGCCCGCAGTCCCTGTCATTACATCGTTCTCGATGTCTCGAATTACTTCGTGAGCTTCAGGCTGCTGATGTCTGCAGTGAGATATCCCACCGCACAAGCCGAACGGTTCTTGTAGTTCGTGTTGATCAAAGGCGTGAGCGTCGTCTTGATCGAAGGGGTCAAGGTCGATGGCCAGTCACCGGGATGCTGGAAGTTGCAGGTGATGTAGGTCCAGCCGTTGATGTCGTCGTTCACGCCGAGTCCGGTCGCTTCTGCACCGGTGGGCATCGAGACGAGTCGCGAGAGCTTTTTGGTGTCGACGTTGTATGCCCAAACGAAATCGTTCATGTGCTGGCTGCTGTCTTCGCCGATGAACAGCGTGCGCAGTTTTTCCGAGAACTTCAGGTTGTCGGGGTTGGCGATTTTTTCAGGGTTGGCGGTATTGCCCAACGCGTCGGTCGCAATGTCTTCACCTGCATACAGCGCCTTGGTTTGAACCGGCATCCACTGGCTGTCGATAGCTGTGTTGGTGTCGTCCTTCAAGCCGCCTGCGAGTGTGCTTTGCATGATCACACCGGCCTTGAGTTGTGCGGGAACCGAAATGCCGCTGGCTGCGTTCCAGCCCTTGACGTTGTTCAGCACCATCGAGTCCTGAACGTTTTGCAGAGCCTGATACGCGATCTTGTCCTTGACGTTGACCGTCGTGCCTTCCATCTTGGTGTAGCCCATGCTGCCGCCCTTGAGGTACGCGTAGCGATGGGTTTCCAGGAACGCTGCGGCCTTGTCCATGCCGGGCTTGATCTTGACCCAGTTGGCGACACCGTTGCTGAAGATCTTGGTGTACGACACATCGGCCGGATCGGTGAACAACACTTCCATGATGTCGGAAGGTGCGAGCGTGTTGGCCATCGCTTCGATTTCCGCGCTGGTCGCGTGACCGATCTTGATCCAGCTGATCGAGCAGCCCGCGGCCGTGGGATCGATCGAGAAACCCGTGCCGAGCTTGGCAACGTACAAGGTGCCAGCGGACAGGTCTTTTTCCTTGTCTGCCACGAACACGAACATGCCGGAGTTGGTGTTGTCGTCGCCCATCAAAGCGGTGCGGTTGTCCGGCATGACCTGGATCAGTTCATGCGAGATGCGGCCCATGCAGTAATGCTTCTTGACCGTGCCGGTGCCGTCTGGGTTCACCGTCACTTCGGGCAGATGACCGTAGTGGTAATGCTTGGCGGTCGTCGAGCTGCCGAACACATTCGTGCTGTACGCGCGGAACTGATTGTCTGCAGACGATCCGCCCGCCGCGAACGCATCCGGCTCGTACTCTTCGCTGGACAGATGCGTGCCCCAGGGCGATACGCTGGAACCGCATGTGATCCACAAGCCATGTGCGGCCGAGGTATCGACGTTGTGGTACTTCACGAAGCTGAGCTTGCCTGTCGTCTGATCCTGGTCGAGCGTAAGCACGGCGATAGGCGAGGGCAGACGGCCGTACGTGTCGCCGCCAGCTTGATCGCGCGTGTTGTATTCGAATTGCACGACTGCGAACACTGCCTTGCCCTTGATACCGGACACGGTGGGGTTAGCCACTGTGATGAGCGAGGTGCCATCGGCGGAATCCGAATAGAACTGACGCTCTTGACCGGACACCGACGTGTCGATGATCGGCTGGTTGTTGATGTTGACGTATCCGCCAGCCACGATGGTGCCGCCGGTGGTTGCGGGAACCAGATCGCCGGTCAGGAAGTAGGGCGCGTACGAGAGCTTGTAGCTTTGCGACGAGCCATCGCTGAAGTTGACTTTCAGGCTGGAGCCGACGGTGACCGATGCCATCGCCGCAGGTTGCGCTGCGGTGGGCGCGGCCATCGAGACGAATTCTGCAGAGGTGAAGGTCACGCCAGGTGCAACTGCGGCCACGTCGTCACCACCACCGCAAGCGGTCAGCAGTGCTGCGGTGCTTGCAGCGCCGAGGGGAAGAAAGGGAGCGCCGGAGAACAGCTTCAGCGCCTGACGGCGCGTGGGATTTTGAATAGCAGACATTGCTAGTACCTTGTATATGTGGAGTTATTGGTGCTTGCGTGCGAGGGGACGCACGGGCCAATTCGCCACGCTTGCGCTATGACGATTGCCTGCAGAAATAGTAGAAACGCAACATGACGTGAGCGAGTCGCCTAGATGACAGGCACGTGACTCTTCAATACGCTGCTAATGCCCGTAGCACCCGCAGCACCCGGAGCGCCGGAGTTATCGGGGCCAGAGCGCCCAGAGTTTGAGCGGCTGCTTCAGCTTCGCCGCAAGATCGCCGGCTTCCTTTCCGGTGCCGACGAAGAAATCGGCGCGCACTGCGCCGAGGATGGCCGAGCCGGTGTCCTGCGCGAACACCAGTCGATTCAATTGCACTGTCGGACCGGGAGTCGATAGCCAGACCGGTGTCCCGTAAGGAATGCTGTCCTTGTCCACCGCAATCGATCGGCCCGGTGTGAGCGGCACGCCGAGCGCACCGCGCGGTCCGAACGCCGCATCGAAATCGGAGAGCGGCTCTTCGCGGAAGAACACATAGCGCGGGTTGCTCCAGAGGAGCTGCTGCACCCGCGACGGATTCGCCGCAGCCCATTGCTTGGTCGCATCGGGCCAGGGCGCGATGCGGGTTACTCCCTGACTCAGCAACCAGTTATTGACGCTGCGATAAGGCTGATCGTTCGAACCGGCGAACGCGACCCGCACGAGACGCTGCGATCCATCTGCTTCGGTAATGCGCAGGCGGCCCGATCCCTGAATCTGCATGACCAGCATGTCGATCGCGTCGGACATGTAGGCGATCTCGCGGCCACGCAGCTCGGCTTGCGCCTGGGACGACGTATCGATCTCCTGCCGCGTGAACCACGGCTTCCTGGATCCGAGGCTGGCAGGTGGCCGATAGAGCGCGACGTTATAGGCGCCCACCGGATTACGTGTGGCATCGAAGATCGGCTCGTAGTAGCCGGTGAGCATGCCTTCGGCCGGAGCCTGCGCGTTGCCCGCCGATTCGACGCGATACGGTTGCAGCCTCGCCACCATCCAGTTGCGCTGCTCGTCGGCGCTCGCGATGCTGAGTGGCCGGACCTCGCGACACAAGGCCGCGAAAACGGCAGTGGGACGCTCGCAGTTCTTGATCCAGGCGTTCCAGGCTTCGTTCATTGCGTCATCGCCGATGCCGGGAATTTCAGACCAGCGAACCGGAATCCAGCGGCTCTTGCCCTGCTGAATTGCAGCGGGCAGCGGCGCGTTGTCGCCGGGAAAATTCATCGTCGTCGCAGGGCCGTCCTGCGGCACGACCAGCGGCGGATAGGACTGACCGATCTGCGGTAACGGTGCCTGGGACGGCGCGTCGACAATCCTCGGTGACGACCCGCAGGCAGCGAGCGTTCCTACAATCACCAGCAACAGGAGTCTTTTGATCATGGGTCTGATTTTGCTTGAAGCGCTGCTGGCGCTGGTCGCGCTACTCGCCATTGTGTGGTGGACGATGTTTTCCGGGCGCAAAGGCGGCGAGCTGCACGAGGACACTCATGTCGACGACGACGCCAAAAAGTGATCGCGTGAACGGATAGCGTCACGGGCGTCACTTACCTTCTCGGCGGGATGCTTCGGTCGATACAAAAGGATACGGCGCGGTAGCGACCCCTCCCCATAATGGTCCCGTTACAAGTTTCCCAGGAGAAAACAATGATTCAAAAATCGGTACTCGCCATCGCTACAGCCGCAGTCTTCATCACCGGTTGCGCCGACATGAGCGACACGCAACGTCGTACTGCAACCGGCGCCGGCATCGGCGCGGCAGCTGGCGCGATCATCGGCACCGCCACCGGCGGACGTCTGGGTAGCGGCGCTGCAATCGGCGCGGCCGCAGGTGCGTTGGGCGGATATATCTGGTCGACTCGCATGGAAAAGCAGAAGCAGGAAATGCAGGCCGCCACGCAAGGCACCGGCGTGCAAGTGGTTCAGACCGCCGACAACCAGCTCAAGCTCGATATCCCCAGCGACATTTCTTTCGACGTGGGTCGCTCGAACGTGAAAGGCAACTTCGGCCCGGTGCTCGACCAGTTCGCAAGCGGTTTGCGCAACAACCCGAATGCGGAGGTACGCATCATCGGCCACACCGACAGCACGGGTAGCGACTCGATCAACAATCCTCTGTCGGTCGATCGCGCGGCCAGTACGCGTGACTACCTGGTGGCACGCGGTGTTCCGGTGAACAACATTTCCATCGAAGGCCGTGGCTCGTATCAACCGATTGCGACCAACGACACCAACGAAGGCCGCGCGCGAAATCGTCGGGTTGAGATTTTTGTGGGTGAGCGTCCGCAGGGCTAGGCGTCTTCAAGGCTGAACGCTAGTTCAGCCTTCGACACGACCTAAGACCGCCACGCCAGCCTGCCCGATTGGGTCAGGTTGGCGTGCGCAGCAAGTTTGCAAGTTCGACGGCGGACTTCACGCCCATCTTGTCGAACACGCGCGCGCGATGAACTTCGACGGTCCGCACGCTGATAGAAAGCTGATCTGCGATCAGCTTGTTAGGCAAACCTTCCACGACAAGCCGCATGACATCGCGCTCGCGATCGGTCAGTTCCATGGTGCGCGATTGAATGGTTTGCTGAGTCTGCATTTCATCCAGATACTGCGCCGACGCTTCGATGGCCTGCTCGACCCGATCGACCAGTGCGTTATCGGAAAACGGCTTCTCGCAAAAATCGAATGCGCCTTTTTTGACCGCATCTACTGCGGTCGGAACATCGGCATGGCCAGTGAGGAAAATAACCGGCACTGCCCGTTGCATGCCGCGCATGATGATCTGGTCGAACAGCGCGAGACCGCTCATGCCAGGCATGCGCACGTCGAGCAGCAGACAGCAGGGCGACGTAGGCGCCGCTGCCGACCCGTATCGGGCCAGGAAAGATTCGGCGCTGTCGAACGACTCGCTCAGCAACTTGCGCGAGCGCAGAAGCCATGCGAGGGCGTCTCGCACGCTGGGGTCGTCTTCGACGATGTAGACGGTGGCGTTGGCAATCGGTTCCATGCTGATTCAAAAACTTAAACGCTACAGGGGTAGCAGGACGATGAAAATCGTACCGGTGGGATGGTTCGGCTCGAAGGTGAGCGATCCGCCATGCTGCTCGGTCACGGTCCGACAAAGACTCAAACCCAGCCCCATGCCTTCCGGCTTGGTGGTGAAGAAAGGCGTGAAAAGCTGTGCGGCCACGTCTTCCGAAATGCCCGGTCCGCGATCTTCCACACGCAGTTGCATAAAACGCTGACCCGCTTCGCTCACATGCAAGATGGCACGCAGTCGCAAGGTACGCACTCGCAGTTCGGGCAGATCCATGGCCTGCATGCCGTTACGCGCCAGGTTGAGCACCACCTGCTCGATCATGGTCTGGTCGCAAAGTATTTCGGGAAGATTGGGCGGCACGTCGATGACGACATCCACTCGAAGCTTGCGCGCCTGAAGGCTGATCAGCGGGAATATCGAATCGAACAGCGCTCGAGGTTTCACCAGCCGTCGATCCTGGTCTCGACGACGCACGAAGTCGTTCACGCTCTTGATGACCCGTCCCGCGCGCTCCGCCTGCTCGCCGATTCGTTTCATTGCCGTCGAGATTTCACTGACCGCGGTCGGATCGTGCTTGATCAGATTGAGCGATCCGGTCGCGTAACTCGCAATTGCTGCGAGCGGCTGATTCAGCTCATGGCTCAACAGCGACGCCATCTCACCCACGGTTGCCAGCCGCGCCGTAGCCTGCAGACGCTCATGACTCGCGCGCGACAATTCTTCGGTGCGACGAAGCTCGCTCATGTCGATGAACGCGCTCATCCACCCCGACTGCGTTCCCTGCGCATCGATCAGCGGCGCCTCGAAAATCAGCACCGGAAAGCGGCTGCCGTCGCTGCGCATGAAGGTCGATTCGAACCCTTCGCGCGGGAACGAATTGCCCGCGAGGCGATGCGCCATTCGCTGCTCGTATTCATCGGCCAGTTCGGGTGGCCAATAGGGCATGCCCACGTTCTTGCCGACCATTTTTTCTGCGGGATACCCCACCATTTCGCAGAAGGCCGGATTCACGTAAGTGATTCGGCCTTCGAGATCGCGAGCGCGCAATCCGGTCACCAGGGAATCCTCCATGGCCTTGCGAAACGCAAGCGCATCGGCAAGAGCGCGCTCGGCGCGAAGACGGAGCCGGTTGTCCTTGACGAGCATCACGACCACCGACACAAGTGCAATCGACATCGCAGTCACCAGCGCCGTGAGGATGTTCGGAAAAATATCGGGCACGGCGCGCCAGCTGTCCATGCGCAGAACCATGGTGTTGCCGGGCAGATCGAGAATCTGCTGAGTCGTGAACACACGGCCTCCCCGACGCGGAGAGCCGTACATCGCAAGCCGGGTGCCGTCCGATTCGGTGAAAGACACCTCTTTGCTTCGTATCGTGTCCTGGCCAACGAGGTCTATCAGGATTTCCTGAAGCGAATAGGTCGCGACGATGTATCCGGTAACGTCACCGCCGTTTTGCAGCGGCAGACACACCTCCATCACCTCCTGTCCGAGGCCTATGGAACTCGGCACGAAGTGGCTTGGGGAGTAGCCGACGGAGCCTGATCGTTTTGCGAAAGAGCAAGCCTGCTCCACGTCCACCTGCTCGGCCACTCTCGTGTTCTTGTCGAACACGGAGGGGCGATAAGGCGTCTCGGCAAACGCGATCCATCCCAGCGATTTATCGCGCCATTCGATGCGCAGGAACTCGCGCCGCTCACGCATGAGGGCGACGGCCGATTCCGACCAGATGGCTGGACTCGGAGACCCGGACTGGAGCGCCTGAAGACTTTGCAGATTGCGGCTCAGTCCGCCTCGAATATCGGTGAGTGCATCGGCGGCGTCGCGCTCCAGACGAATCTGCACCTGGCTGGCTTCGTATCGGCCCGCAAGCCAGACGAGCGTGCCAACCAAAAACAGCACCAGAACGACGAGCAGACTCCACAAGGACCAACGCCTGAGCTGCCGCTGCACCTGGCTTCGCAGCGGCGTAAAAAATTCGGGAATTCGTGGCGATGGGACTGCGCTCATATCGGCAACGGTCTGGCGTCGGGTGCGGATGTTCGGATACCCGATCCTAGAGCACCGGGCGGATCACTTGAGAAGAACCCGATGATCGAGTGCCGGCAGCTGGCTGCGGCACTGTATCAATTGCGCGAAATCGGCGTCGTGCAGCACGATGCCTTCCCCCTCGGGACGCTGCATCACCACAGTGCCCCAGGGATCGACCAGCATGGAATGACCCCAGGTGCGTCGACCGTTTTCGTGGGTGCCACCCTGTGCCGGCGCAAGCACCCAGGCCAGATTTTCGATGGCGCGTGCACGCAGAAGCACCTCCCAATGGGCGCGACCGGTGGTGTACGTGAACGCGCTCGGCACAAGAATCAGATCGGCAGCTAGCGAGCGGTACAGCTCGGGAAAACGGAGGTCGTAGCAAACGCTCAAGCCAATTTTCCAGACATTGCCGTCTCGCGATGGCAGATCGAATGTCACGGGTGCATGCCCCGCCTGAATGACGCGCGCTTCGTCATAGGCCTCGCGGCCGTTGTCGTAGCGAAATAGATGGATCTTGTCGTAGCGCGCGGCTTGCGACCCGTCGGGCGCGAAAACCAGGGTCGTGTTGAGAACATGATGCGCATCGCTTGCAGCGAACGGAATGGTTCCACCGACGAGCCAAACCTTGTGTCGTTGCGCGATATCGCTCAGGAAGTCCTGGATCGGGCCGCTACCGGGAGTTTCCTGAATCGCCAGTTTGTCGGTGTCTTTCAGCCCGAGCAAACAGAAATATTCCGGCAACGCGACCAGTTCGGCGCCTTGTGCCGCAGCCTCCGCAATCGACGATTCCGCTTGCGTCAGATTCGCCTTCAGATCGGCTCCCGAGACCATTTGGATTGCAGCAACTTTCATGATCGGGCTCCGCTGTAACTTGCTTACCGGGTTTCGGGTTCCGCCGGTGACGTCGGATCCGCAGCTTCGGCAGCGCCGCCGACTGGAGCCGACCGATCGCGCCCCGCCACTTTCACGATGCGTGGATCGGTCCATGTCCCGTCGATATGAAACTCCTGCGTCGCGGCTTCGATCAACGGTTTACGCAGAAACACCTGAGCCAGAAAGGTTCCGAGGCCGATGGCCGGATTGATCGCCGCAGCTACCAGCGACGCCGTGCCTGCATTGATCTCCGGCACAACGATGACACGCAGGTTCTGCGTTTCTTTCGAGACGTCGGCAATGCCCTCCATGAGCACCGCAGCGTTGACACCCTTCATCTGCAAGTTGTTCGTCGATGCAACCCCCTGATCGATACGCGCGTCGCCTCGAATCACATCGAACGCAAATCCTTCGGTGAACACATCGCGGAAATCCAGCGTCAAGCGTCGCGGCAGGGATTGCAGACTCAGCACGCCCAGCAGCTTTGCGAGTCCCGGATCGGCTTTGAGGAACTGTCCCGATTCGATATTCACGCCAAGTTGCCCACTCAACGAGGGATAGTCCAGCGAAAGAGGCGAGCCGATCCAGGCCACTTGTCCTTCCATGCGTCCCTTGCCCCGACGAATGACGCCAGGCATTCCGAAACGCGAGAGCAAGGCGCCCGAATCGGCAATGTCCATTCGGAAATTCATGACCGTGCGACGACGCTCCGGGGTTGCGCCCGAGGCCGATGGGGATGCAGATGTAGATCCAGATGCAGAGGCAGAAGTCGGCGTTGCACCCGCTGGGCCGAGCGCCGCCCAATTGCCGGTCGCGGTGAAACTTGCTTCGGGCACGGTCAGGTTCAACTTGTTGAGTCGCCACTCGCGCGGCGCGCCGTCTCGTGCCAGCAGGCTGCCGCCACGATTGACCGCATCGATCTCGACGCGACCGAGTCGCTTGCCCTTCAGTTCGAGATCGTCGACCACGATGTCCAGCGCGGGAACCGCATCGGGCTGTTCGAGCAAGGTTTCCACTTCGCTCGCCGCAGACGATGTGATCTGCAAACGCGCCAGGCGTGCATACACACGGCCGGGACTGTTGCCGGTGCCCTGCCGATATTCCGCGTAACCGTTCAACTCGTCGGCGTCTACGTTGGCTCGCCAGACTGCGCCATCGCGCGATCCGCCGACCACGACGTTGTGCAGCTGTCGTCCCTGTGCAGTCAGGCTCTGCGCACGAACGGCGAGCACCGTCGGCAGGTAACTGGCCACCATGGCAGCGTTCGCCGAAGGCGAGGCAGCCGCAGGCGCAGCAGTCGTCGGTGCAGCAGCGGTTACCGGCGCACCGGTGGCGCTGGATAGCGCGTTTTCCCAGGCGTCGAGATCGACGCTCGCCAGGCTGATGTTCGCGATGACGCCGCTGTCGGGCGTGGGAGCCGATTCGTTGCCCTGAAGACCGACGGCAATGCTGCCGCGAATCGCTTTCGGTTGCGCGGTCGTCAGGTCGCGAACATAGTTGATGCTCACCAGTTTGCCGAGTTCCAGAACGAACTGATCCTGAAGCGTCGGCGTGTTGAGCACCGTGCTTTCGAACTTCAAGGGGAGCTGCGCTTCGGCCGGTTTGTTCAGCGGCGACGGAAGATTCAGCCCGAGTCCGGCGAGCGTGCTGTTGAGAGAAATCTCGGGCTCGCCCTTTCGAACATTGAGCCCCACGGTGTACGCCGCTCCTCCGGTCATCTTTTGCGAAAGTCGCGACACGAATCCGAGCTCGGGCGCCTGACGCAAAGCTTCTGCAGTGAAGTTGCCCTGAGCTTTCAGGGCCACGGAAATATCGGAGCCATCTGTACGCTGCGACTCCGAACGGGATCCGCCTTCGAGCTTCAGATCGCCACCGAGAAAGCGGGCCTGGACGCCGGCCAGTGTGAAGCCATATTCGTTGAAATTGATGACACCGCGCGAACGCGAAATCATCGGCACCATCGGCGAGAACTGGACATCGTTGCCACCCAGCGTGACGCTTCCCTGCACAGTCGATTTGATGATCTGCGAGACAGGCAGCGCCAGCTTGAATTTGTAGTCGGCATTGGCGGTCGCAGTGGCCGACTCGAGCGCCTTGCCGGTCATTGCGTTGAGTGGAGACGTACCGACGATGGCAAGCGCCTGGGAGAGAGGCCCGCGCCCATCGGCCGTGATGTTCACCTGTGTGTGCGCGAGGTCGGGAATCTGCGCCTCGATGTTGAACGGAATATCGGGTGCGCCTTTGAGACGCGCGGTCGCGTCCTTCACGGTCATGCTGGATCGGCTGAAAGTGAGTTCACCCGCCAGCCTGGTGAGGGGCGGCCAGTCGAGCGCCTTCGGATCTTTGGAAATGCTGTGCGGAACGTAGGCGTAGTTGACGTCGCTCACCCGTGCGGCAATCAGGAACTCGCCTGTTTTGGGATCGTTGAACGGCATGTCGTGCAGATCGCCGCGAACTTTGAATCGAACGTCGCGCGCCTGGCCTTCGGTCACTGCGTCCTTGACGTAGCTGCGCACGTTGTCGTGAATGGTCAGGGGAAGGTAGCGGTAGACACGTGCGCCATTTGCCCGGGAAAGCGTGCCTTGCAGATCGAGCACACCCGGAAAACGCGATCCGGAACTCGATGTTGCCGGGTTCGCAGTTTTCCACTGCACCCGGAAATTACCCTCGGCATCGACGTTCTTGAATTTGCTGTCACCCACACGAACGGAAATGTTCGGACCGAGTGCTGCGTTCTTCGTCGGTTTGTCGATTTGCCACTGCACCTCGGTCGTCAACTCTTCCACAGGAACCAGCGGCTCTTCGAATACGCCAGGCAAATCGAGGGCGCCATCCTTGATCGCCAGGTTGGCCTTGCCACCCAGCTGCGTGAATTCGAAATCGACGCTCGCACCGCTGATTCCCGGCGATCCATGCGCAGGCGCTACTGCGGCCTGTGCGGCAAGCGCCAGATTCGACGCGCGTCCTTTGGCTTCGTAGCGAATCGGCTCTTCGATAGGTCCCTGCCAGCTCGCCTGGATATTGTCGACTAGACCACGAGGCGCGTAGGCCACCAATGCCTTGTGCACCGCATCTCCCAGCGGCAGGCGATTCGCGATGAGGGCGATCGACGCCAGATCGAGTCGATCGGCTTTGAGCAATCCCTGCGCCGGCACTTTCTGATCTTCGCCTGCGTAAGACACGAATACATTGCCGCCCGGCCAGCTCACGCCATCGCGCGTGTCGAACTGAAGTCCCTGCGTGGACAACTCGAAACCGTTGACCAGTCGACGGCCCACGATGCGACCGCCGACAGAGGTCAAGTCGAGCGAATCCAGCTTGGGATCGAGCTGCACATCGACCTCGGTGAGCGCGACGTCGGCGGTAGCGCCGACCAGATCGCCTTTGCGAATATCTGCCCAGGCTCGCACCGCACCGCTGCCCTTGCCGATCTCGGCCCCGACATCGGCATGTTGACGCAGTTGCGACAGGTCTACCCTCGAAAAATCAGCGTGGATCTGACCGTCCCACTCCTGCCAGCGCCCGGTTCCGCGCGACAGCAGGGGCTGCCGGAACACTCCCTGGAGCGTGAATCGGTCACCCCACGATTCGGGCGGCGTGGCGTCGAGGCGGATTGCGTGTCGGATTCGCGTGTTGCGAACGACCAGATCGACCTTTTCGAGTTCCAGCGGATCGGCAGCGCGCTGCTCGTCGGTCCAGCGCAGCGTGCCCTGATGAATGACGAACTCGGGCTGCGCGAAAAACCAGTCGGCTCCCCGGGTATCGGAGGCGTTGGCGTTGGAAAAATCCAACCCCGCGATAAGGATTTTCCCGGAGCCGGTTCGCCGCACATCGAGCACTGGCGCGTCGATGTAAAGCTGCTCGAAACTGAGCTTCAGAAGAGATTGTGGCGAGAGGGCGGCGAGCACTTTGGGCAGCTTCAGTGCCTCGCGCCCAGCGGGATCGAGAAAAGTGACATCCCGAAGTTCGAACGAGGGAATGATCCCGGTCGAGCGCGCCTCGATGGCGCCGATGCGAACCGGTACCCCTAGCGCCTTGCTCAGCTCCTGCTCGATACGCGGGCGGAATTCGCCGATTCGCGGCACAATCCAGCCGTGTAATGCACCCCAAGCAAGACCGAAAATCAGCCAGGCCGTAACCAAGAACCAAAACAACCATCGGGCCACAAAAGCGGACGCTGTCAACAAACGTGAGGGGGAAGGCGTCAAGTCATTCATTGGGTACTTGGATCTGGCAAGAATTATGACCGGCACAGGAGCTACAGGCTCCCCTCGAATCAGTGAAGTTTTGTTAAATGAAGGGCATACGATCCTGGCGGAGCCGTCGACGAACACTCCCGACTCCTCCGCCTTGCCTTCTGCTGGACTGGCCGATTCCCAGATAGGTTCCCCCGATTCGATCTCTTCGCGGTGTCGTCTTACACAACGCCTTCGCCGCCGATACGCCGACTACCTCGCTCTGCTCCCCGCAGGAGCGCCTACCCGCCCCCTGATGGCCCAGACCTACGACGCGCTGATCGCTCGCGATCTGGAACCGGGCGCTGCATTGCGGGTGCTTCGCCAGCTGGTCATCGAACGCCTGATCGTGCTCGATTGCGACGAGCAGGCGCCCATGCAGGTGGTTACACGCGCAGTGACCGAGCTCGCAGAATTCGCGCTCGACATCGCCGCGACGCATGCGCAGGTGGAGCTCGACGCGCGCCACGGTGCTCCGACGACGGTCGATGGACAACGCGCCCGCCTGTGGGTGATCGGCATGGGCAAACTCGGCGCGCGCGAGTTGAACGTCTCGAGCGATATCGATTTGATCTACGTCTACGACGAGGACGGGGAAACCGAAGGCGTGGACGGCAAGCAGAAACTGTCCAATCACGAGTATTTTTCGCGCGCGGTTCGCACTATCTATTCGCTGGTGGGAGAAACGACCGAGCACGGATTCGTGTTCCGGGTCGATCTGATGCTCCGACCGAACGGCAATTCCGGTCCGGCAAGCATTTCCCTGGAAGCGCTCGAGCAATATCTGCAGGTGTCCGGACGCGAGTGGGAACGCTTTGCCTGGCTCAAAAGCCGGGTGGTCGCCCCGTTCGACTGCATCGCCGACGGCTCCGCCCGTGCTTTGCGCAATGTCGTGCTGCCCTTCGTATTCCGCAAATACCTCGACTACAACGTCTTCGATTCGCTGCGTAATCTGCACCGTCAAATTCGCGAGCACGCCGCCAAGCGCTGCGCGGGACACCCTGAACGGGCCAACGACGTGAAGCTGTCGCGCGGTGGCATTCGAGAAATCGAATTCACGGTGCAGTTGCTGCAGGTGGTTCGCGGCGGTCAATTTCCGGAACTGCGAACCCGCCCCACGCTCGATGCCTTGCAGCGTTTGTCCAAAGCGGGCCTGATGCCGATCGTCACGGCCGAGGAACTTGGCGAAGCCTACGTTTTCCTGCGCAGGGTCGAACATCGCATCCAGTATCTGGACGATCAGCAGACGCATGTTCTGCCGACCAGTGACGACGATCTCAACTGGATTGCGCAGAGCATGGGCTACGCGAGTTGCGCGCCCTTCCTGAGCGATCTCGATGCGCACCGCGAACTGGTGGCACAGGAGTTCGACATTTTGCTGGGCGGTGCCATGAAGGGCGAATGCACCACCGGCAAGTGCGGCGGTCCGAAAGGCGCTCGCCCGCCGCCGCCCGAGCTGGAAGCCCTGCTGGAAACTTTGCCCGAGAAATTTCGCGAACGGGTGAATCTGTGGAAGAACCATCCGCGCGTGCTTGCGCTGAAAGACGAATCGCGCATGCGCCTGTCGCGGCTGGTGCAGCGCACCGCGCTGTGGCTGCGCGAAGGCAAGGTCAACGAAGACGCGGCGGTGCGAATCGCCGACTGGATCGAGCCGCTGCTCAGACGCGAGAGTTATCTGGCGCTGCTGCTGGAGCGGCCTGCCGTGCACGAGCGTTTGCTGCGCCTCCTGGGTAACGCGAAATGGCCTGCACGATACCTGCTGCAGCATCCGGGCGTGATCGACGAACTCGCGAGCGACGCAATGCTGTCGGAGCGTTTTTCGGCGGAGTCCTTCGAGCAGGAACTGATTCAGCGTCGCGCCGCTCTGAAGCGCACCGGCGAAGACGACGACGAGGCACTGCTCAATCTGCTTCGTCGCGCGCATCACGCCGAAGTGTTTCGCACCCTGGCTCGGGACGTCGAAGGCAATTTGAGTGTCGAGCAGGTTTCCGACGACCTGAGTGCGCTGGCCGATTCGCTGCTGCGAGTCACCGTTCAATGGTGCTGGGATTTGTTGAAGTCGAGGCATCGCGAAACACCGCAGTTCGGCATCATCGGCTACGGCAAACTGGGCGGCAAGGAACTGAGCTACGGAAGCGATCTCGACATCGTTTTCGTCTACGAAGACGACGATGAAAAAGCGCCGGACGTTTACGCCGCTTTCGTTCGCAAGCTCATCAACTGGCTTACCGTGAAGACCGCCGAGGGCGATCTGTTCGAGATAGACACCGCGCTGCGTCCCAACGGCAACTCCGGCCTGCTCGTGACCACATTCGCTGCATTCGAAAAGTATCAGCAGCAGCGTGGCAGCAACGCCGCGTGGACCTGGGAACACCAGGCCATGACGCGCGCACGATTCGTTTTGGGTCATGAGCCCTTGCGCGAGAAATTCGATCTCATCCGCGACGGTGTGATCACCGCACCGCGCGATATCGACGCCCTACGCAGCGAAATAGTCTCGATGCGTAAAAAGGTTGCTGCTGCACATCCGGTGAAGGGCGACTCCTTCGATGTGAAACACAGCCCCGGCGGCATGGTCGACACCGAATTCGCGGTGCAGTTTCTGGTGTTGTCGCAAGCGGCGAATCATCGGGAATTGACGGACAACGTGGGCAATATCGCGTTGCTTCGACGCGCGGAAGCCTGCGGGCTTTTGCCGGTTGGCGTGGGACGAGGCGCAGTCACGGCCTATCGTGAACTTCGGCGCGTCCAGCATCACGCCAGGCTCAACGAAGAGCCGACTCAGGTTCCGCCGGAATCGGTCAAAGCAGAGCGCGATCTGATCCTCGCACTCTGGGCAGCAGTTTTTGACAACAAAGGCGTTTGACTCGCAGGATTGCAGTGGACAATGAGGCCCGTTTCGCGGAGCCTTGCGGGCTTCTCGAGCATTGCAATAGAGGCTCCGGGACACTTCCTTCTTATGACGATCTCATGCTTTATCCGCTGAATTTCCGATCTATCGGTCTCGTTCTTGGCGCCTGCTTCCTCGCGTCGTGTGCGCTCAATCCCCCTCCAGCCCAGGTTGCAGCCAAAACTCCGCAAGCCTGGCAAGCACCGATCCCCGAGCAAATTCCCCACGACGGCAAGATCGGCGAGCTCAATCGCTGGTGGTCGCAGTTGGGCGATCCGACTTTGGTGCAGTTGATCGTGGCATCTCAGGACGCGAGCCCGACGCTGGCCACAGCGCGAACGCGCGTCGCCCAGGCTCGAGCGAACCGAGTGTCGGCTCAGGCGGCTCTTAGCCCGTCGCTCGATGGCACCGCCAGCGCTTCACGCGGGTTCAATCAACAAATACAGGACATCGCCACCGTCGGTCAGGCAGGCGTTCAGGCTTCGTGGGAACTGGACGTGTTCGGTGCGAACGCCGCGAATCGCGATGCCAGCCAGTTGCGTTACCGTGGCGCACAGGCGCAATGGCACGAGGCGCGCGTATCGGTAGCGGCTGAAACTGCCAACACCTATTTCGATTACCGGACTTGCGAAGAGTTGTACGCAGTAGCTAAAGACGACGCCAATTCACTCGCGCAAACCTCGAAGCTCACCGACGAAGCGACTCGCGCGGGGTTCCGCGCACCAGCCACCGCGGCGCTCGCTCGCGCCAGCGCCGCGACAGCGTCTGGGCGACTCACTCAGCAACGCGCTCAATGCGATGTGCTGGTGAAGTCGATCGTCGCACTCACCGCCATCGAGGAGCCGCAACTGCGTCAGATGCTTTCGTCATCGGGACTGAGCGCAACTTCAGTCAATCTCGATAGCGCAGCTTTCGGCGTGTCCACCATGCCTGCCAAGGTGATAGAGCAACGCCCGGATGTTTTCGCGGCGGAAACCGAAGTTGCCGCAGCAAGCGCATCGGTGGGCGTCACGCAGGCACAGCGCTATCCACGATTGACGCTGACCGGCTCGATTGGCGCCAACTACATACGTACTGCCGGGCAAAGTAGCAACTTCAACACATGGAGCATCGGCCCGCTTTCTTTGACCGTGCCTCTCTTCGACGGCGGCGTGATCGCGGCCAACGAAGATGCGGCAATTGCCCAATACGAAGAGGCGGTCGCGCAGTACAAGGCGAGCGTCAGGCGCGCGGTCAGCGAGGTCGAGCAATCGTTCGTGAACCTCACTGCGACCCAGTCGCGACTTCGCGATGCGCAGATTTCGGAGGCCGGATATCGCGAGTCGTTCACCGGTACTCAGGCGCTGTACGACGCGGGCCTCGCGAGCCTGCTCGAACTCGAAGAGACCCGACGAACGCGACTGGCCGCGACGAACACGCTGGTGTCATTGCAGCGGGAAAGAATCAGCGCGTGGATTTCGCTCTATCGCGCAGCAGGTGGTGGCTGGATGAGGGAAGGAATGAATCGTGAATAAGAAATTCGACAACATGAATATGAAAAAGCTGGCATTGGAAACGAGAAAGCTTGCAGCTTTGATAGCGCTGTTCGCAGGCGCATCGACGGCTTTTTATTCGCTGTCTTCCACCGCCGCCGATGACAAGTCCAAAGCACCGACCGCCAAACCCGCGCTCACTGTCACGGCGGTCAAGCCGATGCAGACGAGGCTGCCGATCAGCGTGGTCGCGAACGGCAACATCGCCGCCTGGCAGGAAGCCATCGTCGGATCTGAAGCGAACGGATTGCGCCTGAAGGAAGTGCGCGTGAACGTGGGCGATTACGTGAAGGCGGGTCAGGTGCTGGCGGTGTTCGCGCCGGAAACCATTCAGGCAGATCTGGCGCAGGTTCGCGCCAACGTCCTCGAAGCGCAAGCGACCGCAGCGGACGCCGCTGGAAACGCGCAACGTGCTCGCGGATTGCAAACATCGGGCGCGTTGAGCGCTCAGCAGATCAATCAATACAACACCGCAGAACAAACTGCGAACGCTCGCGTCGAGGCAGCCAAAGCGACGCTTGCGGTGCAAGAGCTTCGCCTGCGTCAGACACAGGTGCTGGCACCCGATAGCGGTGTTATCTCGGCGCGCGCTGCGACCGTCGGGTCGGTGGTGGGCGCGGGCACCGAGTTGTTCCGCCTGGTCCGTCAAGGCCGCCTCGAATGGCGCGCCGATGTGACCGCGCAGGAAGTCGATCGGATCAAGCCGGGGATGAACGTTACCGTGACCACACCCAGCGGTGCGCAGGTCAAGGGACGGGTTCGCATCATTGCGCCGACCGTAGATGTGCAGACCCGCAATACGCTCGTGTACGTCGATCTGCCGGGTAGCGCAGCGGGCATATCGCCGGTTCGTGCCGGCATGTTCGCGCGAGGCGAGTTCGATATCGGCGGATCGAACGCGATGACGGTGCCGCAGCAGTCGGTCATCCTGCGTGACGGCTTCAGCTATGTGTTCCGACTGAATGAACAAGACCGGGTGGCACAACTGAAAGTGAAGACCGGTCGTCGTGTCGGCGATCAGGTAGAAATCCTCGAAGGTCTCGCAGCCGACGCTCGTGTCGTGTTGCAAGGTGCAGGCTTTCTGAACGACGGCGATCTGGTGCGTGTGGTTGCCACCGGTCCTACGGCAGGCACTGCAACGACCCCGACGTCGGCAGCCACACCGACACAGACACCGACCGCGACCAAGCCCTGAGGACTCGTCAGATGAATGTTTCCTCATGGTCGATCAAGAACCCGATACCGGCGGTGATGCTGTTCGTGCTGCTCACGTTCGCGGGCATGCTGTCCTTCAATGCAATGAAGGTGCAGAACTTCCCGGACATCGATTTGCCGACGGTCAGCGTGACCGCCTCGTTGCCGGGGGCGGCGCCGGGCCAGCTTGAAACCGAAGTCGCACGCAAGCTCGAAAATTCGATTGCCACAGTTCAAGGTCTCAAGCACATCTACACCAAGGTGCAGGACGGTGGCGTCACCGTTACCGCTGAATTCCGGCTGGAAAAACCGGTTCAGGAAGCGGTAGACGATGTTCGATCCGCAGTGTCGCGAGTACGCGCCGATCTGCCTGCCGATCTTCGCGATCCGATCGTCACCAAAGTCGATCTGGCGGGGCAACCGGTGCTCGCGTTCACCATCAGCTCGACCAAGCTGGACGACGAGGCGCTGTCCTGGTTCGTCGACAACGATGTCTCGCGCAAGTTGCTGGCGGTCAAGGGCGTCGGTGCAGTCACGCGCGTGGGCGGAAGCACCCGCGAGATTCGTGTCGCGCTCGATCCGGTGAAGCTGCAATCGCTTGGTGCGACCGCGTCAGAGATATCGAAGCAGCTGCGTCAGGTGCAGACCGAGAGCGCTGGCGGACGTACCGATCTGGGTGGTGGCGAACAACCGGTTCGCACACTGGCCACGGTGAAGTCGGCCGAAGAAGTCGGCGCGATCCAGATCACGCTGACCGATGGTCGCCGGATCAAGCTGAGCGATGTCGCCACGGTGAGCGACACGATTGCCGAGCCTCGCGCGGCAGCGCTGCTCGATGGCAAACCGGTCGTCGGATTCGAAGTGTCGCGCAGTCGCGGCGAAAGCGAAGTGTCGGTGGGAGCGGCGGTGCAGAGTGCGTTGCAGGATCTGAAAGCGCAACACCCGGACATCACGCTCACCGAAGCGTTCAACTTCGTGAAACCGGTGGAAGAGGAATACAGCGGATCGATGCATCTGCTCTACGAAGGCGCGATCCTCGCGGTCATCGTGGTGTGGCTGTTTCTGCGCGACTGGCGAGCGACCTTGGTGTCGGCAGTCGCGCTGCCGATGTCGGTCATTCCCGCATTCGCCGGCATGTACTTTTTGGGCTTTTCAGTAAACGTGATCACGCTGCTCGCGCTGTCGCTGGTGGTCGGCATATTGGTCGACGACGCCATCGTCGAAGTCGAGAACATCGTGCGGCATCTGCGCATGGGCAAATCGCCTTACGAAGCTGCCATGGAGGCTGCCGACGAAATCGGATTGGCGGTCGTCGCGACCACCTTCACCCTGATTGCGGTGTTCCTGCCGACCGCTTTCATGAGCGGAGTCGCCGGCAAGTTCTTCAAGCAGTTCGGCTGGACTGCATCGCTTGCGGTTTTCGCATCGCTGGTGGTCGCTCGGGTCCTGACGCCCATGATGGCCGCCTATCTTTTGAAGCCGATGGTCGATGCGCACAAGGATCCGAAGTGGCTCACGATGTACATGCGCGCGGTGTCGTGGTGCCTGAAACACCGCGTGATCACGATGATCCTGTCGACCGTGTTTTTCTTCGGCTCGATCGCATTGATACCGCTGCTGCCAACCGGCTTCATCCCGCCGGACGACAACTCCCAGACGCAGGTCTACATCGAACTGCCCCCGGGATCGACGCTCGCACAAACCAAACAATCGGCCGAGTACGCCCGCTCTTTGGTGTCGAGCGTTGCGCATGTGAAGAGCGTCTACACCACCATCGGCGGCGGTACTGCAGGCGGCGATCCTTTCGCCATGCAAGGCAGCGCCGAGGCGCGCAAGGCGACGCTCACGATCCTGCTCGACGAACGTGGCAGCAGGCCGCGCAAGCAGGTCGTCGAGAACAATCTTCGGCGCGAGCTCGAGAAGCTCCCGGGTGTTCGCAGCAAGGTCGGCCTTGGCGGATCCGGCGAGAAATACGTGCTCGTGCTCACCGGCGAAGATCCGGTCGCGCTGCTGGCAGCGTCGCTCGCGGTCGAGAAAGATCTGCGCACTGTGCCGAGTCTTGGCAGCGTGTCGTCCACCGCCAGTCTGATCCGTCCCGAAATCGCGGTGCGCCCCGACTTCGCGCGCGCTGCCGACCTAGGCGTGACCAGCTCTGCCATCGGTGAAACGCTGCGCATTGCCACATTGGGCGATTACGACGTGTCGCTGCCCAAGCTGAATCTGTCGCAACGCCAAGTGCCGATCGTCGTGAAGCTCGAAGATTCGGCGCGCCAGGATCTCGATCTGTTGCGTCGCCTGACCGTGCCGGGAACTCGCGGTCCGGTCATGCTCGATCAGGTTGCGACGCTCGAGGTGGCTGGCGGCCCGGCGGTGATCGATCGCTACGATCGCTCGCGCAACGTGAATCTTGAAATCGAACTCTCCGGACTTCCGCTGGGCGACGTGAAAGAAGCGGTTCAAAAACTTCCGTCGGTGAAGGCGCTTCCGGCCGGCGTGAACGTCGTCGAGATCGGCGATGCCGAAGTCATGGGCGAGTTGTTCGCCAGCTTCGGTCTTGCGATGCTCACCGGCGTGCTGTGCATCTACATCGTGCTGGTGCTGCTGTTCAAGGACTTCCTGCATCCGGTCACGATTCTCGCGGCGCTGCCCTTGTCGCTTGGCGGCGCCTTCGTCGGTTTGCTGGTTGCGCAGAAGAGCTTCTCGATGCCGTCGCTGATCGGTCTGATCATGCTCATGGGCATCGCAACCAAGAACTCGATTCTGCTGGTCGAATACGCGATTCTTGCGCGACGCGAGCACGGCATGTCGCGTTGGGATGCCTTGCGCGATGCCTGCCACAAGCGCGCTCGTCCGATCATCATGACCACGTTGGCCATGGGCGCCGGAATGATGCCGATCGCGCTGGGACTGGGTGCTGCCGATTCGAGCTTCCGCTCGCCAATGGCGATTGCGGTGATCGGCGGATTGTTGACGTCTACCGTGCTGAGTCTGCTGGTCGTTCCTGCAGTCTTCACCTATGTGGATGACATAGAGAACTTCGTGAAACGAACTGCGCGCCGATTCTCACGGCACGCAGATTCGAACAACGAAACAGGCGCCAGTTAAAAATCAGACGGCTGGCTGCAAAGCTTTCGCGGCCAATTGCGCCGTGATCTCTTTGCGGTAGCGATTCAGATCCTGAACGCTCTTGAAGCTGCGATCCAGCAGCAGTCCGAGGTTGTGCAGGATGCGATCGCCGACTTTCGATTCCCAGACGGCGTCGAAGTTGATTTGCTTATCGAGCCAGTGTTCGAGCCACTCGGGATTGGGCAGGCGGCTTTGAACCGTATCGCGCGGGAAGTGCGCTTTGCTCACATGCAGGTTGGTCGGGTGCAGCGCCTGCGCGGTGCGCCTTGCACTCGCCATCAACACGCCCACTTTGGCGAACGCCGACTTCGCTTCATCGCCGAACTTGACGATAGCGCGGCGCATGTAGCGCAGGTACGCGCCGCCATGACGGGCTTCGTCCTGGCTGATCGTTTGATAGATGTGTTTGATGACCGGCTCGGTATGCCATTCGGCCGCGCGGCGGTACCAATGATTCAAACGAATCTCGCCGCAGAAATGCAGCATGAGAGTTTCGAGATGCGGTGCAGGATCGAAATCGAATCGGACTTCGTGCAGCTCCTGCTCGGTAGGGACGAACTCCGGCTTGAAACGACGGAGGTATTCCATCAGTACCAGCGAATGCTTTTGCTCTTCGAAAAACCAGATCGACATGAAAGCCGAGAAGTCGCTGTCGTGACGGTTGTCGCGCAAGAACATTTCGGTGGCAGGCAGTGCCGCCCATTCCGTGATCGCGTTCATCTTGATGGTCTGAGCCTGCTCGTCGCTAAGGCTTGACGCATCGAAGCTTTCCCACGGGATGTCTTTGTCCATGTCCCAACGGACCGATTCGAGTTGTTTGAAGAGTTCTGGATAGAGCATTTTGTCTTTCTTGGCGCTTTCGATTTTAAGTGCCCGCGTGAAATTCTCTTTACAAATCATGAACTTTTTGAGGGTCATCAAAATTAATACGCACTTCGGACACCAGTGGATTTGTAAAAAACACCCTTGGCGTAAACTAATCAGTCACAATAAATACTAACAAGTCTAAAACGAAGCACATGAAGAACATTTTGGTCACAAATGATTACCTAGTCTGGTTCCCGAGACGGGAACTCCGTGGGAAAGTTGTGCTTCCAACATGCAGAACGCGCGTCGTTCAAAGTTTTTTGCTGCGAAGCCTTTCGGGAGCTGTTAGCCCTAAAGCAAGCCTGAAGCGACTCTTCTCCTCCTCCCTCCCTCCCTCCTTCGCTTCGGGACGCTTCGCAGCATTTTTATATTCCGCGCCATGAAAGTGGCGATCATCGGATCAGGGATTTCGGGACTCGGCGCAGCGCATGCGCTTCTCGGCCATGCGGACGTCACGCTCTTCGAAGCCGGCAGCTATTTCGGCGGCCACGCGCACACGGTAGACGTCACACTTCCAGGTCCAAATGGACCAGTCACCCACGGCGTAGACACCGGATTTCTGGTCTACAACGAGCGCACTTACCCCAATCTCATTAATTTGTTCGAGCAACTCGGCGTTAAAACCGCCAAGTCGGATATGTCGTTTTCTGTCCAAACTGCGGACGGACTCGAATGGGCCGGATCGAGCATTTCGTCGGTTTTCGCGCAACGAAAGAACCTCACGAGCCTGAAATTCCTTGGAATGCTGGCCGATATCGTGCGGTTCAATAGCCTCACGACGGCTATTGCCAAACGCGGCGCCGAGCGGGATCTTGCTCAGCCATTGGACGACTTTCTCGTCAAACACCGTTTCGGCGACGCTTTCCGCAACTGGTATTTCATGCCGATGATGGGCTGCATCTGGAGCTGTCCGACCGAGCAGATGCTTCAGTTTCCGGTGGCCACCATGATCCGTTTTTGCCACAACCACGGTCTGCTTCAAATCACCAATCGTCCGCAATGGTTTACGGTCGACGGCGGTTCGCGAAACTACGTAGCCCGTATCACCGATCAAATCGCGGACAAGCGCTTGAACACGCCAGTGCAAATGGTCGAGCGAGACGAGTTCGGCGTTCGCGTGATCTCGGCAAGCCGTGCAGAGCGATTCGACAAGGTGATCTTTGCGACACATCCGGATCAGGCGCTCGCGCTGCTTCGCAAACCCTCTGCGCCGGAAGTCGAAATCCTGAGCGCGATTCGCTATCAGGACAATCTGGCTGTGCTGCACACCGACGAAGCCATGCTTCCGAAGAGTCGAATTGCCTGGGCTTCCTGGAATTACGAGCGTTCGCCAACTGCCGACGCTGAGGCTTCGGGGGTTTGCCTGCACTACCTTCTGAACATGCTGCAGCCACTGCCGTTCGAACAATCTGTTGTGGTTTCGCTGAATCCGGTGCGCGAGATCGCGCGTACCAAGATCATGGGTCAGTTCAACTATTCGCATCCGGTCTTCGACGCAGCAGCGATGCGTGCCCAACAACGCTCGGATGAGATTCAGGGCGAACAGCACAGTTATTTCTGCGGCGCCTGGACCGGCTACGGCTTCCACGAAGATGGCCTCAAATCTGGGCTTTCAGTGGCGCGGCAATTGCTGTCCACCTTCGCCGACCGAAAGGTGGAGGCCCGCCTTGCAGCCTGATTCGCGCAACGCCCCACTGATCGGATTCGGCGAAGTCAGGCACACACGCCTGAAGCCGCGCCGTCATGCGTTCGCTTACCCGACTTATTTCCTGATGCTGCCCATGCGCAGTATTCGCGCAGGTGTGAAGTCGCCGTTGAAGATCAACGAATTCGGCGCGTTGAGTTTTCACGATGTCGATCATGGCGACGGCCGGAGCGCCCACGAAGGCGGCTCGCTCGGCTGGCTCGAATGGCTACTTGCCACCGAAGGCATAGCCGATGCCGATGGTGAAGTCTGGCTTCACTGCTATCCACGAGTGTTGGGGTACACCTTCAAGCCGGTGAGCTTCTGGTATTGCCATCGCAAGGACGGCTCCTTGCGCGCGATCGTGGTCGAAGTGAACAACACCTTCGGCGAACGTCATTGCTATCTGCTGACGAACCCCGAGGGGTCGCTCGCATGGGGCGCAGAACTCACGGCCACGAAGGTGTTTCATGTCTCGCCTTTCTGCAATGTCGAAGGCAGCTATCGATTCAGATTTCTTCGTGCCGAGCGCAACGATGGCGAGCGTACCGTCGTGCGAATCGAGCACGACGACTCGACCGGTCCGGTCATTCAAACCAGTGTGAGCGGCACGATGCAGCTCATCACTCCTTCTTCGATCAGGCACGCGCTGCTGCACTACCCGGCAATGACATGGGGCGTGATCGCGCGCATCCATTGGCAAGCGGTCCAACTGTGGATCAAGCGTGTGAAATTCTTCCGGAAGCCGACGGCGCCGGACAACTTCGTGACCCGATAAGGCACAAGCCCCGAATAACCAGCATGAAACCCGAGCGCTACAACATGAACACGATCCTGACCAAATCGTCCCTCGCGGACACGCAGAGTTCGCCGGAATCTTTCGAAAATCGCATGTCCGGTGCGCCCGCCGCCGCGCGCACTGCAATCAAGCTGCTCGACAAGATCAGTTACGGCACCATCGTGGTGTCGTTTCCGAATGGCACGCTGCAAAGATTCGGCACCGGACAAGCTCCGCACGGAGTAATCACGCTTCACAACTGGAATGTGTTCACCGCGTCGCTCAAATCGGGTGACATCGGATTTGCGGAAACGTTTTTTTCGGGCGACTGGACAACTCCGAATCTCACCGAGTTGCTGAAGGTGTTCATCGGCAATCGACGTGAAATCGAAGACGTGATTTACGGCACCTGGCTCGGACGTCTGGCCTATCGCATCAAGCATCTGCTCAATCGAAACACCAAAAACAACTCGCAGAAGAACATTCACGCGCACTACGACCTCGGCAACGAGTTCTACAAGCTCTGGCTCGATAGCACGATGAATTATTCGTCCGCCATTTTCGACGGCGACATGTCGAAAACGCTCCCCGAGGCACAGGACGCAAAGGTTCGTCGCGCACTGGAGATGGCCGGCGTGAAGACCGGAGATCGGGTACTGGAAATCGGTTGCGGCTGGGGCGCGCTGGCCGAAATGGCAACACGCGATTTCGGCGCAAAAGTGACTGGCGTTACCTTGAGCAGCGAACAACTCGAGTACGCGACTCGCCGGGTCGACGCACTCGAAATGCCGCATCCCACCGACCTGCGTTTGCAGGACTACCGCGATGTAAAAGATGCGCCTTTCGACGCCATCTGCTCCATCGAAATGGTGGAGGCAGTCGGTCGCGAATACTGGCCTACCTACTTCCAGTCCGTGTCGCGACTGCTGGTACCCGGCGGACGTGCGTGCATACAGAGCATCGTGATTCGCGACGATCTGTTCGGTCGCTACATCTCATCTACCGACTTCATCCAGCAATACATTTTTCCAGGTGGCTGCCTGCCCTGTCCGAGAGAAATTCGAGCGCAGGCGCAAGCAGCTGGACTCGAAGTAGTGGACGAATATTCTTTCGGACTCGACTACTCCGAAACTCTTCGTCGCTGGCGCGAAACGTTCATGGCCCAACGTGCTCGAATCCACTCGTTGCACTGCCGGGTGAAGTTCGACGATCGATTCATGTTGATCTGGGAGTTCTATCTCGCGTACTGCGAGGCAGCCTTCGCCATGGCCAACGTCGACGTCGTGCAATACACCTTCAGAAAGCGTGCCGTCTGATGCGTATCCTTACGTCCGGACCGATGTCTACACTCGCCAAGCGTCGCCATGTTGTTGGCGCAATAGCTGCGTTGACGCTCGCTGGTCTGCCGACGTTTGCATTCCCGCAATCGGATTCGACTCCTGCGGAAGTCTCCGAAATCCCGAATGCCAAGCTGGTCGGCGAGGGAACGTTGACCTTCCTCACACTCCCCATATACGACGCCAAACTGTGGGCCTCACCGACATTCAGTCCGCAGAACTACGCGATGCACCCGTTCGCGCTCCAGCTGGCTTACCTGCGCGACTTCAAGGGTGAAGACATCGCGCAACGATCCATGTCCGAGATGCAGCGCGGCGGCAAGATCAGCGATGAGCAGTACGCCCGATGGCTCGGTCAGATGCGAATTGCGTTTCCCGACATCAAGAAGGGCGATCGCATTGTCGGCCTCAATCGGCCTGGCGTCGGAGCCGTGTTTTTCGTGAACGGAAAACAAAGCAACGAGGTGAAGGAGCCGGAGTTCGCACGGCTGTTCTTCGGCATCTGGCTCGGACCCAAAACGTCCGAACCCGAACTGCGAAAAGCTCTAATTTCGCTACTCTGAAAATATGAGTTCCGTGTCGTCCCCGACGGTGGATTCTGCTCAGGCAGCTGCCTACGGAGTCATGGGACTTCCGCTCGCCTTCGTCGCGCTTCCCTTGTATGTGACGCTTCCCAATTTTTACGCCAAACAATTCGGCGTTTCACTCGCTCTACTAGGCGCACTGCTTCTTTGCACCCGGCTTCTGGACGCCCTGACCGATCCGGTCATCGGCCGAATCAGCGATCGCCTCTTCGCCAAATCTCCTCGCGCAATACTTGCTGTCGGAATGGCAGCGTGCATCACGCTTCTCGCGGGTTTCACGCTGCTGTTTTTTCCTCAAGTGCAATCGGGTGGCGCGTTGATCGTCTGGGCCGCGATTTGCCTGGCCATCACCTACCTGTCGTACAGCACCCTCTCGATTTCGCACCAGGCATGGGGCGCGATGCTGGGGGGCAATGAATCGCAGCGAAGTCGAATCGTCGGATGGCGCGAGGGCTTCGGCCTTGCGGGCGTGCTGCTTGCTTCCGTGCTGCCGGTGGCTGCAGGAATGACGTGGACCGCGATCGCATTCGCGCTTGCGCTGGTCGTCGGCTTCGCCGCATGGTCTCGCGCACCACGCCCGTCCACCACCGTTGAAAAACTTCATGCCGATGCCTGGCTGCCTTTCAGACGCCCCGCGTTCGTCAAGCTGCTTTCCGTGTTCGTGGTCAGTGGTGTCGCAAGTGCAATTCCCGCCACTCTCATCCTGTTTTTTGTCGAGGATCGCCTGCAGGCGCCAGCGTCGATGCAACCGGTTTTTCTCGGTTCGTATTTTTTGTGCGCGGCGCTGTCGATGCCTTTGTGGCTCGCGCTCGTTAAAAAAATCGGCCTCGCGAAAAGTTGGCTCTGCGGCATGGTGTTGAGCGTGGTTCTGTTCGCGGGCGCGAGTCTTCTGGGTGCGGGACAGGCATGGCTCTTCGTCGGCATCTGCGTGATGTCGGGTGCGGCGCTCGGTGCCGATCTCGCATTGCCCGGCGCGCTGCTCGCAGGCCTCATCGGCGATCACGGCGATCGCGGGCGGGCGGACGGCGCGTACTTCGGCTGGTGGAACTTCGCGACCAAACTGAATCTGGCCCTCGCCGCCGGTCTCGTTCTGCCGTTGCTGGGTTTGTTCGGGTACGCACCCGGATCGACCGATCCTTCGGCACTTCGTGCGCTCACCGCCGCCTATTGCCTCATTCCCTGCGCACTCAAGTTGATTGCGGGCGCAGCGCTCTGGCACTTCGTCATCAAGTCTGAAAAGAAAGAAGTCTTCGCATGAAAAACAATACAGATCTGGACACACCGCACACCATCGGCAGACGTGGAATGCTGGCCATCGGCGCAGCATCGGCCGCAGTGCTCACCGGCTGCGCCACACCGCAAATCGTCGACTACGCGTCGGAAAAACCGAAGCTTGATTTGCGTGACTATTTCAGCGGCACGCTCGACGCGTGGGGCATGTTCACCGACCGCTCCGGCAAGGTGGTCAAGCGCTTCACGGTCGTGATGGTCTGCACATGGCAAGGCGACGACGGCGTTCTGGACGAGGACTTCACCTACTCGGACGGCACGAAACAGAAACGCGTCTGGCGGGTGCGCCGAATTGCCGACCCGGCCGGAGATCGATACGTCGGACGCGCGGACGATGTCGTCGGCGAGGCGGTCGGTCAGGAGAGCGGCAATGCATTTCGCTGGAACTACACCCTCATCCAACCTGTAGATGGCAAGTCCTACGAAGTCCAGATGGACGACTGGATGTACCAGCAAACGCCGCGCGTGATGCTCAACAAGGCCACCATGAGCAAGTTCGGAATTCGGCTCGGCGAGGTCACCCTCGCATTTCAAAAGCGCATATGACATTCAACACACCGATCCGCGAATGGCGCGGCAGCACCGTCTGGGTCATCGGCGCATCGACCGGCATAGGACGTGCAACCGCCCTGGCCCTCCGCGACAAGGGCGCGAACGTCTACGTGTCGGCACGAAACGCAGAAGGGCTTGCGCGCATCGTAGGCACCGGACCTGGCATAACGGCAATCCCTTTAGATGCCACCGACGCGGCAGCGGTTGCGAGCGCGTTCCGGCAGATCATTGCGAACGGAAAGCTGGACCTCATTTTTTATTGCGCAGGCCACTATCACGCGATGCGCGCCGCGACCTTCAATCTGGAAGATGCGACGCATCACATGGATGTGAACTACGTGGGCGCATTGAACGTTCTGGGTTCCGCGCTGCCGTACTTTCTGGAGAAAAAATCCGGGCATATTTGCCTGACCGGAAGCGTCGCGGGCTATCGCGGATTGCCGGAGAGCCTCGCGTACGGGCCGACGAAAGCGGCGCTCATCAATCTTGCGGAAAGCCTCTACGGCGAGCTCAACCCCATGGGAATAGGCGTGAGCATCGTGAATCCCGGATTCGTCGAAACGCCGCTGACCTCGCATAACGAATTCCACATGCCGGCGCTTATTTCGGCCGAGACTGCGTCGCAGGAAATTCTCTCGGGGTGGCGCGACGGTCTGTTCGAGATTCATTTCCCCAAGCGATTCACCCGCTGGATGAAAGCACTTCAGCTGCTGCCTTACGGGCTGGGCTTTCCGCTCATCCGAAAATTCACCGGAATGTAAAAAGGGCGCTCGAAGCGCCCTTTTTTTATCGTGCACACGAACAGTGCCGATCGGAATCTCAGGACACCGGATGCGTGTCGATGAAGCTTTGACGAAGCATCAGCTTTTCGTGCAAGCGCTTCAGATTGGGATGAGCACCGCGCCAATCGATTTTGGGATAGCGGAAGTCGAGATAGCTCAGCGCGCAACCGACCGCGATGTCGGACAGGCTCAGGTGAATTCCGCTGCAAAACGGCTTGTCTTCCAGACCGCGGCTCATTGCCTCGAGCGATTTGTTGATCTTGCCCAGCTGACGATCGACCCACGCTTGGCTGCGCTCGCCATCGGCGCGGCCGGCCCAGGTTTGCTCCAGACGACCCAGAATGGCTGCGTCCAGCAGGCCATCGGCCAGGGCTTCCCAGGTTTTGACTTCTGCGCGTTCGCGGCCTTGTTGCGGAATCAACTTGCCGACCGGCGAAAGCGTGTCCAGATATTCGACGATGACGCGGGAGTCGAAGACCGCCTCGCCACCTTCCATGACCAGACATGGCACCTTGCCGAGTGGGTTGGCGTCGGAAATCGTGGTGTCCTTGGCCCACACGTCTTCGGGAATGAAGTTGTAGTCAAGGCGTTTTTCGGCCATGACGACACGCACTTTGCGTACGTAGGGGCTTGTATAGGAACCGATCAGTTTCATGGAGAGATTTAGTGTTGTCTCGGGGGAAAGTCATTCTACCGAGTCGCCCGCCGGAACCGCCACCTACAATTCGGGGATGACACTTTCTCCCATCACCGCCCTGTCGCCGCTCGACGGCCGTTACGCGTCCAAGCTCGGCGCGCTTCGCCCCCTGATGAGCGAATTGGGCTACATGCACCGCCGTGTGCAAGTCGAAGTTTCCTGGTTCATGGCTCTGAGCGACGCCGGATTCGCGCAATTCAAGCCGCTCAGCCCCGGCGCTCGCACTTACCTTCTCGGCATCGTCAAAAACTTTTCTGCGGCCGATGCGATGGCGATCAAAGAGATCGAAAAAACAACAAACCACGACGTCAAAGCCGTCGAATACTGGATCAAGTCGCGATTCGAGGCGCGTCCCGAGCTGACCGCCGCTTCCGAATTCGTGCATTTCGCCTGCACTAGCGAAGACATCAACAACACCAGCCACGCGCTACAAATCAAATCGGCGCGCGATCAGGTGGTATTGCCCGGCCTGCAGACTTTGATTACCAAGCTGCGTGAAATGGCGAACACCTACGCCGATGTGCCGATGCTTAGCCGCACTCACGGCCAGACCGCAAGCCCCACGACAGTCGGCAAGGAAATTGCCAACGTGGTGGCACGTCTGGCCATTGCCTACGAAAAAATCGCGTCCATCAAGCTCATGGCCAAGATGAACGGTGCCGTCGGTAACTACAACGCCCATTTGGCTGCGGCTCCGGACTTCGACTGGGAGGCTTTCAGCCGCCACGTTATCGAAACGCCCGAGCCCCTGGGTCTCGGTCTGACCTTCCAGCCGTACAGCATCCAGATCGAGCCGCACGATTACATGGCGGAGTTCTTCGATGCTGTCGCACGCACGAACACGATCCTGATCGATCTGGCGCGAGACATCTGGGGCTACGTGAGCCTGGGCTATTTCAAGCAGCGGCTGAAAGAAGGCGAGATCGGATCGTCCACCATGCCGCACAAGGTCAACCCGATCGATTTCGAGAACGCGGAAGGCAACCTCGGCCTGGCCAACGCAGTGCTGCGCCACCTGAGCGAGAAACTGCCGATCAGCCGCTGGCAGCGCGATCTGACCGACAGCACCGTGCTGCGCAACATGGGTGTGGCAATCGGCTACGCGTCGCTCGCATGGAATTCGCTGAACGTCGGACTGAACAAGCTCGAGTTGAATCGCGAAGCCATCGCCGACGATCTCGACAACGCATGGGAAGTATTGGCAGAGCCGATCCAGACCGTCATGCGTCGATACGGGGTGCAGGGCGCTTACGAGCAGCTCAAGGAAGTCACACGCGGCAAAACCGTGAAGGCACAGGATCTGCACAAGCTGATCGAATCGCTTGAAATTCCGGCAGAGGAAAAAAAGCGCCTGCTCGAGATGACGCCCGGCAGCTACACCGGCAACGCCGCAGCGCTGGCTCGCCGCGTCTGATCGTCATAGATGGCACTCAAGTCCACCGTTTTCAAAGTCAATCTTCAAATCGCAGATATCGACAATGCGTACTACGCCGACCATTCGCTCACGCTGGCGCGCCACCCCAGCGAGACCGATGAACGCATGATGATCAGGCTCTCGGCGCTCGCGCTCAACGCGTACAAGCTGGAGTCGGTCTGCAAGGGCGATGGCACGCTGGCGTTCGGCGCAGGTTTGTCGGATCCGGACGAGCCCGATGTCTGGATTCGCGACTACACCGGCCGCACGCGTGTCTGGATCGAAGTCGGCGCCCCGGAAGAAAAGCCGCTGCTGAAAGCCTGCGGCAAGGCCGATGAAGTGCTTGTCTATGCATTCGCTCATTCGGCGGATATCTGGTGGAAATCCCTGCAGAACAAGGTGACTCGTCCTACGAATTTGTCGGTGTTCAAATTTCCGTCCGCATCGTCGCAATCGCTTGCGAAACTGGCTCAGCGCAGCATGCAGCTTCAAGCGACGATTCAGGAAGGCGGATTGATGATCGGCGACGAGAAAGAAAGCGTCAGCCTGGAATGCCTGAAACTGAACTAGGCAGCCGAGCCTGACTGTTCGACCGGCGGCTCTTCTTCGTTAGCCGCCACGCGCTCCGCCGCCCGTTCCGAATATTTGTTGAACCGCCAGGAATCGCTCTGCAGCGTGATTCGCCGCCAGGTCTGGCGCTTCTCCGCCGGAGTCATGCTGGGCCAGTGCTGCACTTCGCCGAAGCTGCGACCGCATCCCTTGCAGGTTTCGTCGCCCTGACTGGTCGAGCAGATGGCTATGCACGGAGTGTCGGGTGTGGTGTCGTACCAGACCTTCCACGCGCCCATCGCCTTGGGAGGAAAACTGGCCTCGTCGGCCTCGTCTTCATGATAGAAAACCATGAGCGCATACACCTCGGCCAAAGCGCGAATTTCCGGGGCCAGCGTGATGCCGTCGGGCGATGGGCTTTTAGCCCTCCAGAAATTGATGGCTGCCTCGATGTCGGTGATGTGAATGCCAGCCATGAACCTGATTTACGCGTGAGCGTCCTGTGGAAAATTGAGTATGCAAGATAAGGGGGACGGGGATCATATCCCCGGAAAACAAAAACCTTTTGTATCAACCGAGTTGCAAATTTCAGCTTTCGCTGGTTAAACTCGATGCATGAAGGGGAGTAGCTCCCGCCTGCTGCCGCAGGGAGATGCAAGGCGACGCGCATCGTGGCAACAGGTATCGACAAGTCGTCAATACGAAGAAATTACAAAAAATTCTTCCGGCTTGTTGGGCAGATGGACCCCACGTCCAGGCTGAGCAAGACCTTCGATTTGAGCCGTTGTGGTTTGGTCGAAGTGCGTCTTTTCTCCCAGCTTCAAAAGACACGCAGAAATCTCACTCAACGGTTGTATCAACAACCGGAGAATGTCTTGGAATTCATGTCAGCCCCATGGTGGTCCGCCCTTCTGGCGATCATCCTCATCGATCTCGTATTAGCTGGCGATAACGCCATCGTCATTGCTTTGGCGGCGCGTCGCCTGCCGGAGCATCTTCAAAAGAAAGCCATTTATTGGGGTGCCGCAGGCGCGATCATCGTGCGCACACTCATGACCATCGGTGTCGTCTGGCTGCTCAAGATACCGGGCCTCATGCTGGTCGGTGGACTGGGTCTTCTCTACATTGCCTACAAGCTGCTTGCCGATACCGGCGAAGACAAAGATCACGGCCCGGGCGCGACCACTTTCTGGGGCGCCATGAAAACCATCGTGATCGCCGACGCGCTCATGGGCATCGATAACGTTCTCGGCGTGGCCGGCGCTTCCAAGGGTTCGTTCGATCTCGTCATCATCGGTCTGCTGATCAGCGTTCCGATCGTGATTTTCGGAAGCACTCTGGTGCTCAAGCTGGTGGAGCGTTTCCCGATCATCACCTGGCTCGGCGCAGCAGTCCTTGCTTTCACTGCAGCAAACATGATCGTGGCCGAGAAGCTCCTCGCTAAATACTTCGACCCCAGCATGGGCCCCTCGAACGCTATGTACGGCTGGATCGCTCACATCCTGGCCATCGCGCTGGTATTGGGCGTCGGCTGGCTGGTCACGCGCAAAAAGCCCGGCATCGACCCGGTTGCGGTGGCTGCGAGTCACGACGAACAAGCCAAGGCAGGACATTGATCATGCGACTGTCACTGCCCAAAAACGACGTCGACAGCCACCTGGAAAACGACGTCAGAACCGAATCCACCAACCCACCCGAGGAGCTTCTCATGGACAAGATCATCGTTTATGTCGACGACGCCGAGTACGCCCGCCAGCAGCTCGAGCCGATGATGGGAAGCCGCGATCCTGCGGTCACCACGCACTGGCTGGTCGTCGCGTGCGCGCCTCGCATGACGCAGCGAATCAGCAAGTGGGTGAGCCACAGCTCGCGTGAAAAATGGCGCGACAAGTGGGTCGAGAAAATGTTCTCGCAGGTCACGCCATGGATGCAGTCAACCAACAGCACCGTCACGCAGGTGACCGCCAAGGGACCGCTCATCGCGCTGACCGAGCAGCTCAAGCGCGAGCACGGCGCGGCTCGCGTGATGGACGCGCGACGTCCGAAGTTCGGTCACGATCTGGCACCCATCACGCCCGAGCAGATTCAGGCGCAAGACTCGAAGTGGGCCGTGCCCGGCACGGTCGCCGGACTCGGTGCGATGCTGATTCTTGCAGCGGAATAAGCGCCGTTCGAACTCATCCAGTCATCGTGACTCGCCCAAATTCGGGTGATATGCTGACCGGATGAGACTACTTTTCAAATGGCTTCTGAGCGCTGCGGCGCTACTGATGGTCGCGTATGTTTACAGCGGCGTGCAGGTATCCAGCTTCACAGCCGCGTTGATCGCGGCTTTTGTCATTGGGCTGCTCAACATCGTCGTGAGGCCGATCCTGATTCTGCTCACGCTACCCGTGACCATCGTGACGCTGGGCCTGTTCCTCTTCGTGATCAACGCGCTCATCTTCCTGATGGCGTCCAGCCTGCTGAGCGGCTTTCACGTCAATGGATTTCTCGCGGCCTTGCTCGGCTCGCTGATCTACTCGGTGCTCAACATCGTCATCGACTCAGCGCTCGAGAGTCTGCTCGCGAAGAAGTGACTCGACCTGACGCAAACGCGTATCGATGATCGATGCTTCGATGTAATCGGTAGGGGCGTTCGCTGCACCCGAGCTGTTCTTCCTCACGAAATCCTGCGCGGCCCGCAGTCGATCGACCGTCGCCTGATAGTCGAGTTGGGCATATCGCGATTCGGCAGCTGCACGAATCGATCGCAACGTCTGACCTTGCGCGGCGTACGCGCCCGACAGCGCGGTCCAGGCTGCGGAGTCGGTTGGATTTGTCGTAACCCACGCCTGCAACGACTGCGCGGCCATAGACACTAGCGGTGGAGCACCGGTCTTCACGCGCGCGCCGTTGACCAGCAGCAACTCGGGCCGACTCCATGGCGCGCCTCCAACAGGTGCGAGGGCAAGAGCTGGATCCGCGTCGCCCGCCGCCAGACTCAACTCGGCCTTCAGCATCCTGGCCAATCGCAAGGAAGGCGGATCGTTTGCGGTAACTGCCAGCAATTTGTCGGTGAAGCCGACTGCGGCGACGCGATTGTTCTGCGACATGCTGGCAAGAGCCGCGCCGTACAAGGACGCCGCCTGGCGTGCCGGCGAATAGCTTGGGTAGGCCGTGCCAGTCGGGTCTTCGATCCAGCTGCGCATCGATGAGCCGTTCCCATCGGCAAGGACTCGCGCGCGCATCGCAATCATCGAGTGGTTCATCGTGGCAGGCGGCGTCGGCCCGGGCTTCGCGTCCATCTGCTGACGCGCCTGCATGTCGGCAATGCGTTCGGTCGTCAGCGGGTGACTGCGCAGGTACGGATAAGAGCCGTTGTCGTTGATGCGGGACGCCTGCTGCAGCTTGTCGAACATCGACACGAAACCCTGCGACGAGAATCCGGCCTGGGTCATCACGCCATAACCGATTCGATCTGCTTCGCGCTCCATGTCGCGCGAGAAATTAAGCTGATTCTGAATCGCCAGCGCTTGACCGCCGGTGATCATCGCGCTGCCGGCATCCGGACTACGCGTCAGCGCAATTGCGCCAAGAATCATCGCCGCAAAAAGCAGGGGCGTCGTCTTGCTCTGCTGCGACATCATGCGAGCGATATGACGCTGTGTGATGTGACTTGTTTCATGCGCCATGACCGACGCAAGTTCGTCGCGACTCGTGACAACGCCGATCAGCCCCAGATGGATGCCCATGTAGCCGCCAGGAAGCGCGAATGCGTTCACCGTGCGGTCACGCCCTAGCAGGTACCGCCACGCCATGCGCTCGTCGAGCTCCGGCGGAAGTTCGCCGCGAGTTCTCGCAGCCGCGAGCAAGGGGGTCCAGATGTTCTGGATGTATTCGCCAAGAATCGGGTCGTCGATGTAATCGGGGTCACGGAACAACTCGCGCGCGATTCGGTCGCCCAGTTTGCGTTCGGCCGCGATAGACATTTCGTGTCCGTCGCCCATGGACGGCAAGACCTGAGCGCCAGCCCCCAAACTCAGGAAAGACAAACTGGCCGCCAGTGCGGCGCAGATGGTTCTACGAACGGTTTTCCGAATAGAGAAGGCACCGATATTCATGGCCGTATGATGCCGCAGACAGTCGATTGTTCCATCGCCGCCCGTAAAGCATCTGTATCAAACTGGTTTAAATCATGACCTCGCCCACCGACAAACTCACGACACCAGCATCCGCGTCGCTCACGCACTTCGACGCGCAGGGACAGGCTCATATGGTCGACGTGGGAGGCAAAGCGAGCACCCACCGGATTGCAGTCGCGACCGGGAAAATACGAATGCTGCCGGCCACGTTCGCGCTCGTCGAAAGCGGTTCTGCCAAGAAGGGCGATGTGCTCGGCATCGCTCGCATCGCCGGCATCCAGGGCGCCAAAAAAACCAGCGATCTGATTCCGCTTTGTCATCCGCTTGCAATCACAAAAGTAGCGGTCGAGTTCTCGCTTCACCCAGACAGCACGTCTCCGTTCATCGAATGCAGCGCGACAGTGGAAACCGTGGGCCCGACTGGCGTGGAGATGGAAGCGCTGACCGCAGTTCAGGTTGCACTCCTGACGATCTACGACATGTGCAAAGCGGTGGATCGGGGGATGACTATTACGGATGTGCAGGTGCGGGAGAAGCACGGCGGGAAGTCGGGAAGTTTTGTGCGAGAGAGTTGATCAGGCCCTGTGCAGCCAGCGTTGGTAAGCATCGGGAAAAGCCGCCCGATAACGATCCATATGAAAGTCGGCTTCGTCGAAGAATCCGAGCGCGCGGCTCGATTCGATCGCTTTTTCAATCACGCTGGGCTCGGCAGAAAAATGCAGCATTCGACGCGACAGAATATAGATTCGCGGTGCGGTTGCAGGGTTGAGCGGAGTCGTCATGAGTTCGGCAAATTCCACCTGATTGCGGAAAAGCCGGGAGCCTGAAACTTTTTCGAGCGTGTTCTCCCGATACGCGGCGACCCGTGCATCGCCCGGCAGATAAAGCTGGCTGACCCGCCGGTAGTCCCACGCTGCGTAAAGACATCCCGCAATCACGCAAAAAGAGATGAGGTACGAGGCAGGTTTCGCGTAGACAGCCGCGACGGACTCGTCATCTCCGGGACTTGGTTCGGGCCACAGCATGTACACGCACAGCAAAACCGCCATCTGGAACGGCCCGTACCAAAGCGGATATTCCAGCATGCTGTGAATGCCGATCACCATCAGCACCGCCCATGCGAGTTGGCGAGAAGGATCCCGCTCAGCCCAGGGGTTCATCCTCCAGATCAGCCAGCCGATTACTGCGCATACGGCGATTGCAACGGGTAGCCCCAACTCGACCGCGAGGTGCAAGGGCAGGTTGTGCGCGTTGTCGAGAATCTCGCAGAATCGCGGGCCGTCGTAGAGGGTCGAGTAGTGGGCATAGCCCAACTCACCCCAGCCCCATCCGGTGAGGGGGCGTAGCGAGATGAGATGGAGGACGTTGGACCAGAGGGTGAGGCGGGAGTGACAGGGGTCGGAGGTGTCGGTGAGGCGGGAGAGGATGCCTATCGACTCGAAGTTGGCGCCGATTTCTCCATGCGCAAACACAAGCAAAAAAAGCCCCAGCAAATAAACACCGACGAGCGGAAGAATTCTTTTCGCCTTACTACCGAAATCGCCGCGCGACCATACAAATAACAGCGTTCCCAGCATCACAGTTTGGAGCAGGCCGGTTCGAGAGGCAGATGCAATGCCGCCCGCAATCGCCAGCACAATCACGGTTGCTCGCACACCTTTATCGGTTCTCGACCCTTGCGAACTCCATCCAAGGATCGCCGCTGCCAATGCGATGTTGCACAACGATGCGAACTGATTTCGTTGCCGGAGATTTGCGAATGCCTCGCCGGCTCGTACCTGACTCACGAATGAGCCGAACTCCGCGCTGTGTCCAAAGAACTGAACGAGGCCTATACCTCCGCTGATTGCGCCAGCAATCATCCAGCCGTTTGAAATATCGGCAGGTTCAGGAGCGGTGGTTTGCGCGATGCAGACGAATGACGCAATGCAAAGCCAGGAAAAAACGATTGGATAGAGCCCCGGCGTCGGACCGAAAGTCACGGGGTTGATCCAAGGGGCGACGACGCAAATCGTGAGCAGCCATGACCCGACCCGCCCATTCATTTGACGGTGGTGACTTCGTAGGGATCCAGGTCGATGTACGCGACGGGCTTAGCGGTTTTGGTGTCGATTAGGACAGTCCAGAAAGCTTGACGGCTCACGAGGGGGAGGAACGCCAGTTGGGATTCCGCCCGCCCGCTCTCCTGCACCGCTCGGTCTATCAGAGCAGTCTGCTGGGGAAACATAGCTTTCAGCAATGCAATAGAACGGGCTTTTGAGAGAACGTCCGATTTTCCCTGCTCAAACGGAATCCACATTGAGGGCTGTGCAGCCAACGTGATTCCCATCGCCGACTGCATCGTCAACTCGACTTCCTCCTTCGGATTGTTGAACGGTCTAAGGGATAGCAGAGTCGGCCCGTTGGTGGGCAAAGCTTTGATTCCCACCGGCGCCATATCGAGCTCGGCTTCTGGGATGTCTACCGCGTGAACAACCTGAAATCGGTCGCGCTCGAAGACGATGTGCACAGGTCGAGCGTCGAACAACGTCAACATACCGTAGGCCAGCGCGCCAATCTGCAACAGCCCGATGACCAGCAAGTCTTTGACCAACACATTCATCGGCTTTTTTGTATTCGCAATGAACAAAGTGATGAGCGGACCCAGGATTACATCTACCGAAATAAGTATGAAGAATATCGCTCGACCGCCTGAAATTATTCGATATGGGTAGGGGTACCAGAGGCTAAACACCAGCCAGGCAGCGAGCGCCGCCACCCCTATGCTGATGAGCAGATGTGAAAACGCCAACTTAAGGCGTCTCCCGTATAGGTCCTTCACTGCTCGATTCATCACTTATTCAAGTTCATACTTGCCAGCGCGGGCTTTAACTCTGCTAATTCTGCGGGAGTGAGCTGACCTAAATAAGCAGTAAAGTTTTCGCCGTAAATTTCTTTCAAACGCTTCAAATAAAAAACTGCGTCCTCGTGTTTTCCAATCATCGCGCTTGATAGGGCCAGATTCATCACAAGAAAATTCGTCAATGTAAAAGTGCTCAGTCGTTTGGCAACGCGGTTGTAGAGTTTTGCGTTATCAGGAGTTACGGGCGTATTTGCTACAACTGCGTAATCCATCCATGGCGTAAACAGGCGAGTCGTGTATCCCCTCTCTAAAAGGGTCATCACTTCATCGGGCGACGCGGCGCGAAAAACGGGCTGTATTTTCTGATAATCCCGAAATAGCCCCAGCGCTGCGACAAGCGCTACAACCGCCGACACCCCGACCAAACCTACTTTTACCGGAGCAGTGGTGGTTGCTGCAGACTCCGTATTCCTTTGATCCATCTTGGAAGCAAAGCCAACAATAGCGCCCAGTGCGAGACCTGCTGGCAAGAGGAAATAGAGGTACCACAACGGGTATTCAAGAGAGCTATGTATTCCTAGGGCAATGAGCGCAATCCAGCATAAACGCGCGATTGGCAGGCTCCATGTTTTCCTGGCCGCCCACAAGACAAAGCAAAGGACACCCAGCCAGGCGAGGGCGAATGGCACTCCGTGTTCCACTGCTATCTGGAGTGGAATGTTGTGTGCATTTTGTAGGTTTAGCGCGAGTCGATGCGGAGTATCGAGCAAAAAGTAGTCGTAGTTGAGTCGATTGAACCCCGAGCCGAAGAGTGGATTTTCTCGAACGAGTTGAAGCATCGCTTGCCACAGGTCATCTCTTCGCGAACTGAAGTCAGCGCCGGCCGAGATGTCCAGTCGTTGAAGTCCGGAATAGCTAACCTCTCCAACAGCGCTTAGCTTGGACAGCAAGAACCATCCTGCTATGTTCGACGCAGCAGCGGCTGTAGCTATAAGCCGGCTTAGTTTTGGAAGACCGTTACCAACCCACGCGGCGACCGAGACGACGATTGTCAGTAGCAGCCCCGTCCTTGACGCAGAAAGCGAGGACGCAGCACCGAGGAATACTGCCAGCCCTAAGAATGCGAGCGTTCTTGTGTTCACACGTGATGTTGTGGTTCCGAACGAAAGCCCCATCAATGCAATAACTCCAAGGGTCAGCAGAGTTGAAAAAAGATTTGGCTGACGAACGTTGCCGTACATACGAGCAACCTTGTTGGGCGCAACAATGAGCCAGTTCGGGACGTCGATCTTCAAAAGTTGAATGAAAGCTGCGAACCCGTTGATTAGTGCTGCAACCAGAAGCACCGCTGCAAAAACAACCCAAAACCGTTTTGAAAATTCTGAAGTGGACTGCGCGGCTACTTGAATTCCCAGCCATAGAGCGGCTGTGAGCATACCGAGGTAAATGCAGTACAAAACGGCAGTGCTTGGATATTCGTTCCGGCCAAAAATGTAGTCCGCATACGCGGCTATTGCGAGCGATAGCGGCAGGATCAAAACAATCCAGGTTTTGCTGTGAAGTGACTTATCGACAAGCTTCCCATCCGCAAAGAAAGCCGCCGTCAAGAATATCCACCCCACCCCATAGCACCACTCAAGATGAAACGTGGACAGAGGTGCGGAGTTATACGCCAGTACATTGCCGAGCAATAAGGCAACAGCCGCCAGGAAATATAAGATTGTCTTTAACACGATCGAGCACCTATAAAAAAAGAGGCTCTTACGAGCCTCTTTTTTGTGTTGAATAGCTAGGTTTAGCTAGTTCAAGTATTACGCACGGCAAGCAGCAGGACGAAATTTTCCTGGCAGACCACCCGTGTTGCAGGTCCAGCTGATCGAACCGCCGTTGGGTGGGGAACCCAAGGCCAATGCTGCGCCGCTCACGGTCGGGACCATGAGGATGTCGCTGCCGCCAGCACGCTGCGTGTACAGAATCGTGATGTGTCCATCGGTTGCATCGATAGTGACCGAGCTAACGTTCAGGGTTGCGTCAGGAGCGCTCCAGCCGCTAGCGAAAGGCGTACCGTTCGATGCATTCTCGGCAACAGCCAGCTTCGCGCCGCCAGCCAAAGACAGACCTTCAGTCACACGTGCACGCACGGTGTAATCCTGATAAGCAGGCAGAGCAACCGCTGCCAAGATACCGATAATCGCAACCACGATCATCAATTCGATCAAGGTGAAACCTTGTTGAATAGAACGCTTCATAAAAAACTCCAGTTAAAAAATGGGTAGTGACGGGTAAGACGGTTCTGTTTTGCAGATTGCGTGCCAGCTTTGGATTGCCATTTATTGGCTACTTTTCCGAGAACTTATGCACATTCAGCGCATTCTCACCGGAAAGACACTGTCAAAAATTGCCACCTTGCCGTCAGCCTGACGACATTTTTGTCAGATCACTTGATACAGACCGACCGAACCTGCTTCAAGTCGGTCATGCCCAGCATGATTTTTTCCATGCCATCCATCTTCAAGGTGCGCATTCCGGTCTCGACGGCCTGCGTGAAAATTTCGGAGACTCGGGCGCGTTCCTGGACCAGGCGTTTCAGCGGATCGTCTGCAATCAGCAGCTCATGCAAACCGATCCGGCCTTTGTAGCCGGTTTTATTGCATTTCTCGCATCCAACGCCGCGATAGAAGCGAAGGCTGCCGTCCTTGCCGTAGGCTTTGACCCAGCTGTCGTAGAGTTTCTTGGATTCGCCGGCGGCGTCTGCTTTCCAGGCGCTGCTGTGACGCAGTTCGTCCGAATACTCCGCCAGAAACATCTTGATCTCGTCTGCGTCGGGCGTGTATTCCTCTTTGCAATCGCAAAGCTTCTTGGCCAGACGCTGCGCAAGAATGCCGAGCAGCGCGTCGGCGAAGTTAAACGGGTCCATACCCATGTCCAGCAAACGCGTGATCGACTCGGGCGCCGAGTTCGTATGCAGAGTCGAGAACACCAAGTGACCTGTGAGGGACGCTTCCACGCCCATCGACACGGTTTCCTTGTCGCGCGATTCGCCGACCATGATGATGTCCGGATCGGCACGCAGGAAAGCGCGCATGACCAACGGAAAGTCGATGCCGGCCTTTTTGTTGATCTGAACCTGACGCAGACCCTTCTGCGTAATTTCGACCGGGTCTTCCGCGGTCCAGATTTTGGTGTCCGGGGTGTTCAGGAATTTCAGGATCGAATGAAGCGTCGTCGTCTTGCCAGAGCCTGTCGGGCCGCACACGTAGAACAGACCGTAAGGCTTGCTCACGGTTCTTTCGACCCGCTCCTTGTTGTGCGGTGTAAGGCCCAGCTTCTCAAGAGGAATAGGTTCGCCGGCGGCCAGAATCCGCATGACCACGTCTTCGACACCGCCCGATGACGGGATGGTCGCGACCCGAAGCTCGATGTCGAGCGGGCCGAATTTCTTGAACTTGATCTTGCCGTCCTGCGGCTTGCGCTTCTCGGAAATATCGAGATCGCACATGATTTTCAGGCGAGTGACCATGGCCTGGCGGAAATGCGCCGGCACTTCGATGTAAGGCGCGAGCGTCCCATCGATACGGAACCGGATGCCGGTCTTGGCCTTACCCGGTAGCGGCTCGATATGAATATCAGAGACCTTCTGGTGATACGCGTCGATGATCACCTTGTTGACGAACTTCACAAGCTCGTTATCTGCCGCTGCCGATTCGAGCGAGTCCTCAGGACCGCCTTCGTCGTCGAGCGGGGAGCTTCCGAGATCGGCCAGCAACTGATCGATCGAGCCACCCTCGTTCGCGCTTGCGCCGAAGAACTGGCCGAGGGTCGCTTCGAAATCGGATTGCGTCGTGACCCGATACGAAAACTTGTTCATCCGCGGGAAAACCTGCGGGACGATGCGGAAGTTGCGAACCGCTTCAGGGTCCAGACACATCACGACCAGGCCTTCGGTCGATTCTTCGAGCGGGATCCACCCCTGGGTTTCCAGGAAGTCCCGCTTCAAGGGACCGTGGAGGTGCTCCGAGCGAATACGTGCCGTCGCGCCTTCGTAAGGAACGCCGAAAAATTTGGAAAGCGACGCTCCGATTTGCGCCGGCTGAATCTTGAACTCTGTGATCAGCTCCTGCTCGACCGAGCGGCCATCGTCACGCGACTTCTGAATGCAGGCTTGCAACTCTTCGTTCGTAATCAAACCATCGGCGATCAGCCCGTCGTACTTGGTGGCCTTCGACTTGGGCGCTTCTTCAGGCTTTGCCAGACGCTGACGCAACGCAGTCGCAAGCGTCTTGCAAAGCTGCTGCGCACCGTCCACTTCGATCGCGCCGAAAGGAATGTCGCTCTTGTTGTTGATGACCTGCATCACGCCAAGAATTGTCTCCCCGTCGACGATCGGCGCAACCAGCATCTGCTTGGTGCGATAACCGGAACGCTTGTCGACTTCTTTGAGGAACGCGAGCGTCGGATGAATCTGTTTGAGTTGAGCGTCTTCGTAAACGTCGGCGATGTTCACCAGCTTCTTGCTGTAGGCCACATAGCCCGCAATGCTCTGCGCAGTAAGGGGAAGCTTGAGCGCCTTACTGGTGTTCAGGCCGGTCTTGATTTTCGAGATGATCGCCGACTTGTCTTCGTTGACGGTGTAGATGGTCAGGCGATCGGCGTTGAACAGCTTGCAAATGTCCTGGCTCGAATCGAGCATCAGCTGATCGAGGTTTTCGGTCTCGTGGATCCGGGTAGACACTGCCTGTAGCTGCTTGAAGAACAGCACCTCGAACGTGACGCCGCGCTTTTCCGGCGGCAGGTTCTGCGAGTCGAAAAATGCTTTCTCGGAACCTGTTCCTGCACCGCCTGGGGGTGCGCTCGGCTGGGTCGATTTGAAGACCGCGCTCATAGATCGAACTCCTGACCCGCTTTCAGCCAGCGAATATCGTGGCTGACACCCGCGCCGGAGGGGTGACCTTTATCGAAGCGACGGATTTCGTCCATGATAAGTTCGGTTTCGGCGGGCTTGGTGTGCGTAATGTAGATCGGAAAATTGTTGCCGGGAGCGATGCAATCGAGCTCATCGGCGAGGGAGTACGGCGAAAGATGCAGGCTCAACTTCGCCAGGTCCCGTTCCCGGTTGCTGAAGGCAGTTTCAATGACCAGCATCGCGACGTTCATCTTGTTGATTCGACTCCAGAACTCAGGGTTGCGTTCCGTATCACCCGAAAAAACCCAATATCCACTGGGAGTTTGCACGGCATAACCCACAGCAGGAACAGTATGCACTGCAGGAAGCACTTCGAACTGCTTTCCGGCGACTAAAAGCGGGCTTCCCGTAGCGATTTCGTTGAATTCTATAAACGGCGCCTCCGGAGAGGGAATCCGGGTGAAATCGGGCCAGATCACGTTATTGAACACGTGCGCGCGTATCGCCTGGAGAGTTCCGGGCAAGCCATAAACCTGCAATGGCGTGGTCCGGGTGCTTGCTATCGCGTCGACCATCAACGGTAGAGCTGCAATATGGTCGAGATGAGAGTGTGTGAGCAGGACGTGATCTATCGCGCTCATTTCGTCGAGCGTCAGGTCTCCAACTCCCGTTCCCGCGTCTATGAGGACGTCTTCACCTATGAGGAACGAGGTCGTACGGCAGTCTTTGGCTATGGCTCCGGAGCAGCCGAGCACGCGCACCTTCATCGACACCCTTTATTTGCTTTCAAAGTTGGTCGCCCCGTCCCAAGTGGGATCCAGCGGCAACAGTCTCATCGAGGCTACTCGTTCTGCGTATAGGCGGTAAAGGTACTTTTTGGCATTGAGGCGCTGCACGTTCAGAAGTTGAACATCGCTTTGATCCCAATCCTGAGCGCGATAGGCCTTCAGGAACTGCGCCCAGGTCTTCAATTCCGAGGAAAGGTCGCTGTCGACTCGATCTACAAGAGTGACGGGCCAGTAGATCGTCACGGCCTGTTGCTTACCCTTCACCCGGACTTTGTCGAGCTCCTGCCAGGCGAAATCGCCGGCCAGTTTTCGTGTGCTTTCCGCAACGACGATGTCCACGCCGTAGGTTTTAGACAGCCCCTCGAGGCGGGATCCCAGATTGACCGCATCGCCGATCACCGTGTAACTGCGGCGAACATGCGATCCCATGTCGCCTACGCACATGGTTCCGGTGTTCAGCCCGATACCGATGCCGATTTCCGGCAGACCGCTTGCACGATGCTCTTCGTTCAGTTTGCGAACCGCGTTGGCCATTTCCATCGCCGTTTTGACAGCCAGGCTGGCGTGATTCGGCAGATCGACCGGCGCACCCCAGAACGCCATGACGCAATCGCCCATGTATTTGTCGATGGTGCCGCGATTGCTTCGGATGATGTCGGTGAGCCGGCTGAACACGGTATTCAAGAGCGCCTGCAATTGCGTCGGCTCCATGGTCTCGGACATCTTGGTGAAGCCGCGCATGTCGCAGAACATCACCGTGAGCTCCTTGCTCGATGCGGTCATCGAATAGCTGTCGGGGCTTTTCACCATTTCGTCGACTAGCTCCGGCGGAACGTAGGTTCCGAACAGATTCGCGAGTTCGCGCTTGGATCGGCTTTCGACGAAATAGCCGTAGCTCATGTTGAGCGCGAAAGAGGTGGCGGCCATGATGAGCGACGCCGCCAGCGGCATCACGAGCCCGTATCCGAGGTACATCCAGAAGTTGATCGCCACCAGGATGCCAACCACCAGCACGCTCAGCCCCACCGCCCGGATCGCGCTCATCAATGGCAATGCGATAGCGAGAGTCAGGCCCGCGAGAAGCAGCATCATCACGTCGAATCCGATCGCGTAATCGGGCTTGACGTAGAGCTTGCCGTCCAGAAGACCTGCAATGACGTTCGCGTGTGTTTCGACGCCAGGATAGGTTTCGCCGACCGGGGTGACCCGCAAGTCGAGCAGCCCGGGGGCCGTCGTACCGAGCAGGACGATCTTGTCCTTGAGGGCGTTTTCTGGAACTCGTCGTGCCAGCACGTCGGCTGCCGAGATGTATTTGAAGGTGCCGCCCTTGACGCCACCGGGTCCCCGGAACGGCACCAGCGTGGCGACGCGCTCGTCGACGGGAATCGCAAAAGTCTTTCCGTCCTGTTTCAGCAGAACGCTTTCCAGGCCTTTGTAGCCGCGCCCGATAAAGCGTTCCGGTGGAAATCCGGGCTCTACTTTAGGCAGCCCTGCCAGCATCCGAAACATGGCCATCGCCAGAGATTCGTAGTACTTGTCCTTGTACTCCACCACCAGCGGGATCGAGCGAACCACGCCGTCTGCATCGGTGATCGAATTGAAGAAGCCGGCCATGGGCGCTGCCTTGGCGAGCGGCGCAATGTTCGATCCGTACCCGTTCCAGCTGGTGAATGCGATGGGCCTGCCGTTCATCGACGCGCGGTCCATCACCGGAGCCGGCAAAACGCCTTTTCCACGACCATCGCGGTCGCTCGTGAAGTAGTAGCCGAGAACCACCGGTTTGTTCTCCATGGACTTGGCGAATAGCGCATCGAAGTCCAGTGCCGGCTGCATTTTCGCGATGCGATCGGCGAATCCGGGCTGGTCTTTGAGCTCACCTTGCGCGAGCTTCTCAAGATTCTTGAGGCCGGAGCTTTCATCGGCTTCGGCGAACAGGACGTCCATCCCGAGAAGCGCGATCTTCTGGCGATCGAACAGCTCGGTCGTCAGATTGGCGAGCTTGTCGCGACCCCATGGCCAGTGGCCCACTTCATCCAGGCTCTGCTCGTCGATATCGATGATGACGATGCGCTCGTCCAGGGTGCGCGGCATGGTCGCGCGAAGACGCGCGTCATAAATGATGTCGTCCAGCCGCTGAAGAACACCGATGTTGAGAGCACCACTGGCATGCAGCAGCGCAAAAATGACAGGAATGAGAGTGACCGCGATCCGGGGCCAGTGTCTTGAGATAGATCCCATGAGTTCCGGAACTGGTCTGGCGTGCCGGCGGCTACGTGGCGCGGTTGCGGTGTGGCGATCGCGTGACGTTAGTCGAACGCGATCACGACAGGATGAACTGCATCTGCGTTCCGGCCAGCTCGAGGATGTCCCCGTTTTTCAGCGTGACCGGATCGGTTCCCACCGGATTGCCGTTGATGGTCGTGGGATTCGTGCCTTCGACATGAACCACGACATAACCTTGAGGACGCTTGGTGATCGCAGCGACTGCGACACCGGGCTTGCCGATCGTGGTCACGACCTTGACCAGAGCGACTTCACGGCCGGCAGCTGCGCCGGACAGAACCTTGATGACCGCACTGGAGCCGGGCTCGACAGGTGCAGCCGTGACAGGAGCAGCGGCAGGCACCGAGCCTGCCTTGATGATCATTGTCTTTTCGTAGTTCGCGCCAGCGGCTTCGTTGACGAACTTGATCTTGTACTTGCCAATTTCAACGGTGTCGTTGTTGGCCAGCAGCTGCTTTTTGACAGCCTTGCCATTCACATACGTACCGTTCGTGCTGTTCAGATCCTCGAGGTAGACCTCGTTTCCAGACATCTGCAATACGGCATGCTCGCCACTGACCGCCAGGTTATCGATCACGATGTCGTTATAGGGACGGCGGCCAAGGGTCGTGCGATCCTTGGTCAATTGCACTTCCTTGATGACAACACCGTCGATCGAAACGATCATTTTCGGCATGGTCGACTCCTGTATGTATTAAAAAACGTTGATGAATGTACTTTGTTCACCGCTTACATTCCCAGCAGTCTGGCAAAAAAGCCACGCTTGCTCTCCCCCTCACGGGCGTTGGCTAGCAGTACAGAGATATTATCGCGTCCGCCGTTCGCATTGGCAGCATTAATCAACCGTTCAGCCTTCTGATCAAGGCTTTCGTCGGATTGCAGGATCAATGCGATGGCCTTGTCGTCGATCATGTCGGACAAACCGTCCGAACACATCAAGTACAAATCGCCTGCGATGACTGCGTGCTCGTTCACTTCGAGTTCGACTGCATCTTCCACACCGAGCGCACGCGTGACCAGATTCTTGTTGGTCGAAGTCTCGGCTTGCTCCTGCGTGATGAGTCCCGCATCGAGCTGCTCCTGCAGCAACGAGTGATCCCTCGTGATCTGCGTTAGCGTTTCGCCGCGAAGGCGATAGCAGCGCGAATCGCCGATGTGTCCGGCAAGAAAGCGATCGTCCTGGAACACGCCAACGACCAGCGTCGTGCCCATTCCCGAGTATTGCGGATTCGAATTCGCCGAGTTGTAAATCGAGCGATTTGCGTTGTCCACACAGATTTCCATGGCCCGACGAACTTCGCGAACATTCGCCTGCGATCCGGCTTGCGACAGCCAGCGACCCAGTTCGGATTTGATGAAAGTGGTGGCCATCCCGCTGGCAATTTCGCCCGCGTTGTAGCCGCCCATTCCATCGGCAAGGATGCACAAACCCGCAGTAGCGTCGAATGTGACTGAATCTTCGTTGTTATCTCTGGCCCGTCCCGGGTCAGTCTGGATGCAGAACTCGTAGATCATTTTTATTTTGGTTATAGCTCGAGATCCGTCGGCGGCTTGCGAGGTTTCGCAGGCGGCAAATCGAATTCCGGCGTTCCGATGACTGTATCTGCAAATCCGGGAGGCTCAGCGTCGCCGGGGCTTGGACCGAGTTCCGGCGGAAGCCCGATGGTCGTGCTCTCGAAGCCGTTGTTGTCTTCATCGTCCTGATCTGCAGGTGCCATGAATGCCGCCGTCTTGTCGGACCCGGCCATCGACGCTGCCGTTTTGCCGGGCATGACGTCAGGGAAGTTAGCCTTGTCGAAAGGCTTCGACGCACCCGTGCCACCGCCAGCGTCGCCGAGCACAGCCCGCAGATCGGCAGCGAACTGGTCGCCATCCTGATAACGGGTTTCGGGACGCTTGCTCAATGCAAGCGCCACGACATTGGCCAGCGCTTCCGAAATTTCCGGCTTGATGATGCGAATATCCGGCGCCTCTTCGTTGGCGATCTTGTACATCAGCTCGGCCATCGAGTCGCCACGGAAGGGCAACACACCCGAGAGCATCTGGAACAGCATCACACCGAGCGAATACAGATCGGAACGGCCGTCGACCTTCTTGCCTGCAATCTGTTCTGGCGACATGAAGCTGGGCGTACCCAGCACCAGGCCGGTCTTCGTCTTGCTCGAATCGGTAATACGCGCAATACCGAAGTCGGTCACCTTCACGGTGTCGGAATCCATCTCGTACATGATGTTCGCGGGCTTGATGTCGCGATGAACCACGTTCTGTTTGTGCGCATAAGCGAGCGCTTCGGCGACGCGAGCCACGATCGAGAGCACCTTGGGGACCGGCAGCAGATGCGCGTCCTTGCAGTAGTCGACCAGATCGCGCCCCTTGAGGAATTCCATTGCGATGTAGGCCAGATCGTGTTCTTCGCCCGCATCGAAAATAGTCACGATGTTCTGATGCTGCAGACGGCCCGCCGTCTCGGCTTCGCGGAAGAAGCGTTCGCGTGCATCGTCCAGCTCGTCGCCTTCGAACTCCTGCGACAAGGCCATCGTCTTGATGGCCACCACACGGCCGATCTTCGGATCTTTGCCCAGATACACCACGCCCATCGCACCCTTGCCGAGTTCTTTCTCGACCTGATATCGGCCCAGCATGGGCTTCTCGACAGCGCCGCCGTCTAGCAGCATGGTTCCACCGGGATGCGAGCTGCCGCCACCCAGAATGACTGTCTCGGACAGGTTCTTGGCGCGATTGAGTTTGGCAGCCAGATCTTTGTAGCCCTTGTTCCAGGCCGACATGTGCTCATACACCGCCTGCGCCTTGTTGAACTGGCGCTTGCGCTCGAAGTCGAGCGCGAGGTTGTACATGTTGTCCATGACCGCATCGCTCATGGTCACACGGCGGAAGCGGTCGAAAGCCATGTCCAGCTGACCCTGACCCTGAAGCGCCAAACCCATCATGCGGTTGGTTTCCGACGACTCTTCGTCGGACTTGAACTTGCCGGCTTCGGTCATCAGGAAACGCTTGGTCGTGATGGCCAGATGTCCGAGCAGCAACAATGCGGCGGGGAACACGAACTTGAGCCACACCGCACTGGCGGACAGCAGAAAGAATTCGGCTCCGAGCAGCACGATAAACATGACCGAGGTCACGATCGCGGCCTTACCGGCGGTGAGACGCGGAAGAGCCGCAATCAGATAAGCCGCGACGATCAGGAACACAGCCAGCGACGCCCAGACGCCCCAGCTCGGTTGCACGATGAAATGCTCGCTCAGGATGCTGGAGGTGATGTGCGCCATGGTTTCCGCAGGCGACAGGCCGGGGTATCCGGGAGTCGGGAACTGCACACCGACACCTGCTGCGGTTGCACCGACCAGCACGATCTTGTCGGCGTACTTGCTTGCGGGAATCTTGCCGCTGATCACGTCGTAGAACGAATCGACCGCGAATGCCGGCTTTCCGTCGCGTCCCTTGTAGAACTGCGGAAGCATCAGCGCCAGATCGTCGGTCTTCACGCGAAGCTTGCCGATCTGGACCGACTGACCCGGGTTCAGCTTGATGTCTTCGGGCTTCAGGTTCAGGCTGGCTTCGGCCGCCAGTAACGCCATGGAAGGAACGCCCTTGCCGAAGTAATTGACCAGGAGCGGCTCCTGGCGAACCGCGCCGTCGACGTCCTGAAACTGATTCAAGTGGCCAATACCGGCTGCCGCTTTGCCGAGAATTTCGATGGGTTGCTGTCCGCGAAGAGCTGGAATCGAATAGCCCGTGGTCTCGTCGATCGCACTTTTGAGGGCGTAGTCCGGCAGCGGATTGTCGGGACGGCCTTGCGGCTCGCCCAGAGTGAAAATCGAGGGGATCAACACATTGCCCGCGCGGGTCATGCTGGCTGCAAGCTTGGCGTCGGTATCGAGCGCGGTTTCGGCTTCGGCAATGATTTTCGCGACGGCTTCACCAGACTCGGGAGCGGATGCAGCGCCAGCAGGCGTGGCCGGGATTCCGAGTGAGTCGCGGATTTTGCGGATGTAAACCAGTCCGGGATCTGTCTGAGGTTCCGAGAAGAATGCGGTGTAGACGATGGTCTTCGCTTTGGCGTCGGCCAGCTTGTCGATCAGGGCGGCGTGAAGGTCACGCGGCCATGGCCAGCGGCCCAGATTGGCAATACTTTGATCGTCGATCGCAATGACTGCGATCCGGTCCGACGGTTGACGCGAGGTCGAAGTGCTTGCGAAGTCGTAGAAACGTCGCTCCATCGTCCCGACGAAATCAGTCGATTGATGCAGGATGACGATGAGGATGACGACCAGCACCGCTGCGAACCAGTCGGCCCGCCAAAAATTGCCGCGTTTGCCAGATGACGATTTATTCACTTCCCGCCCCCTAAACCCACTTGAGTGTTTGATGCCGAATCCAGCGCCAAGCTCATCGCGACGGCGACGCTTCACCACAGGGTGTGCAGGGCTCCTTGGAGGGGGACGTTAACAGAGCAGCACATTGCAAACAAGTGACTTAATGGTGCGCGATTCACTTTTTGTTGCAAATGCGCTAATTGCGGTGCACGGCACTTTCGTCGGTGCCGCGCATTGCGAATCGACGCTGGAGATCAGGCTGGTTTGGCCGACTTGTGCCGGCTCGCCAGAAAGCGACCGACCAACATCACGAATGCCGCGCCCGCGATTGCCGCTGCGTAGTGAACCCACTGGTTCCTGGCGACGTAATCGCCGAACACCACGTCCTTGGCAATCGTCTCGCCCGCCACCCATCCGATGAGCGCCGCGCCCACGGTGATGATGATCGGGAAGCGTTCCATGAGCTTGATCATCAGCGTGCTACCGAAAATCACAAGCGGAATGCTGATCGCCAGACCGAGCACCAGAAGAACGATGTTGCCCTCGGCCGCAGCGGCCACAGCGATCACGTTGTCCAGGCTCATGACCAGATCGGCAATCAGGATGGTGCGAATCGCGGCCATCATGCTGCCGTATTCCTTAGTCTCGCCATCGTCGTCCGACTCGTCGCCGAAGAGCTGAATACCGATCCAGAGCAGCAGCAGGCCGCCTACGATCTGCAAATAAGGAAGCGCGAGCAGCTTGGCGGCAACCACGGTCAGGACGATCCGCAGCACGACCGCTGCGCCGGAACCGAACATCACCGCCTTCTTTTGCTGCGCCGGCGGCAACGAACGCGCGGCCATCGCAATGACGACTGCGTTGTCGCCGGAAAGAATGATGTTGATCCAAATGATCTTGACCAGCCCGATCCAAAACTCGGCTGTATTGAGAAACTCCATCGACCTACTCCTGTTATGAATTAAAAAGCGCCACAAACATTGCGTTTGCAGCGCTTCTTTTTTTGTCGATGAAGTTTACCGGCGCACCGGTCAGAGTCAGTTCGTAATTCTGCTTACGCAGGCATTCGCGCTAACCCTGAGTTGCCTCCTGTTTTTACAGGAGAGCCTTCAGCAATTTCGCCATTTCGGACGGGTTGCGGGTAATGGTGAATCCACATTCTTCCATCACTGCCAGCTTGGCATCGGCGGTGTCTTCGCCACCGGCAATCAGAGCGCCAGCATGGCCCATGCGCTTGCCCGCAGGGGCAGTCACACCGGCGATGAAGCCGACGATCGGCTTCTTCATGTTGGCCTTGCACCAGCGTGCGGCTTCGGCTTCGTCGGGTCCACCGATTTCGCCGATCATGATGACTGCGTCGGTTTCCGGATCGTCGTTGAATGCCTTCATCACGTCGATGTGCTTCAGGCCGTTGATCGGGTCGCCGCCGATGCCGACTGCGCTCGATTGGCCGAGGCCGATCTCGGTCAGTTGGGCAACTGCTTCGTAGGTCAGCGTGCCGGAACGGCTCACGACGCCGATGCGTCCCTTGCGGTGAATGTGGCCGGGCATGATGCCGATCTTGATTTCATCGGGGGTGATGAGACCGGGGCAGTTGGGGCCGAGCAGCAAAGTCTTTTTGCCGCCCTTGGCTTCCTTGGCCTTCATGCGGTTGCGAACTTCAAGCATGTCGCGAACCGGAATGCCTTCGGTAATACAGATGGCCATGTCCAGGTCGGCTTCGACCGCTTCCCAGATCGCAGCGGCAGCGCCAGCTGGCGGCACGTAGATGACCGACACGGTGGCGCCGGTTTCGGAAGCAGCTTCCTTGACCGATGCGTAGATTGGGATGTTGAAGATCGACTCGCCGGCCTTCTTCGGGTTCACGCCAGCAACGAAGCAGTTCTTGCCGTTCGCGTATTCCTGGCACTTTTCGGTGTGGAACTGACCGGTCTTGCCGGTGATACCTTGGGTGATGACTTTGGTGTCTTTGTTGATGTAGATCGACATGACTTTTCCTGATTAGGCTTTAAGGGCTGCAACGACCTTTTGAGCCGCTTCGGCCATGGTGTCTGCGCTGATGATGGGCAATCCTGATTCGGCAAGCATCTTCTTGCCGAGTTCTTCGTTGGTGCCCTTCATGCGGACAACCAGTGGCACGCTCAGATTGACGGCCTTGCAAGCGGTGATCACACCGGTGGCAATCGTGTCGCACTTCATGATGCCGCCGAAGATGTTCACGAGGATGGCCTTGACCTTCTCGTTCTTCAGCATGATCTTGAATGCTTCGGTGACCTTCTCGGGAGTGGCGCCGCCGCCGACATCCAGGAAGTTGGCGGGTTCTGCGCCGAACAGCTTGATGGTGTCCATCGTTGCCATGGCCAGACCGGCACCGTTCACCAGGCAACCGATGTTGCCGTCGAGGCTGATGTAAGCCAGATCGAACTTCGATGCTTCGATTTCAGCCGCGTCTTCTTCGTCCAGATCGCGGTAAGCCACGATTTCGGGATGGCGGAAAAGCGCGTTCGGGTCGAAGTTGAACTTGGCGTCGAGGGCCTTGATGCCGCCGTTGCCTTCGAGAATCAGGGGGTTGATTTCAGCCAGGCTGCAATCGGTCTCCATGTAGACCTTGTAGAGCTTTTGCAGTACGTCTACCGCTTGGGCGCTGGACGCATCCGGCACGCCGATGGCGTCGGCGAGCTTCTTGGCTTGCGCATCGGTCAGGCCAGCGGCCGGATCGACGAATTCGGTGATGATTTTTTCAGGAGTGGAATGAGCCACTTCCTCGATGTCCATGCCGCCTTCGCTGGAGACGATCATTGCGACCTTCTGGGTAGCGCGATCGGTCACTGCGGACACGTAATATTCTTTTTTGATGTCTGCGCCGTCTTCGATCAACAAGCGGCGGACTTTTTGTCCTGCGGGGCCGGTTTGATGCGTGACCAGCTGCATGCCCAGGATTTCACCCGCGAGCTTCTTGACTTCTTCGACCGAGCGGGCGAGCTTGACGCCACCACCCTTGCCGCGACCGCCGGCATGAATCTGCGCTTTGACAACCCAGACCGGGCCGCCCAGTTTTTGTGCCGCTTCGACCGCTTCTTGCACGGTGAATGCAGGGATTCCGCGCGGAACGGGCACACCGAAATTACGCAAGATTTCCTTGCCTTGGTACTCGTGAATCTTCATGAAATCTCTCTCAGAGGGATGAGGATGGTGATTTGGCCCGGGGGTGCGGCACCGCAGATTGCCGGGCGTGTGGACATAGCAGTCGCGAACTTTAACATGTTGCGACGCACAAACTTTGGGCATCCCTTACAGTCCATTCTGGGCGTACAGGCGCCCCAAACGCATTGCTACAGGAACAGAAATGGCCAAGGTATTCATCGACGGAGAAGCAGGAACCACCGGATTGCAGATCCGGGAACGACTCGAGAAGATGAGTTCGATCGAACTTGTCAGCATCGATCCGGCACTTCGCAAAGACCCGAACGCCAAGCGCGAGCTCATGGCAAAAGTCGATCTGGTCATCCTCTGTTTGCACGACGATGCAGCACGCGAATCGGTTGCCATGATCGATACGCTGCCAGGCAAAAAGCCCAAGATCATCGATGCATCGACCGCGCACCGGGTAGCACCGGGATGGGTTTTCGGGTTCGCCGAATTGGTGAAGGGCCAGAAGGAAGCGATCATCGCGGCCGATCGGGTCGGCAATCCGGGCTGCTACGCGACCGGTGCCATCGCACTGATTCGTCCCTTGATCGACGCTGGAATATTGCCGGCCGACTATCCGGTTGCGCTGCCTTCGGTTAGCGGATATTCGGGCGGCGGTCGCACCATGATCGAGGCTTACGAAGCGGCGGAGGCGCCGCTGTTCGAGCTTTACGGGCTCGGCCTGAAGCACAAACACATTCCTGAAATCATGAAGTACACCGGCCTTAGCCGCCGACCCTTGTTCGTGCCTTCGGTGGGCAACTTCAAACAGGGCATGCTGGTTCAGCTTCCGCTTCATCTGGACATGCTGCCGACCAAGCCGAGAGCAGCCGACATTCACAACGCGCTCAAGGCTCATTACGCGGCAAGCAACACGCCGGACCAGTGGGTCACAGTGGAAGACCCGCCGGAAGACGGCAAGCTGGAAGCGCTGGCGCTGAACGACACCAACAAGATGGAGTTGCGTGTGTTCGGCAACGAGGAATACAGACACGCTGTGCTGATTGCCCGTCTGGACAACCTGGGCAAAGGTGCAAGCGGCGCTGCAGTTCAGAATCTGAAGCTGATGCTCGGCATTTAGGTTGGCACGACCTCGAGCCAGCAGGTTCAGTCGTCCTCAGCCCCCGCGACCACGCGCCGGATCACCTCCGGAGCGAAGCCCCGGGTTGCGAGAAAACGCATTTGCTTCATGCGCGCCGCCGGATCCGCGGCAGGTTCGCCAAACTTTCTTTGCCAGACGCCACGCGCCCGCTCGAGTTCGGTCGATTTGAGCGATTGAACCGCCTGCGCTATCGCTTCCGGCGGCAAACCTTTCGCCTGAAGCTCCTGCGTCACGCGCATGGCTCCGAGTCGCGGTGAGCGCCGGTGAATCACCGACTCGACCACGCGGTTCTCGTCGATGAATCCCTTGGCCTGCAGCTCGTCCAGCATGCGCACGATCTGCCCCGGCTCCTCCTCGTGCGCTTTTAGCTTTTTGATCAGCTCGGCACGCGAGTGCTCGCGTTGGGACAGATATCTAAGCGCGCGTCCTTTCAGCGATAACTGCGGACGCATCATCCTGGTTAGGCGGCGACGGCTTCTGCGCCAACCACGTCGGCCGGCAACAACGCGATCCCCAGGCTTTCGCGAACCTTGTTCTCGATTTCGCGGCCGAGTTCGCGATTTTCACGCAGGAATTCACGTGCGTTGTCGCGGCCCTGACCGATTTTCTCGCCTTGATACGAGTACCAGGCGCCGGACTTTTCCAGGATTCGCGCTTCGACACCCATATCGATGATTTCGCCTTCGCGGCTGATGCCGGCGCCGAAAAGAATGTCGAACTCCGCAGTCTTGAAAGGAGGCGCCACCTTGTTCTTCACCACCTTCACCTTCGTTTCGTTGCCGATGGCTTCCTCGCCCTTCTTGATCGTGCCGATTCGACGGATGTCGATGCGAACCGACGCGTAGAACTTGAGCGCGTTACCGCCGGTGGTGGTTTCGGGCGAACCGAACATCACGCCGATCTTCATGCGGATCTGGTTGATGAAGATGACCATGCAGTTCGTGCGCTTGATGCTGCCGGTGAGCTTGCGCAGTGCCTGGCTCATCAAACGAGCTTGCAGACCGGGCAGAGAATCGCCCATTTCGCCTTCGATTTCAGCCTTGGGCGTGAGTGCTGCGACCGAGTCGACCACGATCAGATCGACAGCGCCGGAGCGAACCAGGGAATCGACGATTTCAAGAGCCTGCTCGCCGGTGTCGGGCTGCGAGATCAACAGGTCTTGCAGATTGACGCCGAGCTTTTGTGCGTACTGCACATCGAGTGCGTGTTCAGCATCGACGAAAGCACAGGTGCCGCCCTGCTTTTGCATTTCGGCAATGACCTGCAGCGTGAGGGTAGTTTTGCCGGAGGATTCCGGACCGTAGATTTCAACCACACGGCCGCGGGGCAATCCACCGACGCCGAGCGCGACATCGAGACCGAGCGATCCGGTCGACACGACCTGGATGTCTTCGATGACTTCGCCTTCACCCAGACGCATGATCGTGCCCTTGCCGAACTGCTTTTCGATCTGGGCAAGCGCTGCCTGCAGCGCTTTGCTTTTTTCGGATTCGTTAGCTTGCGATGCCGGGGGCTTGTTGTTCGTTGCTGCCATGGAATACTCCTTATAAATCAATGACTTGACCAGCTTTGTTGCTAACTGAAGTTAATCACAGGCTGGTTGCTTGAACAGTAGTTTAAGGGCTGGTTAAATTTAATCTAGCTGTATTTTTGTCAGTTTGCCTTACCTTTTAATTTAACATTGAGGGATGGCATTCGAAGACGAAATTTCAGGTTCCGCAACATCCCCCGGTTGGCGACAAATCCACTTGGGGCGACTCCTGGGACACGCGATGCGACGCTTCGACGCGCGCGTGCTCGAACTCATGACGCATGACGTCGATGTCCCGCTCGCCCTTTCCAATCTCGCGGCTCGCGATCAGATCAGCGCGGCTCACATTCACATCACTAGACATCTGGCGCACGAGGGATCGCGACTCACCGATCTGGCGGCCAGCGCGAACATGACCAAGCAGGCAATGGGCGATCTGGTGAGTCAGTGCGAGGCCTGGGGACTGGTCACGCGCGAGCCGGATCCGCTGGATGCGCGCGCCCGGCTCATCTGCTTCACACCGACCGGGCATGCCTGGCTCGATGCCTTTGCGCGCGCCGTGAAGCAGGCCGAAGATGAATTTCGCGCATCGGTCGGGCCCGACGTGGCGACCGTAGTTTTGTTGGGACTGGAGGCGTACGCCATCTAGAATCCAGACTGCTCGTAGGCACCCTCGAAGGAAAGACTGCAAATGCGCATTCTGATTGCGGAAGACGACCAGGTTCTGGCAGATGGCCTGCTGCGCACCTTGCGCAGCTCGGGCGCCGTGGTCGATCACGTCGCGAGCGGCACCGAAGCCGATGCTGCGCTCATGACCAACAACGAGTTCGACCTGTTGATCCTCGATCTCGGATTGCCGCGACTTCACGGTCTCGAGGTGCTGCGCAATCTTCGTGGACGCGGATCCTCGATGCCGGTGCTGATTCTTACCGCCGCCGACAGCGTAGATGAACGCGTGAAAGGTCTCGATTTCGGCGCAGACGATTACATGGCCAAACCGTTCTCGCTTCAGGAACTCGAGGCGCGTGTTCGCGCTTTGACCCGACGCGGCATGGGCGGCACCACCAGCACGATCAAGCACGGGCCGCTGGTATACGACCAGGCCGGACGCATGGCCACCATCGACGGGCGAATGGTCGAACTTTCGGCGCGTGAACTCGGGTTGCTCGAAGTGCTGCTGCAGCGCGCAGGACGATTGGTCAGCAAGGACCAGCTGGTCGAGCGTCTGTGCGAATGGGGTGAAGAGGTGAGCAACAACGCGATCGAGGTGTACATCCATCGACTGCGGAAAAAGATCGAGAAGGGTCCGATCCGCATAGCAACTGTGCGCGGACTCGGCTACTGCCTCGAGAAAATAGCGGCCTGATCTTGCGCCGCGTTTTTACGGAACGAGTCTCGCCGTGAACATCTTCCAGCGCGAGCAACGGTCGCTCTTCGGCGAAATCCTCGACTGGATGCTCACGCCTTTGCTGCTGCTCTGGCCGGTGAGTCTGGCGCTCACATGGCTGGTTGCGCAAAGCATCGCCAACAAACCGTTCGACCGCGCGCTCGAATACAACGTGCAAGTGATCGCGCAGCAGATCACCACCAAGGACAACCGGCTCTCGTTCAACCTGCCGCAACCCGCGCGCGAAATCCTTCGCTCCGACGATGCCGATCTGGTTTATTACCAGGTGATTTCGCCCAAGGGCGACGTGCTGAGCGGTGAGCGCGATTTGCCCGCGCCGCCCGATGACGATCGCGTCGTCGGCCCGGTAAAACTGCGCGATGACGAGATGCGCGGCCTCGATGTGCGTGTCGCTCACGTATGGGTGAAGCTGGACATGCCGGGCAATCAGCATGCGCTGGTGCAAGTGGCCGAGACGCGCGAGAAGCGTTCGGTGCTCGCGACTGAAATTATCAAGGGCGTGATGCTTCCGCAGTTCGTCATCCTGCCGCTGGCGGTGTTGCTGGTGTGGCTCGCGCTGGCTCGCGGCTTGAAGCCGCTGGACCAACTCGAAGCGCGGATTCGCGCGCGAAAACCCGACGACTTGAGTCCACTCGACAACGAAGCGGTGCCGCTCGAAGTGTCGCCGCTCGTGCTGTCGGTGAACGATTTGCTCACCCGCCTGAACGATTCAATCGCGACCCAAAAACGCTTTCTTGCGGACGCCGCGCATCAACTCAAGACACCGCTTGCCGGCCTTCGCATGCAGGCCGATCTGGCGCAGCGAGAAGGCACCAGCACCGACGAATTGAAGCTCTCGCTCAAGCAGATCGGGCGCGCCAGCGTTCGCGCAACGCACACGGTGAATCAGCTACTCGCACTGGCGCGCGCGGAAGGCAGCGGGCCGCTGCAAAGGCAGCCCTGCGATCTGGCAAGACTCACGATTGAAGTGGTGCGCGACTCGTTGCCGCGCGCGATGGAAAAGCACATCGACCTCGGCTACGAAGGAGCGGAGCCCGGATCTCCCGGCGTCGTGGTGGACGGCAATCCGACGCTGCTGAAAGAGCTCATTCGCAATCTGGTCGACAACGCGATCAACTACACGCCATCGAATTCCCAGCGCGGCGGAGTGATTACCGCGCGGGTGCTGGCGGATCCGTTCGGCAAAGTGTTGTTGCTTCAGGTGGAAGATTCCGGACCAGGCATTCCATCGGCCGAACGCGAACTGGTGTTCAGGCCGTTCTACCGCGCACTCGGAACCGACGCGGATGGATCCGGTTTGGGGCTGCCGATCGTTCTTGAAATCGCTCGCCAGCATCACGCGAGCGTCACGCTGGAAGACACCCGTTTCGAGCAGGCTGGGTCGGGTGCGAAATTTGTTGTGCGATTCAGGACCGGTACCGAGGAAGACAGCGCAGATCTGCTGCTTCGCTAACCCGGGTTCAGCGGCAAGCTCTGAGCGACTTGCCGCCAAGCGCAGGCCGAACCTCATCGATTCGCGCGCGCAGTGCATCGTCGATCGGATCGATATGCAGCGAAAAGCCTTTCACCGCTGCGCGCTCCTGAACCACCTTCGCTGTACGCACGCCTTTTTGCGACAAAGCGCTCAAACGCGCATTCGCATCGCCTTCGTTGTCGAAAGATCCGAGCAGCAAACCCGGCTCCAGTGAAGGCGATGGCGCCTCGAACACCACGTTGCGCTGCCGCAGCTCAGCCTTTTTGCGATTGACCGCGTCGGCATCGGCGTAACGGCCCATGTAGACGATCCATTTGGCGGGTTCAGCCTGCGTATCGATTCGCCACACTTCTGCTGGCCAACCTGCAATGGCCTGTCTGACTGCAGCCACCTGGTTCTCATCGAGCATGGCCGATTGAAGGCAGGTGTTCGCCTGGTTGGGTGTAGATGCTGCCTGGGTCTGTAGACGTCGCGCTTCGTTGGACGACACGATTCGCAAGGCATCGCGATTGACCTGCTGCTCTACCCGTTGCGGCTCCGACTGTTCGACCGGAGCGAGTCCCAGCGAGGCGAACCACTCCTGGGTCCAGCCGTAGTAGCCGATGTTCGCGGCCACGAGAACGATGACGACGAAACGAAGCACGGTGAGCCTTGTGGGTAGATCTGTCGGGCGAACTATGAAACAACCGGCCGGACGCTGACTTCCGAGCTGGTGATGGACTGCATGCCGCGCTGAGTATGCACCAGCAAGGCGCCGTCGTCGCCCACGCCCATCGCCGTTCCCGCTGTGCCATCGCTGATGGTGATTTCGCGATTTTTGAGCAGGTCGCGTTGGTTGAATTCCTCCCGCAGCGGGGCAAAGCCGTCGCGCTCGAAAGCTTGAAGCGTGTCGATCAAACCCGGAACGATCCTGGCCAGCACATCGGGCGGTGTCGCTCCGGCTTCCACTTCCTGAAAGCAGGCGGGCGCCGTCGACGCCTCGGGCGCCCAGACGGGTGCCACGTTGATTCCTACGCCGACGACCACATATCTGACCTTGGCGTCCCTGGACGGGTCGCCCGGCATGTTGGTGGTCTCGATCAGGATGCCCGCCAGCTTGCGATCTCCCAGCCAGATGTCGTTCGGCCATTTGATTCCCATGGCCGTGAGATGACCGGGATCTAAAGATTTCACGATGGACAGGCCGACTGCCAGCGACAGGCCGGACCAGTCGGCAGGTGCCATAGAGAGGCCGATGGAGAATGTGAGCGCCGGAACCGATTCGGCGGGACCATCGCTAGCCCAGCTCCGTCCCAGACGGCCCCGGCCAGCTGTCTGCCGTTCGGTAACGAGAAGGATGTTGTCGAAAGCCGATGCGCGTGCGCGGCGCATCAACTCGCTGTTGGTGGAATCGATTTCGGGAACGACTTCGACCGAAAAGCCGGGCAGCTTTGGCTCGACCTGTTCCCAGATGTCCTCTGCGGGCCAGCGGAGCATGAGGACAGCCCGCTAACGAGTTAAAGCTTCTTGCCGCGCTTGGGCGCGAGCAGGGTGCCGCGGCACTCGGGCGCGCCGCACCAGCAGGGGTACTCGGCCTTGAGCTTGGGCGTGTAGCGCTCGTCGATGATCAGGCCGTAGTCGTAGTTGAGTTCTTCGCCTGCACTGATATTGCGCAGCGCCTTGATGAACACCCGGCTGCCTTCTTCGTCGGCTTCGCAATTGGGGCCGCAGGAGTGGTTGATCCACTTGGCCGAGTTGCCGTTGTACTTGCCGTCGATGACGTGTTTTTCGTCGACGTGGAAGTAAAAGGTATGGTTGGGGTCTTTGGGATCGTGCGGATGGCGCCGCTGCGCCTCTTTCCAGGTGATGACTTCACCCTTGTATTCGACGATGGTTTCGCCTTCGGCGATGTCTTGGGTTGCGAACACCCCTTTGCCGTGGACGCCGGATCGCCGGACTTGAATGCGGCGACCTGTTTGCGGGGTTTTTTGAGGCATTACCAAAACTCTGTTAACTTGAATATGCACACATGCGCGCGTGCGCGTACGCGCGGGAAAACGCCGATTGTAGGAGCGTCATGAGTCGGTCATGGCACTCAAGGTTAAATATTTGCGAAAGCCGGGACGTTCCCGGCACTAATAGACAGTCTCGATAGAACTATGACAAAGACATTGGTAATTGCTGAGAAGCCATCGGTTGCACAGGACATCGTCCGTGCGCTGACCCCCACTGCGGGCAAATTCGAAAAGCACGACGAATACTTCGAGAGCGAGGACTATGTAGTTACCAGCGCCGTAGGCCATCTGGTGGAAATCCAGGCGCCCGAAGAGTTCGACGTGAAGCGCGGCAAGTGGAGCTTCGCCCATCTGCCGGTCATTCCGCCGTACTTCGACCTGAAGCCGGTCGACAAAACCAAGACCCGCCTGAACGCCGTCGTGCGGCAAGCCAAGCGCAAAGACGTCACCGCATTGGTCAACGCCTGCGATGCCGGACGTGAGGGCGAACTGATCTTCCGTTTGATCGAGCAGTACGCGGGCGGCAAGAAGCCTCTGGGCAAACCGGTCAAGCGCCTCTGGCTGCAATCGATGACACCCGCTGCCATTCGTGACGGCTTCGCCAACCTGCGCAGCGAAGAGCAGATGAACGGCCTGGCAAGCGCTGCACGCTCGCGCTCGGAAGCAGACTGGCTGGTCGGCATCAACGGCACCCGCGCGATGACCGCGTTCAATTCGCGCGATGGCGGATTCTTCCTGACCACCGTGGGTCGGGTGCAGACACCGACGCTGTCGCTGGTGGTGGAGCGCGAAGAAAAAATCCGCAAGTTCATCAGCCGCGATTACTGGGAAATCCACGCCACGTTCAAGGCGGAAGCCGGAAGCTATCCGGCCAAGTGGATCGATCCGAAACACAAGAAGAGCGAAGACGTCGAGCTGAAACAGGATCGCGTGTGGTCCGCTCGGGAGGCGCAGGAAATTGCCGACGCGGTTCGTGGCAAGAACGCAGTCGTCACCGAAGAAAGCAAGCCGACCACGCAAGCCGCGCCGCTGCTGTTCGACCTGACCTCGCTTCAACGTGAAGCCAACGGACGATTCGGCTTCTCGGCCAAGACCACCCTATCGCTCGCGCAGAGTCTGTATGAGCGTCACAAGGCGCTTACCTATCCGCGTACCGATTCGCGTGCGCTGCCGGAAGACTATCTGCCGGTCGTCAAGCAGGCATTCGAAATGCTGGCCGACAGCGGCATGAATCATCTGGCGCCGCATGCGCGCACCGCGCTGAACAACGGCTACATCAAGCCGTCGAAGCGCATTTTCGACAACGCCAAGGTCAGCGATCACTTTGCGATCATCCCGACATTGCAGGCGCCTAGCGGCCTGTCAGACGCCGAGCAGAAGCTGTACGACCTGGTCGTGCGTCGCTTCATGGCGGTGTTTTTCCCGAGTGCCGAATATCAAATCACCACGCGACTCTCGAAAGTCGAGCAACACACCTTCAAGACCGAAGGCAAGGTGCTGGTGAAGCCCGGCTGGCTCGCGATCTATGGCAAGGAAGCCCAGGAAGATGGCGAGGAAGGCCCGCAGAATCTGCCGCCGGTGAAGCCCGGCGAGAACGTGCTTACGGAAGCCGCCGATCCCAAGGCGCTGAAGACCCGTCCGCCCGCTCGGTACAGCGAAGCAACGCTGCTGGGCGCGATGGAAAGCGCCGGCAAGACCGTCGAAGACGACGAACTGCGTGAAGCCATGCAGGAAAAAGGATTGGGAACGCCAGCCACTCGCGCCGCGACCATCGAAGGCCTGATCATGGAGAAGTACATGCTCCGTGAGGGTCGCGAGTTGATCCCGACGGCCAAGGCGTTCCAGCTGATGACGCTGCTGCGTGGCCTGGGCGTCGAAGAATTGTCACGCGCGGAACTCACCGGCGAATGGGAATACAAGCTCGCGCAAATGGAGAAGGGCCAACTGAGCCGCGAAGACTTCATGGCGCAGATTGCCGAGATGACCGGACGCATGGTCAAGAAGGCCAAAGAGTACGACCGCGACACCATCCCCGGCGATTACGCGACGCTCGAAACGCCGTGCCCGAACTGCGGCGGCGTGGTCAAAGAGAACTATCGACGCTTCACCTGCGTCGGCAAACCCGGCACCGAACCCTGCGGATTCTCCTTCGGCAAATCGCCGGCAGGTCGTACCTTCGAGCCGGCGGAAGCGGAAGCATTCCTGCGCGATCGCAAGATCGGTCCGCTGGAAGGATTCCGCTCCAAGGCGGGCTGGCCCTTTACTGCGGAAATGGTTTTGAAGTTCGACGAAGAGACCAAGAACTACAAACTCGAATTCGATTTCGGCGAAGACAAGAAAGCCGAAGAGACCGGCGAGCTGGTCGATTTCACCGGCCTCGAATCGCTCGGCAAATGCCCGAAATGCGGAAGTCGCGTGTTCGAGTTCGGCAGCAGCTACGTCTGCGAAAAATCGGTGCCCACACTGGAGCAACCGACGCCGAGCTGCATCTTCAAGAGCGGCAAGATCATCCTGCAGCAACCGGTTGCGCGCGAGCAGATGACCAAGCTGCTGGAAACCGGCAAGACCGATCTGCTCGACAAGTTCGTTTCCATGCGCACTCGCCGCGCGTTCAAGGCGTTCCTTGCGTGGGACAAGGAAGCCGACAAGGTAGCCTTCGAGTTCGAGCCGCGTACATCGAAATTCCCGCCGCGTAAAACGGCCGCCGGTGCCGCCGCAAAGACTTCTGCAAAGACTGCAGCCAAGACTCCCGCTGCGAAGAAAGCAGCAACCAAGACTGCAGCGAAAAAAGTGCCGGCAAGGAAGGCCGCTACAAAGACTGCGGCAGCGAAGACACCGCGCAAACCGTCAGCCGGATTGGCTCCGAGTGCCGAACTCGCAGCGGTGATCGGCAACGAGCCGGTGGCTCGCACCGAGGTCATCAAGAAGCTGTGGGAATACATCCGCGCGAACAAGCTTCAAGACGAGACGAACAAACGCAACATCAACGCCGATGCGAAGTTGTTGCCGGTGTTCGGCAAGCCTCAAGTAACGATGTTCGAAATTGCCGGCCTTGTCGGCAAGCATTTGAAGTCGCAGGACTAAGCTGTCACCGGCGCTGCGTGGGAAGCTTCGAGCTTCTGCGCAGCCTCGGTTGCGCGGTTGGCGGCCAGCGTCTTCGCTGCGACAACCGCCATCAAAAAGTCCTGCAGGATAGGCGCGTCGTCCATGGTTTCCGAATCCGGTTTGCGGAACTCCGGATGCCACTGAACGGCAGCAACGTAGCTTTGGCCAGCATCGGTTTTGCGTCGGATCGCCTCGATGACGCCGTCCGGGTTGCTCCATGCCTCGACTTCGAATCCGGGCGCCAGATCCTTGATCGCCTGATGGTGGATGCTGTTCACCAACCCGCGTTGGGTTCCTGGATACATCTGCGCCATCCGGCTACCCGGCACCACATCGATCTCGTGGTAGTTGTGGTCGTACTTCACGGCATCGCGGTGAACCAGTGCGCCCGGGCGCTGCGTCGAGATGTCCTGATACAGCGTGCCGCCGTGTGCCACGTTCAGCAGTTGCAATCCGCGGCAGATGCCGAAGATTGGTTTGCCCACCTTCTGGAATGCTTCGACCAGTGCCGTGTCGTATAGATCGCGAACTCGATCACCGTGCCAGGCTTCGTGCAAGGGTTCTTCACCATAGCTGCCAGGCCAGACATCTGCGCCACCGTGCATGACCAATCCGTCCAGCCACTCGGCGTAGTGGGACACATCGACATCGCCGCGCTGGGTTTCGCCGGTGGGGCAGGGAACCATGACCACCATCGCGCCGGCGGACATGATCCAGTGAGCGATCGATTGCTCGACGTATTGGAGAGTTTTTCCGGTGAAAAGCGACCGCGTAGGGTCGGCGTGCGAGAAGCAGGCGGACAGGCCGATCTTGAGACGATTGGCAGCTGAACTCATTGGGGAAATCTCCGGCGAAGCCGCATGGGCGTTAGTTAATTCTTAACCATGCCGGAGAGCCGCGTCCAGCGTAGTTGCGAAAAGCAACATCGCTGAACGGGCGAAATGTCGATTAATCCTCGACTGGAGTGCTGTTTACTTCGCGGCCATCAGCGCGACTGTGGTGTCGAGCATGCGGTTGGAGAAGCCCCACTCGTTGTCGTACCAGCTCGACACCTTCACCAGACGGCCGGACACCTTGGTCAGGGTCGCGTCGTAGGTGGACGATGCCGGGTTGTGGTTGAAGTCGACGCTCACCAGCAACTCGTCGGTGTACTCGAGGATGCCCTTGAGCGGACCGGACTCGGACGCTGCTTTCATGATCTTGTTGATCTCGTCTACCGAGGTGTCGCGCTTGGCGATGAAAGACAGGTCGACGATGGACACGTTGATCGTGGGCACGCGCATCGCGTAGCCATCGAGCTTGCCGTTCAGTTCCGGCAGGACCAGACCGACTGCCGACGCTGCGCCGGTCTTGGTCGGGATCATGCTTTGGGTAGCGCTGCGGGCCCGGCGGACATCTTCGTGATAGACGTCGGTCAGCTTCTGGTCGTTGGTGTACGAGTGGATCGTGGTCATCAGACCGTTTTCCAGGCCGATCGCGTCATGCAGGGGCTTGACCAGCGGTGCCAGGCAGTTCGTCGTGCAAGATGCGTTGGAGATGACCGTGTCGGTGCTTTTCAGCACGCCGTGGTTCACGCCGTAGACGATGGTCGCGTCGACATCCTTGCCGCCGGGAGCCGAGATGATGACCTTCTTCGCGCCGCCTGCCAGATGCTTGGAAGCTGCCGCCTTGGTGGTGAAGAAGCCGGTGCATTCGAGCACTACGTCCACACCCATTTCGCCCCATTTGATGTTCTCGGGATTGCGCTCGGCGATCACCTTGATGCGATCGCCGTTCACGACGATGGAATCGCCATCGGCAGTCACCGTGCCGGGGAAACGGCCATGCGCCGTGTCGTATTGCGTCAGGTGGGCATTGATCTTCGCATCGCCCAGATCGTTGATCGCGACGATCTGAATGTCGTGTTTCTTGCCGCCTTCGTAGTGCGCGCGAAGAATATTGCGGCCGATGCGGCCATAACCGTTGATAGCAACTTTGATCGTCATTGGATAAGTCTTTCTTTCTGGTCGATGCTTGAGGAAACTTGTCTCTGAAGGGTGGGTGTCTGCGGGGTCTTCGATTATTTGCCCAGGGCCTTGCGAACCGTGTCAGCAAGGTTTTCAGCGGTAAATCCAAAGTGCTTGAACAGCACCGGAGCCGGTGCCGATTCGCCGTAGGTGTCGATGCCCACGACCGCCGCGCAGCCGTATTTCCACCAGCCGTCGGTCACGCCCATTTCGATGGCGATGCGCGGAATGCCGTCTGGCAACACGGAGCGTTTGTACGCAACGGTCTGGCGATCGAACACCTTGGTGCTCGGCATGGACACCACGCGAATCGCGATCTTGCGTGCGGCAAGCAGCTCCTGCGCCTTGAGCGCGAGCTGAACTTCCGATCCGGTCGCGATGATCACGGCTTGCGCCTTCTTCTTCATGCCCACTTCCGCGGGCTCAGCCAGCACGTAAGCGCCCTTGCTGATGTCTTCCAGCGCCGATTTCGGCAGGTAAGGCAGGTTCTGGCGCGAGAGCAACAGTGCGGTGGGGCGATCCGCGTTTTGCAGGGCAACCGCCCAAGCCACCGCAGTTTCAGCGGTATCTGCCGGACGCCAGACATCCAGATTCGGGATCAGACGCAAGCTGGCTGCGTGCTCGATCGACTGGTGGGTCGGGCCGTCTTCGCCTAAACCGATGGAGTCGTGGGTAAACACATGAATGACGCGCTTTTTCATGAGCGCAGCCATGCGGATCGCGTTGCGGCTGTAGTCGCTGAAAGTGAGGAAGGTGCCGCCGTAGGGGATGTATCCGCCATGCAGCGTGACGCCGTTCATGATCGCGGCCATGCCGAACTCGCGAACGCCGTAGTTGATGTGACGACCAATGCTTCCTTCAGCTTCGCCGGTAACGACAGCGCCTTTGTCGTCCACGCGGAACGCGGCGGTCGACTTGGTGTTGGTGAGGTTGGAGCCGGTCAGATCGGCAGATCCGCCGAGCATTTCGGGCAGGCCGGCGGTGAACGCTTCCAGAGCGATTTGCGACGCCTTGCGCGATGCCACGGTCTCGGCCTTGAGGTGCGCTGCAACCACTGTGTCGACCGCTGTCTGCGAGAACGACTTGGGCAGCTCGCCCTTCATGCGGCGGGTGAACTCGGAGGCGAGCTCGGGGAATTCCTTGGCGTACGCCTTGAACGCATCGTTCCAGCTCGATTCGGCCTTCGCACCCTTGGCTTTGGCGTCCCATGCGTCGTAGACCGGCTTGGGAATCATGAAAGGCTCATGAGTCCAGCCAAGCATTTCGCGAGTCAGCTTGATTTCTTCTGCGCCCAGCGGCTCGCCGTGCGCCTTAGCGGTATTGGCGCGATTCGGGCTGCCTTTGCCGATATGCGTGCGGCAGACGATCAGCGTGGGCTTGTCGGCGCTCTTCTTCGCTTGCGCGATGGCATCGGACACGGCCTTGGCATCGTGACCGTCGATAGGCTTCGCTTTTGTGCCAATGACGTTCCAGCCGGACGCTTCGAAGCGCTTCGGGGTGTCGTCGATGAACCAGGGCGTGACCTGACCGTCGATGGAAATGCCGTTGTCGTCGTACAGGGCAATCAGCTTTCCGAGCTTCCATGCGCCCGCCAGAGCGATCGCTTCCTGGCTGATGCCTTCCATGAGGCAGCCGTCGCCCATGAACACGAAAGTGTTGTGGTCGACGATGTCAAGTCCCTTACGGTTGAATTCCGCAGCCAGAAGTTTTTCAGCCAGCGCCATGCCCACTGCGTTGGTGATGCCCTGTCCGAGCGGGCCGGTGGTGGTTTCCACGCCGGGAGTGACACCGACTTCGGGGTGACCGGCGGTCTTGCTGTGCAGCTGGCGGAAATTCTTGAGTTCGCCGATGGGGAGGTCGTAGCCGGTGAGGTGCAGGACCGAATAGATCAGCATCGAGCCGTGTCCGTTCGAGAGAACGAAGCGGTCGCGATCGAACCAGTGCGGGTTCGTGGGGTTGTGCTTGAGGTGATCGCCCCAGAGAGCGACTGCCATGTCGGCCATGCCCATGGGTGCGCCGGGATGTCCGGAATTAGCCTGCTGGACAGCGTCCATGGCGAGGGCGCGAATCGCGCTGGCCATGACGAAGGGGGTGACTGCGCCAGAGGAGGCTTCGGAGGTAGTGGGCGTGTTGGCCATGAGGCTGTTCCGTGGGAAGAGAGACGAGAAAGGGATACGAGCGTTGCAACCGGAAGGCTCAGGGAGCGCAGCCAGCCGCTGAACCCGCTATTTTAGGTGACTCCGGCATGCCCCCTTCATCGACTAAAGTTGACCCATGCAAGGCCTGCACCTCACCGCCGATCTTCACGAATGCCAGTGCGATGCTGTGTGGCTCACCGATGCCGCCGAACTGCACACACGATGCGATGAATTCGTTCGGATCGCAGGGCTTCAGGGAGTCGGGCATGTCGCCCATACGTTTCCGGAATCTGCGCACGGCGTGGGCGGTGTGACTGCCGCGATTCTGCTGGCCGAATCGCACCTGTGCGTGCACACCTGGCCCGAGATTCGCGGCGTGACCATAGACGTGTACGTCTGCAATTTCGGCGGCGACTATTCGGCCAAAGCCCAACAACTCATGAAAAGCCTGATCCAGATGTTCCAACCGACCGACGCGATCCGCCACGAAATTCATCGCGGCGATCTGAAAGCGCGCGCATGAAAGCAAGCGCCATCGTTCTTGCCGCAGGTCGCGGCGAACGCATGCGTCCCCTCACCGACCTGACGCCGAAACCACTGCTCGAAGTGAAGGGCAAGCCGCTTCTTCAATTGCATCTTGAAGCGTTGATTCGCGGCAACAACAGCGACGTGATGATCAACACTGCCTGGCTTGGCGAGCAGATCCCGGCGCGATTCGGCGACAAGTTCACGACCTCTGTCGGCTCTGTCAATCTGCATTATTCGCACGAAGGCGTCGACTTCGGCGGTGCGCTGGAAACCGCCGGCGGAATATCGCGGGTGCTGCCTTACATGGCGAACATTTTCTGGGTGGTGGCCGCTGATATCCATGCGCCGTATTTCGTGTTCCACCCGAAAGCGGTCGAACGTTTCTCGCAGTCGTCGGCGCTGGCGCATATCTGGCTGGTGCCCAACCCACCGCACAACCCGAATGGCGACTTCTATCTCGACTCCGATGGCGTGGTCGACAACGAAGCGCCCGAGGGAAAATCCAGGCTGACCTATTCGACCATCGGCCTTTACCGCAAGCAGTTTTTCCTGAGCCCGAACTGCAATGTTCCTTCTGGCAACAAAGAAGGCATCAAAGCCCCACTCGCACCGCTTCTTCGCAGCGCGATGGAGAATGGACGCGTCACCGGCGAAATCTACAAGGAACCCTGGACCGACGTGGGAACGCCCGAGCGACTGCAGCAACTGAACACGGCAACAGAACTCTTATGACCCTCACGACCGCTGAAATCGATATCTACGCGAAACGTCGCCAGCGCGTGGCCGAAGCATTGGGCGCCGATGGCGTCGCGATCGTTCCCACGGCATTGGAGCGTCCACGCAATCGCGACAGCGACTTTCTGTTCCGCCACGACAGCTACTTCTACTACCTCACCGGATTCACCGAGCCGAACGCATGGCTGGTGATCACTGGCGACGGCAAGACGACTTTGTTCTGCGCTCCGAAAGATCTCGAGCGCGAAATCTGGGACGGCTACCGGCTCGGGCCGGATGCGGCACCGGAAGCACTCGGCGTAAACGCTGCCTCGTCGGTCGATGAACTCGACGCGCAGCTGCCGCGCCTTCTGGAGAATCGCCGTACCGTCTGGTATCCGTTCGCGACTCACAAGGGGCTGGAGACGAAGGTCGACGGATGGCTGCAGAGCGTTCGCTCGCGGGTTCGATTCGGCGCGCTGTGCCCCGACGAACAGCGAGACCTGTGCAGCGTTCTCGACGAGATGCGTTTGATCAAGGATGCTCATGAAATCGCCATCCTGAAGCGCGCTGGAAAGATCAGCGCAGGCGCACATATTCGCGCGATGCAGCTGTCGGCCCGGATGCTGCGCGAAGGCAAGGACGTGCGGGAATTTCATCTCGATGCCGAACTGCTTCACGAATTCCGTTTGCACGGATCGCAATACCCCGCGTACAGCTCGATCGTCGCTGCGGGCGCGAACGCATGCGTCTTGCACTACCGCGCCGACGCGGCGCCGGTTCGCAAGGGCGAGCTAGTGCTGATCGACGCGGGCTGCGAACTCGATGGTTATGCCAGCGACATCACACGCACATTCCCGGCGGACGGCAAGTTCACAGGACCGCAACGTGCGCTGTACGACCTGGTGCTCGAAGCGCAATACGCATCGGTTGCCGCGACCAAGCCCGGCGCACGCTTCAACGATCCGCACGAAGCTACCGTGAAGGTGCTGTCGCAAGGTCTTCTCGATTTGGGATTGCTCGACGCGAACAAGGTCGGCACTGTGCAGGACGTGATCGACAAGCGCGCCTACTTCCCGTTCTACATGCACCGCACCAGTCACTGGATGGGCATGGATGTGCACGACTGCGGAAGCTATGTCGAGCCGACGGAAATCGGCAGCACGAGCGAGCGGAAAGATCCGCTGTCGGGCGAGAAAATTGCGAATCGTCCGAGCCGGATTCTTCATCCTGGCATGGTCCTCACGATAGAGCCGGGGCTCTACATTCGCCCATCGGACGATGTGCCTGCGGAGTTTCACAACATCGGCATTCGCATCGAAGACGACGCACTGGTGACGTCCGATGGCTGCGAGTTGATGACGCGCGATGTGCCGGTAAACGGCGACGAGATCGAAGCGATCATGCGTGCGTGATAGGTGTCTGATGCGTGCCCGATGCGTCCTTGAGTGCGACCCTGCTCCGGGTCAGACCTGCATCCGCGATCCCGCGATGTGGCCGCGGGTGAAAGCTTCTTCGAACACCGAGTAGCGCGACCAGTCGCTGTGAGCGAACGAGATGCGGCGGGTTGAAATTTCCATCGGAGCAAACGGCAAACCCGAGGCTACAGGCGTCGGCACCGCCATTCCATGCCCGTAGCGGGTGATATCGATGCGCGCCGCTTTGTCTGCGATGTCCGGATGCGGCACGCCGAGTTCGCGAACGATCTCATCGCGCCAGGCGGTCCATGGTTTGGCTTCGAGTTCGCGCCTTGCAGCAAGATCGTTGCCCAAAGATTTGTACCACGTGAGCACTGTTGGAAGCGGGCGCGGATCGAGTCGTTGATGCCCGGCATCGACGTAGCCCAGCGAGTTCACGCCGTAGATCACGTTGTCCCAGCTGAGCGGTGCACCAGGCCGATCGTCGAGCGGCGCATCGATGGCTATGTTGGCGACGAGCCATGCCGCCATCGAGGTGCGCGCTGCCGCGTCCACAAGAAACTTCGGCGGCTGCACGACGATTCGCGAAGCGATGAACACCGGCAACGCCACGATGCACTGCGGTGCGATCCAGCGTTCTGCACGTTCGGTTTTCACATTCCATAAATCGACGACAACTTCTTTTCGGGTTTCCTCAATTCGCGTGATCACGCATCCTGTCTGCACCCGACTGCCAAGCGGCGATGCGAGCTTTGCCGATAGCCAGCCGTTGCCCTCAGGCCATGTGAGAACACCGCTCGTTGCGTCGGGCGAGCTGCCTTCACCTGGAGCTGAAAATCCGTGTCGGCTCGCGAAGTAATGCAGACCTGCCCAAGCCGACACCACGCCGATGCCAGCGCCGTAATCGTCGCGGCAGCAGTAATCGAGATACCAAATAAGTCGCTCGTCATCGAGCGAATTATTTGCAAGCCAGGTCTTGAACGTGATCGTCGAAAGCGATCTCAGCACCGACGCGCCGGATGCACTTCCCCTCGCTGCAGGAATCGCGAATGCGCCGCTTCGCATCTGGTTATCGACCAGAGACGCGAGGTGTCGATACTGCGCGATCGTCGACTCGCTCACATCGGCCATCGGAAGCAATCCGTCTTGCCAGATGCCGTTGAAATACAGGCGCTCCTGCGGCGTGTGCACCAGCGACATTTCGTCGTACTGCCAGCGTCCAGCGACCCGCTTGCGCAGGCCCAACTCTTCGAGCAAATCCTGCACTTCATGGGCACTGTCGTTCGGCACCGGGAGATAGTGCGCGCCGGTTGGGCAGTTGATGCCTTGCATGGTGTGGCTGCGGCTGTTTCCGCCCGCAGCGTCTTCCAGCTCGAGCACCGCGAAATCTTCGATGCCGCGCATGCGCAACGCGCGCGCAGCAGCGAGTCCCGCGATGCCACCGCCCGCGATGATCGCGCTGGTCCTGCGCGTGATGACAGGCGCGGGAAGCGGCTTGCCTGATCGGAGCAGATGTCCGCGTTCCAGCGACACGCCCTTGAACTCGCCGGCAATCTCGTGCGGCGTTCTGTCGCAGGCTGATATTCCGAGCAAGGGCGGCAACGTCATCGCCGCAAGAACTTCGCGCCGCTTCAATGCGCCACCTTGCCCCATTCGAGTTCGTAGGTGTTGACCAGCGCCTGATTCGACAATCGATTCGGCTCTGCCGGCACCCGCCCCATGTCCTGCGGAAAATCGAACAGCTGCGGGAGCGACTGCAAGTTCAGGAATCGAAGATTCGATGGCAACGTGGTCGGCAATCTATACGGCCGTTTGCTCGCCACCACGAAGCCCCATTCGCCGAAGCTGGGCACGTGCGCGTGATACGGCGTGGTCAAAAACCCGGCCGCTTCAATGGTCGACACCACGGTCCAGAAACTCTTGCGCGCAACCAAGGGCGACGTGGTCTGAATCACCGCGTAACCGCTCGCAGAAAGACGCCGTTCGAGCAGCGCGTAAAACGATGTCGTGTACAGCTTGCCGATGGAGAAGTTGGTCGGGTCTGGAAAGTCCACGATCATCACATCGAACATGTCCTGCGCGTCATTGGCGTTCTCCAGCCACTTGAACGCGTCAGCGTTGACGATGTGCACCTTGGGCGAGAGCAGCGAATCGGCGTTGAGTTTTCGCAGCATCGGATCGGTGGAGAAAAGACGCGTCATGTTCGGGTCGAGTTCCACCAGCGTGATGCTTTCTACCGACGGATATTTCAGCAGTTCGCGAACCGCCATGCCGTCGCCGCCGCCCAGCACCGCCACTCGTTTCGCGCCTCCACCACCCGATGCGAACGCGGCCATCACCGGATGCACCAGAGCTTCGTGATACCGATATTCATCGCGCTCGGCGAATTGCAGATTACCGTTGAGAAACAGTCGATGCCCTGCCGCGCCGTTGGTCACGATGATCCGCTGCCACGGCGATGTTTCCGCAATCACGACCTTGTCCTGATAGAACTTGTCTTCCGCCAGCGTGGTCACGTGACCCGCATACGCGAAGCCGGCGATCAACGCGAACACGACGCCGGCACCTGCGAACACATGCGAGCGGATGGCACGAATGTCGTGACGAAAAAGCCAGAGCGCCCAGACCGCGACGGCTGCGTTCAGAAGCCCGAAGAAAACGCCTGTGCGAATCAACCCGAGTTGGGGCACGAGAAGCAGCGGGAACGCGACCGACACCGCGAGTGCGCCGAGGTAATCGAAGGTGAGAACCTGCGAGACGAGATCTTTTAACGCGACATTGCGCTTGAGGATTCGCATCACCAATGGAATCTCGAGACCGACCAGCATGCCGACCAGGAACACCATCGCGTAAAGCAGGAACCTGAACGCACTGGGCACGTAGGCGTTCACGATGAACAGCGTCATCGGAAGTAGTCCGCCGATCAATGCAATCAGCAACTCGACACGCAAAAAATGCGCGGGCAACTGGCGTGTGAAGTAACGCGAGATCCAGCTACCTATACCCATCGCGAACAGGTAGCAGCCGATGATGGTCGAGAACTGCAGAACCGAATCGCCCAGCACATACGACGCCAGCGCGCCCGCTGCGAGTTCGTAGACGAGTCCGCACGCGGCAACGACGAACACGCTCGCGAGTAGCGCGATGTCCATGGGGCGCACTGCCCGCGCCTCACCCGTAAGCCGATCTGCTTTAGTGCTCAAGCGAAGTCATCCGTAAAGATCAACCGTGGGGTCATCCATGTATGGCAGCCGCGACTATCAGGCAGATGCCGAGCGCCATTGCAGCGACTACCAAGCCGAGCGCCACGTTCTGCTTCTCGACGATCTCCGCCCAGAGGTCGTAGGGCGTGATCTTGTCGATCAACAGAAAGCAGAGCCAGAAAATCAGGACTCCGATGATCGCGAAAAGAATCGAGCCGAGGAATGCGGCGGGACGCAGCCATTCAAGTGCCATGTCGTTCTCCTGTGAGTGAATGCCAAACTGAAATTGAGCGAGGGGAATGACAGCCGAGTGCGCAGAACAATGCGTACATCATTTGTGCCCTCCGCCTGTCGAGAATCCGCCGAAGGAGCCGCCGGAAGATCGGTAACCGCTCGAGCAGTTCTCCACCGCCGGATTGCATCGGGTGCAGCGATTGATCGAAGCGAGCACCACGAAAAGAATCAACGCCATGAAGACGATGGCGACCCAGCTGTGGCTCGAGCTCGCAAGCGGTGTCGCGTCTTTGCGCGCGAACAGATCGGTGTCTGCATTCATCTTGAATGCAGCCGCGATCGTCTTGCCATCCATTCGGTTTCCGACCGACCAGGTCACCTCGCGCTGCGACTGTTCCATCGACATCACGAGAAAGCCTGCGGCGTAATCGCGATTGAAAGTTTTCTGGCCCTGGCTGACCTGCCAGTAGAACTCGCCCGCCACATAACTCGTTTCGGCGTTGTAGCTGTATTGCAGCTGGTACTTCTGGCCAAGGTAGGTTGCCGTCTGATTTCCCGCGCCGACCTGAGGAGCCCCGGTCGCCGGCTTGACCACGCTCCAGCCTTCATCCGAATCGACCAGGAACATGAAGCCCTTCTTGCGATTGAAGAGAAGGTATTCGTCCCAGCCGAACAACTCGTCGTCGTCTCCGGGCTCCCGACCCATGCGGTGCTGGAATCCCACCACCTGCCATGTTGCGCCCTGGAGCACACCGATCTTCCCGAGGGGTATCGGCGGGCGTACCGGCTCGTCCTGCGTTGCATGCCTGAGATCGCCGCCGACCCCGCTCGTGAGATCGATGAGCGTGTTGCAGGACGGGCAGGTGATGCTCTTGCTGTTCTCGAGTTTGACCTCGACAGGGGAGCCGCAATTGGGGCAGCTGAACTGTCGCGCACGTTCGGTTTTCTCCGACGAATCCGAAAGGCCACGCAAGGAAAGCGCTTCGAGATCGACCGCTTTGCCGGTAGACAGCGCAGGCGGCTTGACACCGTAGTCGATGCTGAAAACTTCACCGCTCGCGTTGCGCAACTCCACCGTCGGAAACACTTGTCCCAAAGGCGGCAGTCGAGGCAGCTCGCCTTGCGCGGCAATCAGCGAAACATCTTCGTTCGATGCGACGCTGAACGACTTGCCGTCGATCGCGGTCGTCGCACCAACCCGAAGTTGATCAGCGTTCGGAACTGCACGCGAAAGGGTCGCCGGCAAACTGAAAACGTAGGAGCCGTTGTCCTCGGAAAGCGTGCCGGTCGAGCCGTCGTCGAACAGCGCGTTCCACTCGTTCCAGGTGCCTTCGCGGTATTTGTATTGAAGCCGGCCAATGAGGGTGAACGCGCGATTCTGAAACTTGCCGGACGCTTGAAGTCGAAGCGGGGAATAGTCGTCGAACAGCTCGGCCATCTTGCCGATGCGGGCTAGCGTTTCGCCTTGGCGAACCACTGTGCTTTGGCAATATTTGCAAATCGCGTACGCCGATTGCGCGCTCAGAAAATCGACAGGCGCGCCGCACCCCGGGCACGCGGCGCGATACGCTCGTTGCGGCGTCAGGGTAGCCAAGAGATCAGACGAGCTTCTTCAGCAGCTCGGCCTTCTTGGAATCGAACTCTTCCTGCGTGAGGATGCCCTTCGACTTGAGCTCTCCGAGCTTCTCGAGAGTTGCCATGACATCTTCCGGTTTGACGCCGGCAGACGCAGCTGGCGCGGCCGCTGCGGCGGATGCCGCATTCCCAGCTCCGCTCAATCCTTGCGACAGGTTCTGCGCGAGCACCTGACCCAACGCGACGCCAGCTCCTAGTCCCATTGCATCGCCTGCGATGCCGCCTCCGCCTGCCGCACCTTCTGCCATTTTCGGAATGGCCTGGCCGGTCTGGTACTGGATGAACTTGGACATGTCGTTGCCGACCATGCCCATGCCGATCTTCTGATCGAGGATTTTCTGCAGCTCTTCCGGCAGCGACACGCTTTGCACCGTCATGCCTTCGAGCTTCAATCCGATCTTGGCGAACTCGGGCAACAGCTGCGCGGAAAGGGCTTGCGCGAACACGATCTGATTAGCCGCCAGATCGAGGAAAGGTATGCCGCTCGACGCGATGGCGTTGCTGATGTTCTGCATCACCAGACCGCGCAGCTGACCGTCCAGATCGTCGGTGGTGTATTCATCCCGGGTGCCGGAAATCTCGGTGTAGAAAAGACGCGGATCGGCGACTCGGTAGCTGAAGTTGCCGAAGGCACGAAGGCGTACCGCGCCGAAGTCCTTGTCGCGAATACTGATCGGTTGCGAGGTGCCCCACTTCTGATCGATCTGCTGGCGAGTGCTGAAGAAATAAAGATCGCTCTTGAAAGGCGACTCGAACAGCTTGTCCCAGTTCTTGAGATACGTGAGTACCGGGATGGTCTGGGTAGTGAGCTTGTACATGCCAGGGCCGAACACGTCCGCGATCTTGCCCTCGTTCACGAACACGGCAACCTGCGATTCACGCACCGTGAGCGATGCGCCGTACTGGATTTCCATGTCGCGCATCGGGAAGCGCCAGGCCAGCGTGCCGTCGCCATCTTCGGTCCATTGAATGATGTCGATGAACTGTTTCTTGATGAAGTCCATGAGTGCCATGACCGTCTCCCTGCGCGAGTGAAGTTGCGGCTGATGATACCTGCGGGGGGTGTCTTTGCAAGCTCGAAAACTGTCGCGGTCGCAGTGTGAATTCCTGGTCGCAGGCGTTTCATAGGCGATTCATTTCCCTGCGCGGGCGTCTTCTAAACCGCTATTTCGACCCCTGCGGGACTACAATCGGCATCCCTTTCAAAGGCCGGATGGACGTGTATCGATGCGCCCGCGCAGGCCGCAGGAGACCTTTTGATGCCCCCGTCCAACACGGTTAACGCCGAAGACAAGAACGCAGAACTTCGACGCGCCGCACTCGAATATCACGAGTTCCCGACTCCCGGAAAAATTGCGATTTCAGCGACCAAACAACTGGTCAACCAGCGCGATCTGGCGCTTGCCTATTCGCCTGGCGTCGCAGCTCCCTGCGAGGAAATCGTCCGCGATCCCAACGCAGCGTTCAAGTACACCAGCCGGGGCAACCTGGTCGCGGTCATTACCAACGGCACCGCCGTTCTAGGCCTGGGCGACATCGGCCCGCTGGCAGCGAAGCCGGTGATGGAAGGTAAGGGCGTCCTGTTCAAGAAATTCGCCGGCATCGACGTGTTCGATATCGAAATCAACGAGAAGGACCCGGACAAGCTGGTGCAGGTCATCGCTGCGCTCGAGCCCACCTTCGGCGGCATCAACCTCGAAGACATCAAGGCGCCCGATTGCTTCTACGTCGAGCGCAAGCTGCGCGAACGCATGAAGATTCCGGTCTTCCACGACGATCAGCACGGAACCGCGATCGTGGTCGGCGCTGCGCTGCTGAACGGCCTGAAGGTCGTCGGCAAGGATCTCGACAAGGTCAAGCTGGTGACGTCGGGCGCAGGCGCAGCGGCGCTCGCGTGCCTCGGACTGCTGGTCAAGCTGGGCATCCCCCGAGAAAACATTTTCGTGACCGATCTGGCTGGCGTGGTCTACGAAGGTCGTACCGAGCTGATGGACGAAGACAAGATCCAGTTCTCGCAAAAGACATCGGCGCGCACGCTTAGCGAAGTGATCGAGGGCGCGGATATTTTCCTCGGCCTGTCCGCCGGTGGCGTTCTGAAAAAGGACATGGTCGCCAAGATGGCGCCCAATCCACTGATCTTCGCGCTGGCGAATCCGAATCCGGAAATCTCGCCCGAAGACGTCAAGGAAGTTCGCTCCGACGCCATCATGGCAACCGGTCGTACCGACTACCCGAATCAGGTCAACAACGTCCTGTGCTTCCCGTACATCTTTCGCGGCGCGCTCGATTGCGGCGCCACCACGATCACGGTGGACATGGAAATTGCAGCGGTTTACGCAATCGCTGAACTGGCGCAAGCAGAGCAAAGCGAAGTCGTCGCGGCGGCTTATGCGGGCCATCAACTCGCGTTCGGCCCCGAGTACCTGATCCCCAAGCCTTTCGATCCACGTCTGATGATGAAGATCGCGCCTGCAGTGGCCAAGGCCGCAGCAGAAGGCGGCGTCGCGCTGCGCCCGATTCAGGACATGGACGCGTATCGCGATCGCCTGCAAAGCTTCGTGTACGCCTCTGGCACCGCCATGAAGCCGATTTTCGCCGCGGCCAAGATCGCGACGAAAAAGCGCGTGGCGTATGCCGAGGGCGAAGAAGAACGCGTACTGCGCGCAGCCCAGATCGTCATCGACGAAAACATCGCTCGCCCCACACTCATCGGCCGTCCGGCAATCATTGCGCAACGCATCGAGAAGTTCGGTTTGCGTCTGACCGAAGGCCGCGACTACGACATCGTGAACGTCGAGCAGGACGAGCGTTATCGCGACTTCTGGCAGACATATCACCGCATGACCGAGCGCAAGGGCGTCACCGCGCCGATCGCGAAGATCGAAATGCGCCGTCGCCTGTCGCTGATCGGTGCCATGCTGCTGCACAAGGGCGAAGTAGACGGCCTGATCTGCGGCACATGGGGCACCACATCCATGCACTTGCATTACCTGGATCAGGTGATCGGCAAGCGCGCTGGGGTCAACACCTACGCCTGCATGAACGGTTTGCTTTTGCCCGGCCGTCAGGTGTTTCTGGTCGACACCCACGTCAACTACGACCCCACCGCCGAACAACTCGCCGAAATCACCACCATGGCCGCCGAAGAAATGATGCGATTCGGCATCAAACCGAAAGCAGCTTTGCTCAGCCACTCGATGTTCGGCAGCAGCAATCAGCCGAGCGCGGTCAAGATGCGCCAGACGCTCGAGATCCTCAAAGTCACCACGCCATGGCTTGAAGTAGACGGCGAAATGCATGGCGATGTGGCACTCGACGGCGCAGCTCGAATCGCGGCCATGCCCCATAGCACGCTCATCGGCGATGCGAATTTGCTGGTTTTGCCCAATATTGATGCAGCCAACATTTCGTACAACCTGCTCAAGACTGCGGCGGGCGGAAACATCGCGATCGGCCCGGTTCTCCTTGGCGCGGCACAGCCTGTGCACATCCTGACTGCAAGTGCAACGGTTCGCCGAATCGTGAATATGACTGCACTTACAGTCGCTGACGCAAACGTTAGCCGCTGAGGATTTTTGCGCTAGCGAGCGCAAACTTGTAGATCACTAATGACCCTGAAGCGCCTGCTCAAATTTTGAGCAGGCGCTTGCTTTTTGGGCCGACATAAGTCAAACTCGCGGACTTCGAATGTTCAGGGGTTAACCCTGACTTCAGTGCAGATGGTTCTATAAGGTTTGCGGTCTCATGAGACATGTCCCTGTTCTGAGGCACTTGCTGATTGGTTTGTCGCTGGTAGCAGCAGTTTTTTGCACCTTTTCGGTGCAGGCTCGCGACAGGTATCCAAACGGTCAAACGTACTCTTCTGGGACTTCGATCACGCTCTCGGAGTTGCCGCCACAGGCGCGCGAAACCTATCAGCGAATCGCGCAGGGTGGTCCTTTTTCATACGACAAGGACGGCTCGGTTTTTGGAAATAGAGAGCGGCAACTGCCGCCAAGACATCGCGGTTTCTACCTCGAGTACACGGTGGCAACGCCGGGCTCGCGAGATCGCGGCGCCAGACGAATCGTCTGCGGGGGCGAGCGAAGGTCTCCCGAAGTTTGTTATTACACGAGCGACCATTACGGGAGCTTTCGAATGATCGCGAATTAGAACTCGCGTATCTGACCGGCAATGAATTCGGCTTTCGGGCCGTGAGATTTTTAGACTAAAGAAAGAGAAGCGGAGATGGAAACGCCACTTCGTAATGTCCGTACCAACATCGTGCAATCGATCCGAGCGTTCCGCGTTCAGGATCTGCAAGATGCAGCTCGCCACCTTGGCCAGCACTTCCTGTATGCGAACCTTGCCAATGCGCAAAGCAAACAGGACGTTCTGGACTTGATCGCCGAGCAATTTTGCCTTCCGAATCATTTCGGCAAGAACTTTGACGCGTTGTACGACTGCATTACCGACCCTTTGCATAAATCAGGCCCACAGCCTGGCTTTATTGCAGTTCTGGAACAAATTCCGGCCAACGTGAAGTTCGACAAGGAAGCGCGTGAGCAGCTTCTCGACATCTTCCGCGATGCCGCAGATTACTGGGGGGATCGAAAGATACCGTTCCGGTGTTTCTATTCTTTTCTGTAGCCCGTTCTGCACAAACCAGCCAAGCAGAACGGGCTAACGAGGCCCAAGGGAACGAACCGGTAGACGGAATCGAACTCACCACCGAACCAGGCGAAAAGATGCCCACCGACAAGCTCGTGGATGTTTCGCCACTGGCGCTGCGTATGAGCAGCCCGTTCAACGCCGGATACTGGCTCGCAGCTGCCTGATATCCGCTAAAAAACGGATCGAGGTTTGCCCCTCGATCCGTTTTTTTCGTTATTTCACTTTCAATGCCAGCTCGACGTATTCGTCGACCGGCACTTCTTCCGCTCGGCGTTGAACATCGAACGTTCCCGCGAATCCTTTTTCTTCCAGCCATTTGCCCAATGAATGGCGAAGCAGTTTGCGTCTCTGACTGAATGCGACCTGCACCATCTGCTCCAGCAATTTCACATCCACTCGAGCGGGAGATGCTTTGGGCACCATCCTTACCACCGCACTATCGACGCGTGGCGGCGGCTCGAAGCTTTCGGGCGGCACGAAGAGGAAATTCTCCATGTCGTAGCGCCACTGCAGCATCACGCTCAAACGCCCGTAGTCGGATGTCGACGGGGATGCCACCATCCGGTCGATCACCTCTTTTTGCAGCATGAAGTGCTGATCTTCGATCACATCGACCTGGTCGAGGAGATGGAACAGGATGGGAGTGGAAATGTTGTACGGAAGATTGCCGACTACGCGAATTTTGGGCGCATTCAAATCGCTCGCGACTTTGGCGAAATCGACCTTCAGCACGTCGGATTCAATCACGCGAAGCTGAGCGTGATCGCGTAGCCGCAAAGCGAGATCGCGATCGAGTTCGATGACTGTGAGTTGTCCGAGCCTCTCGACGAGCGGCTGGGTTAGCGCAGCCAGACCTGGGCCGATTTCGACCATAGGCTGGCCGGGTTTCGGATCGATGCCGCGAACGATTGCGTCGATGATTCCTGCGTCGGACAGAAAGTGCTGTCCGAACCTCTTGCGAGCGTGATGCGTGCCGGCTTTCAAGGCTTACTGCGGCGCTTCGCGCATGTCGACGTAGGCACGCGCGCGCAGCTCGCGAGTCCAGTTGTTGTACGCCTCTTCCTGCTTTTTCTCGCGCACCGTGCCGCGCAGCAAATCGCGCTGTTCGCGTTGCGTCAGATTCTTGGTACGCCGTTCGATCACCTCGATCAAATGCACGCCGAATCGCGAGGTCACCGGATCGCTGATCTGACCGGTGGGCAGACCTTCCATGACCGATTCGAATTCCGGCACGAACTGACCGGGGCTCACCCAACCCAGATCGCCTCCGTCTTTGGCGCTTCCATCTTGAGATATCTCTTTGGCGACTGTGGCAAAGTCAGTCTGCTTCGATTCGATTCTTCGCTTGATATCGGCAAGGCGTTCCCTGGCGGCGGTTTCGGTAATTTGAGCGCCAAGACGCAGAAGAATGTGGCGGGGATGCGTTTGCACGATGGTCGATCCGACGACGCCTGTCTGGACTTTCTCCACGACTTTCAGCACGTGAAAGCCGGCACCCGATCGAATCGGGCCGGCAATATCACCGGTATTCAAACCGCGCGTCGCGTTAGCGAACAACTCGGGGTACTTGTCGGCGGCTCGAAGCCCCATCACGCCACCGCTGCTGCGCTCTGCCGACTGAGAAAACTCTTGTGCGAGCGCAGCGAAGTCATCACCCTTGCGAGCGCGATCGGCGACCATCTGAGCGCGCTGCGACAACGCAGCAACCTCCGCCGGGGATGCCGACTCAGGCACGGAAATAAGCACCTGAGCGAGATTGATATCGGCAGGTGCCGCAGGCGCATTAGCTGCCTGCTCTCGAATGTAGTCGTCGATATCCGCATCGGTCACGCGTACTCGCGACACTTCACGCTCGCGCACTTTGGCGAGCGTCAGCTGATTGCGGATTTCGCTGCGGAACTGCTCGACCGGAACGTTGTCCGCCGCGATGCGCCGGAACAGTTCTTCGCGAGATATCTGATTTTGTTCGGCGACATTGTCGATTGCCGTATTCAAAGCCACATCGTCGATCTTGATGCCGGTTTCCTTTGCCTGTTGCAGCGCCGCTTTTTCAAGAATCAGGCGTTCGAGAACCTGCTGCACAACCACACTGTGCGAGGGCCTTTGGCCGCCCTGTTGTGCCAGTTGCTGCTCGAGACGAGCTGCGCGAACCTGCACCTCGTTATTGGTGATCGGATCGGAGTTCACGACAGCCACGATGTAGTCGGCCTGGCGTTGCGCACTGCTCGCGCCGCCGGGCGCTGCAGACAGTCTGGGAGCGCGAAGGCCGGGTTGCGAGCCCACCAGGGGCTGTGCGTAGGAAGCGGTCTGAATACCCAACGCCGCAATAACGACGGCAAGCGGGAGGAGGAAGGGTTTTTTGATCATGACCATTTATCTTGTTCTGGTGGCAGCGAGTGCATCAGTCGTAGCTGCTGAAGCGGCTGGGCGTCGTTATCTGATCGCGCAGCAACTGGTAACGAGGAACGTTTTCTTTGAGGGTTTTCAGCGGACTCGATCCTACGCTGGAGAAGCCGACGAATTCGAGCTGAAAAAGAATCCGTTTGTTCGCAGTCGTGACACTGCTTTGCAAACGTTCCACCACGACGCGTCCGATCCAGCAGCATCCGTCGTACTCGAGTCCGACGATGGTGTCGACGAAACGGCTGTCCTTCATGCTGTAGTTGGCTCGGCCCACCGTGTAGAAGCGACCACCGCCCTGTCCCCTCCCAGGTCCGAGATCTTTACCCTTGTCTCCCCAGAGGTCGTTGAGAGGCCACTGCCAGCCGATATCGATCTGCTCGCTTTGTCCGCGTTGAAGGCGATACGCCGCGCTGATGGTCCGGTAGTTCGAAGGGCTGTAACGACCACCGATGGTCGAGCGAATAGAGCGCTCGGTTTTGGGATTGAACTGCACCGTCGAATCCAGCGCCCATTTCGGATTGAACGACAGAGAGCCGCCAACCAGAATGTCGCTGAACCGGTCGGACACTGTCGTTCCACCGGGCAGGGTGACGAGCTGGTCTTCGAACCGAATGCGTTGTGCGACACCGACCTTCGCGAGCTCGGCGCCTGTGTCCACATCGAGGAAGCGGCTGGTCACCCCCAGGGTCAGGAGGTTGTTGTCGGAGATACGGTCGTATCCGCCGTACGCGTTTTCGGTGTAGATGGCTGCGAAGTTGAAGTCGTTCGCTGCGGAATCGTAGTTGGGCAGGAAGTTCTGATTCCGGAACGGCGTGTAGACGTAGAACGCCCGCGGCTCGAGAGTCTGCGTGACATCCTTTCCGAACCAGGTCGAGTTGCGCTCGAAAATGAGCCCGCCATCGAGACTGAGAGTGGGCACCGAGACGCTCGCCGATGTCGCACCGGTCGATAGCAGCGGCGCATCGAATTGATAACTGGCCGCATGGAACATCGCCTTCGGAGTGAAGAACCATCCGGGCGCCTGCCACGGACGGCTGATCTGCGCGTTCAGCATCGAACGTTCGGCGTTGGGCTGATTGGTGAGGAAGCGATCGGCGTGAAATTTCGTGTAGTCGCCATTCACCGAGTAATCGAGGCCGCCGACGTTGTAGCGCGAATAGTTCGCGACGAGTTGCGGCAGGCGATCGTACGGGGGAACGATGACCGAATTGACGTCCTGCAGTGTCTGGTATTTGAGGGCACGCGCCGTGAACCCCAGATCGCCATAACCCCACGATACCGAACCGTCCTGCGCGAGCAGGCGCTGCGTGAGGGTGTTCGAGCTGCGCGGAAAATCGCGCCAGTAGTTGTCGTCGCTGACGCGGTTCAGGTTCAGGTATGTCGCAACCGCCGGCACCGAATCCCAACCGGTCGATACGGTTCCCGTGTGAAGCGCGGTATAGCTCCACCGGTCCCGATCGCGCAGCTTGTCGGAAGGCAGATAGTTGAGACCCAACTGGCCTTTGTAGTTGCTTTCCAGATACCTGAAATCTCCGCCCAGGTTCACCCCACGCTTGGAAATGACCGTGGGTGAAAAAGTTGCGTCGCGATTGGGCGCGAGGTTGAAGTAGTAGGGCTGCGTAATCTGCAAACCGCTGACGCTGTCGATGCCGATCGTCGGCGGCAGCAAACCGGATTTGCGTTTCTCGCTCAGAGGAAAACTGATGGACGGCAACGGCGGCGTCGAAACGCCCTTGAAGGTCAGGACCGCGTTTTCCGCAATCCCGACTTCCTCGTCGTTGTCGAGCTTGATCGTCGTCGCCTTGATGACCCAAGCAGGCAGCCAGCTCGACTCGTCGAACATGGTGCAGGTCGTGTAGGTCGCGTTGTGAACGATGGAACGCTTGTCGTCGATGAACTCGATTCGATCTGCGTTGCCGTGCGCGCCGGTACGAAGGAAGGTGTACGAGGTGTCGGTGAAAAATCCCTCGAACGCGTCCAGCCTGAGTTGCAGCTCGGTGCCGCTGTAGGTATTTCCCGCGCGATTGATGAATACATTGCCCTTGGCCTTGGCCTGATCGTCCGGCTGGTAGTAGTCGATCCGGTCGGCGCGCAGCACCGTGTCTCCCTTTCGGATCTCGGCGTGCCCGTCGAGTGTGGTTTCCAAATCGGTACGACCGGATATGCGATCGCCGTAGACGAAGCTGGGAAGTTGCGGGCGCACGCTGTCGGGAATCGTTTCGCTGAGCATTCGGGTGGGCTTGAGGCGCACCACCGAGTCGACGGGAGCGGATGAAGCCGACGCTGGAGCGGAAGCAGGGGCCGGACTTTGAGGTGCAGCTGGCGCCGTCTGGGCTTGCGAGGCGCCCGCGATGACGAGCGTCGAAACCAGCAATGCCAATGGCTTGAGGTCGAACGAAAAATCGGGACGGGTCATTTGCAGGTGGAGTTCCGGGCTTCGGGTTCCGGTTGTCGGGGCTTCAGATTTGTAGAATGGATTATCCATGAGCCACCCCCCCATTCCAGCCGCCGAGCCGACCTCGGGCCAATCTTCTTTCGCCGCCCCTGTAACCTGGGCCGATGCTGCCCGAAAACAACGTTTCGACGCTTGGCTAGGCTCCGTCGCATCCGAGCACGCTCTGGACACGTCCACCGTTCGCATCGCTTCGGCAGACGCCAGTTTCAGGCGTTATTTGCGTGTCGATTCGCCGAAATCGCCCACAGGCAGCCTGATCGTGATGGATGCGCCTCCCGACAAGGAAGACTGCAAGCCCTTCGTGCATGTGGCGCGGCTGATGACCGACGCGAAAATCAATGGCCCGGTGGTTCACGCCTGGAACGAGGCCGACGGATTCATGCTGCTGTCCGATCTTGGCCGCCGAACCATGATGGATGGGCTCGACAAAGAGAGCGGGCCGCCCAACCTGGATCGATTTCTCGAAGCGGTCGACATCCTCGTCGAATGGCAGCTTTCGTCGAAAGAAGGCGTGCTGCCGAACTACGACGAGGCGCTCCTCAAGCGGGAGTTGTCGCTCTTTCCAGACTGGTATGTCGCCAAACACAAGGGCGTCACGCTCGACGAAAAATCGCAGTCGCAAATGAACGCCGCATTCGAGCTGATCGTGAAGCGCAATCTGTCGGTGGCCAAGGTGTTCGTGCACCGCGACTTCATGCCGCGCAACCTGATGCTTCCGTTGCCCGAGGTACCGCAACGAGGCATGGGCGTTCTCGATTTCCAGGACGCTGTCTACGGTCCTATTACCTATGACATCGCCAGCCTGATGCGCGACGCCTTCATCTCGTGGGAAGAAGATTTCGTGCTCGACGTGACGGTGCGTTATTGGCAAAAGGCGCGCAAGGCGGGACTGCCGGTCGACGAAGACTTCGGCGCGTTCTACCGCGAGGTGGAGTGGATGGGTCTGCAGCGACATCTGAAGGTAGCGGGAATTTTTGCGCGACTCACCCTGCGCGACGGCAAGCCGAAATACCTCGAAGACACGCCGCGCTTCATTCAGTACATCCGCAGGACGACCGATCGTTATCGCGAACTCGGGCCGTTCCTCAAGGTGATCGACTCCATCGAAGGCACGACTGCCGCAGTCGGTTTCGCTTACGGCCGCATGTAAGCGATGCCGCGAATCTATTGCCCGATCCCTCTCGAAAAATCCAGCGTGGTCGAACTGCCCGCAGGCGCCGCGCGTCATGTGCAGGTTCTTCGAATGCAACCCGGCGACATCGTCACGCTGTTCAGCGGTGAAGGCGGCGAATGGTCCGCCACGATCGATCGCATGGGGCGCAGCAATGTGAGCGTCGTCGTCGGCGAACATGATCCGGTCGAACGCGAAGCGGCGCGCCGGTTTCATCTCGCACTCGCCGTGCCTGCGAACGATCGCATGGACTGGCTTGTCGAGAAAGCAACCGAGCTCGGAGCGGCTTCGATTCAACCTTTGATGACGTCGCACAGCGTGCTGCGTTTGAAAGGCGAACGTGCGGACAAGAAAATCGCTCACTGGGAAGCAGTCGCTGTCGCGGCGTGCGAGCAATGCGGACGCAATCGGGTGCCGATGATTTCGCCTGTGAAAGATCTGGACGACTGGCTAGCGTCGCTGCCCCAAACGCCCGAGGCCGATCATTCGCGAATTCTGCTGTCGGTGTCGGCCACTTCAAAATCTGCGCGCGACTTTTCTTCGACGACGCTCACTTTTCTGAGCGGCCCCGAAGGCGGCTTGAGTGCATCGGAAGAAGAATCGGCACGCGCTCGCGGGTTCGAGCATCTGAACCTGGGGCCGCGAGTCTTGCGCGCCGAGACGGCGCCGCTTGCAGCCATCGCGATGATGTCGGTCTGAAACAAAATTAAAAACATAACGAGAAACCGAGGAAACATGAACCGCAATCTTTGGCTACTGGCAATCTGCCAAGGCTTGTTTCTCACCAACAACGTGGTGTTCATCGCGATCAACGGACTGGTCGGACTGAGCATGGCGCCACTCGGATGGATGGCCACCTTGCCTGTCATGGGATACGTGGTGGGCGGTGCGCTATCCACTGGAGTCGTCGCCAGAACACAAAGACTCTGGGGTCGCCAGGGTTCATTCCAGTTAGGCCTTCTCGTGGCTATCGGATCGGCATTGCTGTGCGCCTGGGCTGCATACACCCACAACTTCTGGCTGCTATGCGCTGCCACTGTGATTGCCGGGTACTACAACGCCAACGCGAACCTCTACCGCTTCGCTGCGGCCGAACTCGCCGGACCTCAAGCGCGTGAAAAGGCAGTCTCGCTGGTAATGGCCGGTGGGCTAATCGGTGCGATCGTCGGTCCCAATCTCGCGTCGATGACCCGCAACGTCATCGCGGTGCCATTTGTCGGTGCCTACATAGCGCTGGCGGCAATCGCCATGCTCTCGATGGTTCTGCTCAAGCTCATCGACTTTCCGCCGCCTCCCGCGAAAAAAGCGGTCTACGGTGGACGGCCGCTCTCGCAGATCATGAAGCAGCCTGCATTCATTACCGCTGCGCTCGCGGGATCTCTCGGCTATGGCGTGATGAGTCTGCTGATGTCGGCCACACCCATTGCCATGCAGCAATGCGGACTGCCGTTCTCCGATACGGCATTCGTTCTGGAATGGCATGTGATCGGCATGTTTGCGCCGGGATTTTTTACCGGTCACCTGATTCGCAAATTCGGCGTCTTGCCGATCATGGGTGTCGGGGTGGTGCTGAATCTGGTGTGCGTGGCGGTCGCGCTTTCCGGGATCGATCTACACCAGTTCGTGATCGCGCTGTTCTGCCTTGGCGTGGGATGGAATTTCCTGTTCACCGGCAGCACCACCCTATCGTTGCAAACCTACACGCCGGAAGAGAAAGACCGCGCTCAGGGCGCCTTGAATTTCTTTGTGTTCCTCACGCTCGCGGCTGCTTCCTTCGCATCGGGTGTGCTCGTGACCACGAGTGGATGGAGTCTGCTGAACATGGGATCGATCGTTCCCATCCTGCTTGCCGCCATGTCGCTGCTATGGCTTCACATGAAGCTGCGAACGAATCGAGTACCGACCTGAAATCGGTTTGCTAGAAGCGCGAATCGAGCCACGACTTCAAGGCTTCGAGCGCGGGTGACGGATCGGGCTCATTGAAGAGTTCGTGATACGCGCCGTCGAATGCGATCGCGGTCACGACGCGCGGTGGCGCATCGGCAGCGAAACGTCTACTGCCGTCCGGATCGACGAAGCGATCGTCACCTGCATACATGAGCAGCGTCGGTATGTGCCATGTTTTCGCCTGCGCGATAGTCGGCTCCCCCGCGCTCTCGATGAAGCGTGCAAGACGCGCGCTGATCCGATCGTGGCACAAGGGGTCGCCCATAAACTCGCGTCCAACTTCCGGATCGTGAGACAAAAATTTCGCATCGAGCCGATTCTTGAATCGGGTGTTGGGTGCGAACTTGTAGAAGGTGTCGATCAGGAACTTTTTGAACGGCGTGTTGCGCGTCTTGAGTGCAGGCGACGACAGCACCAGACCTTCGATTTCCGCGCCCTTCAATGACACGAATCGCGCGGCGATCAAACCTCCCATGCTGTGTCCCAGCAAGATCAGCGGCGTCGACGCATTCATCTGCGCCCGCGTCGATTCGATCACGTCGAGCAGGTCGTGCAGCAAGCGTGTATCGGTGGGCAGTGCGCCCTTGCGCCCTCCCGATTCGCCGTGACCGTAAAGATCGAACGCGCGCGATGCAAAGCCCCAATCGCCCAGCTTTTCGGCCAGTGCCTCGAATCGTCCGGAGTGTTCTCCGAGTCCGTGAACGATGAGCACGACGCCGCGAAGAACCACTTCTTCAGGAATGGGCCAATTGCGAATCGCGATGTTGTCGCCATCCATCGCGGTGAACACGGAAAGGATCGAATTGCGCGACGGAAGTCGGGACATCCGTCCGGTGAGGATTTGCGAGTCGTGAGAGTCGTTTTGATCCATGCTCATTCGAAGTCGGCGATGACCATGGCTACTGCTGCGGTTAGTTTTTTCGCGTAGGGCACATGCAGGAATTCGTTCGGGCCGTGCGCGTTGCTCTTGGGACCGAGCACACCGCACACCATCATCTGCGCAGCAGGGAATCCCTCGCTCAGCATGTTCATCAGCGGAATGGTTCCGCCTTGTCCGATATATCCGCAAGGCGCGCCAAAGGTCGCCATCGATGCGCGATTCAGTGCCTTGTCGAACCAGGGCGCGAGCGTCGGCGCATTCCACCCGCTGGCACCTCCACCACCGTTGAACGTGACCTTCGCCTGATACGGCGCGTTGTCTTCGAGCAAAGTTTTTAATTCGCTCACTGCCTTCGACGCATCGACCAAAGGCGGCAGGCGTAAGGACAGTTTGAATGCGGTGTAGGGGCGCAGCACATTGCCGGCGTCGCGCATTTCCGGAAAGCCGTCTGCGCCGGTGACGCTGAGCGTCGGCTTCCACGTGCGATTGATCAGCGCCTCGACCGGATCGGTGGTGGTCGGCAAGGCGAACATGGTGGAGCCGCCGCAGTCGTAGTGCGCCCACGGGAATCGCTTGTAGAGTTCGTCGCCCAGAATCGCTGCGGTGGCGTGCGCCTGCTCCATGCGATCGGGCGGCACTTCGCAATGAAAGCTTGCGGGCAGCAAAGTGCCGGTGGCGCTGTCTTCGAGCCGGTCGAGCACGTTTCGGAGAATGCGAAAGCTCGAAGGCACCAAGCCGGATGCATCGCCGGAATGCACGCCTTCGGTAAGGATTTCGACCTTGAGCGTGCCGCCAGCCATGCCACGCAAACTTGTCGTGAGCCACAGCTGGTCGTAGTTGCCGGCGCCGGAATCGAGACAGATCACGAGGCCGACGTCGCCCAGGCGTTTGCCCAGCGCATTCACATACGGCAGCAGGTCGTACGAGCCCGACTCCTCGCAGCTTTCGATCAAACCCACGATTCGAGGATGCGGAGCGTTCTGCGCTTTCAGTACCTGCACTGCGGCAATGCTCGCGTAGACCGCGTAACCGTCGTCGGCACCGCCTCGTCCGTAGAGCTTTCCGTCTTCGTATTTGGGAGTCCAGGGGCCAAGATCGTTGCGCCAACCGGTGAACTCCGGCTGTTTGTCCAGATGGCCGTACATCAAAACTGTTTTGCTGGCGGTCGATCGATCGGCCGCGATCTCGAAGAAGATCACCGGAGTGCGTCCGGGAAGTCGAATGATCTCGAGCGTGAGCCCCTCGATCTTTTGCGCCTCGACCCAGGCGGCAGCATTCTTCACCACGGTGTCGATGTAGCCGTGCTCGCTCCATTGCTTGTCGAACGACGGCGACTTGGCGGGAATCTCGATGTACTGCTTGATCTGCCCGACGATGTCCTCATCCCATTTGGCAGTGACCTGCGCGAGCGCGGCAGCTGCATCGAGTTCGGATGAGGGAAGACTGTCGCGCGGAAGCGGGGCGTTCATGAGTGACCTTTCGTCTACACGTTACATGTTAGCCGCCTGAGCCGATCAGCGGCTAAAGCTGAACACAGCCGTACTGGCTAAAAGGTTAGGAAACGTTCGCACGACCTTGCCTTCGTGAAGGCCAAAACTTTCGGTGATCTTTAAACCATTCCGCGTTGCCAGAACACCGAAATCGTCGTGTGTGCCAACCCGGATGTTCGGCGTGTCGTACCACTGATAAGGCAGGCGCCGGGTGACAGGCATGCGGCCTGTCAGCACGCTCAGACGGTTGGGCCAATGCGCGAAATTCGGAAACGCGACGATCCCGCTGCGCCCGACACGCACGGTTTCGCGAAGCATGGTTTCGGTGTTGCGCAGATGCTGCAGGGTATCGATCTGCAGAACCACATCGAACGACGCGTCTTCGAAAATCGCGAGGCCGTCTTCCAAATTCAGCTGAATCACGTTCACGCCTCGTTGCGAGCAGGCGAGCACATTGGCATCGGCAATCTCGACCCCGTAGCCGGTGCAGCCACGATTCGTCTGCAGGAAATCGAGCATCGCGCCGTCGCCGCAGCCCAGATCGAGCACCCGCGACCCGTGCGGAACAAGCGCCGCAATCGCTTCTATCGTCAGGCGATCGCTCACGCTCGCTCCTCCTTCACGACAGACGCAGCAATTCGATTGTCGAAATACGAACGCACGAGATTGAGATAGCGGCTGTCGTCCAGCAAGAACGCGTCGTGTCCATGTGGCGCGTCGATTTCCGCGTAGCTGACATCGCGCCGGTTATCGAGCAGCGCCTTCACGACCTCACGGCTTCGCGCAGGAGAAAAACGCCAGTCGGTCGAGAAGCTCACCAGCAGGAATTTGCAGGTCGCCGCTTCGAGCGCACGCGTCAGATTGCCGCCGAATTTGCTTGCCGGATCGAAGTAGTCGAGCGCACGCGTGATGAGCAGATAAGTGTTCGCGTCGAAGTACTCGCTGAACTTGTCTCCCTGATAACGCAGATAACTCTCGATCTGAAATTCAGCAGCCTGTGTCGAATATTGGTAGATCGCTTCGGCGTTGGGCGCGCCGTTGGCGGCAATCATCGAACGGCCGAACTTTTCGTTCATGACGTCGCCGCTCAGATACGTGATGTGCCCGACCATCCGCGCAATACGCAAGCCGCGCTTCGGAACGACGCCGTGCTCGTAGAAATGACCGCCATGAAAATCGGGGTCGGTCACGATGGCGCGCCTCGCCACCTCGTTGAAAGCGATGTTCTCGGCATTGAGATTCGGCGCGCTCGCAATGACCACGGCGTGTCGCACGCGATCGGGGTATTGAAGCGTCCAGCTCAAGGCCTGCATGCCGCCGAGACTCCCGCCCATCACGGCGGCAAGCGTCTGTATGCCTAGCCGATCGAGCAATCGAGCCTGCGCGTTCACCCAATCTTCCACGGTGAGCACAGGAAAATCGGCACCGTAAATCCTCCCGGTATCGGGGTTCACATGCATGGGCCCCGTCGATCCGAAACACGACCCCGGGTTGTTGACGCCGATGACGAAGAACTTGTCGGTATCGACCGATTTGCCCGGGCCGATCATGTTGTCCCACCAACCTTCGGATCGCTCCTTCCCTTCGTAATACCCCGCCAGATGATGCGACGCATTGAGGGCGTGGCAAACCAGCACTGCGTTCGACTTGTCGTCGTTCAGAGTGCCGTAGGTTTCGTAGGTGAGGTGGTATTCGCGCAAAGCCGAGCCGCCCGCCAAGGCAAGTGGCTCATCGAATTGCATCGACTGTGGTGTAACCGCAAAACTCATGACGTAAAAAAACCCGGCTCGCCAAAAACGCGTGACCGGGTTGTCATGTCGTCTTTAGCTGTATTTATTAAGCGCCCGCAAGCTGAAGCAAATCGGCGCATCGGGAAAAGTATATCAACCTGTTTCATTGGGAGGAAGCCGGGTGTCTGCCAATAGGTCATAGCGGTGGAAAACTGAATCCGAATCTCAAAATCCACCGGTATCCAGGCAAGGAGTAGGCACTAACTGATCGGTGATTTCCCTCGGCTGCGCGTTACAGGTATCAATTCGCTTGCGTTTTTTGCATGTCTGTGCCCCATAATGTGTTCGACGCGGGTCCACCAGGTTTTTGGGGGCTTGCGTGACTTCGGTGATCGGTTAGTTTCGCGCAGCGTTATTAGGTTTGTTGTGCTTCCGGGACTCCATCGCTTTATTTTTTCGTGTTTATTAGGAGTCCCTTCATGGGCAATAAGTTATACGTCGGCAACCTGCCGTACTCGGTGCGTGATGAAGACCTGCAGCAAGCGTTCGGCCAATTCGGCTCGGTCACCAGCGCAAAGGTCATGATGGAGCGCGATACCGGTCGTTCCAAGGGTTTCGGCTTTGTCGAAATGGGTAGCGATCCCGAAGCGCAAGCAGCAATCAGCGGCATGAACGGCCAGCCTTTGGGCGGTCGTAGCGTCGTCGTCAACGAAGCTCGTCCGATGGAAGCACGTCCCCCCCGTAGCGGTGGTGGCGGCTACGGCGGCGGCGGCGGTGGTGGTGGATACGGCGGCGGTGGCGGCGGTGGTGGATACGGCGGCGGCGGTGGTCGCTCCGGCGGTGGCGGTGGATACGGCGGCGGCGGCGGTGGTCGTTCCGGCGGCGGTGGTGGCGATGGCGGTTTCCGCAGCCCCTACGGCGCAGGCTCGCGTAGCACCAGCAATGGCGGCGGCGGCGGTGGTCGCGGCGGCTACGGCGGCGGCAACAGCAGCTATTGATTCGACACTGTCGGTCAAAAACTAAGGCTCCCTCGGGAGCCTTTTTTATTGCCCGTCTTTTTTATCCTGCCTGACGATGCTTTCGAGCGCGGCCAGACAGCAGGCGATCGAAAACGAAATTCGGCAGCATCCTGAGCAGCTTTGCGACAACGCCCATTTGCCAGGGGATCACCCGATAGCTCGATCCCGATTCGATGGCACGGTAGGCCTTGTCGGCGAAATCTGCGGCTGACATCAAAAAGGGCATGCTGTAGCTGTTTTCGCGGGTGAGCGGCGTATCGATATACCCGGGCACGATGGTGACGACCTCGACCCCGCTTGCGCGCAACTCGCCGCGCAGACTCTCGCAATAACTCACGACCCCGGCTTTGCTTGCGCAATACGCGCCGTGACCGGGCAAGCCGCGAATTGCCGCGACACTGGCGATGCCAACCAGTGCGCCCGATCCTCGTTTTTGCATCGCGCCGATGAAAGGATGAAATGTGGCGGCAGTTCCTGTGTTGTTGGTCGCGAACACTTTCGCCATCACATCCAGATCTTCGCGATACGAGGTATCGATGCCAATGCTCACGCCTGCGGCTGCAATCACCACATCGGGCAGACCTTGTGTGCTCATGCAGGACTTTCCGGCTGCGACGATGCTGTCGATTTGCATGACATCGGCGCCGTAAATTGCGAATCGCGCTGCGTCGAGCTTGTGGGTTTCGGCCCACGATTTCATATCTTCGACACGGCGTGCGACAAGGGCCAGGCGATATCCAGCTTCGTAGTAGCGGAGCGCAAGTGCCTGACCGATTCCGCTCGACGCACCTGTGATGAAAACAAGCCGATTCATGGCTTCGCTTGGGGCTTCGGCATGAGAATGCCGCGAACGCGTCCCGAGAGATTCATCACCCGATTCAGGTTGTCGTAGTCCATGCTCTGCGCAGTGAACTGATCGGCGCCGCGCGTGAGCGTGACCGGCAGGTGCGATTTCACCTGTTCGGTGTTCATGAACGCGTGAAGAAATTCGCCGCGAAACTCCATGCGTGGCAATTGCTTGCCGGTCTTGTCGGTCATCGCCTCCTGCACCACGATCGCATTGCCGAAAAACTGCACTTCGGATCCGTCGGCATTCGACAGCGCTCGTTCAGCCGTAGCCACTGTGGTTCGGCCGATCTCGTTGATCGAGCGCATCCGAACCTTGTCGATTTCCAGTGTGTCGGTGTCCGGAAAATGTCGGGCCTCGGTACCGAACACTTCGCTTTTGAGTCGGCCGTCGTCGCCGAAATTACGAACCGCAAAACCTCGCATGAAATAGTCGGGCTCGTGTTGCAGCACCTTCGGAGGAGGGCTCTGAAAAGGTAGCGGGGCGTTTGTCGCAAGCAGATAAGTGATAAGCGCAAGACCGCCCATCATGAGAATGGGAAGGTAGGTCGAGATCGGATCGAATGCTCGACGTGCAAGTCGAATGGAACTGGCGATCACACGATTCCATCCATGGCGATGCGCAGCAGATCGGAGTATTTGCCCCGCGCGGTGATAAGCAGATCGGCGTATTCACGCACTGCGCCAAAACCGCCGGAAACCGATGTGACGTGATCGACTCGTGCACGAATTTCTGAGTGTGCGTTGAGCGGTGCGCAGCTAAATCCGCAGCGCGTCATCACCGGCAGATCGGGCCAGTCGTCGCCCATGTACGCGGCTTCGCTCCAGTCGGCTTTGAGCGATTGGAGAATGTCCTGCGCCGCAGGCAGTTTGTCTTCGATGCCGAATCGCGCCTGCTCGACGCCTAACGCCTTCAGGCGAAGGCGAAGCGGCGGCGAATCGCGACCCGTGATGACCACCGGCGTGATGCCCGCGCGTCGCAACAGCTTGATACCGTAGCCGTCGAGGATGCTGAAGCGTTTGAGCGTCTCGCCGTGTTCGGTGAAGTAAACACCGCCATCGGTCATGACGCCATCGACGTCGAAGAACGCGATGCGCACGTCCTGCGCCTTGAGCAGCGTCTCGGGAGAAAAAATAATAGTGGGAGCCGTGCTGCGATCCATCAGATGACCTTCGCCCGCATCAGATCGTTGGTGTTCAGCGCGCCGCAGAGACGACCGTCGCCGTCGACCACGAGAACGCTGGTGATACGGTGCTGCTCCATCACGCTGACGGCATCTACGGCCAGTGCGTCCGACGACACCGTGTGCGGCGACGAATGCATCACATCGCGCGCGATCATCTGGCGCAGGTCCGAACCCTTCTCGATCAGCCGACGTAAATCGCCATCGGTGAAGATGCCGATCACGCGTCGATCCGCATCGACGATGGCCGATGCGCCCAAGCCCTTCGCGCTCATCTCGCGCATCAGATCGCTGAAGCTCGCGTCGCCGGCGACTGCGGGCACGTTCGTATCCTTGCGCATCACATCGGACACATGGGTGAGCAGCTTGCGGCCCAGTGCCCCTCCGGGATGCGATCGCGCGAAATCTTCTTCCTTGAAGCCGCGCGCATCGAGCAGCGCCACGGCGAGTGCATCGCCCATCGCGAGTTGTGCGGTGGTGCTGGCGGTGGGCGCGAGGTTGAGCGGGCAGGCTTCCTTGTCGACGCTGCTATCGAGGGTCATGTCGGCGTAACGCGCCAACGTGGAATTCTTGCCGCCGGTGAGCGCCACCATGGGCACGCCAAGACGCTTGAGCACCGGAAGGATCACGGTGAGCTCTTCGCTTTCGCCACTGTTGGAAATCGCAAGCACCAGATCGATGGCCTTGATCATTCCGAGATCGCCGTGACTGGCTTCTGCAGGATGCACGAACATGGCCGGTGTGCCGGTGGATGCGAGCGTGGCCGCAATCTTTCGACCGATGTGCCCGCTCTTTCCCATGCCCATCACCACGACGCGTCCCCGCAGGTTGAGCATTGCCTCGACCGCCTTTGGGAAATCATCGTTGAGACGAGCCTTCAGACCTGCGATGGCAGCTGCCTCGATGTCGAATGTCTCCTGGGCGAGGCGCGAGACCTCTGCGGCGTTGAAAGTCATGTGCGCATTTTATCTATGGGGGCGGTGTAGGGGCTTCCCCTGTTCTTAACCCTTCAGGAGCAGGCATTTGGCTTGCTAGTATGGGGTATGTCTTCACTGGAGCTCACCCTTCTTTACCTTCTCGCGGCAGTCCTAGGAGTTGTCGCGTGTCGCTCGATGAAACTGCCTCCCATGCTGGGCTATCTGATCGCCGGTGTGCTGATCGGGCCGCATGCATTGGCGCTTGCGCAGAACTCGGAAGGCGTTCGTCACCTGGGCGAATTCGGCGTGGTCTTCCTGATGTTCGCCATCGGACTCGAGTTCAGCCTGCCCAAGCTGCGCGCCATGCGAAAGCATGTGTTCGGCCTCGGCATGCTGCAGGTCATCCTCACACTCGGCATCGTCACTGGCGCTGCGCTCCTCGCGATGCGCTTTATGCCAACAGGCTTTCTGAGCGATCCGAAAACCGGCTGGAACATGTCGTGGCAGGCGGCGCTCGCGCTATCGGGCGCATTGGCCATGAGCAGCACTGCAGTCGTCGTGAAACTGATGGCCGAACGGCTGGAGCTCGAAAGCGAACACGGCAAACGGGTCATGGGCGTGCTGCTGTTCCAGGATCTGGCCGTCGTTCCGCTGCTGGTTTTGATTCCAGCGCTGGGATCTCCCGCAGACCAGTTGCTGACCGGCCTCGCCATCGCCATGGCCAAGGCTGCAGTGCTGGTGGGTCTGCTGCTTTACGGCGGCCAACGGGTCATGCGCTGGTGGCTCACGCTGGTGGCACGGCGTCGCAGCGACGAGCTGTTCATGTTGAACCTGCTGCTGATCACGCTGGGACTCGCGTGGCTCACCGAGTTCGCCGGATTGAGCCTGGCGCTCGGCGCATTCATTGCCGGCATGCTCGTGTCCGAGACCGAATACAAGCATCAGGTGGAGACCGACATTCGCCCGTTTCACGACGTGCTGCTCGGACTATTTTTCATCACCGTCGGCATGATGCTCGACTGGCACATCGTCATCGACAAATGGCTGCTGGTTTTGATTCTGGTGCTGGTGCCGCTGATGTTCAAGCTGGTGCTGGTCAGCGTTCTAGCGCGCGCACTCGGCGCGACTGCAGGCGTTTCCTTGCGCACCGGCCTCTATCTCGCGCAAGCCGGCGAATTCGGATTCGTGCTTCTGGCTCTTGCGCAGAGCAGCGAACTCATTCCCGACTCACTGCTCAATCCGATCCTCGCTTCGATGGTGCTGTCGATGCTCGCGACGCCGTTCATCATCATGTACGCGAACAGCATCGTCATGAAGCTGGTCAGCAGCGAATGGCTGCAACAGTCGCTCCAGATGACGACGATCGCACGCAAGTCGATCAACTCGGACAAGCACGTGATCATCTGCGGCTATGGTCGTTGCGGACAGAACTTGGCGCGCATGCTCGAGCGTGAATCGATTCCGTACATGGCACTCGATCTCGACCCCGACCGGGTTCGTCAGGCAGCAGCCGCCGGCGATTCGGTGGTGTTCGGCGATGCGGCGCGATTGCAGGCGCTGATGGCCGCCGGGCTGGCCCGGGCAAGCGCTGTCGTCGTCACCTATCTCGATGTGCCGGGAGCCATCAAGGTGCTGGCCAACGTGAAGTCGCATGCGCCGCAAGTCCCGGTGGTCGTCAGAACGCAAGACGATCGCGATCTGGAGAAGCTGCAGGCTGCGGGCGCCACCGAAGTGGTGCCGGAAGCCATCGAAGGATCGCTGATGCTCGCAAGCCACGCGCTCGCACTGGTGGGCGTGCCGATGCGGCGGGTGATTCGCCTGGTGCAGGATCAGCGTGACGAGCGCTACGACCTGCTGCGCGGATATTTCCACGGCGCAGACGACGACACCGCGGACGAGCAGGATCAGGAGCGTTTGTCGACGATCACCTTGCCGGTGGGTGCGCGCGCTTCGGGAAAGAAGCTGAGCTACTTCACGATGGAAAAGATGGGTGCACGCGTCGTGAGCCTGCGGCGCACGAATGGACAGAGCGCAAGCCTCGCGGAAGATCCGGAGCTTCAGGGCGGCGACACACTTGTGCTGTCGGGCAAGCCGGAATCGCTTGCAGTAGCGGAAGAGAAATTGATGCGAGCCTGACCCGACAGTATCGGGTCACCGCAGATCAGGTGACAGCGACGCGGCGGGGCGAGTTGAACAGGCGCTTGGCAATTAGGGCGCCCAGGCTCATGGCGAGTTCGAGCGCTACAGCAGGCTGACGGTTAGCAAGTTCGGTGAATCGAATCGGGGTAAGACACCAGAGCTTGCAGTTGCCGCCGGTTGCCACGACGGTCGCATTGCGCGGCAGGCGCGAGAAAAATGCGCCTTCGCCGACCACCGAGCCCGGGTTGATCATGGCCAGCTTCATGCTGCCATCGGGATCTTCGAAATGAACGCTCAGGGTTCCGTTTTCGACGAAGTAAAGGGTGCGATCGACCGCGCCTTGCTCCATCAGGACCTGACCGTTGGCCAGCGAGAACGGCTGCATGTAACTCGCGATGATGTCCCACTGCGCCGGCGTGAGGCCGCAGATGAAAGCGTCGTAGTTGTTGTTCTGCGAAAGGCTCTGATTGATCGAGCGAACCAAATCCTGGATATTGAATTTAGAGGCGTTCGCGGATGTAGTTAGAGGTCTCATGCTGCAGAGTGTCCGGCCTTCGGTTGAATACGCCAAAGGTTAGCATGCAATGCTGGCGTTACATAGTCGGCGTTTCCCGACAAAAGTCCGGAAAAACGCCCGTTTTCGATCGAATTACGGCGAATGGCGTACACCCAACCGGAATTTCCGAGAAAGCCGCCCCTTACATCGTGCCTGGGAAGGAGCCGCCGTCGAGCAGCAGGTTCTGACCATTGATGTACCCCGCATGGGCGCTGCAGAGGAACGCGCAGGCGGCTCCCAATTCGTCCGGCTGACCGAGGCGCTTGGCGGGATGCTTCTCCAGACGCGCCTTTTTGACTTCTTCCGGGGTCTTGCCGTCGCGTTTGGCCTGCGCCGCGAAATTGCCGGCAATCCGGGCGGTATCGAAGGTTCCCGGAAGGATGTTGTTGATCGTCACGCCCTTGCCTACTGTCGTCCGGGCCAGTCCGGCGACGAATCCGGTCAAGCCGGCGCGAGCACCGTTCGACAGCCCCAAAATGTCGAGCGGCGCCTTCACCGCACTCGATGTGATGTTGATGATCCGGCCGAAACCGCGATCCATCATGCCGTCCACCGTCATACGGATCAGCTCGATAGGAGCCAGCATGTTCGATTCCAGCGCTTTGACCCAGATGTCGTGATCCCAGTCGCGGAAATCGCCGGGAGGCGGGCCGCCGGCATTGGTCACGATGATGTCGAACTGCGGTGACGATTCGAAAATCTTCGCGCGGCCCGCGTCGGTGGTCACGTCGGCAGCAATCCAGATGACCTTTCCGGAATTGATCGCGGAAAGCCTGTCGGCAGCTTCCTTGAGCGGCGCTTCGGTGCGAGCCACGATGGTGACGTTCACGCCTTCGCTGACCAGCGCCTTGGCGCATGCGTAGCCGAGTCCTGCGCTGGCGCCGCAAACGAGGGCGCTACGACCTGCAATACCTAGATCCATCTTGAAAACCTGTGCTGTTCTTGTTGAGCGCCCGACAAGCCGCTTCGGATCAAACCGATAGCGGCTGAAGAGGTGCGTCGAGCCGGGCCCAGCCGTCGATTTCGACGACCAGTTCCGGAAAGACCAACCCGCTCACCGCGACCAGCGTCGAGCAGGGGAAATGAGAGCCAAAGAAGTCGCGGCGGGCACGCCCCACTTCTTCCTTGTCGGCGATGTCCTTGACGTACACCACCGTTTTGACGATATGTTGCCTGCTACCTCCGGCAGCCTGCACCAGCGCTTCGAGCTTCCCGAGAACCACCAACGTTTGCTCGTACGCACCCAAAGGTGCGCCCTTTTCAGCCGCAATGCGGCTGGCAGGGTGCGCTGTCATGCCCGACATCACCACCTCGTTGCCGATGCGCCAGCCGTTGGTCCAGGATGCCGTGGGCATGTCTGGAACGGCTGGGCTCGCAATCTTTTCAACTAAAACGGACGTTGTCTCCGGCATCTTGCGAATCGTGTCTTAAGCGCTGACGTTCGACACTTCGGTCGAAGCTGCAGCGCCTGCCTTGCCGTTGGTCGGCATGGCGATGACGCGATTGCCCGGCAGAACGGCGCCCTTCTTGGTGAGCTGAGTCTTGGCCAGGCCTTGCAGATGACGACGCAGGCGCGAGATGCCGACGTCGTGCTCGTACAGGTGCTCGCGCAGGTTGGCGTCGGGCTCCATGTTCTCGAGCATGACGCGGTCCTGCTCCAGAACGCGCCAGTGACGCGCTTCCAGGCGGTTCTTGTACAGGAAGCGCCAGGTGTCGCGCTGCCATCCATCGAGCTTGCGAATGCGCCAATGGAACACCGCCGACAGGCTGGTGGAAATTGGTGTGTAGCTGCCGACAATGATGAAGTTGCCGCCAGGGCCGCCGGTCTTCGGATACGGAATTTCCAGGCGCATCGTGTGCACATCGGTGTCGGTCCATTCGGTCCAGTCGAAGTTCACATCGCGCTGTCCAGCTTTCTCGAAGATGAAACCGTCTTGCGTCTTGCGCAGCTGGAACTTGGCGTTGATATCGCCCTCGGCCATCGAGTGCGATTGCTTGTGCAGGAAAGTGCCGTGCATCGGATCGATCACGTTGTCCATGACGTAGCGATAGTCGCCGCGCCATTCGGTGTAGCAGAGGAAGCCGGAGTACTCCGGGCTCTCGAGTTGCGCGGGCAGGCGCAACGGAGGCGGTTCGGCCACATGCGGATCGATCGAGTTGTAGAGCCAGATGGCGCCGTGCGCTTCTTTCACGTGGAAGCTGCGTGCGGCTTTGGAGCCTTCGAGCGTGCAGCCAGGGCTCGCCGGAACGCGGGTGACCGTGCCGTCGCATTTCACTTCGATGCCGTGATACGGGCAAGCCAGGCGATCGCCCAGATTCACGCCCATGGACAACGGCGCGCCGCGGTGCGGGCAATGATCTTCAAGCGCATGGATTGCGCCATCGTTGTCGCGCCACAGCGCGATCTTGTAGCCCAGACGGCGCATGGAAACCGGTTTTTCCTTGACGAAGCCGGTCGGGCAGATGGGGTACCAGAGGTCCTGCAGACCACGGGCCAGAAGGTTGTCGACGTCCTTGTCGGGCGAGACAGCGGAGGGAGTAGCGGCGGAAGGCATAACTGCGCTCATGGTGTTCTCCTGTTCACTCGCCGAGGCGAGCCATTTCCTGTTTGAAAGTCTCGGGTGTCCACGGGGCACCGTTCATGCCGAGCGGACCGCTCTTGTTCAAGTATGCGACGAGTTCGTCGAGCTGTGTAATGCCCGACCCGTATGCACGTTCAATTGCATCGCCGAGCAGATCTTCGTACTGGGTCTGCGGCCGTGTCTGCGCCTGGTTGGGGTCTAGGTAACGATCTTCCATGTAGCTCTCCTGACTGACTCTTCGATTGATATTTAGTGTTGCAACGATTTCAAATTCTTCGGCTTCGGCGGCGACAAAGGCGGCTTGACTACGCGCTCACCGCAGGCTCACTGCCCGCCGTTCCGCACACGTTCCTTGATCCGTTCGCGCACTGGCACGAAGTCGTAGGTTACGTAGCACTCGGTCTTGAACACGCCCCAAGCCGAACGCTCGAGTTCAAGATTCACCAGGCCGATCAACTCCGGTGGTACTTCCAGCGTGACGATCTGACCGAAGCCCATGGCCACAGTCCACGACACCACGCGGGTGCCGGGAACCGGGAAACGATCCCACCACTCGCTCTCCTTGAGCTTGCCCTGCACGTCGTCGAGCATCAGCCCCGGGTGATGCTTGAGCACCAGCGTGAGCATCACCGGAGTGGAAGACGAGGGAGTGACGGCGTCGGTCATATCGGTTGAAACCAGTTATTCGGCAACGATGTTGCGGGCCTTGATGACCTTCGCCCATGTCGCCGTTTCCGTCTTGATGTGCGCCGCGAAATCTGCAGGCTTGGTCACTGCGTTGGTCAAACCTTGCGCCAGGAGCGTCTCTTTGACTGCTGGCTGATTCAGGATTTCACCTGCATCGCGAGCAAGCTGTTCTGCAACCGCGGGCGAAGTACCAGCGGGTGCCAGCAAGCCGTACCACGAGGTCACGACCACACCTTGCACGCCTTGCTCTGCGAGCGTCGGAATATCGGGCGCGGTAACGTTGCGCACGGAATCGGTAATGCCGAGCGCAACCAGTTTGCCGCTCTTGATGTGCGCGAGCGTCGCGGGCAGATTGCTGAACATCAGCGGCACGGTTCCGCCGAGCACATCGTTCAATGCGGGGCCGGTGCCCTTGTACGGCACATGAAGAATGTCGGTGTCGGTCTGAACCTTGAACAGTTCGCCGGCCAGATGCAGGCCGCTACCGACTCCGGGCGATGCGTACGACAGCGTGTTGGGCTTGGCCTTCGCCTGCGCCACCAGTTCTTTCACCGAAGTGATCTTCGATTGCGGGCTGGCGACAAGCACGTTCGGCGCCTTCGCGAGCATCGTGATCGGCACGAAATCTTTCTCGATGTTGAACGGGAAGTTCGTCATCAAGGTGGGGTTGATCGTGAGGTTGCCTGCGGGAATCACGAGCAGCGTGTGGCCGTCGTTCTTCGCGCGCTTGACTTTGTCGATGCCGATGTTGCCCGCCGCGCCCGGCAGGTTTTCGACCACCGACGGTTGACCGTATTTCTTCGACAGGCCATCGGAAATGATGCGGGCCAGCGTGTCGATCGGGCCACCGGGCGGGAAGGGCGCGACGATGTTGAATCGGTCGGACGCGAGCTGCTTTTCGGCAGGCGTCGATTGCGCACTGGGCGCGATCTGCGCAAACGATGCCGCGCAAACAGAGGCTGCTGCTACGCCCACGAGCGTCCTGGCAACGCTGAAAGAAAAATTGCGACGAAGCATGTTCATTTCTTTTCGGTAAGGAAAGTGCCCGCAGCTTGCACGTTGGGTTGACGACGTGTGTTGCCATCGATGCCGCCATCGATCGCCCATTCGGCGAACACGGTCGGGCCCGGCTCGAACTCGCGCACTTGCCATGCGCCGGTCAGATGATCTTCGTCGGCGTTGTATTCGATGAGACCGCCGCAGGGGTTCTCGAAATACCAGAAGTACGCCGATGAAATCGGGTGACGTCCAGGTCCGAGCTGGGTCTTCCAGCCGCAACGGCTGATATGCAGACCGCCACCGAAAACTTCGTGAATATCGCGAACCGTGAACGCCACGTGATTCAGGCCGACACCCTTGTTGGGCAATGCCAGAAGGAACAGATCGTGGTGACCGGCTTCGGTTGCGCAGCGCATGAAAACACCGCGACCCGGATAACGATCCGATGTGCAGAACCCGATGTTCGCGTAGAAATCTTCGGCTTCCTGAATGCGGTCGGTGAACAGCACGACGTGACCGACTTCGATCGGCTCTGCACGTTCGTAAATCGGCGACGGCGCGTCGACTCGCTTGGTACCGCCCCAGGGATTCGTATGCGCACCGACAACGTCTATCGCATGTTTGCGGGTCACGCGGAACGAAATCAGCAGACCGTGCGGATCGAGTGCCCTGACGGTGCCGTCGATGTTGCGACGGTCTTCGAAGCCCTTCGCTCCGGCAAGCTGTCTAGCAAGCCTGTCGAGGTCGGCTTCGTTCTCGCAGGCCCACACCACTTCGCGTAGCGTCGGGCCGGCTTCGATCGGAGGCGGCAGCGTCGGGTCTTCCGGACGACGAACATTCACTTCGCATCCGTTCAATGTTTCCCAGGCTTGCAGCTCGGGAGTTTCTTTCACCAGCTTCAAACCCCAGTCGTCGAAGAAACGACGTGCGTCGTCCCAGCGGTCGGTCGAATAAGTGATGGCGTCAATGCCTTCGATCATCATGCGCTCCAGGGAATCGGGGACTCGTTGGTACCCCAGTAAAAACTTTTCTGGCTCGTGTATTCCAGAATTCCGAGTCGGCCTTTTTCACGGCCGGTGCCACTCATCTTCACGCCGCCGAACGGGGTCGCGATAGAGAACACCTTGTAAGTATTGATCCAGACGGTGCCTGTCTGCAGCGCACGGCCGATTCGCCATGCCGCCTTGTAATCTTTGGTCCAGATTCCCGACGCGAGTCCGTAGACGTTGTCGTTGCACTGGCGCAGAAGATCGGCTTCGTCGGTCCACGGCAACATGGCCAGAACCGGGCCGAAAATCTCTTCCTGGATCATTCGAGCGTCGTTCGACAGACCTTCGAACACGGTCGGCTGGTAGTAGCTGCCCTTGTCGAACATGTCGCCCTTGGGACGCGATCCGCCGAACAGAACCTTGCCGCCTTCGTCCACGCCCATTTGCACGTAGCGCTCGACCGTATCGCGATGGCTCATGCTCACGAGCGGGCCCATTTGCGTTCTCTCGCTGATCGGATCGCCGACGCGCAGCGCCTTCACGCCTGCGAGCAGACGCGACTTGAATTCTTCGTAAACGCTTGCGTGTACGAACGCGCGCGAACCCGCAATACAGGACTCGCCGGACGAGCTGAAGATGCCGTACAGCACGCCGGCCACTGCGTGATCGAGATCGGCATCGGCGCACACGATGGTGGGCGATTTACCGCCGAGTTCCATCGAGGTGGGCATCAGCTTTTCGGCGGCCAGGCGAACGATGCCCATGCCGACGTTGGTGCCGCCTGTGAACGCAATACGCTGGATCAGCGGGTGCTTGACCAAGGCATCGCCGACGATAGATCCCTTGCCCGGCAACACGCTGATGATGCCGTCGGGAACGCCCGCTTCCTGCGCGATCTTCGCGAGTTCGATGGCCATGCGCGGCGTAATTTCCGCCGGCTTGAACACGACTGCGCAACCTGCCGCGAGTGCCGGCGCGAGCTTCTGCGCTTCGCTGGCGATCGGCGAGTTCCACGGCGTGATTGCACCGACAACACCGAGAGGCTCGTGCACGCTCATGCTGACGTAATCGCCGCGCGAAGGAGTGATTTGTTCTTCGAGAGTTTCGGCGGCAGCGCCGAAGAACTGGAAGGTGCCCGCAGCGCTGGCAACCAGTGCGCGGGTTTCGTTGATCGGCTTGCCGTTGTCCAGGCGTTGCAGTTGAGCGAGTTCTTCTCCGCGCGCGCGAATGCCGTCGGCAATGCGATAAAGAATGCTCGCGCGCTGATGCGGCTTGAGGCCTGCCCACGACGGCTCCTTGCGCGCCTTCTCGGCGTACTGCACTGCCTCGTCGACATCGGCTGCGGTGGCCGCATGCAGCGACGCCACCGTGGTGCCATCGGCCGGGTATTGCGTGGTGTATTCCGGGCCGGACGCATCGCGCCACTGGCCGGACATGAATGTCTTGATTTTTTCGGTCATATCGTCATCGCTCCAGTGCGGTTGTGCAGGAAGCGCAGCGCCGACAAAACTGTCAGCGCCGATGTCTTGGGGTTGTCTGCGAGCGGCTTGCCACGCATCGTGACTTTCATTTCGCCGAACTCGCCGCGCACTTCTATTTCGTGGATGTTCTCGGTCACGTTCGGATCGGCAATCAGGCGAACCTTGGTGTTGTCCATGCCGAGACCTGCAAGCGAAATCGTTGCCGCGACGTTGGCGTTCTTCGGATACAACTGCGCGGCTTCACGTGCAGTCGAATCGAGAATTACGGTGGCTTCTTTCAGATTGCCGAGATCGCAAATCTTTTCTGCGGGCGAATCGCGCCAGCCGCTCGGCGGCTTGCGACCGGTGTACAACACCTCGGTAAGACCCGCGAGCTTCGCTGCTGCGATTGCATCGACGCCGCCGATGGCACCTGCCATCAGATGCACTTGCGTGCCGCCACGCTTCGCAGCATCGGCCAGCTTTTCGGGCAAACCGACTTCGGAAAGTGCGCCGATGGACAGCACCGCGCATTCGACACCGCGCTCCAGTGCAGGCAACACATGCGCGTTGAGCGCAGCGTGTCCAGCGCACTCGAGCACCAGTTGGGTTTCAGCGGGCACCGAGCTCGATACCTTTGCCGCGCTACCGACGATTTCCTGCGTCTTCGCGATTTCGGATTCCTGCACGACGATGTGCGAGATCTTCACGCTGGGATGCCCCGCCATGCGGTTGAACAGGGAGCGACCGATCGCTCCGAAACCGATCATGGTGACTTGTTGGTTCATGCTCATCTCGATCGGTCTTTCTCAGTCTTTCTTCTTCGGTGGGCCTGCGAACTTGATCGCGAACGGACCCCACGACTTCATGTCCACTTCGACCATCACCGGACCCGACATGCCGAGCGCTTGGGTGATGACATCTTTTGTTTTTGCCGGATCGTCGAGCAGCAGATGCTTGACCTTCAAGCTGCCGCAGAGCATCGAAAAATCGGGCGTGTGCAGATCGACATAGCAATGACGCGATCCGTAGATATCGTCCTGAATATTCTTGATCACGCCGTAACCGCCGTCGTTCATGACGATCATGAGCATGTCGGCTTTCTCTTGCGCAGCGCAGGCCAATTCGCCCGCGTTCAGCATGAAGCCGCCATCGCCGATCAGCGTGACCGTCTTGCGTCCGAGTTCGTGCGTGGTGTTGGCAATCGAAGCGCCGATGCCCATCGCCAGACCTTGTCCAATGCCGCCGCCCAATGCATGAACGCCAGCGCGCGGGTTGTCGAGAACCAGGCTGCGGTTGCCCCACATGCTGTTCGACAGCGTGATGTCGCGAACCCACCAGGCTTCGCCCTTGAGGACTTCGTTGAGGCCGTCTTTGAGCGCCACGTATTTCGCGAGACCGCCATCGACGATCTTCGAAGATGCTTCGCGCGTCTTCTTGATATCGGCATGCAGTTGCTTGTCCACGGCCATCTTGCCTTCGAGGCGATCGGCCAGCGCATTGAGCGTGACCAGTGCGTCGCCGTGTACGAAGTACTGGCTTTCGTAGCCGCGGTTGTGCGCCAAAACATTCGCGTCGATGCGATAGATGTTGGTGGGGAGCTTCAGGTGATAGTTGAGCGTCTCGTTGCTGCGCAAACGCGTGCCCACGGCGAGCATCGCGTCGATCGATCCGTACAGTTCTTCCGACGGCTTCTGCACGCTGAACGAACCAAGCGTTGCATCGCTGTCTTCAGGAATGATTCCGCGACCTTGAACCGAGGTGACTACACCCCAGCCCATCTTCACGAAACGCTCGACTGCTTCGCGCGTACCGCGAGCGCCGCCGCCGAGCATCAGCAGAGGCCGCTTGGCGCCGACCAGTTTCGCAGCGAGTTCATCGACCGCAGCCATCGAAGGCTGCACCGGCAGAACGGCAATGGGCAACATGTCTGCTGGCAGATCGATCATCGCCTTCTGGATGTCGATTGGAATTTCGATGCTGACCGGGCCGCACGGCGGTGTCTGTGCAAGACGAACCGCTTCACGCAAAGTAGCCAGCGCAGTTTCCGGATTGCGGATCCGGAAGGCTTCCTTGCCGCACGCCTTGAGCATCGCGACTTGTTGCGGCGCTTCGTGAATGAAGCCGAGATCGCGATCGAGGAAAGGCGATTCGATCTGGCCCGTGAGGTGCAGCATCGGCGTGCCTGCCGTCATCGCTTCGACCAGTGCGCCGGCTGCGTTGCCCGCGCCGGTGCCGGTGCTGGTCACGCAGACGCCGAGGCCGCCGACGATGCGCGCGTAGGAATCGGCCATGTTGCAGGCACCGGCTTCACCGCGAGCCGAGACGAAGCGGATTTTGTTGCGGACATGGAATGCATCCAGGATCGGCATGTTGTGAATCGAGATCACGCCGAACGCAGCGCGAACGCCGCACTCCTCCAGGAATCGGACGGCGAGTTCGCCAACGGTAATTTTTGTTTTGCTTGTCATGGGTTCAGGCTTCAGGCGGCCAGTTTTTCGGGATGGTTCTGATGCCACGCACCGCGATGCGGCAAATGGCTGATGAGTTGCGTTAGCTGTTCGGCGGCGGCTCGCACCTGCGTGATGTACTCGCCGATCTCGTTGTCTGCCACGCGCTGCGAAGGCACGGTCACGCTGATGGCCGCAGCGACTTCGCGAGAGTCGTTGAACACAGGCGCAGCAATCGTGGAAATTCCGGTTTCGAATCCGCCCTGGCTCACGCCGTAACCCTGAGCCGCGGTTTGATCGACCAGCTCCTTGAGTTGCGCAAGCGTGGTGGGGGTGCGAGGTGTGTACGCATGCAGCTCGACACCTTTGTAGAGGTCGCTCAAGGCGGCCATGCTGAGACCGCCCATGAGCACGCGACCGAGCACGGTTGCATGTGCGGGCAGACGCGCGCCGACCTGCACCGAATTGAAGATGGCGGAACGGCCGGCAGACTTCGCGATGATCACGGCTTCGCGCGAATCGCGAACCACCAGATGCGCCGACAGGCCGGTCTTGTTGCGAAGTTCGTCGAGGATGGGACGGCCATGTTCGGTGAGCTCCATCGATGCGAGGTATTCGAAGCCGAGTCGCAACACGGCAAGGCTCAGCTTGTAGTTGGCGCTATCACCCACGCGCTGAACGAATCCGGTTTGCTCCAGCGTATGAAGAATGCGGAACACCGAAGCGCGCGGCAGGTCGAGTCGGCGCGACAGTTCGGCACCGGTCAATTCGCGATCGTCGCGAGTGAATTGACCGAGCAATTGAAGTCCGCGCAGCAGGGCGGGGACCATGTAGCGATCGTCGAGTTGAGTGTCGCTCATGCGAGTTCCTCTGTTTTTGAGAGGCCCAACAGGGCATTGACTGCAGTAGATGCTTCGAGCGGGCAAGCGTGTCCGACGGCACCGAGGTCGATCCATTCGACACCCTTGTGCGCAGCGACTGCGCGGCACGATTCGGGCGTCGTGATCGTGTCTTCGTTGCCGCTCGCAACTTGTACGGGCACGGTAACTTTCGAAAGGTCTTCGAGCAGGTTCGCGTTGACCAGCAGATGCGCAGCCTGCGTGTAGCCAGCCGGATCGACCTGAGCCATGACGCTTTTCACGTACGCGACTTCTTCAGCCGATGCATGCGGCGAGACCATTGCCGCGCCACGCTTTTCCGCCATGCCTTTCGGGCCCAGCGTATTCAATGATTCGAGACGACTGCCGAGTCTCTTCGCGCGATCCTCGTCGGAGGAGTCGCCATAACCGCGAGCTGGCGAAAGCAACACGAGTCGAGTGACTCGAGCGGGCTGCAGCAAAGTCGCACGCGCCGACATGATCGCGCCCAGCGAGTGGCCGACCAGCGTCACCGGCGAGCCGACGCCGATCGCATCGAGCCATGCCCAGACGCGCTCTGCGTAATCTTCCGCGTGCGGCGACGCCGGGCCGACCTTGTCGCTTGCGCCGTAGCCGGGTGCATTCCACGCGACCACATGCAAGGACTCGCTATCGCGCACTGCCTTCAGCTGACGCAGCCAGCTGCCGGATGCGGAACCGATGCCGTGAAGCAGCACATGCGTGACCGACGATGCGCCGGTGGTCTTGCTTCCGCGCGCGCGACGAAACTCCACTTCGCCCAGCGGAGTGGAGACGCGCTCCAGCGCGAATTCGTCGAGCGTTTGCTGCAAGGACATGTGCGTGATCTCTTAATTAATTCTTCGATTACGTCTTCGATTACTTCTTGGCCGCAGCCATGTCGCGCTTGATCTTGGCAAGCGGCGAATCCGGGGGATACGTGGGAGTGATCGGCTTCGGCGATCCGAGCAGAACGCACATCAACGCGTCTTCGTCGCCGATGTTGATTTCTTCGCGATACACGCCCGGGGGAACCGAAATCAGATCGCGTGCGGTGAGGATGCTTTCCCACTTTTCGCCGTCTTTTTCGCAGATGACTTTCATCTTGCCGCTGAGCAGGAAGAACACTTCTTCCACGTCGTAATGGATGTGCGAAGGACCTTCGTGACCTGCCGGGATCACCATCGTGGAGAAGGTGAAGTGGCCCGAGGGAATCGTGTTCATGTCGGTGGCAACTCCTGTGCCGCCGGTGCCGACGTAACGCATTTGGGCACGACGATATTTCGGGTCGTAGTCGGCCTGGAACTTCAACGCGTTCCAGTCGTAGCTACGAGTTGCGTAGCGCGCGACGCGCGAGTTCATGAAGTCTTCGAACGATTGGCCTTCGGCCTGGATCATCGTCTTCTGGATATCCGCTTCGGCGGGAATGGTCGCATCCATCAGACCGCGTTCGTTGAACACGGGTTGATTGGCGGCCAGGGTTTGAGCAGAGATAGGTGCGTTCATCGTGGACTCCTGTTTGGCTTAGTTCATGTAGAAGCCGCCATTGACGGGCAGCACTTGTCCGGTCACGTAGCCACTTCCGACGGACAGAAGGAACAACGCAGCCGCAGTTAAATCGGCGGGCACCTGAGCGCGCGTGATGGCGCGGCCCTGTGCGTAAAAGTTATGACGTGCTTCCGGCACGTATTCGGTGGCTTCGACCAGCGTGAGTCCCGGTGCAATGGCGTTGACCGTGATGCCGTGCGGCGCGAGTTCTCGCGCCATCGAACGGGTCATCGCCATGACTGCACCCTTGCTCGCGACATAAGCCATGAGGCGCGGCGCGCCCCACAAAGCGGTGTCGGAACCTAGATTGACGATGCGGCCATTTCCCGATTTCGCAAGATGCGGCGTGGCTGCAACCGACACCTGCCAGGTGCCGCGAACGTTCACGTTCATCACCTTGTCCCAGGTTTCCTGCGTCAGCTCGTCCATGTTCTTGCCGCCGGAATTGGTAATGGCAGCGTTGTTGATCACGCCATCGAGTCCACCCATGAGTTCGGCCGCCTTGTCGACGCCTGCCTTGATGGATGCTTCGTCGGAAATGTCCATGCCCACGTAGAAAGCCTTGGGGCCTAGCGATTTCGCCAGCGCTTCGCCACGCTCGTGCAGAACGTCGCTCACCACCACGCTTGCGCCGGCCTCGATCACGGCGGTTGCAAACGCTTCGCCGAGTCCACGCGCAGATCCGGTCACCAGAATCTTTCGTCCGGGCAAGGAGATTTCGCGTGTGTCGTTAGTAGTCGTCATGTGTATTTCGGTCGATCAGGCAACGCGGCGCTCGGCGCTCGGCAGGTAATGGAGAACCTTGCGCTCGAGAAGCACAACGGCGTAGTACGCAAAAATCCCAATCACGGTAAGGGCAGCAATCGCGACGAACACGCCTGCCGTATTGCCCTGGCCTTCGAAGAAGGTGAGCAGAAAGCCCAGCCCCATGTTTCCGCCTACCAGTTCGCCCACGACCACACCGATCACTGCCAGCGTGCTGCCGATGCGAAGGCCGGAGAACAGCGCGGGAAGCGTGGTCGGGTATTCGACCATCGCAAAAATCTGGCTGCGCGTTGCCGAGAACGAGCGCGCCAGGTTGATCAGATCGTGATCCATGGTGCGCATGGCGGACAGCACGTTGATCAGCACCGGGAAGAACACGATGAGAACGGCGACGAGGATCTTGGGATAGACCGTGTAGCCGAGCCACATCACGAACAGCGGAGCGAACGCCACTTTGGGTGCGATCTGCAAGGCAAGCAGATACGGGGACAAAACCGCTTCCACGCGCGGCGAGACTCCCAGCACGAAGCCGATGCCAGCGCCGAGAATCGAGCCGAGTACGAAGCCCACGACCACTTCGAGCGCCGTGATACCCGAGTGCCACAGCAGGCGCTCGGCGCCCCAGATGCGAATGAATTCTTCGACGACCTTGCTGAGGTGAGGCAGCACGAAGTCGGGAACTCCGAGCCATCCAGGCACGAACTGCCAGAGGAGAAGAAAAACCACAAGAACGCCAATACTCCAGGCGGCTGTGACTATGCGATCGCGATTGGCGTTCATGCTGGGTGCTCTAGGTAGGTATCTCGGAGATCTGTTTTCGCGGAAATCTGTTTGCGGTAAGTACTGATTACTTGCCCACGAACTGGTTCGTGTACAGATCCTTCAAAGGCACTTCCTTCGGCACGACCTGGTTGGCCACGTAGAACTTCTGCAGGTCGCCGAGACGCGATTCGTCCATCATGCCGATGGTCTTCTGGTTCGCGTAGACGTACTTGTTGTACATGTTGAACATCTTCTCGATGGTCGCTTCCTTGCCCTTGTGCGCAGGGATCGCGTCGGAGTAAACCTTCGCTGCGGCCTTGGGGTCGGTCATGATGTCTTTCATGCCCTTGAGGGTTGCGCGGACCAGCTTCTGAACCAGTTGCGGGTTCTTGGCGATGGTTTCGTCGGACACCATGATCGCTTGAGCCATGCTCTTGAAATACACGTCGGCCGGAATGATGGTGACCTTGGCGCCGGCTTCTTCAGCCGTGACCGTCCAGTCTGGGGTCGATGCCATGGCTGTCGCCTTGCCGCTCACGAAGAGCTGCCAGACGCCGACCGGGCCTGCAGCCTGGATATCCACATCGTTCTTGGTCAGGCCGGCCTTGCTGAGCATGCCGAGCAACGCGTAGTAAGTGGTGTCGGTGTAGGCGATCGTGGTGATCGTCTTGCCACGCAGTTCGCGCGGGCTTTCGATGTGCGCGCTTTCATGGCTTACCAATTGCATGAGCGATCCGCCGCCGAGCAATGCAACCGCCTTGACCGGAATGCCTTGTGCGCGCGCGATGATCGGGGTGTCGCCGAGTGCACCTCCGACGACTGCATTACCTGCGCCAACCTGCTTGGCAACGTCTACGCCGCCGCGACCGGTCACGAAGTTGATCTTCAGACCTTCCTGCTCGTAATAGCCTTTGGCCTGCGCAACCATCCAGGGACCGAATGCGGGCAACGCGCTGGGTGCCGGCAGGAGATACGTGATTTCCTGCAGGGCGGGCTTCGCAGCGGCGGCTTGCGCGTGCGAGACGACCGGAGCTGCAATGGCTGCCACGGCGCCGAGCGCCAGAACTGCACGACGCGTAGCGTTGAAAGGACGGTTGAAGTTCATGAAATCTCCTGGAGAGAGGTGGTGGTTGATACGGGGAAAACTTTTTCTAACGCGGCATCGAAGCGATCAATGCACTTCGGTGTTCGCATCGAGCTTGAGCAGATCCATGAGGCGCGCAACGTAGTTGTTCACTTCGGGTTCCTTGCGGCGCTGCATCGGGTTGTTGCGATTCGGAATGTCCACGACGATCTGCTCGACGATGGTTCCGGGACGCTCGCTCATCACCAGAATGCGGTCCGACAGTGCTACCGCTTCGGTCAGATCGTGGGTGATGAACACCACCGTCTTGCCTTGCACGTCGACGGTCTTGGCGAGGTCTTGCTGAAGAATCATCTTGGTCTGCGCGTCGAGAGCCGAGAAGGGCTCGTCCATCAACAAAACCAGTGGGTCGACAGCCAGCGTGCGTGCAAGCGCAGCGCGTTGGCGCATGCCGCCGGAGAGCTGATGCGGATAGTGTTTGCCGAAGCCGGTGAGGTGGCACTGTGCGATGAGTTTGGTGGAGATGGCTTCGCGTTCAGCCGCTTTGACGCCGCGCAACTCGAGACCGAATTCGACGTTCTGGGCAATGGTGCGCCAGGGCATGAGCAGATCTTTCTGCAGCATGAAGGCGACGTGCTTGTTGGGTCCCGAAACGACTTCGCCAGCCACTTTCACGATGCCGGCGCTGGGTTTGGCAAGGCCAGCTCCCATGTTCAGCAAGGTGCTCTTGCCGCAACCGGACGGGCCGATGATGGAGACTACTTCGCCTTTTTTGATCGAGAAGTTCACATCGCGCGCAGCGAGCACTTCACCGGATTTGCCGCGCGCGGGAAAGCGCTTTTCGACACCGATGAATTCGATCGCGGGGACTGAGGAGTCGTTGGTCGTGCTCATGATCAACCTGCGACGACTGGGATTTGAATCGCAACGCGGCCTTCATGAACCTTGACCGGGTAGCAATGAATATCGCGCTGACCGATTTCGTCCAGGCACTTGCCCGTGGCGATCTCGAAGCGGGCTGCGTGCAGCGGGCATTCGATATGGCCGTCTTCCACGAACCCTTGCGACAGCAGCGCGTAGGCATGAGGGCAAACGTCTTCGAGTGCGTGAACCTTGTCATCGAGCAGGAAAAGACCCACCTTGCGACCATCTACTTCGACGCCGACCGGGAAATCCGGATCGAGCTGATCAAGAGTGGCAACGTCGTGCCACACACCGTTTTGGTCGTCTGAGGATTGGCTCATGCTAATTTGAGGTGGTTTGGGGTGATTCGGATGATCAAAATTTCATTACTGAAACGATGATTCATTAGGGAATCAGTATTTCCCACTCAAATGGTTACGTCAATCCTATTCCGTAGGTATTTGTCGGCTATTTACTGCGCGAATCGGCTATCGCTGCTGAGAACCGCCTCGCACGCCTCGGGAGAACCAATCCCAAGTGTCCGGCAGGAATTATTTCCCGATGCAGAACGACGAGAAGATCACGCCCAGCAAATCGTCGGCTCCAAATTCGCCGGTAATTTCGTTGAGCGAGTTTTGGGCCAGCCGAAGTTCTTCGGCCAGCAATTCCAGCATCTGTCCGTTGGCCGCTAGCTGGGCCGACGCCTGGTCGAGATGGGCCTGAACCGACTTGAGCGCCTGAACATGGCGTTCGCGTGCGATGTAGACGCCCTCCGGGGCCGATTGCCAGCCCGCAATCGCGAGGAGCCGCTGACGCAAGGGATCGAGCCCCAGCCCCGTTTTTGCCGACAAGGAAATGGCTTCGGGACTAGCCTGTTCCGACACCGTGCCGGAAGCATCGGTTTTATTCCAGACGTGCAAGACCGGCGTCGACTTGTCGATTCGATCGAGCAGCGTCGACGCGATTACGTTATCGGCTTCGCGATACCCGGCGTCGTTCGCCCGGGTCAGGTCATGCAGAAACAAAACAGCATCCGCGCCCGCAATCTCGTCCCAGGCCCGCTCGATTCCGATTCGCTCCACCTCGTCGCTGCTTTCGCGCAGACCTGCGGTGTCGACCACGTGAATCGGAACGCCTTCGATCTGAATCGTCTGCGACACCTTGTCGCGGGTAGTGCCGGCAATCGGGGTGACGATGGCGAGTTCGGCACCTGCGAGTGCGTTCAGCAATGACGACTTGCCGGCGTTGGGCTGACCGGCAATAACAACCTTGATGCCTTCGCGAAGCAAGGCACCCTGACGCGCTCGCTGGGCTACGCGTAGAACGGCGTCCTGCAACCTTGACAGCTGTCCGTGGGCATCGGCCTTCTTCAGAAAGTCGATTTCCTCTTCCGGAAAATCGAGCGTCGCCTCCACCAGCATGCGCAGATGAATCAGCGCATCGCGAAGCACATGAATTTCTTTCGAGAACTCGCCGGACAGCGATCGGGTTGCGCTGCGTGCCGCCGCCTCGGTGCTCGCGTCGATCAGGTCTGCGATGGCTTCGGCTTGCGCCAGGTCGATCTTGTCGTTGAGGAAGGCGCGCTCGGTGAACTCGCCGGGTCGGGCTACGCGGATTCGTCGCAAGGACGAAGCGTGGTCATCGGCATTTTGCGAACCTGCTTCGATACACCGCGCAAGAAGCAACTGAAGCACGACCGATCCGCCATGCGCCTGAAGCTCGAGAACATCTTCACCGGTGAAGGACGCAGGTCCGGGAAAGTGGATCGCGATGCCTTGATCGATGGCGGTGCCATCGGCGGCGCGAAAGGGGAGATATGTGGCTTCACGCGGACGCAGGGCGCGCCCACAGATTTGCTCGATCAGCGGCAGCAGATTCGTGCCGCTGACTCGAACGATGCCGACCGCGCCGCGTCCCGCTGCCGTCGCAATGGCCGCGATCGGATCGTGCATTCCGTGCGGGCCAACGGGCAGGCTGGCGGTCAGCATCTTTTTGGCGCTCTTAATTGACTCCCAACCGCTTGTTGATGATCCACTGCTGTGTGATCGACAAGATGTTGTTGGTGAGCCAGTACACGACCAGGCCGGCCGGGAAGAAGAAGAACATCACGCTGAAAGCCAGCGGCATGATCCACATCAACTTGGCCTGAACCGGATCCGGAGGCGTGGGGTTCAGCCAGGTCTGCAGCATCGAAGTCGCGGTCATCGCGAGCGGCAGAATGAAGAAGGGATCGGGCGAAGAGAGATCCTTGATCCACAGAATCCAGGGCGCATGACGCATTTCAACCGTGGAGAGCAGCACCCAGTACAGCGCAATGAACACCGGAATCTGGATCATGATCGGGAAGCAGCCACCGATCGGGTTGACCTTTTCCTCGCGGTAGATCTTCATCATTTCCTGCTGCATTTCCTGCGGCTTGTCCTTCAGGCGTTCGCGCATCGCGGTGACCTTCGGGTTGATCGCCTTCATCTTGGCCATGCTGGAGTACGCCTTGGCGTTGAGCCAATAGAACGCGATCTTGAGCAACACCACGAGCATCACGATAGACCAGCCCCAGTTTCCGAGAATCCCGTGCAATTTGTCGAGCAGCCAGTACAAAGGCTTCGCAAGAATCGTGAGCCAGCCGTAGTCTTTCACCAGCTCCAGACCGGGATAAAGCGCTTCGAGCTTCTTCTCCTCCTGCGGGCCGACGAAGAATTTCGCATCGACCGAGCCGGTTGCGCCTGCGGGAATCGCTGCCATCGGCGTGATCATGCCGACTGCATAAAGGTTGGTGTCGACCTTGCGAACGAAGGGCTCGCGCTTGATGCCATCGGCGAGCAACCATGCGCTCGCGAAGTAATGCTGGACCATCGCAACATAGCCGCCGTTCGCGTCTTTCACGATGTCGGCCTTGTTGTTCTCGATATCCTTGAACGCGATTTTTTGATACTTCTTCACGTCGGTGTAGATCGCCGGGCCGGTGAAGGTCGAATAGAACGACGACTCTCCGGGAGGCGGGTTGCCATCGCGAACCAGCTGCATGTAGAGCTGCGGTGTCACCGGTGCTCCGCTGGTGTTCACCACGTCATGACGAACCGCGATGTCGTACGCGCCGCGATGAAGCGTCCAGGTCTTCACCAGCTTCACGCCATTGACATCGGCCGACTCGAACTTCACGACCAACTCGTTGGAGCCGTCCTTCAGATCGCGATCGCCGCTGAAAGTCATAGGCGTCTTGTGCGTGGGCAACGCGCCCGATCCGATCAGGCCGGTTTGCGCAACGTAAACACGAGCCGGGCTGTCGTCGAGCAATATGAACGGCGTTCCCTTGGCCGACATTTCGTCGTGACCGAGGAACTCGCTCTTGATCAGCGCTCCGCCTTCGGTGTCGAAGGTCAAGCGGAGCACATCGGTGTTCACCACGATCTGCTGGCGAGGTGCTGCGGGAGCGACGGCGCCACCGGGGACCGATGTGTTGGTGCTAGCGGTTGTAGTCTGTCCCGGCACGGCCGATGGCAGAGCCACCGGTACCGCACCGGACGCGCCATTGGCCGGCGCCGAAGCTGCGGTCGCAGGAACGGTCTGACCGGTCATCGAAGGCGGAAGGAACATCGCCTTGTGGCCGTTGTAGACCTGCCATTTGTCCCAGATCAGGACCATGGAGAAACCGAAGATCACCCACAGGATGGTGCGGCGAATGTCATTCATGGAGACTTCTTTTGCGAAGAGTGTTGTGAAGGGTGAAACGAAAACCGCGTGAACAGTTTCGGCAATTCTCCCGGAACGGGATCATGCCCTCCGTCGCACCAGGGTTGGCAGCGAACGAGGCGTGCGAGTGTGAGATAGGTTCCGCCTGCAGCCCCATGCGTTTCGAGCGCCTTGAGGGAATAGGCGGAACAGGTGGGCTCGAATCTACACGACGATCCGAGCCAGAGGCTCAAAAGCAGGCGATAGCCTTTGACCAGGCCGATAAGCAATGCACGAATCATGATTTGACCGGTCCGGAACGCTGTAACTGACGATCAAATGAGCGCTCGAACAGCAAATTCAACTCGGATCGAACGGCTTCTTTCAGATTCACCGACGTGGCGCTCGTGAATGTCTTGCGGTCGAAGCCGGAACGTAATCGGACCACATGCGCTGCTTGCGGCAGGCGAGCCTCGATTTCATCGCTCACGGTATAGATCTGCCGCTTGATTGCATTGCGTGTGACCGCATGCTTGGCCCAGCGCTTGGGAACCAAGGCGCCCATCCAGACGTCGGGGATTGCAAACAGATCGATCGGAGACGGCTGCGCCGCCGATGTTTCGGCGGCTACTGCTGATGAGCTATCGAATGGGAGTCTGTGCAGCGCGAAGTGAGCTGTGCGGGCAATAGTTCCACCGGCCATTGCGGCCTGGAACTGCGGACGCGTTTTTAGTCGCTGCACTTGAGCGCTGCCGTCTTCGTCAAATCTGAATCGAAGCTGATTCGGTCCACTTCGGCGAGGCCAAAAAGGCTTCTCGAAGCTCCGGTCCGGCAGCGAACGAAACTTAGACTGCCAGACGCTTGCGGCCCTTGGCGCGACGTGCGTTGATTACTGCACGGCCACCGCGAGTCTTCATGCGAACGAGAAAACCGTGCGTACGCGCGCGACGAATCTTGGAGGGTTGGTAGGTGCGTTTCATTTTGAGAATCCTTGAGAGTTCAGCGCCCTGAACACGATCAGGGGAACCCGCGATTATCACCAAAATCTTCAATCGCGGCAATGGCTTAGCGAATTATCGGTGTTTAGAAACCCTAAAAAGCAGCCGGAACTGGCTATTCCACCAGTGTCCCTTCGGGTTGTGGATAAAGTCTTGATAAATTAGAATTCGAGCGGCTGATGAACACCTATATATCCACAAGAAGAACGAACGAATGATCGAGGGAAGACACAGCGCCAGCGTCCCGGACGACGATGGCGCGGGACAAAGTTTGTGGCAAACCTGCGCCGAGCAACTCGCGCTGGAAATGCCGGATCAGCAATTCAATACCTGGATCAAACCGCTCACTGCACAGGTGGCGGAAGACTTTTCCAAGGTCACGATATTCGTGGCGAATCGGTTCAAGCTCGACTGGGTTCGCGCCCAATATTCGGGACGAATCGCGACCATGCTCGAGAAGATCTACGGGCAGCCGATTCAGATCGAGTTAGCGCTTGCTCCTCGCGAAGCTCCTGCTCGCACTCGCCTCGAGTCCTCGCCGTCCGAGGCTTACTCGGCTCCGGAACCTGCCAATATGGGCGACGACCCCACTCCCGCCGGCTTTCGGAATCGACTCAACTCGGCCCTGACGTTCGACACGCTTGTCGAAGGAACCGCCAACCGGATGGCGCGAGCCGCTGCCATGCACGTGGCCAGCACGCCAGGCCAGTTGTACAACCCGCTCTTTATCTACGGCGGCGTCGGTCTGGGCAAAACCCACTTGATGCACGCTGTGGGTAACCGCCTGATGGCGGACAAGCCGAATTCCAAAGTTCTCTACATCCATGCCGAGCAGTTCGTGTCGGATGTGGTTAAGGCGTACCAGCGCAAGACTTTCGACGAATTCAAGGAGCGCTATCACTCGCTCGACCTCCTGTTGATAGATGACGTCCAGTTCTTCGCCAACAAGGACCGGACCCAGGAAGAGTTCTTCAACGCATTCGAGGCTTTGCTGACCAAAAAGTCGCACATCCTGATGACCAGCGACACCTATCCCAAGGGGCTGGTAGATATTCATGAGCGGCTGGTTTCGCGTTTCGATTCCGGGCTGACCGTGGCCATCGAGCCGCCGGAACTTGAAATGCGCGTGGCCATTCTTATTAGCAAGGCTCGAGTCGAAGGTGCCGAAATGCCAGAGGAAGTGGCTTTTTTCGTTGCCAAGAACGTGCGCTCCAACGTGCGCGAACTCGAAGGCGCCTTGCGAAAAATCCTCGCTTACTCGCGGTTCAACCAGAAAGAGATCTCGATCCAGCTGGCGCGTGAAGCGCTGAGAGATCTGCTTTCCATCCAGAACCGCCAGATTTCTGTGGAAAACATCCAGAAGACGGTCGCCGACTATTACAAGATCAAGGTCGCCGACATGTATTCGAAAAAGCGTCCGGCGAGTATCGCGCGCCCACGCCAGATTGCGATGTATCTGGCAAAAGAGCTGACGCAGAAAAGTCTTCCCGAGATTGGCGAGCTGTTCGGCGGTCGAGATCACACCACCGTGCTTCACGCGGTGCGAAAGATCGCCGGCGAACGCCAGCAGATGACCGAATTGAACCAGCAACTTCACGTGCTGGAGCAGACCTTGAAGGGCTGATTCGAAGCAGTTCGAGCGTGATAGCTGGGAAGGGCCGTGGGGTCCGAAAAAAGGCTGTGTTTAACCCTAAACGGGCGGAAAACGCCGGTTAAACAAGCGAAAATGGTGCAAAGAAGTTTTAAACAGAGGTTGAGATGATCGTCCTGAAGGCAACACAAGAAAAAGTTCTTTCGGTCCTGCAATCGGTGTCGGGCATCGTGGAGCGCCGTCACACGCTTCCGATCTTGGCGAACGTGCTGATCCGGAAAACCGGCAACGCGATTCAGCTGACCACCAGCGATCTGGAAATCCAGATCCGCACGACTGCAGAACTCGACGGCGACGCAGGCAGCTTCACGACCACGGTCGGCGCACGCAAACTCATCGATATCCTGCGCACCATGCCGTCCGATCAGACGGTTTCGCTGGAGTCGAGCGCCAACAAGCTCATCTTGAAGGGCGGCAAAAGCAAGTTCACCTTGCAAACACTGCCCGCCGAAGACTTCCCGCTGGTTCAGGAGTCCGCAACATTCGGCCCATCGTTCAGCGTTCCGCAAAAGACGTTGAAAGATTTGCTGAGCCAAGTGTCGTTCGCCATGGCAGTTCACGACATTCGCTACTACCTCAACGGCATTTTGTTCGTCGCAGAGGGCAAGCAGTTGAGCCTTGTCGCAACCGACGGTCACCGTCTCGCGTTCGCATCGGCCATGCTCGATGTGGAAGTGCCGCGCCAGGAAGTGATTCTTCCGCGCAAGACCGTTCTGGAAATGCAGCGTCTGCTGTCGGACGCAGAAGGCGCGATCGAAATGCAATTCGCGAACAACCAGGCGAAGTTCAGCTTCGACGGCATGGAGTTCGTGACCAAGCTGGTCGAAGGCAAGTTCCCCGACTACAACCGCGTCATTCCGAAAAACCACAAGAACTCGATCACGCTGGGCCGCGCACCGCTGCTCGCTAGCCTGCAGCGCACCGCGATTCTTACCAGCGAGAAGTTCAAGGGCGTTCGCCTGAACCTCGAACCCGGGACTCTTCGCGTGGCCAGCAACAACGCCGAGCAGGAAGAAGCTGTCGATGAACTCGATATCGACTACGGCGGCGACTCGATCGAAATCGGCTTCAACGTCACCTATCTCATCGACGCACTCGCGAACATGAGCCAGGACATGGTGAAAGTGGAGCTGTCCGATTCGAACAGTTCGGCACTGGTCACCATTCCCGACAACGCCTCGTTCAAGTACGTCGTGATGCCGATGCGCATTTGATCTGCAGGCTCAAACAACAAACACACCGACCCGCTTGAAAGCGGGTTTGGTCTTTCAAGAGATTGATGAAACCGCGGAATTCCGGCCGGTTTCGAACTAGCAAAGCTGAAAATGACCGAAGAAAACAAGTCGAACGAGCCCGAAGTCAACGCACAAACACCGGGCGCCGACAGCTCCAACTTCCAGCCGAAGATCGACGCTCATCAGGTCGGTGCATCGGAAGGCTACGGCGAAGGCTCGATCCAGATCCTCGAAGGCCTTGAAGCGGTCCGTAAGCGCCCCGGCATGTACATCGGCGATACATCGGACGGAACCGGCCTTCATCATCTGGTGTTCGAAGTGGTCGACAACTCGATCGACGAAGCGCTCGCAGGTCATTGCGACGACATCCTGGTCACGATCCACACCGACAACTCGGTCTCGGTGGTCGACAACGGTCGGGGCATCCCCACCGGCGTGAAGATGGACGACAAGCACGAGCCCAAGCGCTCTGCTGCAGAAATCGCGCTCACCGAATTGCATGCCGGCGGCAAGTTCAACCAGAACAGCTACAAGGTATCGGGCGGATTGCACGGCGTGGGCGTGAGCTGCGTGAACGCGCTGTCGAAGTGGCTTCACCTGACCGTGCGCCGCGAAGGCAAGGTGCACGCGATCGATTTCGAACGCGGCTTCGTGCAAAACCGTTTGCTCGAAAGCGTTCCCGGCACAGAAGGCATCGTCGAGATTTCGCCGATGCGCGTCACCGGCGACACAGAAAAGCGCGGCACCGAAGTTCACTTCCTGCCCGACACCGAAATCTTTAAAGAGAACAACGATTTTCACTACGAAATCCTGAGCAAGCGTTTGCGCGAACTCTCGTTCCTGAACAACGGCGTTCGCATTCGCCTGGTCGATGAGCGTAGCGGCAAGGAAGACGATTTCGCTGGCGCCGGTGGCGTCAAGGGCTTCGTCGATTTCATCAACAAGGGAAAGACGGTTCTGCACCCCAACGTGTTCCACGCGATGGGCGATCGCCAGAGCGATCAGCAAACGAACATCGGCGTGGAAGTGGCGATGCAGTGGAACAGCGGCTACAACGAAAGCGTTCTCTGCTTCACCAACAACATTCCGCAACGTGACGGCGGCACGCATCTGACCGGCCTTCGCGCCGGCATGACCCGCATCATCAACAAGTACATCGAAGAAAACGAGCTCGCTAAAAAAGCGAAAGTCGAAGTCACCGGCGACGACATGCGCGAAGGTCTTTGCTGCGTGTTGAGCGTGAAGGTGCCCGAGCCGAAGTTCTCGAGCCAGACCAAAGACAAGCTGGTGTCCAGCGAAGTGCGCGGCCCGGTGGAAGACATCGTGAGCAAGCTGCTGGCCGACTATCTGCAGGAGCGTCCCAACGACGCGAAGATCATTTGCGGAAAAATTATCGAAGCTGCACGTGCGCGTGAAGCCGCTCGCAAGGCGCGTGAAATGACGCGTCGCAAAGGCGTGCTCGATGGCATGGGTCTTCCCGGCAAACTGGCCGACTGCCAAGAGAAAGATCCCGCGCTCTGCGAGATCTACATCGTCGAGGGCGACTCCGCAGGCGGCTCGGCCAAGCAAGGCCGCGACCGCAAGTTCCAGGCGATTCTTCCGCTGCGCGGCAAGATCCTGAACGTCGAGAAAGCGCGCTATGAAAAGCTGCTGACCAGCAACGAAATCCTGACGCTGATCACCGCGCTCGGAACCGGTATCGGCAAGGCGGGTGGATCGACCGGCAGCGACGACTTCAACGTCGACAAGCTGCGCTATCACCGCATCATCATCATGACCGACGCTGACGTCGACGGCGCCCACATTCGTACGCTGCTGCTCACGTTCTTCTATCGCCAGATGCCTGAGTTGGTCGAACGAGGTCACATCTACATTGCGCAACCGCCGCTCTACAAAGTGAAGGTCGGCAAGGAAGAGCAGTACCTGAAAGACGCTGGCGCACTCGACGCGTTCCTGCTTCGTATCGCCATGAAAGATGCGAGCGTGAGCACCGGTGGAGACAATCCCACCATCATCAACGGCGACACGCTGGAAGAGCTTGCGCGCAAGCATCAGGTCGCAGAAGCTGTCATTGCGCGTCTGGGCAACTTCATGGATGCCGAAGCGCTTCGTGCGATTGCCGACGGCACGTCGATCGATCTGGAAAGCGTCGCAACCGCAGAAGTGTCGGCAGTCGCTCTGCAAAAAGCCCTGCGCGAGAACCACACGACCGGCGCACCGGCCGAAGTGGCCAGCGAGTTCGATGCACGCAGCGACAAGCCGATCCTGCGCATCAGCCGTCGTCATCACGGCAACATCAAGAGCAGCGTCATCACGCAAGACTTCGCGCGCGGTGCCGATTACGCAGCGCTCGCAGAAGCAGCGAACACATTCCGCGGTTTGCTGAACCCCGGCGCGAAGGTCATGCGCGGTGAGGGCGAACGCGCAAAAGAAGAGCGGGTCTCCGACTTCCGCCAGGCCATGCGCTGGCTCATCACGCAGGCCGAAGGCGCGACTGCGCGTCAACGCTACAAGGGCTTGGGCGAGATGAATCCCGCCCAGTTGTGGGAAACCACGATGGATCCGGAAGTGCGCCGCCTGCTGCGCGTTCAGATCGACGATGCGATCGAAGCCGATCGCGTGTTCACGATGCTGATGGGCGATGAAGTGGAGCCGCGACGTGAGTTCATCGAGACGAATGCATTGCGGGCGGGGAATATCGATATTTGATTTGTGTCCCGGAAGGGAACACTGCAGCAGTACGCCGGCCGGCTACACCGGGGACGCAGCGGAAAGACCTATTTCCGCATCTTGGATTTCGTCGATGCGGGCCACCCGACGCTCCCCGCATGTGGAAAAACCTCCGCCGCTGGCGCTGCGCCAACGTACAGGGCTAGTCAACTACGGACGAACGCCAGCAGTAGTTGATAGTCGCCTTGGTCTGCCGCTCGCAGTGCAGCCAAGTACCGGGCCCGTACGTCGTTGGTGGCGACCGGATTACCGCCGCTTCCCCACGAGAATGCCGATTGGCCAAGACTGCGCATAAGCGAGTCGGTCATCATGCGGGAATGTCGACCATTGCCATTGGGAAACGGATGAATCCAGACCATGTCGCGATGAAAGCGTGCCGCGATTTCATCGCGCGAAAACGTGGCGTTGTCGACCCACCAACGCGTATTGTCGAAGAGGATTGTTAGCCGCACCGCCACCTGCGTCCAGTCGCAGCCGATGTTCTTGTCCGACTTGCGAAACGTGCCCGCCCATGCCCATGTCTTGCCGAACATCTGCTTGTGCAACTCTCGGCAGAACCCCTCGCTAAGCACGTCCGGCAAGCGAGCCCGTTTCAGCCAGCGCACGGCACGCAGTATGTTCTCCTGCTCCCAGTCGTTCAGGTCGCCCTTGGTGTGCAGGTGCTCGGGGATGAGCCCGGCTTTCTCGTCAGGGTCCAGCGGGGTCTGGCCGTCCTGCTCGTCGAGGTCTATCGCCATAAATCCGACCAGCGGCCGCGCAGCAGCTCTTCCGTCCGGCGTTCTACCTGCTTGCGAAGCCGGTTGGCGCCCGGGCGCTGATCTTCCAGACCCATGGTGTGGGCCACGCCCGAGACTTCTTCCATGGCGATGTCGCGGGCGCGCTCCTGGACTACCGCCGTGAGCGGCCGCCTGGGCACGATTGCGTAGACTAGTTCGCAATCCAGCCCATCAGCGAGTTTTCGCAGTTGGCCGAGCGTGATGCGATCGTCGGCTTCGGACTGTTCGGACTTATGTAGCGTCGAACCGGCAATGCCCAGTCGCTGAGCCTGCTGACGCTCCGTGCGCCCCAAAGCTTCCCGGATTACCTTTAACCACCCCCGTGACGGGGCCTGCCGCTTCACTAAGTCCGCGTAACTGGACAGGGTAGCTTGCAACTGCTCGAGTCGAAGGTAGTTGAGTTCGGTGGACATTGCTGGCCTATAGGCTAATATTTATAAGCGTAATGATAGCCTATAGTAAATCATCTATCACGCGTATGCTTCTGTTTGATGAAGCAAGTTCAGCATATGTGCTTCTTATGAAAGAAGCGTACAGCTGACCCTGCTTCTAGCCCGGACCAGCAACTTCACGTCGGCTGGCGGATCGAATCCCACGTCAATCCGAACTTGAACAGGTACTTGCGCAGCCGGTCTGCATCGTTGACAACGGAACGCTCTGTCCGCGATTTATCGAAGAGTCGTCGGCCTGCCTCCGAAAGCGTTTGCGATGATTTGCAAACCTGAAGAACGGCCTCGAGCTGCATGCGGTCGAACAAGTCCATCCGTTCAACCGAGTCGGCCGGCAGCACTGCACCAAGGTCGATCCCAGTCGAGTTCACGTCGCCGGCGGGTTGCCATAGCCATTGAAGCCGCTGGATTTCGGAATCGACCACTCCCGCTGAAATCCGCCCACCATCAGCCAGCGTCGCCATGCGCGTGACGCTCGCGGACAGGTCGCGGAAGTTGCCGCTCCAGATGGCAGCCGCCGACTTGGCAAACTGCAGATACCGCGCCTTCGCTTCGGAGTTGAATCGAACGGCTCTTCCTGTTTCGGCTGCGGCCCGGGTCAGCAGGTGTTCGATGTTGGGTTCGATGTCTTCAGGCCGCTGCGCCAGGCCGGGCAGGGTGTAAGACCAGAGGTTGATGCGGGCGAACAAGTCTTCGCGGAAGCGCCCCTGCGCAACATCGACGCGCAGATCACGATTGGTACCCGCGATCAACTGGAAGTCGCTGCTGGCCTCCTTGTCGCTGCCCATCGGGAGAAAGCGTTTCTCCTCTACGGCTTTGAGCAGCATGGCTTGCTCGTCCGGGCCAAGCTCGCCAATCTCGTCCAGGAACAGCACGCCCTTGTCTGCTGTGCGAAGCAGTCCTGGCCTGTCGGCCGCCGCGCCGGTAAACGCGCCTTTCTTGTGGCCGAACAAGGTCGATGCAGCGCCGTCCCCGCGCAACGTCGCGCAGTTAACTTCGACGAACTCACCCTGGACCTGGTGGCGGGACTTCTTCAACTCGAACATGCGCCGCGCAAGATGCGACTTGCCAGCGCCTGTGGGTCCGGTCAGCAGTATGGGTGCCTGCGAGCGCACCGCTACATGCTCGATTTCTTCGATGAGGGAATTGAATCGCCTGTTGCGCGTCGGGATGCCGCCTTTGAGGAACTCCAGCGCCTCGGTGTGCGCCTGGTTGAAGCGCTGGGCCAGATTGTCGTAGCGCGAGAGATCCAGGTCGATCAGCGTGTAGCTTCCGGGGCTGCCTCGCTCCTGCTTCTTCGGTGGTGCCGTCTGCAGCAGCACGCCCGGAATGAACCGTGACTCCACCATCAAAAACATGCAGATTTGCGCCACATGCGTGCCGGTCGTGATGTGAGCCCAGTATTGCTCACGATTGGGATCGAAGCGGTAGCCGCGCGCCCAGTCGTAGAGAGCGGCATACATCTGGCCGAAGTCCCACGGGTCGGCAACGTCTGTCGGTACCAGGTTCACAACGGTGCCTGGCGACACTTTCGCAATGTCTTGAATCAGGGTTTGCGCAAGCACTGTGTGCTTTGTCGCGTAGAGCAGCTCTAGCCGGTCGATCAGCATGTCTTCGTGCTGGACCAGGGATATGGTCGGTCGCCACTTCTCCCATCGACCTGCGCCCAGACCTGAGTCCAGCTGCGTGCCCATAAATCCGATAACGACGTTCTTTTTGGTCATAGCTGTCCTGCTACTTAGCTAGCTGTAATTCTAATATCTCGAAATTCTGGAAGCTTATAGTTTGTATTTCAGAGCTGAAAAATATAAATAATTCCTTTTAAATCAACAGGTTACGTATTAGATGGTTGATCGCTCTCGGCGCTGGCACACGCATTGCAAAGAAGAAGGCATCGAACAACAAGTTGAATGCGAAAAGAAGACATTTATGGTCAACACACAACTCTTCCAAAGTCTCAAGTCCGCACTATTGCCCGCCGCAACTGCACGCAATGCCGAGCAGGCTCCGGCCTATGCCTTCAGCGCCCGTCATCAACTCGCGCAACTTGCAGCTACTGGCTGTCTGAGCCAGACCTTCTACGCCAACGCGGAAGACCAACTGGACAAGGTGATGGCGCTGGCGCAAGAAACAGATGCCGCTTTCGTAGCCAAGACCGCGATCTACGCGCGTCAATCCGGATACATGAAGGACATGCCTGCTCTGCTGGCAGCCAGCCTGGCTGTGCGTGATGTAGCACTCTTGAACCAAGTGTTTGCGCGCGTGGTCGACAACGGCAAGATGCTGCGCAATTTCGTGCAGATCCTGCGCAGTGGCGCGGTAGGCCGCAAGTCGCTGGGTACTCGCCCGAAAAAGCTTGTGCAGCACTGGCTTCTGACGGCGACCGAAAAACAGTTGCTGAATGCAGCCGTGGGCAACACGCCTTCGCTGGCCGACGTCGTCAAGATGGTTCACCCCAAGCCATCCGAGGCTTGGCGCGCTGCGTGGTTCGCGTGGCTGATCGGCAAGCCGGTAGATGAAGCGGCCCTGCCGCCCATCACTCAGGCGTTCGAACGTTTCAAGCGCGAAAGCGCTCAAGGCATTGCGACCGAAGTACCGGATGTTCCGTTTCAAATGCTGACCGCGCTGGAGCTGAACTCGGCCCAGTGGGCGCAGATCGCTCGGACAGGCTCGTGGCAGATGGTGCGTCAGAACCTGAACACGTTTGCTCGGCATGGTGTGTTCGACATCGATGGCATGGCTGACGTAATCGCTGCCAAGTTGAGCGACGCGCAGTCCGTGGCGAAGGCTCGCGTGATGCCCTACCAGCTGATGGCTGCGTTCAAGGCAACCGGCGAAGCCGTGCCGCAAGTGGTGCGCGACGCGCTGCAGGATGCGATGGAAGTCGCACTGGACAACGTGCCCAACTTCGAGGGGCGCGTTGTGGTGTGCCCTGACGTGTCGGGCTCGATGAGCTCGCCCGTGACAGGTCATCGCGGTTCTGCGACGTCTAGCGTGCGATGCATCGATGTCGCTGCTCTGGTGGCTGCGGCGGTGTTGCGAAAGAATCCGCAGACACGCGTGCTGCCATTCGAACAGGATGTCGTGAAGCTGTCGCTGAACGCACGCGACTCCGTGATGACCAATGCGCAAGCCTTGGCGAAGATCGGCGGTGGCGGTACGAACTGCAGCGCGCCATTGGCTCTGTTGAATCGTGAGCGCGCATCGGTGGATTTGCTGATTCTGGTCTCGGACAATGAGTCTTGGGTCGACATCAACCGACGCGGTGCGACGCAGACTTTGCGCGAGTGGGATCTGCTAAAGCAGCGCAACCCGAAGGCGCGCCTTGTGTGCATCGACATCCAGCCGACGTTGACGACCCAGGCAGCGGAGCGGCACGACATCTTGAATGTCGGCGGTTTCTCCGACGCGGTGTTCACGATGGTGACGAACTTTGCCGAGCGCAAGATGGACGCCGAGCACTGGGTGGGCGAGATCGACAAGGTGTCGCTGGCGCTGCAGTAAAAGAATTTGATTGAAGGTGTCTCAGGCGAATGCCTGCAGGAGTACAGCTCATTTGGCTGCGCGAGCTAGCAAGCTCGCAACGGAGAATCCGTAGGCCACTCTTGCAACTCTGGTCGCTTGAGACACCAACCGATGAAGAAAAAGCTTCTTCGCGTGGCGAATGCCGGTGGGACTACATCCGAAAACGAGTCTCACCAACTGTTCGTCGCCACGCGCGGGCTGTTGAGTTATGCGCGAATGCTGACAGGACTACACAGGTACGCCGGGGGTTCGAATCCTCAACCGGGAAACCGGTATGGCATTGTCTTGCCGATCCTTGTCGCGCTCTTTTGAGATGTCCTGCTGCGAATGCAGGTGGAACTACAGACTATTAATCTCGGTGTCGCGGGTTCGAGTCCCGCCGGCCTCCTTTAAACGGGGCTGTAGCTCAGTGGTAGAGCACGATGTTTCACCAAACCTTGTCGCAGCACGGCATCACTTATCGAGGTGTATCCAGATAGAGGTGCGCCTTTTTTATTGAGAAGAACAACATGTCAGACCTTAACTACAACATTGAAGACGTCCCCGGCGGTGTGCCTGTGAAGATGTGGACCAAAGGCGTGCCAGTCGAGGCCGAGGCCATGGCGCAACTCGCCAACGCAGCGCGGCTGCCCATTGTGTTCAAGCACGTAGCGGCAATGCCGGACGTGCACTTGGGCATCGGCGCAACCGTGGGCTCGGTGATTCCGACCATCAAGGCAATCATCCCGGCTGCCGTCGGCGTGGACATCGGTTGCGGGATGATGGCCGCGAAAACCACGCTCAGAGCGGAAGACCTGCCCGACAACCTCGGCCCGCTGCGCTCGGCCATCGAAGCTGCCGTGCCGCATGGTTTCACGCCTCGCCGTGGTGGCCGCGATCCCGGAAGCTGGGAGAACCCACCCGTTTTGGTGGACCAGGTCTGGGCCACGTTGTCCGACGAATTCGATGCGCTGTGCGAGTTGCACCCGCGCCTTAGGAACACGAACAACCGGAAGCATCTGGGGACACTGGGCACGGGCAATCACTTCATCGAAGTTTGCCTCGACGAGTTGGGCTTTGTGTGGTTCATGCTGCACTCTGGTTCGCGCGGCGTTGGCAATGCCCTCGGTACGCACTTCATCGAGTTGGCAAAGAAGGATGCCGAGCGCAACCAACGCAATCTGCCCGACAAGGATCTGGCTTACTTCGAGGAAGGTGCCGAGCACTTTGACGACTACGTGCGTGGCGTGGGCTGGGCGCAGCGCTTCGCAATGAAGAACCGCGAAGTGATGATGGCCAACCTGATCGCCACGGTCCGCAAGGTCATCGCCAAACCCTTCGAGTCGCACGTCGAGGCGGTGAATTGCCACCACAACTACGTGCAACAGGAGCGCCATTTCGGCGAAGACGTGTTCGTGACCCGCAAAGGCGCGGTAAGTGCCAAGCGCGGTGAGCTCGGGATCATTCCGGGCAGCATGGGTGCGCGTAGCTATATCGTGCGCGGTCTGGGCAACCCGGAAAGCTTTGAAAGCTGCAGCCACGGTGCAGGCCGCGTGATGAGTCGCACCAAGGCGAAGAAGATGTTCACCGTGGAAGACCAGATCAAGGCGACCGAAGGCGTTGAATGCCGCAAGGATGCAAACGTCATCGACGAAATTCCGATGGCCTACAAGGACATCGAGGCCGTCATGGCGGCGCAGAAGGACTTGGTGGAAGTGGTGCACACCTTGAAGCAGGTGGTGTGCGTGAAGGGCTAGAAACGAGCGAAGGCGGCATGCACTTCGACGCATAGCCCCGAAACAAGAACAGAACACAAGAAAAAAAGAAACAAGAACATGATCGAAATCGATGGTTCCGTTGGCGAAGGCGGCGGACAAATTTTGCGCACCTCGTTGGCGCTGTCCATGTGCACAGGCCAGCCCTTTACCCTGACCCGCATCCGTGCCGGCCGCAGCAAGCCAGGCCTGATGCGCCAGCATCTGACCTGCGTGAATGCAGCCACGGAAGTCTGCGGGGCGGAGGTTCTAGGTGCCGAGATGAACTCGCAGTCGCTAACGTTTGTGCCAGGCGTAACGCGGGCGGGCGACTACAGCTTCAACGTCGGCACGGCCGGCAGCTGCACGCTGGTGCTGCAGACCGTCTGGCCGGCCCTGTTGATGGCCGACACCAAGAGCCGGCTGAAGTTGGGAGGTGGCACCCACAACCCGATGGCTCCGCCTTTCCATTTCCTCGAGCGCAGCTACGCGCCGCTGATGCGAAAGCTGGGCGCGAACGTCGAACTGACCCTGTGTCGGATGGGCTTCTATCCAGCAGGCGGCGGTGAAATCGAGGTGACGATTTGGCCTGCCGAGGAAAAGCTGCAGCCGCTCGATTTGACACAGCGCGGCCCGAAAGTCGAGGGCTACGCCGAATGCTTTGCGCCGGCACTGCCTCGCGCCATTGCCCAGCGTGAACTGGAGCAATTGGGGGCGGCTCTGGGTTGGAGAGAAGACCAGCTTCGCGATGCACCCGTTCGGCGGGACGAGGGGCCAGGAAACGCGTTGCTGGCGACACTGGTGTACGAGAACCTGAGCGAGGTCTTTACGCAGTTCGGCGAGAAAGGCGTTAGCGCAGAGAAGGTCGCACGCGATCTCGTGCGTGAGGTTCGGGCCTATCAGCTGAGTGATGCTGCGCTGGGACCGCACTTGGCAGACCAGTGGGCGCTGCCCTTGGCGCTCGCCGTGTGGAAGCGCCAACGCAAGGCTGTCTACACGTGTACGGAACTAACCGCGCATGCAGAGACGAATTTCCAGATGATCGAGCGGTTTTTGCCGGTGAGATTCTCGACCTCGGAATCCGAAGGGGGTTGGCACGTCCAGGCGGCGCCAACAGGGAATGCCGCCTGAATTTAGTCTAGGTTCGATAAAGTAAGGCGTGTTGAGCTCACGTTTTGATTTTCTTTCCATCCCACTTGACCACCAAAGGTTGACGAAAAGCTGAAGCCCCTCGAACCAACACCACCCAACGTTCACTGACAGGGCTGGCGCCACAAGCGTCAGCCCTTTTTTGTTAGTCGTTCGGCGAAAGGCACCTGCACTCTCCATGGTCAAATCAGTTTCCAATAACGGCAATCCCGGCAACGACCACCGATCGATCAGCCTTGCTGTCGCAGTACCGACCCCAGCGCCAGCGCCCTCTGCAGAAGAGTCGTCGAAGACGCAATTCCGCACGATGCCCACGGCAGACAAACTCGACTCGATCGCAAAAGCGGCGATCACCACTCTTCCAACGATCAGGGAACAGGACGAAGCGCACGCCATCGTCGACATGCTCGAGCTCGCGACATCCACACCCGAGGGAAGCGAGGTCGCCGCGCGAAATGGTCCTGGCGTGGTCGGGGCCCTCGGCACGCAATTACACAAGCATCTCGTGTCGATGAATCACAGCATCGGGCGAACACTGAACCTGGAAGAACGACGTATCGCTGCGCTTTCTTTCATTGGGAAAGTCGCCGACAACAAGTTCGAAAGTGCATTGGGACGTTGGGCGTCGAACGTCGCTAACGTCTCTGTCCGCACGGGGCTAAGTACCTGGGCGATCACCGCCCTGCGACAGCAGATGGGCACGGGTATCGAGCATTTGCTCATCAACAGCGAGTTGCATCCGACCGGTGTCGCCGGGTTGGCGAATTCGGCATTGTTGGTGGGGCCGGTTTTGAACATCGTCGGCGCAGTGCTCGACGAAAAAAATCAGGTTGCCACCGCACAAAGTCGCGCGGGTCGCGGAGCCATGCTGGGCTTGTCGCTAGGGTCTGCGGTAGCCGTTGCTAATCTGTCGTCAGAGACACGATTCGCGGCTTCCGCGCTGTCGATCACGGCTTACGCTTTGTCCCGGGATCTGTTCAATTCGCAGGTAAAGCTCTCGAACAATGCTGGCGGCATAAAGATGTGCCCGACCGCCAAGGCCGCTCTTGTCTACGGCGGTGCGCAGTTTCTGGCGGGCGAGGCCATGGACTTTTACGCTGCAAGTTCGGGTGTTGGTGCAGTCAAGGCGGCTGGCCTTCCTTACCCCAACACCTTCGCCAACGACCTGACTCGCGGTTTCATCAATGGCGTCGTCGAAGTCACCGACGATGTTTTGTCGCCGCACTTCTCACGCCAGGCGCAGGTCGCGCTGAACAAGCAGCAGATTCCTGCCGACCGATTGACGCGCGAAGACACGGAGGATCTGAAAATCAGACTGAAATGCGGCTTCGCCGACCGGAGTGCGCGAGAACATTGTCTGGCTATGCGCGATCAGTTTTTGACGACCAGCGCGATGCGCGTATCGGCCTTCGAAGCGGTCAACGCGATGGTGTTTGCACTGGACTTGCTGATCGGCGACTCGCTCGACGCTGAAGCGAAGGGCCAACTGATGAATGGGTTTGTCGCCATATCGATTGCGTGCATATACCCTGCGTTCGCAGGAGCGCATTACAAGCGAAGTCCACCTGTAGCCACCCCTGGCGTCGCAATGGATCGCGCGCCTCGATCCGCGTAGATGCCACCCATTTCGGGCAAATTCATTCGACGACTTAGCGAACGTAGGGAACGAGCGCGAATGCCTGGGCGGCGAGCTGGATGATTTCCGAGCCTATCCAGCCTCCGCACAGCGCAAGCGTCGCGCCGACAGAAAAGAGTTTCACCACGAATGGCAAGGTCTGATCCTGAATCTGCAGAACCGTCTGGATGATCGACATGACGACGCCTGCTAGCAGCGCGACGAGCAAAGGTGGAATCGACAGATAAACCACCAGCATCAACGCAAGCTTGAAGATGGCGAGGGTCTCGGGCATCAGCCTTTCCCGCCGGCAAGATCATTACCTCCGGTAATTTCATTACCGCCAGCAAGATATCTCTTTGCCATGTCGGCGCCGTACAGCGCGTCGCGACGCTGCGCCTCGAAAGATTGATCGAGGCGTTTGAGCATCTGCTTTTTTGCACCGTCGATCGCCTCGTCGCTCGCCCACACCTGGGGCGGCCAAGTCGCCATGTTCTTGTAGAGCCTATGCAAGGCCGACGTCCTTGCAGGAGACTGCTTCTTGGCTCCGACTTTTTCCGTGATCCTGTCGATGACCGGGCCCGGAACCGACGCGTACCCCAAGGTGAAAAAGTCACGGCAGAGATCGACCATCTTTTGCGTTCCGACCGATGCGGTCTGGTCTAACCCCTTGGCAGGCATCACGAAGTCTCTTGCGTTGGCGAGCATGCTGCGCGCCACCTGCATGTTGTTGAACAGCGAAAGATAGCTGTACATGCGAGATAGCTGATCTCGCGGGACCGAGGTGCGCACGGCAAGCATGTCGTCACGCAAAGCCTGACCCATTGTGGATGCGGTCAGATCGAGGTTCTCGATACCGCCCAATTCCAGCAAACCGTCGAAAAGATATCTTGGCGTGAGTTCCGCATCCAGCGTCTGCACGTAGAACTTCTGGAATTTCTCTCGCTCGTCGTGCGACTCGTACATCAACGCGGCAGATGCCGCCGTATTCGATGCGACTCGAATCTCCTCGCCGTGGTCGCGATAGACGTCTGCAATCGCGTCGTCGAGCTGACTTGCTTCCGCAGCGAAGCCCTGTTCCGCCAGACTCGCGCGGGCGAGCTGCATCACGGCGAATCTTGCGGCAGGGCTGGCTGTCGCTTCGTTGAGTTGCGCGAGCGCATGAGAACCCCGATCGGGTGTCAGCCTCGCCATGAAATGCTGCGTTAGCTGCTGCGTTTGCAGGGCTAGCGTTTTGAGTTGACCGGGGGCTGCAACCGAATCTAGAACCGCCTGAGCCTGCGCGAGTTTCGCGACCGGCAAGGTTCGCGCCATATCCCGGCGATGATTTTCCCGACGACGAAGTTCGGCTTCGAGCTGGCGCACGAGCGCGCCCTGATTTCCGCTTCGCAAGGCGGAATCGGTGGCATTGCGGCTTCCAAGTGTTTTCATGACGGCGCGCACCTCACCGACGCGGGCACGTTGGCGCCCGCGCGGTTCTTCGCGACGATAGATCGCTGGCTCCATCGTTTCCTCGGCACGTACTGCGGACGAGCCGTTGTCGTTCTCGATGGCCGCCTCGATGAAACTGGCGGCAGTGGAATTCAGGACGGATATGGGGGCGGTGAGGCGTTCTGGCATCAGCGTGGCTCCGTAGATTGCAGGTCGTTTGAAATGAGCGGTGGCATCGATGGCAACGCTTCGGGTGCCATCGAATTCGCGTCGGCCCCGTTCACTGCTCGCGCAGAAAGGACGTACAGGCGTTCGATGTCGTTTTGCTCTTGCATATTGCTCTGGAACAGCTTGCCGACCAGCGGGATGTCGCCGATCAAGGGCACGCCGCCTTTGTCGTTTCCGGTTCGACTGCGTCGATACCCGCCGATGATCAATACCTGGTTCTCGCGGATGACTGCCTGCGTGCTGATCGCTTTGCGGCTCACTAGCGGATTGCTGTTTCCTTCGCCACTGTTTTCGATTTCTCCATCTTCGACATCGACGTCCAGATGAATGGTGTTGTCGACGACCCGCGGAGTGACCTGAAACATGAGGCCGGCGGAAATCGAACGCGCGTCGACATTTCGCTCGCCGATCAGCTTGATGTAGCTGGTGTGACTCAGATCGAGAACCGCTTGCACGTTATCCATCGTGAGAACCGATGGACGCGATAGAACTCGAGCATGCTTTTTTGCTTCGAGCGCCCGCAGGTTCAACAGGAATCGATTCGTCGCAAGCAGTGCGATATTTCCGCCTAGCCCTGCGGCTGCAACTTGCGGCGTGAATGCGCCTGGCGAAGTTCCGGCGTTGAATCGTGTCGTACCCGCCCATCCCTGATACGCCAACTCTGGCACCCATTCATTGAGCTCGTCTTTGGTGACATCGATGATGTAGGCAGTGATCTCTACGAGCGGCGAAGCGACATCGAGTTGGCTGATCAAAGATTCGTAGAGTTCGCGTCGCTTCGGCAGGTCGCGAATGAGCACCGCGTTCAAGCGCGCATCGACACCGATGGTCGCTTGCGTCGGTCGTGCGCCGCGAGCGGCCGAATCGGATCTGGACGGCGGGCCGAGAGGTCCCGAACCGGTCGTGGGCGGAAGCATCGGCAGCGAAGATCCGCCCCCGCCTGACGACAGCCCGCCGGTCGCCCCCGCGATAGAAATTCCTGCAGCGCCGCGACTTCCCGCGCCTGCCATGAGCTGCTGCGTTTCACGCCTCAGATCGCTGTTGAGAGATGACGTGTCGCCATTCAAAACCGTCCGGAGCACCGAAGCCACACCCGGCACCACTCGCGCCGTATCGCGGATCGTGAAACTCCTGTCCATGGCAGACGCATTCTTGAGGCGAAACACCATGATCTGGGTCTCTTTCTCATCGAGCCCTTTGTCGTCCGCCTTGAGCAGTTGGCGCACCAGATCGACATAGCTCGTCGGGCCGGACACCAGCACCACGCCCTGGTCGGGCAACTCGCCCCATCCGAATCGCGGATCCAGAAGACCGATGCTTTGCAACGCGCGCTGCGCATCGGGCATGGTTTCGGACGGCATTTCTATGCGTGCCGTCACGTAGTCGGAGATCGGATTGATGAACAGCGCGTTGTTGTAGAAGTACCAGCTGAATCCGTTGTCGATGGCCAGGCGATCGAGATAGTCGATGGCCGAGGGCGCGGCGATGCGGCCTCCTGGCATCGATGCACCCAGAGGCGATTGAATGACGACTCGTGCGCCCATCGCACCACCGAAATCGTTGAGCACCCTGATCAGCGGTTTTCCCTTGGCGTCATAGGTGTAGGCGGTTTCTTTCCAGGCGGCCGGCGCCACAGCGATCGCGCTGGGCGCAAAAATCATCAGACAGCATGCAAACGAAATGGATGCGGAATGTCGAATGGATCGAAACGGAAAACGCGGCCTGGAACCCATCGAGATCACATCTTGTTGAGGATGTCTTCGGCGGTCTTGAATCGACGGTCGATTTCCATCTTGGTCGTGAACTTCACCGCATTGAGTTCCTGCATCGCGTAGAAAAACTCGTCCTGCGTTTCCAGGCTGGTTCCGTCCATCTGGGCTGCCTTATCGAAGCGCTCTTCGTTCTTGGCGAATGCGTCGAGCGCTCTGGTCAATGACTTGGTCGTTTGGATCATTTGGATCTCCTTCAGTTACTAGAGAACGGTTCGCGCAACGCGTTGACCGCATGGAACAAAGATGTCTTCCATTCAAGCGTTCCGGCGCGAAGGCGACATTCGCCCGCGTGAATCAGATCGCTGAATTCGACTTTCCACTCTTTGTTGTCGAGAATTCCTTCCGGAATGCAATCGCGATCGCTCATGGACAAACTCATGACGGCGACCTGCACGTCCATGCATTCCTGCAAGGTCATGCGTATCGCACTCGCGATCTTTTCGCGCGGCTCGAGCTGTATGCACAGTCGATCGAGCAACTTGTCGACAACCCTTTTCAGGCTCGCCTCTGCCTCGCTCAGGAAGGTCGCTTGAACCTCGTCGAAACCCGCCTTGAAGCGAGCGACGCTATTCCAGACTTCTTCGTGCGCCGCATGTGTGTCGCGCGCTATCTGTTCCTCGCATCGAACTCGCGCCTCTTCCTCAATACCGTGCGCCGCTTTTTGCGCGGAGTCGATCAACGACGCCGCATCCCTGATCGAGTCGAGCGATTCGCGCGCGTAGATGTGTCCGCGCCTGAGAGACAAGGTGCTCGATACCGACAGTTCGCCCACCGTGTATCGCCGTTTGATCAGCGCATTCATAAGTCTTCTGACTGCGTACCGCTGAAGATCTCGACGGCGACGCGATATTTTTCGAGCTTGACGATCGCGGTGCGCAACGCGCCGGTACGTCTTTCCAGCTCCATCTGCTCCGCACCGAGGCTCCGTTTTGCAATGCCGATCTTTTCTCTGGCATCCGTCATACGGTTACCCACGCGGGTCACGTCACCCTCCCATTTGCGAATGTCGTTCACGCTGACCGCGCGATTGAGCACCTTCTCGCGAAGGAAATTCGCACATCTTTCCTTGTCTTCAAGGGTTTGCGCGAGCGTGTTCTCATGCAGTTCGACTTCGAGCTCTGCGCGGGAAACCACCGTGCCCTGAATTGCCAGCCGATTGCGCGCTTCCGCTTCGCGATGCGTCTGGAACGACACCATGGCCTCCATCTGGGCGACCTCTTTCGGCAACGCCGGCGGCTCGACGTAGTCGAAAAATGCCTTTCGCTGCGGATGGGTGACTCGGGTAGACATGACTGACTATTCGTTACCGGTTAAGTGATCGCACTGGGCAAAGAGTTCGCGACATCTCATGCAGTTGGAACGGCCTACGCCGAACCCACCGGCCCCACCTGTCCGACGCCCATCATCTGGTCACCCAGAACCGGATCGACTTCGGCCAGGTGCAATCGATCGTCGAGCGGGATTCGGGTGCTGGACGTGACTTCAGCCACCGCTGTGTAGAGCAACGCAGTCGCGCGTCCGGTACCCGCAGGAATGGGCGATCCGACCTTCCCGAGCGCATAGAGACGTCGCGCAAGGCCCACGTACTTCACGATAGGCACGCGGTTGTCGCGTGCATTCCTTCGTATCTTTTCAGCCTCCTCACCCGATCCTTTCGCCACGATGACCGGCATGGCCTCACCGGCTGCGTCGTACCAGAGGGCAATGGCGATGTGGGTCGGATTGACGACCACCGCGTTGGCCTGACCGACACGCATCGGCTCCTCGACGATTTCGCGTCTTCGCTCCTTGTGTTCCGCTCTCATGTGGGGATCGCCACTGGACTGTTTGTGCTCGTCCTTCATGTCCTTCAAGTCCATTCGCTGCCTACGAAGGAACATCTTCTTTTTGACGACGATATCGAGCATCGCAAGCAGCAGGAACACCAGCAGCAGCCGCAGCTCCAGTGAGCGCAACGCGGCTGCCGCCATTTCGCCGAACTGCGCCGAAGAGATTTCGAACGCGCGCATCAAATCAGGCATTTGCGATCGGATCGTGTCGATGGCCACCCAGGCGATGGCACCGATTTTCAAAGGGCCGAGCACCAGCATCAGCGCCTTGTCGGCGGACAGGTAGTTTTTGAGATTGGCCCCGGGATTGAGTTTGTCGAAGCCCTTGGTCAATGCCTTCGGTGCAATCACGAATCGCGATTGCGGCCAGATTGCAAACACGACGAGCACCAACGCCATCAGCGAGAGCGACGCCGAGAGAACGGCACCGGACTTGACCGATTCGATCACCAGACGCATACGGACATGAGAGGGCTGGGACACCCCCTCGATTGCATGCGACACCAGGCCGTGAAGCTGTTCCGCAAGGTACGGGAGCGCGAAATGAATCACCTCGAAGATCGCCGCGTAAACAGCCAGCTTCGCCGCCTCCTGACTGATCGATACCTGCCCGTCCTTTCGGGCTTTCTCGAGTTTCTGCTGGCTTGCGGGTAGATTCTTTTCGGACATGAGAATCAGGTCCCCAGAAAACGCTTGCCCAGCCCGATGAACGACTTCGCAACGTCACCGCCGGCCTTGTCCAGAAGATTCGCGCTGTAGATGGCCAGCACGAACAGGGCGAGCAGACTCTTGATGGGCATCGCCATTTCGTGAACCGGCATGCCTTGCACCGCGACGCTGGCTGTCGCAAACGACAGCTCGACAAGCATCAGGACGATCAGTGCGGGAGCCGCATAAACGATGGCATTTCCGAGCATGTCGCGAAACCCGTCCAGCACCATCGCAAGTTTCAATTCACCGACCGGAGGCAGCAGCGATGTTGCCGGCCAGAGCAGAAGGCTGTCGCTCACCACATTGAAAAGAAGATGAAACGTGCCGGCCTGGATCAGGACGATCACTAGTGCCCGACTCAAGATTTCGCCGAGCACAGATGCATCGGCTTGCAAGGACGGATTGGTCTGCTGGGCAGCGTTGGCGCCACGCTGGTTGTCGATCAATACGCCGGCTCCTGTGATCGCCCAGAAAGGCATCGCCATGAGTACGCCGAGCATTGCACCTATCAATGCCTCTTTCACCATCAGAACGAACACTGGCACGATCACCGTGCCTGCGCGCAGTTCCGGATAAATGGCCACGGCAAACAGGCATCCGATGCTCATTGCGACTGCGTTGCGGGCCAGCCTCGGCACGTGCTTGGGCGTGAACACCGGAATGAGCGCGAGACATGCAGCGAGCCTTGCCATGCCCAGCGCTAGCGCAAGCACCATGTTCAGCGGATCGATGGCCAGGTCCATGGTCGCTCAGCTGGCCTCGATGCCGATCGGCTCGGCGTGCCGCGACTGCGGCATGCGCGACAGGCGCTTGACTGCGGTAGCGATCGACTTGCCCGCCCGCTCTCGCATCGCAGCCATCTGCGTGATGAATTCCATGTCGTGAACACTCACGCCGTACACCCGCAGGTCGCTAGTTTTGCCATGAGTCCTGACGACTCCCTTCAGATCCGCCCACGGCGCCAGACCGAAGGCTTTGGCAAGCGCGAGACTTTGAACGTTGTCGCCCAGAATCCAGCAAGTGATGTTCTCGAATCCCCGCTTGCGAACTGCGTCGTAAAGACGAGTCATGGCGAGAAGCGCCACAGCGGAGCCCCACCAGCTCGACTTCACATACAAGGACACATCCGCCGTGTGATAGCAGGCTTGTGGAGACCAGGTCATCGGCCGTGCGACGAAGTACGCCACGATTTCCTCGTCGACCAGCATGACGAGGAACGGATGCTTGTTCGATATATAGGTTTCTATGTCCTGCGCAATAACAGCGCCCGCGAGTGGCTGCACGCACGGCGAATTCGAGCCACCGGCTACGGTTTCGTTGTAGATGACCGCGAGCGCATCGCCATCGGAAGGCAGCGCCGCACGAACGGTATGGCCCGCGAGACGCGCGTTTCGATGCAACGTTCTTCCATAACCCAGGCCGGATTGCCGAATGCTCATGCGTCTCTCCAAAGTCGAAGGACGCGCCTGATGTCCGCTGCATCCATCTGTGGCGCATACGACTCCACGGAAATTGAGCGGGCGAGTTCATATGGAAATCGGGTGCGAAGTCGCGACCACAATTGCGGCCATCTGGAGTGGCAGACTTTTGCGATCCAAAGCAAGCCTGATGACCGGATCGAATCGTGAAGATCGCCACTGCTGGACGCAGTACTTTCTTGCGCCGGAAGCGGGGGGCGCGCACGCGCCTCCGCAATTGCACGCTTCCACGCCTGGGGCGACGCGAAGGTCATCAATTCGCGACTTTGTCGTCCCCATGATGACGCGAAATCCGTCCGTCCCACGGTGACCGCCATCCCGATTCGATCGAGTGCCTGAAGCTGATGAGGCGAACTCATCGACGCGACTTCACAGAAGGTGTCGAACGGTCTGGTGGAACTCAGCAAAACGGAAGTTGGCGTTACACCGAAGTGTCGCAACCAGACTTGAGATGCGATTCGTTGGGCGAGTGGGCCGCGCCCGCGAACCTCGTTCCACCCAGGAGGAGAGACGGACGCTGTGCACCAGGATTCGTGTGCGCCCAGCCACGGTTCAAAACAGAAAGTCCGCCACGATGGGTGGTGCTCCATGGAGCCGACCACATCTGCAGACGTCGGTTCTTGCCGTGCGGGCATCAGACGCCTTGCGCAGTTGCGGCCGCTTTCGACTTGAAGTGCATCGCGGCAATTCCGACTCCGGTAGAGGCGAGCAAGGCAACGACTGCAATCCACCAGCTAGCGGAGGTCTTCTCGCCCTCGATCGTTTGAGCAGCAGCCTCGTTCGTTTTTTCCGTCGAGGATGCTTCGGTCGCCGTTGCAGTTGCAGGTGTCGGTGAAAGCGAGGGCGCGGGCATGAAGTCCTTCGCCGCGCTTATGGTGCCGCGCACGCCGGTCGAGGTCTGCTCCATGGCAGGAACGAAAACTACCGCGATGCTTTCGGGGCCGAGTGCTGCGAGTCCGGGAATGCTCGCCGCGACCATGCGCCGGATTCGCGACTCCTGAAGCTCCATTTCCACGCCCGGTCGATACTTGATAAAGACTGCGGCGGAAGAAGGCGACACCGGCTCGCCCGGGGCCACTCTTTCAGGAAGAACGATATGAACCCGCGCCGTCAGCACGCCGTCGATCTCGGAGAGCGTGTGCTCGAGTTCCTGCGACAGAGCAAAGAGGTAACGCCCGCGCTCTTCCAGCGGCGACGAAATCATTCCGTCCTTCTTGAAGACTTCACCCATGCGCGATTGCTTGTTCCTGGGAAGCCCCGCAGCGCGAATCACGTTGACGGCGTGAGCCAGTTGAGAGTCGTCCTCGAGGACAACCGAGTAATTGTCTTTGACCGACTTCTTCTGACCGCTCACGCCGGCATCCAGAAGCGCAGCAACAATGTCGTTGGCGTCGCTCTCGGTCAAACCCGAGCGCAACTCGACGCTGCGTGTGCAACCGCCGAGCGCAAGACAAGCCAACGCAATGAGCAGATAGGCGCTCATGCGTCGTTTAACGCAACTGGAAAAGGTAGCGATGAACATTTTCGGCTCCCGGTCAACTCAGCTGCGTGAGCTGATTGATCGCCTTGACCGTCTTGTCCAGTGTCGATACCGCGAGCTTGTTTTGAAGACTCGCTTCTTCCTTCAGCACCACGGCATTCAGGATCGATTTGTTGTCCTGGGTCCGCTCGACCGCCGAGAGGTTGTCGGTCAGCATTTTGTTTCGCGCATCGGCTTGAGCCACGAACTGCATGAAGGGATTGCTCGTCGTTTGCACGCCCGACATACGCGGCGCATCGACCAGCACCGATCGCTGCGTCTTGAATTCGTCCATGTAAGACGACATATCTGCGGAAGACGGACGGCTCACCGATTGCATGGTGTCTTGACCTGCAACCGGAGACAGCGTGGATCCCACAGACGAAATAGATTTGATTGCACTCATTCGGATTTCTCCTGTTGAACCTTGACCAGGCCTTCGAATTGAAGAATTGAAAGTTTCTTGGTCGCGGTCTTCATGTCTTCTATCAATGCGCCGTCCCCAGGAACCTCGTCGATCAGGACATGAAGATGCTCCAGCAGTTCATTTCCTGTCGCGTCGCCGGAAAGCTGAAGCGACTTGTAGATTGCGACGCTCTTTGCGAAAGCGACTGCGGCTTCGTCTTCACCGAACGCGTTCTTGGCTGCATTCAGCGCGGCCGCGTCGGGTTCGAAGTCGGCGAACGACGACGCTTTTTCGGTCGTGTCCTGCACGACCGGAAACGCGTCTTCCACCACATGCTGCACCGAGTTGTAGAAGGAACACAGCATGTTGATCGCCTTCTCCAGAACCAGCGCATCGGACTGCTCCGGCACACGGCCCGAACGGATCAGATCCGTCCAGTTCGAGCCGCCACCGTGCAGCGGCGCCCGAAACTGTTCGGGATGCGCATCCATCATCTCCGTCACACACAGGCGTTGCGCGGTGATGAGCGACTCGTCGCCGCCGCCGGTAGTGCCGGTTTTCATCAGGCGTACGAGAAAACCGTCGAGGCGTTCTGCTGCATCATCGGCATCATTCCGCTGAACATCGATTGCAGGAACGTCGCGAGCTGCTGGTAATTCACAGCAGAGTTGCCGGTCGAAGCAATCGGCGAGGCATAACCGTACGGGTTCGCGCCTGCGACTGTCGTGCCTGAGTTTGCGGGCGCGCCGCCGGTCGAGATCGCCGGCGAGGTCGTCGGAGCATTGACGTTGGTGGGTGCCGAAACCGTGGAGTAGTTTCTCGCGTCGGTGTGAGTCGTGGACATGTCTGTTCGCTCCTGGACAGTTATTTCGTCAAGCCGAGACGGCCTTCGAGAGCGCTCGAATACATGCGCATGCGTTGCGCCTGCAGGTCGTTCTCGTTCTTTTGCATCTGGGTCAGATTCGCCTGGATCTTCGCGTTGGCGGTGTTCTGCTCCAGCATCTGGTCCGATGCCTGAACTGCGCCGGTGGAAGCTCCGGAAGCGCCTCCGCTCACTGCGGACGACACTGCGGGGACTGCCTTACCAAGGGCGTCGATAGCTGCGGGCGCGTATTTAGCGATGGTTCCAAGCACTGCGGTTGCGGTCATATTCGTTTCTCCAAAAAGTTGCGATGCGGCGGACGCTGCATCTATTTCCTGAGTGCCCTCGCGAATTGGCGCAGTTCATAGCTGGCTAGCCGCTTACAGCGACGTCGTTTTCACGTTTTCGTCGATTTGGGTATGAATGGCTTCTGTGCGCGAACGAGTTCCTTGAAGAACGTCGTAAGTTGCAGCCAGCTCGACCGGCGCCGCCGGTCGGAATTGCTCGGCACCCATGCGAAACACCTTCTTGACCTTCCAGGCCTCGGCAAATGCCTGCAGGCTGCGGTAGACCGCACCATGTCCCTCGCCGCGCCGCGCCTGGGCTGCGAGATGTCTGTCCTCGATGTTGATGATCCCCTGACGCAAGAGTCCGACCCGCTCGTGTTTCCTTGTGCCTTTGCGATGGGCGGCATCCCTTTTGGTCGTGATCGAGGCGAAAGAGGGCAGCATCGCGAAATCCTCGATGCTGCGATGCGCGGGCATTCCCAGCTCGACCATCGTCTGTGTGATCGACGGCGACTGCGCTGCGGTGTGAGTCAGATAATCACCGCCGCTCGCGAACGGCGACAAGGTTCCGAGGGTCAGACTGTTCGATGCCGCCTGCGCGGCTCCCATGAGGTTGATCGAAGTATTCGCGCCCTTGAGACTGATGGGATTGAGCGCGGACAAGGCTCCCTCGGGCGCTGCGACTCCAGGGTTCATCTGTTTGAAATCGAGACGGCCGAGTTCTTCCACGGCGTTCGCGATTCCCAGGCCTCCGGTCGACAGGGCCAGACCCAGCGATCCGCCCAGTACCGATCCGCCGATCAGTCGCCCTCCCATGCGCGCCGCGGAGTATTCGCCGTTGCTCAGGATGGCGTTCTTGATCTGCAGTTGTGCAACCCGATAGTCTCCGAACATCTCCTTGTAGATGCCGAAATCGTCTTTTATGTCTCCGGTTGCTCCGGTCTTGAGCGCCCGATAGTCGGTGATCAGCCGGTCGATGTCTTTACCGAATTTCTCTATATCGCGATTGGCTTTGTGAATTGCATCGGTGAACTGCTTCTTGTCCGGCGATCCTTTCTTCAGCGCCAGAGCAGCCTGCGTGAACGTGACCGCGTTCGGCGCATCGCTCGCATCACTCGCATCGAAAAACTTCTGTGCGCGCAAGCGGCTTTCGGCCTGCTTCAGGTGCTCGCGAATCTTCGGCGTGTCGGAGATATCCAGGATTCCGGCCCGAATCGCCGCCCAGTCTTCCGCATCGATCGTAAGGCTGCGATTTCGAGCAGTCATCCGGTCCCGCAGCGTTAGCAAAGAACTGTCTAGAACTTCCTCACCCAACAGGGAGGCGGCCAGCTCGGCGACTTGCGGTTCCAGCGTATCGGCCTTGCCCAGGTGTTTGTCTATCCTGGTCTTCACCTCGACGACTTTTCGGTTGCTGTCGAAATTTTCCAGTGCTGCCCGTCCTTCGTCCTCGAGGGATCCGCCTGCAACCTCCACCCTTTGCCGGTACTTGCCGATCAATGCCTTGTCCTTGGCGTTATCGACGTTTTTCTGGCTGGAATATCTGAGATCGTTCCCGGTCTTCTCGAAGTCGAGAAGCAGCTTCATCTTGGCCGTGTCCGCACCGGTTCGCGTATCGAAAACAGATCCCAGCAGAAGCCGCCCACGTGTCGCGCGGCTTTGCGCGATACCGCTCATCGCATCGTGCAAATGTCTCTGGATCACATCCTCGACCGATTTGTCATGCGCCTCTTCCAGTTTCGGCAGATCGCTCTTCAATTTGTCCGAGATCTGTGCCACCGAGGGCATAGGCGAAGATGGATTCAGATGAGCGACGGTATCGGCGAGAGCCTGCGTGTTCGCCGACCCCTTCACATGCGTCGCCGCAGTCACCATGCGCGAGGTTTTCGACATGATTGCCGTCCCCGCAATACCCACCGCTGCGCCCACTGCCGCGCCGCCTACCGGAGTCGTCGCAATACCGGCTGCAGTCGTTGCGGCCGACGCTGCAAGTGATACGAGCGCCGAGCTTGCCGCGTTCAACATCATCGAGATAGCAACCGATTTGGCTGTTGCGCGCATGGCGGCGTCGTTGCCCAGATGCCCCAGGTAGCCTTCTTTGAGCAGCTCGAGAGTCTTGGCGAACGATGGACTCTCTCTCGCCGCTTGCGCTGCGATGTTGTTCGAGTCGCGAAAATCCTGCGCGCCGAAGACACCACCTTTGTCGCCCCCTCTGTCGTCAAGCCTCGTCGCCACGTCGATCGCGCTCGAAAGGCGCGCAGGCCACTGCGCATCGAGCGTCGCCAGACGCGCCCTGTATTCGTTTTTCTTCGGACCCTCGGGCATTAACGAAATCAATTGCTCGGTTCGTCTTGCAAGCAGGTCATGGGGCGATCCCTCTTCCGATTTTTCTTGAGCGCCCACCATGAACGAAGAAAGCTGCGCGAAGATTTGCGCCCTGTCGAGCGTCGAGAAGCCGAACGCCCGGCTCAGCCCACCCGAGTCCGAATTCTTGACACTGCTTTCACCGGATAGCTCGCACAGCAGCTCGTGATGCCCGAGCGCAGCCTCGGTGAACGCCTCAGCCGAAGCAGGCGTCGGAAACTTCTGGTGGATCCATTGGAGTTGCCTGGTCGCCCGGCCAACGACCGGCTGTATCGCGTCGCCCATGGACTCTTCGGTCAGCTTCGTCATGATGCTGCTGATCTCGTCGCTGCTTAACCTGATCAGCTGTTTCTCGAATACGGAATAAGTAGGGGCAGGCTGATTCGACTTGGTATAGACGCGATGACCTTTCGCGTCGCCCACCACTTGAGAAGAGAAGTACTGCGCGCCGGCCTGACCCACTTGTCCGACGATGCCGCGCATGACCAGCACGCCTGCACGCGCCACGCCCAGATTCGCGCCAGGCAGGAATGCGTTCACGAATCCCAGGGCGGACATTGCGGTAGACACATTGCCGGAGGCCTGAAAGACCTTGTGGGAATAGTTCGCGTGCATGTGATCGAGCAGTCGATGCTGGTCTTTGTCGAGACCGAACATCGGACCGCCGCATTCGTCGATCATCGATCGAGTCTCTTTCTTCACGGTTGCGTCGAAGCCGCGCAGAAACTCCTTCTTGGACACTGTTCCAGCCAGCGCCTGATCGGACAGACGATCCAGCTCTGCACGCGATCTGGCGGTGCTTTCCTGAAGCTTTCTCGCATGGTCTTCGACGGTCGAAGACTTCGGTGTCATGAATTCATCGAGCAGCCGGGCGGAGAAACGGTGAACGGAAATTTTGTCTTCGAGGGATCCGTGTTTTGCCTCGCCCGGCGGAATTGCACTTGTCGCGTCTATCGCCTGCTGGACCGAGTCCGGCGAACTTCTGTCGGATGCGCTCATCGCAAGCCAGTGATCGAGCGCTTTCTCGGTGTCGTTGCGAATCATCCGATTGAGCGCCGAGTCGGCGTCGTCGGTGTCGAACATGCCGGCAATGATGGCCCCGCGATTTCGATTCGAGGATGCGCTCGTCTCGCCCGCAGGCGCTTCCTTGAATACGTCGACCACCATCTTTTTGACATCGCCGTAGGCATGACTCATGGTCTTGCCCAACTCGCGATTGGTGATCGAGTGCAGATGGTTTCTCAACTCGTTGGATCTGCCGGCGGTCATGTCGACATATCGGCGCGAGACTTCTTCAGCTATCTGGTCGACTGCAGCCTCGTAGGTCGACACACTTGGACCCGTGCCCGCGTTGACCAGGCTGGCTACTTCGAATTTCTCCTTGTTGGCTCGTAACGCAACGGAGTTTGCGTCGGCATGTCGTTTTCGATTCGACTGCGGCGTCGCCTTCCCATTTTTCGGCATCGACGTCGACACGAGGGCATCGAGCTTCGCACTGACTCCACTTGAATAACCGGTCGCCATCGTGCGGATCTTGTACGCCGTAGACAGCGTACTTGCATGCAGTTTTGTCGCCATAATTTCTCTTCATGGGTTGATGGAAGAAATGTCGACTCAATAAGAATCGACCAGGGAAGTGAAAAGCCGACCCCATCCATCAAGCTGCACGAACAACAGCAGTTTCAGTGGGAGCGATATCACCATGGGGGACACCATCTGCATGCCGAGCGCCAACAACAGGTTCGACACCAGCAGATCGATCACTACAAAAGGCACGTAAAGAAGAAACCCGATCTCGAATGCCTGCTGAAGTTGCGAGACGACGAATGCGGGCATCACCACGACGTAATCGCGGTCGGTCATTTCCCTGGACATCTCGCGCGGCCAGTGTTTGCGAGCCATCTCGACAAACAGACCACGCTCCTCAGGAGTCGTGTTCTTCACCATGAAATCGCGGAACGGCTCTGCGGCATTGCCCGCGCGCGCAAGGTCGATCGACGCCGATCCAGGCGACACATTGCCCGGGGTGGAGTCGGCGGTGTACAGATCCACCGATCGCTTGACCGTCGGTGCCATGACGAATGCAGTAGCAGCCAACGCAATCGCGTAAATCGCCATGCTTGGCGGCACCTGCTGTATGCCGATCGCATTTCTCACGATGGCAAGCACGACCGCCATCTTCAGCATCGATGTCGTGCACAGGATGAGCAATGGCAGAACCGCCAGGGCGCCGAGGAATACGGCCAGGCTGATCGGGTCCATTGCCGACAAGCTCATAACTCGATCGCCGTAGCGCCGATGGCAAGAACTTCCACTGCGAGTTGTCCTTCTATGCTGACCAGCTCGCCGTGTGCAATGGCTTTGCCGTTTACGAGCAGCGCTACCTGACCTCGCGCCGGTGCGCGTATGTCGAGAAGGTCTCCCGTTTCCAAAGACCGCAGTTGCGCGAACGAGGCGCAGAGTGTTCCGACGCTGAAAACCACTTCGACCTCCATGGCGTCGACGACAGACTCGGGTGCCCCAAGCGGCTCGCCCGGTTCGTCGTAGGACTCGGCGTCCAGGTCCGTTTGATCGTCGGTCGGGTATGACATATGAGTGCTCCACGAATGAAAGTAAAAAGCGGGTGTAGCGCCGCCGGAAATATGCAAGATCAGTCGGGGCGCCGTGCGCTCTGCACCGAGCGCCGCAACCCACCGTTCGGCGTTGTGAGGCTCGCGCGATACGAATTCCCGAACGGCGATCGCATCGCCGCAACGAAGCGAGATCAGCCCGGTGCGCTCGATTCGGGCGCTTCCGATGCAGATCGGTTTCGCGACCTCGGTCGCGAGCAATGCATGCGAGGTTGCCGAGCCATTAGCTGAGCGTGAGTTCGATCGCTCCCAGCCGCATTCGCCGAATATTCTTGTCGCCTCTCGGGCCTGCATCGCGGCTTCGGTCGCAACCTGCGCCTGGCCTTCCCCCGACCACGAAACCATGAATGCGATCGAATCGCGCGGTCTTCTCGCGTTGGCATCCAAGAGCGCCAGCTCGCCTCCGAACGCACTTCGAAAACGATCCGGCAACAGCGCGACAAAAAGCGCTGCCAATGCGTCGCGGTCGACCAATCGATCGGGTTGGTCGACCTCGACACCCATCCCGCTCATGCCACTCATCCCGCTCAACAGGCCAAGCCACGCGAGATCGGCGAACCAGATCTGGCCATGGATAGAGCGAAGCAACACACCGGGATCCGCCCGGGCTTCGTCGATTGCCTGCGCAGATGCGAGCAGGCGAATCTGCATGTCGGAGTTGGACAGGCCTCGACCCATCTGCTCTCGCAGCTGCGCCAGATCGCGTCGAATCGACCGCACCGGTATTCGAAGGATGCCGGCTCGAGGACGTATGACGCGGTCGTTCATCGGATGGGCGTAGTTCTGCTGAAGAAACAAATAAGTGGGCAATCCGACGGACAAAGTTCGCGGATCGGCACCACGGTTTGCATTCAGTCCCCGATCGACAGCGAACTTGTTCCGGTGCGGTGTCACTCAATCGAAATCCCTCCCGCCAGCGGCAACAAGTACTGCTGGCGACAGCCCATCTCACCGTCGACATGTCATCTGAACCCCATCCCAAGCCACAGGGCTTTCTGGCGACCCTTGCCAGATTCACGAGTCCGCTTCTCGTCGGCGGTGGAAGATCCGAGTTTGTGATGGCCGCCTTCATCGTCGCGGTTGTCCTGACGATGATCATGCCGTTGCCCACGGCACTGCTCGACGTACTCATCGCGATCAACATCAGCGTGTCGGCTTTTCTGATCGTGATGGCGCTTCAGATCAAGGAGCCGCTCCAGCTCACCACGTTTCCGGCGCTGCTGCTGCTCACGACTTTGCTTCGGCTGTCGCTGTCGGTCGCCAGCACCCGGCTGATTCTTCTCGACGGCGATGCGGGACACATCATCGACGCCTTCGGTAGCGTCACGGTGGGTGGCAACGTCGTGGTCGGACTCGTCATCTTCCTGATATTGACCGTGGTGCAATTTCTGGTGATCACGAAAGGCTCCGAACGCGTCGCCGAGGTGGGCGCACGTTTCGCTCTCGATGGCATGCCGGGAAAGCAGATGGCAATCGACATGGAGCTTCGAAACAATGCCATCAGCCCGGAAGTGGCGCGCACCCGACGGGCAGCGGTCGTTCAGGAATCCCAGTTTTTCGGCTCCATGGACGGTGCCATGAAATTTGTGAAGGGTGACGCCATCGCCGGCATCATCATCCTGCTAACCAATCTCATTGCCGGACTCGCTATCGGCATCACGCAACGCAATATGGCAGCAGCAGATGCACTGCGCGTTTATTCCATCCTGACCATCGGCGATGGTCTGGTCGCCCAGTTGCCCGCACTGCTTACATCGCTCACGGCCGGCCTGATCGTGACCCGGGTCGCCACATCGGCCGTAACCGGTCCCACCAGCATCGGAGCGGAAATCATCGATCAGTTCCGAAGCGTTCCCCGTGCATGGATCGCGGCGGGTGGAGCAATTCTCGTATTCGGTCTCATACCCGGCATGCCTTTTCCGGTGTTCGCACTTCTGGCGGCGCTGTCGACGGGCGTCGGTGTGTACCTGATGCGCCTTTCGCTGCGTCTCGAAAAGGGATCGGCGAAAAAAGACAGCGGAATGATCGACAACGCGGATGATTTCGGCATCGTCGAGCATTACGAACTTCGCACACATACCGGCGAACGCGGAAGGGAAACGGTCGCAGCCGCGATCAACGTGGCTCGCGATGTGCGCAACCAGTTGATCGACCGGTACGGAATGTTCCTGCCGCCGATCAAAATCAAATTCGATGACGTGACGCCGCCTGGTGAGTTCGAGTTTCTTTGCGACGAGAGCTTCATGTTCGGCGGATTCTTCAACGACACGCGCAGTGTCGTGCACTGCTCGCTCGATCGGTTGACGAACGCCGGCATCACGCCGTCCGCGAGTTCGCGAGTCGAGCTGTCCACTCGAGTGAGACACTGGATCGACGAGGCCGAGGTCGATGCAGCAAAAGCTGCGGGTATCGAGGTATCGAGTGCAAGTACGCTCTACCGCTCGCAGATGCGCACCATTCTTCTGCGCACCGGATACCGATTCGTCGGCATTCAGGAGACTCACAAAATCATCGGATACGTTGCTGCCCGATTTCCCGACCTTGCGAAGGAACTCGATCGAGTGCTTCCTCCATCCCGCATGGCCGAAGTGCTTCAACGACTCGTCGCAGAGCGAATCAGCATTCGTAATTTTCGGCTCGTCATCGAGACACTCGTCGAATGGGCGCAACGCGAGCGGGACGCGGTGCTTCTCACCGAATGTGTTCGAGCCGCGCTAAGAAGGCAGATCTGCGAGGAGTTCGGGGTTGGAGATTCAATCAACGCTTACCTGCTCAAACCCGATACCGAAACGCTTATTCGCGACTCGGTTCGACAGACTTCTTACGGCAGCTTCGTTACGCTCGGTTGGGAGCAAACGCAGGATTTCGTCTCTCAAATCGAGCGCTTGCTGGAAGGGCGCGACCTGACCCAATCCGAGCCGGTCGTGCTGACCGCGCAAGACATTCGCCCCCACGTCAGAAAAATGCTGGAGGATCATTTCTTCGAACTTCCGGTGCTGTCCTTCAACGAAATCCTTCCCGAGTACAGGATCCAGCCCATCGGCGTGGTGGAGCTGGGAATGGATGACGACATGCTGGACGAAATGGAGGAATGACGATGCTCGAACTTCGTGTTCTTCGCGGCCTTCATCGCGGTGCTGCGCTGCCACTTCGATCGGAAACGATCACCGTCGGAAGCGATATGTCGTGCGACATCGTGCTGCTCGATTCCGGCATCGCACCCCGACATGTACGAATCGCTTTCGAAGCGAACAGATGGCTATTCATCGCGGAAGACGGGGAAGTCTTGCAGATCGAACATGAGCAGCTGGTCACACATGCGGAAGCTGGATTTCACGCGCTCGCGAATCTGTCGGGCTCCGATGTCTATCTCTGCATCGTCGATGAAGAAAGCGACTGGATTTCCGAGTCCGATCTCGCTGCGCTCCCTGTTTCGAATCGAAAAACGCAGTCTGCAGGGTCGACATCCGGGTCTGGTTCGGGATCGGGATCGAGCTCCGCTGCCGTTCCGGACAAGCCTTTTCGTCGACGATCCAAGGCACTATTTTTCGCCGCAAGCTTATGGATCGTTGCGGTTGCCTTTGCTTTGACCGGATTTCTATGGAATCGGCCCGCGCTCGTCGCTGCAACCAAAAAGCCCACCGAATCGGAGCGGAAATCCAGGCTCGATCCCGCTTCTGCTCCTGCTGCGAACGCCTCGATGCCCACACAAGCCGAAATTCTCGAAGCGACAGCAAAGATGATTCGCCGTGACGACCTCAACTCGGTAGTCACCTACCAGCTGCTGGATGGCACTCTCCAGTTTCGAGGGGAGTTGTCTGTAGAAGAGCGGATCCGCTTCGAGCACACAGTCACGTCGCTCAACACGGCCTGGCGCGGCGAAGTACCGATCAAGGCAATGACAACCTCAGTGTCCACGGCGGCGCCGTTTCGGATCACCCAGGTGCTTTACGCGAAGATTCCGAGCGTCATGATCGACAGCGGTGAGCGCGTCTTCATCGGTCAGTCGATTCATGGATATCGCCTTGTCTCGGTCGACGCAGGAAAAATCGTTTTCGACGGCAAACGGCGACTGGAAATCAAGCCATGACCGTGAATTCTTTTGCGGCTCTTTGCGAGAGCTGGGAGGAAAGGGCGCGCGCCTCTATCGAGCGAGTCCAGACCGTGTTGTCGACAGGTAAGGTGATGAACGTCCTCGATTCGATCATCGAGACATCTCTCCAGGTAGCCAAGGTGGGCGAGCTTTGCGAGATTTTCGATCCTCGAATTGCGGATGCCGGCGGACCGGACTCGAGATTCGGACGAATCCTCGGTGAAGTGGTTGGATTCAACCAGACAGCTGCCCTTATCGCGCCGTTCGGCACGCTCGAAGGGCTTTCCTCCCAGCATGTCGTTCGCTGTCTGAAGCAAAAACATGAAGTAGTCGTCGGCGAAGCCCTTCTCGGCCGAGTGCTCGATGGCTTCGGGCAGCCACTCGACAGGCGCGCTCCTTTGTCGATAGGCGATCCCTCGGTAGTCACGATGCCTGTTATCGCGGCGGCTCCTGCACCGACCGAACGTCCTCGCATCGACACGACTTTTGGTGTGGGCGTTCGCGTGATCGATTCGCTATTCACGCTTGGCGAAGGTCAACGTATCGGCATACTCGCGGGCCCGGGCTGCGGCAAGACATCGCTCATGGCCGCGATCGCTCGAGGCAGCGATGCAGACGCGATCGTTTTTGGATTGATCGGTGAACGCGGCCGCGAAGTGCGGGAATTTACCGAGCACGAATTGCCGCCCGAGGTTGTCGCGAAATCGGTGTTCGTCTGTGCAACTTCGGACCGACCCGCGATCGAGCGTACCCGCGCGGCGTTTACAGCCACAACTATTGCAGAGGGTCTTCGCAATCGCGGATTCAAAGTCTTGCTGGTCGTCGATTCGCTCACCAGACTTGCCCGCGCCCAACGTGAGATTGGACTGGCTGCGGGAGAGCCTCCGGCGCGTGCCGGCTTTCCGCCTTCGGTCTACGCCTTGTTGCCTCGACTAATCGAGCGCGCCGGGAAAACCGAGCGCGGCAGCATCACCGCCATCTACACCGTCCTCACCGAAGGAGACTGGAGATCGGATCCGATCAGCGAAGAGGCGGTGTCGCTTCTGGACGGTCACATCATGCTGTCGCGAAAACTGGCGAACCAGGGACACTACCCGGCAGTCGACGTGCTCTCGAGCATCAGCCGAACCATGTCTAACGTAGTGGGATCCGAGCACATTCGTGCCGCCGCAAAATTTCGAGATCTTCTGTCTCGATTCGGAGAGCTCGAAATGCTGATTCGGCTGGGCGAATACAAACCTGGAAATGACCCCGACTCGGATCGTGCAGTGGAGATGAATCCGCAACTGAACGAATTCCTCAGGCAGGACACACGCACGCCTATTCGAGCGTCGGAAAGTATCGAGGAACTGTTTGCCTTGATGACCCACTAAACCGGTGATTGGATCTGGTGTCTGCCAGACTTAGTTTTGCAGCAATTCACGGATCCGAAAAATTCGCGACCGAATCGTACCTACCGGAACATTCAGTTCATCCGCCGCTTCCTGATAACGCATTCCATTGACGCAAACGCATTCGAAAGTCTTGACGAGATCCCGCGACATGCTTTCGAGTCTGCGTCCCATCTGCGAGATCATTTCTCGCGCAATGACTCTGTCGATAAGCGACTCGGTTTGCGGTTCATCGAAAGAACTGGCTTCGATGTCATCGAGGCTAACGCATACATTTCGATTCGCAGCCATTCGTGCTCTGTGGCCGCGAGCGATGTTGAGCGCGATTCCGAACAGCCAGGTTTCTGGCTTGGATCTGCCTTGGTAGGAGCCCACAGAACGTATGGCCTCGACAAAAGTTTCCTGAACCAGGTCCTCGATGAGATGGGGATCTCTTTCGAACTTGCGCAAGAAGCGTCTCAGTTTGAGATCGCATTTGGTCGCGAGTATTTCGAGCTCATCGACCAGACCCTCTCGCGTAAAAAAGTACGTTGCAATCGATGCGGCAGGCAACGGAGACTGAATATCCGCTGCGCCATTCAAGACAGCTGTCATTTTCATTTCCCTTGTACTCGTTGAAGGTTTCTCGACAACTCATCCGTTGGAATCGCGTGGTGCGAATCGCGGATCGTCCCGGCCCCGACTCATGGGTGGCGAGTCGGGCGGGATGAGAAACACTCTTGATGAGAGCGCAGGGAAATGATGTTGTTAACGAAAGTACACGTCTTTAAATAGTGACCAATTGGCTTATTCGTGCATCGAAACCGCTTTTTTGGAGTTCAAGTCGGGAAGAGTTAAGAATGTCCGTTAACTTTCAGCCTTCAGAAACGCTGTTTATTTGACGTCCGGAAGCTCGATCTTGACCTCCAGCACCTCCAGGTTGTCCTGTTTTTCAAGGCTCACTTTGATGTCGGCTGGATCGATGTTCACGTACTTCGAAATCACGGCCACGAGGTCACGCTGCAGCTGAGGCAGATAGTCAGGCGTTGCGGCAGAGCGGCCCGATCTTTCGTGCGCCAGGATAATTTGCAAGCGCTCTTTGGCGACGCTGGCGGTCTTCTTTTTTTCGCCGAGGAGAAAAGATAAAAACGACATTCCCGATGTTCCTTATCTTCTTACCGGCCAAAAACCCGTTTGAAGAAGCCGCGTTTTTGCGCGTCTATGAAGCGCATTGGCTTTTCTTCTCCAAGGAAACGAGCAATGACATCGCGATAGGCCTGAGCCACATCGGTGTCTTCCATATGAACAGCCGGCACGCCCTGATTCGACGCGTTCAATACGGTCTCGGATTCAGGAATGACGCCGATCAGCGAGATTCGAAGGATGTCCTGAATATCTTCGAGAGACAGCATCTGGCCGTCGAGAACGCGACTGGGGTTGTAGCGAGTAATCAGCAAATGCTCCTTGATGGGTTCTCCGCCGTCGATGGCGCGCTTCGTCTTGGAGCCCAACATACCGAGGATCCGGTCCGAATCCCGAACGGAAGACACTTCCGGATTGGTCACCACGATCGCCTCATCGGCGAAATGCATGGCCATCAAGGCGCCCGTCTCGATGCCTGCCGGAGAGTCGCAGACGATGTACTCGAAACCCATATCGGCCAGGTCGGCGAGCACCTTGGCAACACCCTCCTGGGTCAGCGCTTCCTTGTCACGTGTTTGCGACGCGGCAAGAATGAAAAGGTTGTCGCATTGCTTGTCCTTGATCAACGCCTGATTCAGATTGGCTTCACCGTTGATCACGTTGATCAAGTCGTAGACCACCCGACGTTCGCAGCCCATGATCAGATCCAGATTTCGAAGGCCGACGTCGAAATCGATCACTGCGGTTTTATGACCACGTAATGCGAGACCGGCCGAAAAACTGGCGCTGGTCGTCGTCTTGCCGACGCCACCTTTGCCAGAAGTCACCACGATGATTTTTGCCATTAATCGATCCTTGAATAGATTTGTACGTAGCGTCCACCACAGTCGGTGGACGAAAAAAATTGTTTGCCGAAGGTCTGCTAATCGCCCAACTTCGAGATGAGGAGCCTCGCGCGACTGGCAGACGATTGCGTGGGCTGATCCGAACCTGCGGGAGCTGCCTCATCCAGTACGAGTCGAACCTGAGCGCTCCCGCCCCATGCGGGATCTTTCTGCAATGCCTCGCTGGTCTGCCAGACGCCCGCAATCGACAGCAGCTCGGCCTCGAGTCCAGCGGCGAAGATTCGAGCTCGGATGTCGCCTGAAGCGCCCGCCATCGCTTTTCCTCGCAGCGGTGCGTAGACATGAATATGACCGTCGGCGATGACTTCGGCTCCCGGATTCACCATCGACAGCACCACCAGGTCCCGACCTCGTGCGTAGACCTGCTGCCCGGATCGCAATGGCTTGTCGATCACCATCGCGAACGATTCGATATCGATTTTTTCCACCGCGGGGGATACGGTGGCTGCCTCGGCCATGGGCTCGGAATGAAGAGGCGCTGAAGCAGTCGAATCGCCAACACCGTCATCCAGGAAAAGACCCGCTGCGCGAATCGAATCGTGAAGGCTGGATGGCGCTCCCCTCACTCCCACCGCTTTCAGTCGATAACGCGACAACAACTCGATCACGGAATCGAAACGGAAGTACGCACCGGATTCGGCGTTGCCGTCGAAAGGCGGTTGGTTTTCCCGAAAAAGCTCGCTGACGTCGATCAGCACAGGTTCGCTGTCGAAGAAATCCGGTGAATCTGCGAACTGCATGTTCATCTCGCTGGTGACCAACTCCAAATCGGACGATCTGAGGCGAAAAACAAGCAGGGAGAGCTGCGAACTCTTGATCTCGAACGCCGCAAATTTTTGAATTTTTTGCGTCTGTGTCGCAACGGTCATGTGTGAAACGAGTTTTCGGAAAAGCAGTTTCGTGAATAACGAAATTGCGGAAGTTGCGATGGAAACGCGGGTCTTTTTTTGGGAAGAAATGCGTCGAGCCGCGAATCTTAACAGCGCAAAAAGACGATTCCGTCATTCGTTTTCCACATCTTTTTTCGGGCCGAAAAACGACGCGATTGTTTTGCGTTTGTTATCTCTTAATGACTTCTATATTTAATTAGTAGTAGTAGTAAGGGACGATGGTTTGTGTGGATAAGCCAATAAATCCGTTATGCGACGCCAAGTTGCGAAATGGGTAACCCTGTGTTTGGAGCCATGTTTCCGATGTACCTCAATACTGGATAACTTTTGCGAACTGCGCGGTCCTGTGGATAACCGGTGAGTTGTTAAAAAATTATCCCCAGACTTACCAGCCGAAAATTGTCGGCGTTTTGTTGTTTGTTACACCGTGCCGTTCGATAGCGACCAGTGCATTCAAAGAGCTGTAGCGTCTTCTCGCTTCAGTCGCGAAGCGCCGAGCTCCAGGGCAGCGAAGAACGCGAGTGCGAACAGGAGGCCGCAAAGGTAGTAAAGAGCGCGATAGGCGAGAACACCTGCCAGCAGTTCGTGCGCAGGCGCATAGCGAGACAGAAGCGCAACGAAAACGGCTTCCAGCACTCCCAAGCCGGCGGGTACATGCGTGATAACGCCAGCTATGGCCCCGGCAAGAAGGACGCCAAGCACTGCCGGATATGGAATTCGTTCCTGCAGGAGGAAATACACCACCGAGCCCATCAGAGACCAGTTCAGGCATGACATGGCGATCTGAAGCACTGCAAGCCTCAACGGCGGCAAGCTGATCGGAAAATTGCGGATCGACCAGGTCTTTTTTTGAAACGATGCGCACATCGCCAGATAGATCGCGGTGACGGCAAGCATTGCGTAGCCAATCGATTGCAAGGCGGTCGGGCCGATTTTCCAACTGGGGGGCAAATCGAGCGGCCACAGCACGAACACCGACCCCGCGAGCGGCAGATAGCCGATCCAGTTGCCGAACATGCTGATCGACACGATTCGGGTGATCGTTTCCTGGCTCAGATCGAAACGGGAATAGAGCCTGTAGCGAAGCGCTACACCGCCCACCAGCGTTCCGAAGTTCAGGTTGAACAGGTAGCTGGTGAAAGCAATCACCATCACCAGCGAGCGCCTGATCGAATGAGCTGTGTAGTAGCGGCCGAACAAATCGAAGCAGCTATAGACAAGGTAGCTTGCGCAGCACAGAGCGGCGGCGATAAACAGATTGCGGCTCGGCAATTCCTTCATCGACGTCAGCACGCCGGACCATTGGATCGTGGTGGCCTGCTCGAACAGCAGCCAGGCGATCAATCCGAAAAAAACCGCAGTCGCGATTCGCCGGGTCCAGGGCCACCAGGGTCTGGACGCGAGCCAGGTCATGCAGCGTCCGTTCGATGTTCTTGCTGACGCGATGCTTTCTGAATCACTGGCATGTGTTTGGGCAACCATCCAGCCCATGACGGATACCAGCGCATCAGATGGAATACGAAAAAGCTGCGCACCAGGCGCCATCCGCTGGACTCTTCCAGATGGTGGCGCTCGATCTGCTTGCAGCTGTTTGCCATGAGATGTTCGAGGCGTTCCGATAACACCGCGTTGAATTCGCGATCGCGAATGATCACGTTGGCTTCGAGATTGAGCGACAGGCTGAGCGGATCGAGATTGCTCGAGCCCACGGTGGACCACGCGTCATCTGCCAGGGCTACTTTGCCGTGCAGCGGGCGGTCGCAATATTCGTAGATGCGAACGCCTGCGCGTAGCAGATGGTCGTACAACATTCGCGCTGCGGTCTTGACGATCGGCATGTCAGGTTCACCCTGAAGAATCAGTCGTACGTCGACACCGCGCCGCGCGGCCTTGCGCATTTCCTTGATCAGTCGATAGCCCGGAAAAAAGTATGCATTCGCAATGACGATTCGATTGCGGCTGCCGCGAATCGCAGCGCGATAGAAGCGCTCGATATCGTTGGTATGGCGGTGATTGTCGCGAGTGACGAATATGGCGTCGGCGTTGCCCGATTTCACCGGCTCGCGATTGCGAACGGCCGCAATTCGCTCGCGTAGCCAGGCTGCTCGAGATGCTCGCGGCTCGCCGATAGAAATGGCATGCAACGCAAACCGGTGGATCTTCGCAACGATCGGGCCCTGCATTTCGACGGAGTAATCCTGCTTGGCTTGTGGTCCAAATTCCGCCAGATGATCCAGCGAATAGTTAATGCCGCCGACGAACGCCGTGACGCCATCCACCACGACTATCTTTCGGTGCATCCGTCGAAAGATGTTCATGCGTTTGCCGAAAAACTTCTGTCCCGGATCGAACACTCGAAGGCGAACACCGGCATCGGCGAGCGAGTCGATATACGCATCCGACAGGTCGGGCGAGCCGAATCCGTCGACCAGCACATCGACGGTCGCGCCGTTCTTCGCTGCAGCGATCAGCGCGTCGCGCAACTGCAGTCCAACCTTGTCCTCGAACAGGATGAACGTTTCCAGAATCACCTCGCTTTTCGCATTGGCGATCACTTCGAAAACGCGAGGAAAAAACTCTTCTCCATTTTCGAGCAACGTGAATTTATTGCCTGCAGTCCATTGCATGTCTTGTCCTCTCGTTTCCTCGTTAACTAGTCGAATCAGATCTGGATGTCTGCCGCCAATGGCGCGTGATCGGAAAGATGAGACCACGGGCGGCGCGGCAAGACGAACGGCGCATGTACCTGGGCGTTTCGCACGTAAATGCGATCCAGTCGGATCATCGGAAAGCTTGCTGGAAAAGTGCGTGCAGCCTTTCCTTTGGCCTCGACGAACACTTCCCGCAGTCCGGCGTTCTCTCGCAGGTAGTCGTGCGCAGTGACCCGCCAGTCGTTGAAATCGCCTGCCACGACAACTGTTGCGTCGGGCGGGGTTTCGTTTTTGATCATTTCCGAGAGCAGCGCGAGCTGCTGGCGACGATGCGCCTCCTGCAATCCGAGGTGCACGCAGAACGCATGAACCTGGGTGGGCCTGCCTGGAATCTGCAAGACGCAGTGAAGCATGCCGCGTCTTTCCGGTCCGCTGATAGACACGTCTCGATTCACGTGATGAACGATAGGAAATTTGGACAGCAACGCGTTGCCGTGGTGGCCGTGCGGATAGACCGCATTGCGTCCGTAGGCGAACTGCGGCCACATGCTGTCCGCCAGAAATTCGTAATGTGGCTCGTCGGTGTAGTTCTTGTGTTTGTCGCCGTGCTTCTCGTGCGTGCCGAGCACTTCCTGCAGGAACACGACATCGGCCGACACGCTGCGAACGGCTTCGCGTAGCTCGGGAAGAATGAATTTGCGGTTGAGGAAAGTGAATCCTTTGTGGATATTCACTGTCAACACCCGAAAGCTGAAAGGGGACGGAACACTCATCCGTACAGTTGTACAGATCGAGTGTTCGCCCCCTTGTAGGACGAGCGGCATTTTTCCCGTTAGCCTGCCGCTCCTATCCGACTAGCGATGGTGACTCAGCCACGCGGGCCAGGGCCGCCGGGGCCGCGCGGGCCACCGCGATCGCCATGCCCGTGACGTCCGTGATGACCGGCATGCTTGAACGATTCGACGTCGAAGGTCTTCTGTTGATCCGGCGTCAGCGCGGCGTAGAAGGTCTTGACCGAATCGGCGCGCCTGTCCATGGCCGCATTGCGTTCAGCGCGCATTTTCTGCATCGCGTCGATTCGTTGCGGTGTAGTCAGGTTCTGCATCGCCGTGCGATCCATGCGCTGCGGACGCTGTTCTGGCGGCTTCATCGAGGCGGTGAACGCGCTCCATGCGCCTTCCTGTGCCGGGGTGATGGCCAGCTTGGTTTTCAGTTCAGCCTGGCGTTTTGCCATGCGTTCCTCGAACTTCTTTTTCGCTTGTGCCGGATCGCGATGGAACATGCGGTGAGGCGCGCTGGCGGCACCTGCAGGCGCCGGTGCGGCCATCGGGGCAGCAGGAGGAGGGGGTGGCGTTTGAACGCCTTGCGCCGATGCGGCGAAACCCATGGCGGCAAGAACGCTGGCGACGACGAGACGTGTTGTGGTCGATTTCATGAGAGCTTCCTTTCAGGATGAGCCTGTCACGAAAAATGTGATCAGGTTGGGAGCTAGTCTGAAATCGGCGTGTATACGTTCAATGAGCGCCGGGTGATGGTGTGTAAAGATTTTCGTCTGGAATGTATGCGGGCGGAGCCTCGATTCAGATCACCTCGTAGCCTTCTTCCGAGATTGCTCGGGCGATATCGTCGCGTGGCTTTTCGCTGGCGACCTCGACCTTATTGGCAGGACGATCGATCGAGACTTTAGCGGCAGGGTCGAGCTGCAGGACAGCGCGGGTGACTGCTTTTTCGCAATGACCGCAGGTCATTCCGGTGACCTGAAATGTTTGGCTCATGGTTTATCTCCTTTGAGGACAATGCATATGTCTGGAGCCTAAAAATATCATGAACGAAACAACATCACCGGCCGGGCAGTCAAGCTGGGATCTCTCTGTCGGAGGCATGACTTGCGCTTCCTGCGTGGGGCGGGTCGAGCGGGCTTTACGCAAGGTGCCTGGCGTCACCGATGCGAGCGTAAACCTGGCCACCGAATCGGCGCGTGTCGCTTTTGCTTCGGCAGATGCGTCGTCTGCCGCCGAGATGCAGGCTCGCCTGAGCCGGGCGGTTCGCGATGCAGGTTACGAGCCGCGTGCTGACGACGAGGCCTCGTACAACCTCGTGAAAGATGTTTCGCCATTTGCCGATTTTCTTCCTGTCGCCTGCGGTATCGCACTCTCGATTCCTTTGCTGCTGCCGATGATCGGCGACTTGTTCGGATACGACTGGATGCTGCCCGACTGGGCGCAGTTCGCACTGGCCACTCCGGTGCAATTCATCCTCGGGGCGCGCTTTTATTCTGCGGGCTGGAAAGCGGTTCGTGCGCTGTCGGGCAACATGGATCTGCTGGTCGCCATAGGCACCAGCGCGGCGTGGGGTCTGTCGGTTTGGCTGTGGCTGCGGGCATCCCCCGGTGAGAGCCCGCATCTTTATTTCGAAGCGTCTGCAGTCGTCATCACGCTGGTGTTGCTGGGCAAGTGGCTTGAGGTTCGGGTGAAGCGCCAGACCACATCGGCGATTCGCGCTCTTCACGGCCTGCGACCCGATCGGGCGCATCTTCAGGACGCGATCGATTCGGATGTCGAGACCGATATTCCGATTGCGGAAGTTCGCGTCGGCGATCTGCTTGTGGTGCGATCCGGCGAGCGAATGCCAGCCGATGGCGAAGTGGTCGACGGATACAGCCACGTCGATGAATCGATGCTCACCGGCGAGCCTATCCCGGTTCCAAAGGATGCAGGTACGGCAGTCACCGGAGGCTCGATCAATGGTCCCGGGCGACTCGTCATCAAGGTTCGCGCGACCGGTGCCGAAAGCGTTCTCGCCCGGATCATTCGCCTGGTCGAAGACGCGCAGGCGGCGAAGGCTCCGATCCAGCGACTGGTCGATCGTGTGTCGGAAGTGTTCGTGCCGGTGGTGCTTGCTATTGCCGCAGTCACTTTCATCGCGTGGGTTTCACTGGGCAACGGCGTCGAGGTTTCACTGATTCATGCGGTAGCGGTTCTGGTGATCGCTTGCCCATGTGCGCTGGGGCTTGCGACGCCAGCGGCAATCATGGCGGGCACCGGTGCAGCGGCACGCGAGGGAATCCTGATCAAGGACGCGCAAGCCCTGGAGCTGGCGCACGGAGTGAGCGTGGTCGCGTTCGACAAGACCGGAACACTCACCGTCGGCAAGCCGGAGTTGCTCGAGGTCGTGCCGATGGTGCATGGCACGGACGATCGCTGGCTGGCGATCGCAGCGGGCCTGCAGAGCGGCAGCAGTCATCCTTTGGGACGCGCAGTGATCGATGCCGCCAGAGAGAAAAATCTGGTCGTCGAAACACCGACCGATGTACGCGATGTTGTCGGAAAGGGTGTGGAAGGATCGGTGAGCGGTGTTCGCTATGCGCTCGCAAGCCTGTCGTGGGCGTCGGAGATGAACGTGAGCCTGGACGCGCTTCATGGCCGTGCGATGTCGCTGGCCCAATCGGGCGCGAGTGTCTCGGTGTTGATCGAAAGATCCGCGAGCGGCGAAGGCGGTGAACGCAGTGAACTCGCTGAGCGCGGTGACCTGCGGGCACTGTTCGCGTTCGGCGATGAGCCCAAGCCAGGCGCGCAAGAGGCGCTGGACGTCCTTCAGCAGAGTGGTTTGCGTGTGGTGATGATTTCGGGAGACAACAGGAGCGCCGCAGAAGTCATGGCGCGAAGGCTGGGCCTCGATCCGAGAAACGGCTCGGTGATCGCGCAGGTGTTGCCGGGCGACAAGGCCGCTAAAGTTGCCGAGCTCAAGCAGGGCGGCGAACGGGTTGCGTTCGTGGGCGACGGTGTGAACGACGCGCCAGCGCTGGCTGCTGCCGATGTGGGCATCGCCATGGGCAACGGATCGGACGTGGCGATGGAAACGGCAGGCATTACCTTGATGCGCGGCGAGCTGTCGCTGGTGGTCGACGCACTCGATATTTCCGCGCGAACCGTTCGCAAGATTCGGCAGAACCTTTTCTGGGCGTTCGCATACAACGTTGCCGGCATTCCACTCGCCGCTCTGGGGTATCTGAGTCCGGTCGTGGCAGGGGCGGCGATGGCGCTCAGTTCGGTGAGCGTCATGTTGAATGCACTGTTATTGCGTCGCTGGCGCGCGCAGTCTAACCAGCGATAGATCGCCCGCTTTAGGCTCTTCATCGTCCAGTTGCACCGTCAACTCTTCTTCCATGGGGATCGATCCGTCGAGCACCGATTTCATGCGCGCTGTATCGAGCTCGCCGCACCATTTGGCGACCACCATGGTGGCAACGCCATTGCCGATCAGATTGGTGATGGCCCGGGCCTCCGACATGAAGCGGTCTATGCCGAGAATCAGCGCGAGGGCCGCAACCGGCACATGGCCGACCGCAGATAACGTGGCCGCAAGCACGATGAATCCGCTGCCTGTGACTCCGGCAGCGCCTTTGGAGGTGAGCAGCAGAACGAGCAGAAGCGTGAGCTGACTCGTCAGATCCATCGGCGTATTGGTGGCCTGCGCGAGGAACACGGCAGCCATGGTCAAGTAAATGGCAGTGCCGTCGAGATTGAAGGAGTAGCCCGTTGGAACGACAAGGCCCACCACCGATTTGTGCGCACCCGCATGTTCCATTTTTCGCATGATGCCCGGCAGGGCGGATTCGGACGACGACGTACCCAGCACGAGAAACAACTCTTCCTTGATGTAGCGCATGAACCGGAAAATGCTGAAGCCATGCAGGCGGGCGACGAGTCCAAGTGCAAACACGACGAACACGGTGCAGGTCAGATAGAAAGTGGCCATCAACGCGCCGAGCTGAGCGAGCGTGCCGACGCCGTGTTTGCCGATGGTGAACGCCATCGCGCCGAATGCTCCTATGGGCGCCACCTTCATGATGTATCCGACGATCTTGAAATACACCGTCGACAGCCGCTCGATGAACACGAACACCGGCTTGCCTCGCTCGCCGCATGCGTGAAGTGCGAAGCCGAAGAAGGTCGACACCAGTAGCACCTGAAGCATGTCGCCTTTGGCGAATGCATCGACGATGCTGGAAGGAATGATGTGCAGCAGGAAGTCCTGCGTGCTCATGGTTTGTGAGACGCCCGTGTACTGCGAGACGGCACTGGGATCGAGCGATGCCGCATCGACGTTCATGCCGGCGCCAGGTTTGAACACGTTGACTGCAACAAGGCCGATGATCAACGCGACCGTGCTCATGATCTCGAAATACAGCAGTGCGAGTCCGCCGGTCTTGCCTATCTTTTTCATGTCTTCCATGCCGGCGATGCCGACAACGACGGTGCAGAAGATCACAGGCGCGATGATCATCTTCACGAGCTTCACGAAGCCGTCTCCGAGCGGCTTCATTTTTGCGCCGGTCTCCGGATAGAAATATCCCAGAAGCACGCCGATCGCGATCGCAACCAAAACCTGTACGTAAAGACTTTTGTAGATAGGGGGCCGCGATCTCATGCTTGTCTCCGTTTGACTAACTGTTTTCAGCTGACCGATAGGATCAGTACTGCGTTAGTGCCCCCGAAGGCAAACGAGTTCGACATGGCGTGGCGAATGCCGGGCGCCTCGCGCGGCGCTCCCATGACCAGATCGATGTCGAAACCGATATCGAGCGCAGTGGTGCCATGGGTGGCCGGCAATCTGCGACTCTGCAATGCGTGCATGGTGGCCGCGAGTTCCAGCCCACCGCCAGCGCCCAGCAGATGCCCATGCGATCCCTTGGTCGAACTCACCGGTGGCGCCGTGTTTCCCGTGCTTCCTGCGCCTCCGAATACCGTGGCAATCGATTTCGCCTCTGCCGCGTCACCTGCCGCTGTCGCGGTTCCGTGCGTGTTGATGTATCCAATGTCCGATGCCGTGAGCCTCGCATCGGTCAATGCCGCACGCATAGCGCGGACCTGTCCGGCGCTATCCGGGTTGGTGATGTGCACACCATCCGCGTTATTTGCGTAACCACTCAGCAAGATTGAGGGCGTGACTCCGCGAGCACGAGCGTGATCTGCAGATTCGATGATGAACGCGCTCGCGCCCTCGCCCAGAACCAAACCTGCGCGATCCTGCGAGAACGGGCGGCACGAGCTGTCTGCCCCTGCTGCGGTGATCGGTGCCGTGACCCGCATGGCGTTCCAGCTCGCGAGCACGCCAGGAGTCAGCATCGATTCATGGCCACCGCAGATCGCAATGTCGATGTAGCCCGCTCGAATCGCGCGCATCGCCTCGCCGATCGCGACCGATGACGACGCGCACGCGCAGGAGTAGGTCATCGCAGCGCCTTGCGCGCCGAATCGCAGCGACAACTCGCCGGTGGCGGCATTCGGCATCGTGGTGACGACGGTCGTGGGTCGAATGCGTCTGCCTTCCTGGAACAGGGTTCGGCAGGTGGCCTCGAACGTAGAAGCCCCGCCCATGCCGACGCCCCAGAAAACTCCAAGTCGTTGCGAATCGATCACCGATGCCGACATTTGCGCCATGTCGGCTGCCTGCGATGCGGCATGAAGTGCCATGGCAGTGCCGCGATCGGCGGGCACCTTGGAGGGCGTCACGATACGCTGCTCGTCGAACATGCAGCGCGCGAGCGGCATCTGGATGCTGCCTGCTTCGGCAATCGGGTCGGACGCGGCGATACCGCTTCGACCGGCCAGCAGCGCATCGCCGAATGACTGGAAGTCGTTTCCAAGCGGCGACACCACACCGACGCCGCTGATGCAGATCTCGTTCATTGACACTCCGCAGAAAACATCAGGCAGCGACTGGCTTGAGCTGTGCGACAGGCGCTACTGCAGTTTCGTGAACCATCTGGCCGATCAGCTCGCACAACTGACCCAGCGTGACCCCGCTTTGACGAGGGTCCAGACGGTCTTCCGGGATCAGCATGTCGAATTCGTCCTCGAGCGCGAACACGAATTCCATGAGTGCGAGCGAGTCGAGTCCGAGGTTTTGGAGCGATGCGTCGGGCGTCATGTTTTCGGCAGGCGCCGAGAACTGTTTTTGAAGCACCGAGCAGACTTTGAGATAGATAGTGTTGTTCATGAAGACTCCTTGAATGGTTGGATTGGCTGGCGGAAAAACTTGTGGTCGATCGTGTTACGGGGCGGCGAAACGAAAGGTGGGTGGGGAATATGCGGGACAACGTTCAGGCCATGCTCAGATGACCTGCGAAGGCCAGCGTTTCCTGCGCGACCTGCCTGCGATCGTTGTCGAGCGTGACCATGTGATAGCTGTTGTTCAACTCGACGAACCGGAACGACGAGCATTCGATCTGCGATCGCAGCAGCTCCACATTTGCAGGACTGGTCACTTCGTCGTCGCGCGCATGAATGGCCAGAAGGGGTGGGCAGCGAAGCCCGCGAAGATTCTTTTTCACGAAGCGATTCAGGCGATCGTGTTCGCGTAAGTGGCTCACGCCAATTACGGCTGCGCCCGCGCTCGAAATTCGGCGATTGCTGAGCTGATCGGATATCCACTGCCTCACGCGCTCGTTCTTCACGCCGTAAGGTGGACTCTCACGATAGCGCCAGAGCCTGCCGAGGGGCGTATACAAAGCGAGCGGCAACAGGAAGCGCCAGGGCGGGATCGACCAGCCGTCGTAGAGCAGGCTGGTCGACAGCAGCACGAGGCCGCTAATACGACTGCCGCAGCGGATAGTGGCACCAAGGGCAAGTGAGGTGCCGGCAGAAATGCCGGCGAGGATCACAGTGCCGCTTTCCGTCTGGGCGCGCACTTCATCGACCTTGCGCTCGACCGCATCGATCCAGCGCTCGAACGGCACCGCTTGCTGCTGGCTGCGAGCGGCATCGAAGGAGTAGCCATCGATCGCCAGGTGATGTACCGGGTGTCCGGCGTGCTTGAGCGCCGAATAAAGCGACAGCATCTCGTCCTGTGTGCTGCACAGCCCGTGAAGAAGAATGACCGAAGCTTTCGCGTTGGAACCTTTGGGTGTGAGGTTGGCGCTTTCGTTTTCGTTTTCGGTATGGGGATCGGGGCGGGAAAAAAAATTCATGGCCCGTTTATCGCCTTGCGCGCCTGACCGAAAGCTGACCGATAGACTTCCAGGGAATGCCTAAAGGGCAATTGCACGTGTTTCGATCGGAACGAATTAGCATCCACACATGCGAATCCTGCTTGTCGAAGACGACGCGGTCCTGCGCGACGTCATGCTCACCAGTCTGAAAGACGCCGGTCATCGGGTCGACCTTGCCACGACGCTCGACGAGGCCGATCACTACTGGCAGGTCCAGCCTTTCGACGCCGTGTTGCTGGATCTCAACCTGCCGAATCGTTCCGACACGATGAGCGGCATGGGCAGCGGCCTGCGTGCGCTCAAGGCAGCGAGGGCGAGGGGCGACCGCACACCGGTGCTCATCCTGACTGCCCGCAATCGCACCGAAGAACGGATAGCCGGACTCGATGCCGGTGCAGACGATTACCTTGCCAAGCCTTTCGATCTCGCAGAAGTGGAGGCGCGATTGAGGGCGCTTGCAAGGCGTGCGCAGGGCGCGGAAGACGTCGTGTCGATCGGCCAACTCACGCTCGACCGGCGAGCGCGTCGAATCCTCATTGCCGGCGAGGATCTGCTGCTTCCGGCACGGGAGTTCGAGGTTCTCCTGGAGCTGATGACTCCGCCAGGCCGTGTCGTCAGCAAGAAGACTTTGTCGGACAAGCTCTCGGCATTCGATGAGGCGCTTGGAGACAACGCCCTCGAAGCATTCATTTCGCGATTGCGCAAGAAGTTGGCAGGAAGTGGCGCTGGCATTCGAACGCTTCGCGGCCTCGGCTACCTCCTCGAGCCTGAAAAGCTGGCCGCATGAACCAGCAAGCGCGCCCTTCGCTCAGGTCGCGGGTACTTCGGCATGTGCTCATGCCGCTGGCCGCACTCTGGCTGGCGGGTTCATGCGCATCTCTCTTCGTCGCCAATTACTTCGCAACGCTGGCTTTCGACCGATCGATGCTCGACGATGCCTATTCGGTCGCGGCCAACGTGCGACTGAACGGTGCGGGTGCGCTCGAGCTTCAGTTGACGCCTCGCGAAGTCACGGCGGTGTTGTTCGATCAGGTCGAGAAAGTATTTTTTGCCGTGCAGAATCTCGACGGAAGCGTTATTGCCGGTAATCCCGCGATTCGTGCCAGCCGGGTTCCCGAAGGCGTCGACTATGTTTTTGCAGATGCCGTATTCCAGGGCGTGAATCTTCGGCAGGTCGTTCTCAGGCAGAGCGATCCACTCCCGTATCTCGTGGTCATGGCGCAGACCACGACGACTCGCGACGGACTGCTCCATCGCTTGCTGATCTACACGATCGCACCGGAAATGCTGCTTTTGCTGTTGCTTGGCTGGTGGCTTTGGCGAGCCATCGAAAAAGATTTGCGGCCCATCGAAGATCTGCGAGAGGCGATGGAAACCCGCGGCACCAACGACCTCACTCCTGTCAGCGCAGATGCATCGACGCGCGATGTAGAGCGCCTCATGAGCGCCCTCAATTCGCTTCTTGCACGGATCGAAATCGGCGTGACGACGCAAAAGGAGTTCGTCGGCAACGTGGCGCATGAACTTCGCACTCCACTTGCAGGTATTCGCGCGCTCGCCGAATACGGGCTCGGGCACAAAGACCCCGCCATATGGAGAGAGCAACTGGGGCGCATTGCGCAAAGCCAGGCGCGTGCAAGTCATCTTGTCGATCAGTTGCTGGCGCTCGCGCTTGCGGGTGAGGCGCAGGGCAGCCTCGCGCTGGTCCCGGTTCGGCTCGACGAGCTGGTCACTGCCGCCGTGCTGCGGCATCTCGCACGTGCCGACGCGAATCAGGTCGACCTAGGAGCAAATGGGGTTGGTGAAGAAATTTGGGTAGAGGGAGATGCGTCCCTGATCGAAGGCATGGTCGATAACCTGATCGACAACTCGATTCGTTACGGCAAGCGGACAGATGGAAAACCATCGACCGTGACGGTCGATGTGCATAGAGATGAGGGAGCGGGCGGAGCGGTCGTCCTGAGCGTGATCGACGACGGGCCGGGCATTCCGATCGAGGCGCAACAACAGCTTCTGGGTCGATGGGCTCAGGGGCCGGACGGGCAGATCCTCGGGCAGGGTGCCGGTCTCGGCCTTTCGATCGTGTCGCGTTATGCCGCTTTGCTGAATGCGACCCTGGCGCTTGCGAACGGCCCCGATGGACGGGGCCTTTGCGTTCGCGTCATGTTCGCGAGCGCAACCCCCGACCGATCGGGGATCAGCTCATCGCCGGATAGTCGGTGAAGCCCTTTTCGCCACCGCCGTAGAAGGTCGATTGATCCGGCGTATTGAGCGGTGCGTCTTCCCTCAAGCGGTGCACCAGGTCGGGGTTCGCGATGAACGGACGACCGAATGCCACGAGATCTGCATCGCCCTTGAGCGCATGCTCGGCGAGTTTCTTGTCGTAGCCGTTGTTGACCATCCAGGCGCCCTTGCCACCTGCCATGCGATACGCGGTTTTGAGCGCGCTGAAATCGAACGGGCGATCGGCAATTTCGCGCGGACCGCCGGTTGCGCCTTCGACCACGTGAATGAACGCGAGGTTCAGAGGCGCCAGATTTTTGACGACGTACTCGAACAGCGCCTGTGGATTTTCATCGTTGATGCCATTGGCGGGCGAGTTGGGCGAGAAGCGAATGCCGGTGCGATCGCCGCCGATGTCGTCTGCAATCGCTCGCGCGATTTCCAGCGTGAAACGCGCGCGGTTTTCGATGCTGCCGCCGTAATCGTCGGTGCGATGGTTGGCGGCAGTCTTCATGAACTGATCGAGCAGGTATCCATTCGCGCCGTGAATTTCGACTGCGTCGAATCCGCTCGCGATCGCGTTGCGGGCGGCTCGGCGGAAGTCCTGAACGATGCCGGGAATTTCCTCTGATTTCAACGCGCGCGGCACGGACGTCTCTGCAAACGATCCCTTCCCATCCTTGATCAGATACGTCTTCGTTTTCGCCGCAATGGCGGACGGTGCCACGGGTGCTTGTCCATCTTCCTGCAGGTCGACATGCGACACCCGGCCCACGTGCCAGAGCTGCACCGCAATGCGTCCACCGGCCTTGTGCACCGATGCGGTCACCTTCTTCCAGCCATCGAGCTGCTCGGTGCCATACAGCCCGGGAACGTCCGCGTAGCCCTGTCCTTGCTGCGTGATGGCGGTGCCTTCCGTGATGATCAATCCGGCGCTCGCACGCTGCGTGTAGTACTTCACCGTCATCTCGCGCGGAATGCCTTCAGGCGATCGATTGCGCGTGAGCGGCGCCATGATGATTCGGTTGGGTAGCGTCAGCGCGCCGACTTTGATGGGATCGAAAAGACTGGTCATGGAGTGACTTTCAGGGAGCTGTTTGAAATGGTGGGTCAGCGTAGCCGCAAAAACAATTTCTTGTGTGACATGTGTGGATTCGGGTTTGGTGTAGAGAATCGCTCATGCAGGAAGAAAACAAAAATATCGGGATGACAAATTCAAGAGGCCTGTCGCTGGCCATCGCACTCTCGATGGGTGCCGCTATTTCGCTGGGCATCACCCGATTCGCCTATGGCCTGCTGTTGCCGTCCATGCGCACCGATCTGAACTGGTCGTACACGCTGGCGGGTGCCATGAACACCTTCAATGCGCTGGGCTATCTGGTCGGGGCGCTCGCTACTCCGTTTCTGATGAAGCGATTCGGCGTCGCGCGTTTGCTGCTGGTTTCATCGGTTCTCGCGAGCATCTTCATGGTGCTGAGCGGCTTTTTCCTCGATTCGCATGCCTTGCTGCTGCAGCGTTTCCTGGCGGGCGTCGCAAGCGCCTGGATCTTCGTTTGCGGCGGTCTGATGGCGGCGCGACTGGGAACGTCCATGCCCGGAAAATCCGGACTGGTTCTCGGCCTGTACTACGGCGGGGCGGGCTTCGGCATATTCGTCTCGGCATTGGTGGTGCCATCTGCGATCCATGCAGCAGGCGCCACTTCCCATTCGTGGACATGGGCCTGGTGGGCGTTGGCGCTGGCGTGTTTCATGGCCACCGCCATCCTGGCATGGCCGGTCGGAGTGCTCGGAAACGATGACGCTTCCAGCACTACGTCGTCTGCATCGAACGCCTCGGCAGACAGGTTTCGCGCTTCCCGCATGAGCTTTGCGCTTGCGGGCTACACGTTGTTCGGCGCCGGCTACATCGGCTACATGACATTCGTGATTGCCTTGCTGCGAGAGCAGGGCGCGTCGCCGACGTCGCTCACCGTGTTCTATTCGCTTTTGGGACTGGCGGTCATTGCATCGTCGCGAATCTGGGCCGGCTTGCTGGACAAATATCGTGGCGGACAGGCGCTAGGCATTCTTTGCGGGCTGCTGGGCGTGGCGTGCGTGTTGCCCGCAATCACCTCGTCATGGCCGCTGATTCTTCTGTCCGGATTGATGTTCGGCGGGATGTTTCTGTCGGTGGTCGCGTCCACCACCGCACTGGTTCGCCACAACACGCCCGCCGCTCAATGGGTGGCTGGTATCACCTCGTTCACGATTGCATTTGCGGCTGGCCAGATCATCGGCCCCACGATCGTGGGATGGATTGCGGACGGCCCGGGAGGGCTGTCCAGAGGCTTGATTTTCTCTGCCTGCACCCTGTGGGTGGGCAGCGCGCTGGCGTTGCGCCAGCGGCCTCTGAACAAGGTTTAGGTTTCAGCCTGGAAGCAGCTCAGGGGTTTTCTGTCTTCAGTGCAGCCTGAACGCCAGGACGATCGCCGACCTTCTTGATGAACGCGTCGATATTCTTGAATTCCGAGATATCGATGCCCAGGCGGTTGGCCCAGCGCATCACGGTGAACAGGTAGCCGTCGGCAACGGTGAAGTTTTCGCCGGTCAAATAATCCTTGCCGGCCAGCTCGCCGTCGAGCCATTTGAATCGGCTCATCAGCTTGGTCTTGAAGATCGTCTTGGCTTCTTCTGGCATGTTCGGGTTGAACAGCGGGCTGAAACCTTTGTGGATTTCCGTGCCGATGAAGTTGAGCCACGATTGCAGGCGATAACGCGCGAGGGTTCCGGCCAAAGGTGCGAGGGCCTTGGTCGGGGCCAGATCGGCGATGTATTGAAGGATTGCCGGGCCTTCGGTCAGGCGGGTGCCGTCATCGAGTTCGAGCATCGGCACATAACCTAACGGGTTGATGCCGTAGTAGTCGGTGCCATCGGGCAGCTGATGCGTCTTGGTGCTGGCCAATACCGGTTCGAATGCGAGACCGGCTTCATGCAATGCAATGTGCGGCGAAAGCGAGCAGGCGCCGGGGCTGTAATAGAGCTTCATGAGATGTGTCCTGTGAGGTTCTGGTGTTTGACCCGGCCAAGCATAAAAGAAAACACGGCCGACGGGCGTGCGCGGTGTCCTACAGCTATTCGCGGGCGGCACTGATCTTTTTATTTCGAATGCAAATCTACATTGAGATCAGTCGTCCAATCAATCCAAGGAGTTATGCCATGTTGAAGTACGCAATCGTTTTTGCAATCGTCTCGCTCATCGCTGGCGCTTTGGGCTTCGGCGGTATCGCAGCCGGCGCGGCAGGAATCGCCAAAATCCTGTTTGGACTGTTCCTGATTCTGGCTGTCGTGTTCGTCGTCCTTGCAGCGCTCGGGGTTGGCGCGGCCCGTAAGGCTCTGGACTAATCCACCGCAGCTAAAATTGGGGTCAAGGAGCGGCCAGTCGGGTCGCGAACACCCCAATGCTTTATCCCCAAGAATTCGATGTCATCGTTGTAGGCGGAGGCCATGCCGGCACCGAGGCCGCATTGGCGTCCGCGCGGATGGGTGCGAAAACTCTGCTGCTGACCCACAACATCGAGACGCTGGGTCAGATGAGTTGCAATCCGTCCATCGGCGGGATCGGCAAGGGGCATTTGGTCAAGGAAGTCGACGCCATGGGCGGCGCGATGGCCTCCGCGACTGACGAAGGCGGCATTCAATTCCGCATCTTAAATTCCAGCAAGGGCCCGGCAGTTCGAGCGACTCGCGCGCAAGCCGACCGCATTTTGTACAAGGCCGCGATTCGTAAGCGTCTCGAGAACCAACCCAATCTTTCGATCTTCCAGCAGGCGGTGGACGATTTGATGATCGAGGGTGACAAGGTCGTTGGTGCGGTCACTCAAGTTGGTATTCGCTTTCGTGCGAGAGCAGTGGTGCTAACGGCTGGCACTTTTCTGGATGGTCGCATTCACGTCGGTTTGAACAACTATCAGGCGGGTCGTGCGGGAGATCCGCCTGCGGTTTCGCTGTCGGCGCGACTGAAGGAGCTCAAGCTTCCCCAGGGGCGTCTGAAAACCGGGACCCCGCCACGAATCGATGGATCGACCATCGATTTCAGCAAGCTCGAAGAGCAGCCGGGTGACGGAATGCCCGGTGGCATCGGCGACTCTGTCCCGGTGTTCAGCTTCATGGGAAATGCTGCGCAGCATCCGGCGCAGATGTCTTGCTGGGTCACGCACACCAACGAACGAACGCACGAGATCATTAGATCGGGCTTCGATCGCAGCCCCATGTTCACCGGAAAGATCGAGGGCGTCGGCCCGCGTTATTGCCCGAGTGTCGAAGACAAGATCAACAGGTTTGCAGACAAAGCCAGTCACCAGATTTTTCTGGAGCCCGAAGGCTTAACCACTCACGAGTACTACCCGAACGGCATCTCGACGAGCTTGCCTTTCGACGTTCAGTACGACCTGGTTCGCTCGATGATCGGATTGGAAAATGCGCATATTCTTCGGCCCGGATACGCCATCGAGTACGACTATTTCGATCCGCGCGAGCTCAAGTCGAGCTTCGAAACCAAGTCGATCGGCGGCCTGTTTTTCGCGGGACAAATCAATGGGACCACTGGCTACGAAGAGGCCGCCGCCCAAGGCATGTTTGCCGGCATCAATGCGGCACTTCAGTGTCGCGGCGATGGTCCCTGGGTGCCGCGTCGAGACGAAGCTTATCTGGGCGTTCTGGTCGATGACTTGGTCACCCAGGGCGTGACCGAACCGTATCGGATGTTCACGAGCCGGGCTGAGTTCCGGCTGCAGCTGCGCGAGGACAACGCCGATCTTCGCTTGACCGAGATCGGCCGAAAGCTGGGCTTGGTCGACGACGTTCGTTGGGATGCTTTTAGCCGGAAGAGGGATGCGATTGCGCGCGAGACTGAGCGTTTGCGCGGAATCTGGGTCACGCCCAAGAATCTTCCCGTCGAGGAATCGGTGCGTGTCTTTGGAAAACCTATCGAGCATGAGTACAGCTTTGGCGAGCTGCTTCGGCGTCCGGATGTTTCGTACGAATCGCTCATGTCGCTCGACGGCGGAAAGTACGCTGCCTCGGATGTTTCACGTGAAACAGGTCTAGGCGCTGCCGAGATCGAGCAAATCGAGATCTCGGCCAAATATTCGGGTTACATCGTTCGTCAAAAAGACGAGGTCGAGCGTGCTCAGCATTACGAGGAGCTCAAGCTTCCTCCGACCATCGATTACATGCAGGTCACCGCGCTCAGCATCGAAGCTCGCCAGAAACTGACCAAGCAGCGACCCGAGACGTTAGGGCAGGCGTCTCGAATTTCTGGAATCACGCCTGCTTCGATTTCGTTGCTACTCATCTATTTGAAGAAGAGCGGATTCCGCCAATATTCCGAAAAGCCGGTGGTAGCGGATTCAGTGTCCGCTGCATGATCGAGACGAATTCGACGCTGGATACGGTAGCGCTCCGACGTGGTTTGGCCGAGCTTCATTTGTCTTTGGGTGACGGGCAAGTCGAAAAGCTGATCGCTTATGCAGCCATGATCCAGAAGTGGAACAAGGTCTACAACCTGACCGCTTTGCGATCTTCCGGGGAAATGCTCACCCATCATTTGCTGGATAGTCTTGCTGCAGTGAATCCACTCCTCCATTGGATAGGCAAAGCGAATTTGCTAAGTCCGCGACTTCTCGATGTCGGATCCGGAGCAGGGTTGCCCGGCGTCGTATTCGCCATCTGCGTTCCTGGCTTGGCTGTTTCATGCGTCGATACAGTCGCCAAAAAGGCGTCGTTCATCAAACAGGCGGCCATCGAGTTGAAGCTGGGCAACCTATCGGGAATTCACGCGAGGGTTGAGACCTTGTCGCCACCGGCAGTACCTGCATTCGATGTCGTCTGTTCCCGCGCTTTCGCGTCGCTCAACGACTTCGTGTCCTGGTCCGGTGGCGCATTGACCGAATCCGGTGTGTGGCTGGCGATGAAGGGCAAGCATCCGACCCCCGAGATCGAATCTCTCCCCAAGAATGTGGACGCGTTCCACGTGGAACAACTGACAGTTCCTGGCCTCGATGCCGAACGCTGTATCGTGTGGATGCGCAAAAACACCGCCTGAATCAGCTGGCCGTCTCGATTTCCTGACGGTTTCGCGAGTGTGGCGTCGTAAACTCGACGCCTCCCCCAATCCTTTGCTTTAGGAATCCCCCATGTTCGGTGTTGCCGACTACGGCGCGTTCGTCGCCGCAGTGATCATTTTCTTGATGATTCCCGGACCGGGAAATCTCGCATTGATCACTGCCACAAGCAAAGGAAAACTGAGGGGCGGACTCGCGGCAACACTAGGACTGATGGCTGGCGATCAAGTCCTGATCTTCTTGGCGGTTGCGGGCGTATCGGCGCTACTCGCAACTTATCCTGTCGCTTTTCATATGGTTCAGTGGATAGGAGCCGCGTATCTCGCGTGGCTCGGCCTCAAGATGCTGCTCGCCAAACCCGGCGGGCCACCGATTCTGAACATGCAGCCGCATCATTTTTTCCGTCAGGCATTCGCGATCACGCTTCTCAATCCGAAGGCAATCGTGTTCTACATGGCGTTTTTTCCCCTATTCATCGACCCCGCTAGGCACGAAGGCTGGCGAACATTCGCATTCATGGCCGTAACGATCGCCTTTTTGACGGCGCTTTACGCCGTTACGGTCGTGCTGATCGCCCACTTTTTGGCCGAGAAGATTCGCGCAAATCCAAGGATTACCCAAGCGCTGGAGAAGCTGGCCGGGGTGTTCCTGATTGGATTCGGGATCAAGCTCGCGCTTACGAAGTGAGCCTGTGGCAATGACTGGGTCCGAGAAGTAAAACAAGAAAAGAGTGAGAAGAGATGGCGAACATGACTGCAAAAGTTTTCTGCGTAGCGAATCAAAAGGGCGGGGTGGGCAAGACCACGACCACGGTCAACCTGTCTGCCGGTTTGGCGAAGGTCGGCAAGCGAGTTTTGATGATCGATCTGGACCCGCAGGGCAACGCCACGATGGGATCGGGTGTGGACAAGCGCTCGCTGGAACTCACTATTTACGACGTGTTGCTCGGGTCGTCTTCGATCGTCGAAGCGCGAGTTACTTCGGAAAAGTGCGGATACGACGTTCTGGGCGCGAACCGCGAGTTGGCTGGCGCCGAAGTAGAGATGGTCGAACTCGAGCGCCGTGAGCGGCGCCTGAAGGAGGCCTTGGCCGAGGTGTCGGATCAATATGACTTCGTGCTGATCGACTGCCCGCCGTCTCTCTCGATGCTCACCCTGAATGGGCTGTGTTCCGCTCATGGCGTAATCGTTCCAATGCAGTGCGAATACTTCGCGCTCGAGGGCCTGACCGATCTGGTCAACACGATCAAACAGGTTCACGCCAATCTGAACCCCGATCTTCAAGTGATCGGCCTCCTTCGAGTGATGTTCGATCCGCGGATAACTCTGCAGCAGCAGGTGAGCGATCAACTCAAGGGACACTTCGGCGACAAGGTGTTCAACACGGTAATCCCACGCAATGTTCGCCTGGCTGAAGCCCCGAGCTACGGATTGCCTGGCGTGATCTTCGACCCTTCCTCCAAGGGTGCCCAAGCGTTCATCGCGTTTGCGGAAGAGGTGTCCGAGCGCGTGAAATCGATGTGACCGGCTGAGAAGTTTCACGTGGAACAACGCAACGTTTTGATCCTGCCGGGATGGCAAAACTCCGGGCCGAATCACTGGCAATCTCTCTGGGAAGCCAGGTATGGGTATCGTCGAGTCGAGCAGCACGATTGGGATCATCCCCTTCGTGGCGACTGGATTGCGCAGCTCGAACAGGCGGTTCTGGCTTGCGACTCGGCAGTGCTGGTCGCTCATAGCTTGGGCTGCATTCAGGTTGCGGCATGGGCAGCTCATTCTCAGAGCACAGGGCGCATCACCGCAGCGCTCTTGGTCGCGCCCGGCGATGTCGAGCGAGACGACATTCGAGCATCGCTACCCAGCTGGGTGCCCATCGCGAGACAAAAGCTTCCGTTCAAGAGCACGTTGGTGGGAAGTCAGAACGATCCCTATTGCTCCTTCGGTCGTGCAAAGCAGATGGCATCCAGCTGGGGTTCGACCTTCGTCGACTATGGCGCATGCGGACATATCAACGCCGAATCAGGCTTGGGTGAATGGCCGGAAGGCCACGAGATTTTGAAGAATTTAATGAAAGACTAATGCAATGGTGACCAAGAAACCCAAGGGACTCGGACGAGGACTAGAAGCGCTGTTAGGCCCCAAGGTCATCGACAAGATAGACGGGCCAGCATCGCAAGAGCGCGATGGCAATCCGTCGGTGCTCAAGCTCGACGACATGGTGGCCGGCATGTACCAGCCGCGTACCCACATGGACGAGGGCGCTTTGTACGAATTGGCCGAGAGCATCAAGGCGCAGGGCATCATGCAGCCGATCCTTGTGCGCAAGCTAGCGGACGGCGAGAACGCCGGCAAATACGAAATCATCGCGGGCGAGCGTCGATTCCGCGCCGCCAAATTGGCGGGTCTGACAGAAGCCCCGGTACTGGTCCGCGATGTGCCGAACGAAGACGCGGCCGCTATGGCGCTCATCGAAAACATGCAGCGCGAAGATCTCAATCCGCTCGAAGAGGCCCAGGGCCTGCAACGTCTGGTGCAGGAGTTTGGACTAACTCATGAACAGGCCGCTCAAGCAGTGGGTCGCTCGCGTAGTTCCGCCAGCAACTTGTTGCGACTGCTCAATCTGGCGCCGCAAGTGCAGACCATGCTCATGGCCGGCGACATCGACATGGGTCACGCACGCGCATTGCTGTCGCTCGACAAGGCCACGCAGATCACCGCATCGAACCAGATTGCGACACGCAAACTGTCGGTGCGTGAAGCCGAAGCGATGGTGAAAAAGCTGAGTGCCGAATTCAATTTGGTGTCGCCCAAGCCGAAGAAAGAGAAGTCGCGCGACATGAAGCGGGTCGAGGAAGAGCTGTCGGATCTGCTGGCCGCAGCCGTCGAGGTGCGGATCAAAAAGCGGGTCAAACGCCACGGCCGATTCGAAGAGATGGGCGAGATGTCGATCCAGTTCGGATCGCTCGAAGAGCTCAACGGCCTGATCGACCGGCTTCGCGCATCCTGAGCAGGAATAGCACCCCCGGGTATTTTTAGGCCTTTCGATTTACATCGAAAAGATCTTTCCCGGATTCATGATGTTCTTTGGGTCGAGCGCGCGTTTGATCGTGCGCATCATGTCGATCGCCCCGGTACCGGTCTCGGTCTGCAGGAAAGCCATTTTGTGCAGCCCGACTCCGTGTTCGCCGGTGCAAGTGCCGCCCATCGACAGCGCGCGATTCACCAGCGTGTAGTTCAGCTGCTCGGCTACTTCGCGCTCTTTCGGATCGTTCGGATCGATCAAATATCCGAAGTGAAAGTTGCCATCGCCCACGTGGCCGACTACGAAGTACGGAATGCCGGACGCATCTGCTTCGTCGATCGACTCGAGAAGGCAGTCGGCCAGACGCGAGATCGGCACGCAGGTGTCCGTCGTGATTGCGCGGCATCCCGGACGCGATTGAATCGCAGCGAAATACGCGTTGTGACGCGCAGTCCACAGACGGGTGCGCTCTTCCGGTGTCGACGCCCATTCGAAGGCAGTCACGCCGAATTCATTCGCAATTTCCTGCACTGTCTCGGCTTGCTCTTTCACGCTCGATGGCGTTCCGTGAAACTCCATCAGCAGCATCGGTTCTTCGCGTAGCGTGAGCTTCGAGTGCCTGTTCACCATGCCCACAGTCTGCGCATCGAGCAACTCGACTCGCGCGATCGGCACACCCATCTGAATGATCTGGATAGTCGTGCGCACGGCTGCCTCGATGCTCGCGAATGAACACACTGCGGCGGACACCGCTTCTGGCAACGGGAACAGCTTGAGCGTGATCTCGGTGATGATGCCCAGCGTGCCTTCGCTGCCCACCATCAATCGGGTGAGGTCGTACCCGGCAGAACTCTTCTTGGCGCGCGTTCCGGTGCGAATGACTTCGCCCGAAGCGGTGACCACTTCGAGGCTCAACACGTTTTCGCGCATGGTTCCGTAGCGGACCGCGTTGGTGCCGCTGGCACGGGTCGCAGTCATGCCACCGATGGATGCGTCGGCGCCCGGGTCGATCGGGAAAAACAGACCGGTGCTTTTGACCGCTTCGTTCAATTGCTTGCGTGTGATGCCCGGTTGCACCGTGACGGTCAAATCGTCCGAATCGATGGACAGCACCGCAGCCATACGGCTTACGTCGATGCTGATGCCGCCCTGCACCGCGAGCAGGTGGCCTTCGAGCGACGAGCCGACACCGAACGCAATGACCGGCACGTCGTGATCGGAAGCGAGTTTCACTGCATCGGACACATCCTTCGTGCTCTCGGCAAACACCACCGCGGCAGGAGGAGGCGAGTCGAACGAGGACTCATCGCGACCGTGCTGTTCGCGCACCGCCATCGCCGTGGACATTTGAGCGCCGAAACGCGCCTTCAAGGCTTCGATGAGCGAGTCGGGTACTGCGCGCTGGTTGATCTCGGGAATCAGGTGCTGGGGGCTCGTAGGGGCGTTCATGGCGGTGTCCTGCAGATAGGGGGAGTTGCTCGTAGGCTGTTATGGGATCAGTTTAAAAGCGCGCGGGCACAATGTGGCGGTCGCCGGAGTCCAAAACCTTAGGACTTACGCTGACGCACCTGACGCACTGACGCACTGACGCACTGACGCACTGACGCAAAAAAAGCTGGAAACGGAACACTCATGGGCAATCGACTCACCCAAATCGCAACGCGTACCGGCGACGACGGAACGACAGGACTCGGCGACAACACGCGGGTCTCCAAAGACGACCTGCGGGTCCACGCCATGGGCGACGTGGACGAACTCAACTCCAATATCGGCGTGCTGTTGTGCGAAGACATGCCGCACGATGTGCGCGAGGTGCTGGTCGAGATCCAGCATCAGCTGTTCAATCTGGGCGGCGAATTGTCGATTCCCGGATTCGAATTGCTCAAAGCGCAAGCGGTGCTCGACCTGGACGAAGCGCTCGCGAAATACAACGCAGAGCTACCCCGTCTCGCGGAATTCATCCTGCCTGCAGGAACCCGCGCGGCATCCTTGTCGCATGTGTGCCGTACGGTGGCGCGACGAGCCGAGCGCGCGGTGATTGCACTGGGTGCGCAGGAAGAGCTGAAAGAAACGCCGCGCCAGTATCTGAACCGATCGAGCGATTTGCTCTTCGTGCTGGCGCGTGTATTGAATCGATATCGCACCGACGGAAAAACCGGCGACGACGTTTACTGGAAGAGCGAACGCCTGGCTCGCTCTTCACAAGATCAAGAAGCCGATTAACGTTTTTTCGATCCGATGCCCAGCAGCGCGTACAGAAGAATCGCGCCGAAGGTAGCGGTTCCGATGCCGCCCAAGGCGAACTGGCCGAAGCGCAAGGTGAAATCGCCAGTGCCCAAAATGAGTGTGATGCCGGCGACGATCAGGTTGCGGTTGTCCGAAAAATCGACCTTGTTCGCGACCCAGATTCGCGCACCTGCAATCGCGATCAAACCGAACACGACGATGCTCACTCCGCCCATGACGGCCAGCGGAATCGCTTGCAGCAGCGCGCCGAATTTCGGGCTGAATCCAAGAACGATTGCGATGACTGCGGCGGTAACGAACACGGCGGTCGAATAGATTTTGGTGGCCGCCATGACGCCGATGTTTTCTGCGTAGGTTGTAACGCCGGTGCCGCCCGCAGCGCCGCTCACCATCGTGGCCACGCCGTCGCCGATGAACGCGCGTCCCAAATATGGATTGAGGTCGCGGCCTGTCATGGCGCTCACGGCTTTCACATGCCCGAGGTTTTCGGCGACGAGGATGATCGCGACCGGAACGATCAATAGCATCGCGTTCGTCTCGAACACCGGCGTTGAAAACGTGGGGAGTCCGAACCATGCGGCCGATGCCACACCCGCAAAACTGATCGGCTTACCCAGGCCCATGCCGTTGGTGAGCACTGCGTAGATCACGCTGGCGAGAATCAATCCGACCAGGATCAGCAGACGTTGCGTCATGCCGCGTGTGTACACCGCGACCAGTCCGACACTCACGAAGGTGACGACCTGCATCCAGGTGTCGAAACCGGTGGGCGCCATGTTTTTGATCGGCACCGATGCGAGGTTGAGTCCGATCACTGCGACGACCGCGCCGGTGACGACCGGCGGCATCAGCTTTTCGATCCAGTGCAGGCCAGCGCCTTCCTCGACCTCTTCGACTTCCATGCCGCGCATCGGAGTGGTCTTGACTCGCTTCTCGCGAGTCATCGCGACGATCACGCCGATGATCGTGTACACCAGACCGCAGGCGATGATGCCGCCCAACGCGACACCCAGATTCGTGTTCGGGCCCGATCCCTTGTAGCCCGATGCGACGATCACGACGCCGATGAACGCGAAGCTCGATCCGAGATAGCTAGGGACTTTTCCGCCGACGATCAAAAAGAAAATGAGGGTGCCGATGCCCGACATCAGGATCGCTACGTTGGGATCGAAGCCCATGAGCAGCGGTGCGAGGACCGTGGCGCCGAACATCGCGATCACGTGTTGCACGCCCATCGCGGCGGTCTGTGGCCAAGGCAGTCGTTCGTCGGGCGCGATGACTCCGCCCTCGCTCAACACACTTGCCTTTTTCTCGGTCCAGCTGAACATTCCCATCCTCTACTCCCGGTTAGATTTTTTCGATACTTCGGGCGATGCTACGGACTCCGGCACTCGGCGGCAAGCCATTCGGAGAACTGCGTGAGCGCGGCGCTCGGTGCTTCACGCTCGGGTGTGACCAGGTAGTAATTGCGAGCACCTTGCAGCGGCTTGTCGCAGGCGACAACCAGTTCTCCACGAGCAAGTTCTTTCTCGATGAGCAGCGGTGCCACGAGCGCGACGCCCATGCCGTGTGCGGCGGCTTCCGCAGTCATCGAGAAGAGCTCGAGTCTCGGACCTGCAAGCGCGCCCGGTGCCGACACGCGCATATCGTCGAACCACTGACGCCATGCATTCGGGCGGGTGCTCTGCTGAAGCAGCGGCATGGTGGCAATCACGGCCGGCGTGAGTTCCTTGCGTTTGCCCATGAGCGCCGGGCTGCATACCGGCACGACATCTTCACGAAGCAGCTTGATGGCGCGGGTGCCCGACCAGCTCGCCACTTGCGCCTCGGTGCCGGTGAACAGCGCTGCGTCGAATTCGGTATCGGCGAAAAGGAAAGGACGGGTACGGTTTTCGATATGCACCACGACCGACGCGTCCACTTGCGCGAACTGCGGCAATCGCGGGATCAGCCAGCGCGTGGCGAATGTAGGAACTGCCGCCAGATGCAGCGACTGCCCGCCAGCGACTGTAGACATGGCGTCTAGCGTGTCGCGCTCCAGCGCCTGCAGTCGGGGGCCGACCACACGCGCATACGCTTCTCCGCGAGCAGTGAGTTCCACGCCGTGCCGCGTGCGCCTGAAAAGCGGCACTTCCAGAAATTCTTCGAGCGCGGTGATCTGCCGCGACACCGCGCTTTGAGTGAGCGCGAGTTCCTGCGCAGCGCGGGTGTAGCTCTGATGACGGGCTGCCGATTCGAAGCACATGAGCGATTGGGTGGACGGGATTTTTCTGCGCATGAGGAGTGGGGCAAATAGCGAGTGTTATGCCGTTAGGGCATTGCTGAATTAAGCGTTCTCTATGGGAATTTACCGCAAGGAGTTCCGAAACCGCATAACTGGATGAAAAATCGTCGTTTGCGGCCGGTCGGTTGCCCGCCTAAGATCACGTCTCACCCAAAAGTCCCCAAGATTCATTCCGATATCGACCTTCAAGGAGTACGCACGTGGCCAAGTCCAAGACCCCCTTCAAATGGGAAGACCCCTTCCTCCTCGACCTGCAACTGACCGAGGAAGAGCGCATGGTCAAGGACGCTGCGCAGGCGTATTGCCAGGATCGTCTGGGCTCACGCGTGATGGACGCGTTCCGCAACGAAAAAACCGACCCCGCCATCTTTCGCGAAATGGGCGAACTTGGCCTTCTCGGCCCGACGATTCCCGAGCAGTACGGCGGCCCCGCATTGGGCTACGTCGCCTACGGACTGATCTCGCGTGAAGTCGAGCGTGTGGACTCCGGCTATCGCTCGATGATGAGCGTTCAAAGCTCGCTGGTGATGGTTCCGATTTTCGAATTCGGTACCGAAGAACAACGTCAAAAATATCTGCCCAAACTCGCCACCGGCGAATGGATCGGCTGCTTCGGCTTGACCGAACCCGATCACGGCTCCGATCCGGGATCGATGTCGACTCGCGCCAAGAAGGTGCCCGGCGGATACAAGATCAGCGGCAACAAGATGTGGATCTCCAACAGCCCGATCGCCGACGTGTTCGTGGTGTGGGCCAAGGAAGTCAGCGAAGACGGCAATGTCGGTCAGATCCGCGGCTTCATCCTCGACAAGGGCATGGCTGGTTTGAGCGCGCCTGCAATCCACGGCAAGGTGGGTCTGCGTGCATCGATTACAGGCGAAATCGTCATGGACGGCGTGTTCTGCCCGGAAGAAAACGCGTTCCCGGAAGTGCGCGGCCTGAAGGGCCCGTTCACCTGCCTCAACTCGGCTCGTTACGGCATTGCCTGGGGCGCTTTGGGTGCAGCCGAATCGTGCTGGCACACCGCACGCCAGTACACGCTCGATCGCAAGCAATTCGGTCGTCCTTTGGCCGCGAATCAGTTGATCCAGAAGAAGCTGGCCGACATGCAAACCGAAATCACGCTGGGCCTGCAAGGCTGCCTGCGCCTCGGACGCATGAAGGAAGAGGGCATCGATTCGGTGGAAATCACCTCGATCCTCAAGCGCAACTCCTGCGGCAAGTCGCTGGACATTGCACGCATGGCGCGCGACATGCTGGGCGGCAACGGCATCTCCGATGAGTTCGGCGTGGCACGTCATCTGGTGAACCTGGAAGTCGTGAACACCTACGAAGGCACGCACGATATTCATGCGCTGATCCTGGGTCGTGCACAGACCGGCATCGCTGCATTCGCGAACTGATCCGCAGGCACAGATGGCAGCAGCACTCGCGCACCTGAAGGTGCTTGATTTGTCGCGGGTGCTCGCTGGCCCGTGGTGTACCCAGATGCTCGCCGACATGGGCGCAGACGTCATCAAGATCGAGCGTCCAGGTGCCGGCGACGACACCCGCGGATGGGGTCCTCCGTTCGTGAAAGACGCCCAAGGCAACGACACCGAGCACGCGAGCTACTTCACCTCCTGCAATCGAAACAAGCGATCGATGGCGGTAGATATCGCGACCGAAGAAGGGCGCCTGATCGTGCAGCGCATGGCTGCGCAGTGCGACATCGTTGTCGAGAACTTCAAGGTCGGAGGACTGAAAAGCTACGGCCTCGATTACGAGAGCGTGAAGGCGACGAATCCGCGCGTCATCTACTGCTCGATCACCGGCTTCGGCCAGACCGGCCCGTACGCAGAACGCGCGGGTTATGACCTGATGATCCAGGCGATGACCGGCATGATGAGCATCACCGGCCGCGCCGATGGCGAACCCGGCGGCGGCCCGCAAAAAGTGGGTGTTGCGGTCGTGGATGTTTTCACCGGCGTGTATTCCGCCGCGTCGATTCTTGCGGCGCTGGAAGTGCGCAATAGAACTGGCGAAGGTCAGCACATCGATATGTCTTTGCTCGATGTCGGCATGGCGACATTGGCCAATCAGGGCGCGAGCTTTTTGAACACCGGCAAGGCGCCATCTCGAATGGGCAACACGCATCCGAGTCTCGCGCCGTATCAGGACTTTCCGACTCTCGATGGCGCGGTGCTGCTAGCCATCGGCAATGACGGCCAGTTCACGCGTTTCTGTGAAGCCGTGGGCGTTCCGGAGTGGGCTAAGGACGCGCGATTCACCACCAACACTCTGCGTGTGAAGAACCGCGATGCGCTGATCCCCGCGATGAGCGACGTGACTCGCACTCGCACGACCGCCGACTGGATTGCGCTTCTGGAAAAGAAAGCGGTGCCCTGCGGTCCGATCAACAACATCGCGCAGGCATATGACGACGAGCAGGTGAAAGCGCGAGGAATCGCGCTGAAGCAGACGCGTAGCGATGGCCTTGAAATCACGACAGCTGCAAGCCCGATGCGATTGAGCGCCACGCCGCCGGTGGTCAAATCGGCGCCGCCTTTGCTGGGCGAACACACCGCGGAGGTGTTGGCTGAATTGGGGCTCGACGCACCTCAGATCGAAGCGCTCAAGGCCAAGGGCGTCGTCGCTTGAGTTAACACTTGATTGGCGCTTGAATTGGCAGGTGAATCGTCGCGTCGTCGCGTTCAGTTTTTCCTGAAGTTCACCAGCACGATTCCGACGGCGACCAACGCAATCGAGATGAGCAGCGTGGGCGTGACCGGCTCCTTGAGCCACAGCGCGCCGAATGCCAGCGCGAACAGCGGTGTCAGGAACACGAACACCGACAGCTTGGTCGCGGGGTAGCGACTCAGCATCCACATCCACGCGAGGTAGGTGAAAAACGCGCCAAGGATGGTCTGGATTGCCAGCGAGGTAATCGCGAAGGTGCTGAAGTCGGTGGTCCAGGTTTCGCCGCGCAGCACCGACAGGATGGGGAACGCCACCACGCTCACCGCCAGTTGATAGATCAGCAGTTTCTCGGCGGGCACTCGCATCAGCGATTTGGAAGCGCGGATCACGACCGTGGTGAGTCCCCAGAAGAATCCGGCGATCAGCGCGAACGCGTCGCCTATCCACTGCTCGGAATGACCCCCTGAATTTCCACCGCTCAGAGCCAGGGCGACTGCGGAGAAAGCGCAAGCCAGCCCAACCCATTGCAAGGGCCGGAGCTTTTCGGCGGGAACGATCAAGGGAACCAGCATCGCCACCCAGAACGGCGAGGTGTAGAGGAACACGGTCAGACGGGATGCCGGTCCATAGATCAGGCCGATGTAGATCATCGTGAATTCGCCCGCGAACAGCGCGCCCGCCAAAAGCCCCGGCCAGAGCGATCCGTCTCTTTCGAATAAACGGATCTTGCGGAATCGGCACCAGATCAACACCAGAATGAGTGCGCAGGAGAACCGGATCGTCGATTGATACATCGGCGCCAGTTCGGGAATAGTCGCCTTTACCAGCACCTGCTGCAGCCCCCAGGCCAGGCAACAGATCAGCAGAAGAACGATTGCGATGGTGTCGAGATGGGACTTGAGTTGTCTGCCGGGAGGCGAAGTGGCCAGGGTGTCGTTGGCTTTGGATGTCATGAGTCGGGTTGCCTGATTCGCGGTCTCTGATGTTTTTGTGGCTTGCTCCCCATTATGGTTTGACGGCGAATGACGCCGTCTGAGCGTCACGTCACTGAATTCGTGCGCTCATTTGTGACTGAGCGGTTTCTTTTTGGACTGAGGGTGTAAAAAGTAGTTGAGCCGGTTACTATCTGCGCATGAGTGCAGTTCTACCCCCCAAGATTTCCTTCAAGGAAACCATGTTGAAGGCGCGCGAAGCGGCCATCATTTCCACCGTCAACCGGCTGCTTTCGGAAAAAGGTTTCGAGGCGATGACTGTCGACGAGGTCGCAGCGGCGGTGGGTATCGCAAAAGCTAGCCTTTACAAACATTTCCCGAGCAAAGAGTCGCTCGCGGCTGCGGCCATGGTCGGCGTCATGAATCGCGCGGTCGAATTTCTCGCGACGGTTCCGGCGTCGGATGCACCGCTCGAGAAGTTGAAGACGGTTGCGCGGTGGACCATGGAGGTTCAGCTGGCCGGCGAAATGCCTTCGCTACCGAGCCAGAACTCCAGTCTCCGATCGACGCTCATGGCCGAAAAGGCATACATGGATGGCCTGATCCACGTGAGCGATACCTTGGGTTCCTGGATCGAAGAGGCGCAAAAGCTCGGACAGATCACCACCAAACTCCCCGCGATCGTCGTGCTCTACACGCTGTTCGCGCGGGCCTGCGATCCGGTGCTGGAGTTTCTGAAAATGGGTGGCCAGCACACCGACGCCGAGATCCTGGATTACGTGATCACGAGCTGCTTCGACGGTTTGTCGGCTCGTTAGCCTCGAGTTCAAACGTCGACGCAGAAAGTGGGATTGAAAAATTCCTGCTCGTTTCGCTGCGCATATCCCAGAGGATTGGCAACCACCCGACACCCGTTTTGCACGTAGTCGTTCCGGCAATGCAAATGCCCGTGCATCCAGACATCGGCCATCGGTAGCAGCGAATCGAGCGCGTTGCAAAAGCCGGCGGTGCCCGGCGTGAGGCCGAATCGCGGATCGGCGCTAGACAGACTCGGCGCGAAATGGGTGACGACGACCGTTTTCCCGTCGAACGTCTTTTCCAGTTGCGCGGTCAGCCATTGCTGGCAATCCAGCCCCTCTTCCCGTACTTCCTGCGCCAGCATCGGCACACCGTTTCGTGTGGTGCCGGTTTTCTGCAAGTAGAAATTGGCAGCTCTGAATGCCTTTTCCCTCGCGGCCAGGCTTCTTGCCAGCGCATTGCCACTCGGATTTTGATTTTTAGCCAGCGCATCGAAATCGGTCCAAAGCGCAGTGCCGATCATTCGAATCCTGCCTTCGGGCCTCTCGAACACGACTTCACGCCTGTCCAGCCATTCGATGCCCTGACGCTCGCAACTCGCCTGCATCCGCCGGTGGGCGACGTCGAAATCGAAGGCGTCGTACTCGTGATTGCCTGGCACGAAATACACAGGAGTCGGCCAGCCGCGCAGGGGAGAGAAGCGTTCCAGCCCGAAATCGTCGTCTTCGATAGAGGAATTGGGCCGGTAGGAGCCGATGTCGCCGGCCAGCACCAGAATATCGGCGCCTGGCGCGGGTGTCGGCGCGAAATCGTGGTTTGCTTCCAGATGCAGGTCGGAAAGCAGTTGAATCTTCATGGGCCATGAGTCTACCCATGACCAGCTATGCGAGGCCGCCGAACCTCGCATGCACAAGCGGCATAAAGGAGATGTTGTAGTCCTAGGGAAAACCCTTAATCTTCTTACATCTCAACTCGACGCCTAGCTGGCGCACTTATATGTTCGGTTTCATTGCCAGTTTCTTCAGCACCTCCACCGAAGACTCTTTTTCCAGAATCGATGGCTCGGACGCCCATCACATTGCGCAAAACCTGATGCGGAACGCCGAAGCGCGTGCCGGCACGAATCCGTTCCAGGCGCAGGAACTGCGTTCCGCAGCGCAGGCTTACCTCAGCGTCGTACGCTGAACTCGCTTTATCTCGGCGTCGTTCGCTGAACTCACGCTATTTCAGCGTCGTCCGCTAAATCGACGCTTTGCTCCCAGGCGCTCAGCCCGCCCTGAACGCCCGTTCCGCCGCACGCATGATCGTGTGACGTAACCATTGATGCCCGCTCGTATGCTGCATACGGCGGTGCCAGACAGCCTCGACGTGCACATCAGGCACGTTAAACGGCAGATCCCGCAGCACCAGTTCCTCGGCAATTCCGGTGGTTCGAACGAAGTGCCTGGGCAAGATCGTCAGCAGATTCGAATTCGCAACCACGCGCCCGGCAGTGAAAAACTGATTGACCGTCAGCACGATTCTTCGCTCGCGTCGTAAGGCAGTCAGCGCCTCGTCGATGAATCCAAAGGGACGTCCAGAGAAGCTCACCAGCATGTGACGCGCCTCGCAGAACCGATCCAGCGTCAGCTCGCCATCGGCCAGCGGATGGCCTTTGCGCATGACGCAGACGTATTGACCGTCGTACAGACGCTCGTGCGAAAACGCCACCGATTCGCCCGATTGAGCGCGAGAGGTCAAATCGGCAACGACGGCCGGGAAATACCCCACCGCCAAGTCCGCCGTCTCGTCCACCAGAAGCTTTCTGGGATCGCGCGTGGTGAGGGGCACAACCCGTATCGAGACCCCAGGTGCTTCCGACTCGAGAATGCCGACCAGCCTCGGGATCAGGGAAGCGGCTGTCGCATCGGCCATGGACAAAACGAAAACGCTGGTTGCGGTGGCCGGCTCGAAAGTGGACGGCGCGAGCGCGTTCTGCAGCTGCTGCAAGGACTCCCGCACTGCGGGCCAGAGCGCCAGCGCACGTGGCGTCGGTTCTACGCCCTGACCGCTTCTCTGCACCAGCTCATCGCCCAAAGTGTCGCGCAGACGCCTCAGCGCGTTACTGACCGCCGGCTGGGTGAGCGAGAGGTTTTTTGCGGCTTTGGTGAGACTGCGCTCCGCCATGACCTCGTCGAACACCCTCAAAAGATTCAGATCGAGCGACCGGAAATTCGGCATGGGCATATTCATTCCTGCTGTGAATAACTTACATCATGAATATAAAGTTGAATAGCAGTGGGGTAAACCCCTAGTATTCCTCATCGCGCTGCAATTCCGCTTATGGCGCGTCCCAAAGGGGTAACAACATGACCAGCTTCGTACACGTCAACATGCCAGCCGAACATCCCGGCGTCGCCCGCGCGGAAAACTTCATTTCTGCAGCATCCGACTTCAGCCACAACTTCGAAGGCGTCAAAAGCCTTGCTGCCGTGGTTCTGTCCGCCATCATCGCAACGCTCATTGTCGTAGCCGACAAACTCATCACCTTCATCGCCGACGGCGGCACCTTGTTCGCATGGCTGGCCCTGTGGACCGTCGCGTTCGGATCGATCGCAGTCTTCGCAGGCGGCTCGCGTAACTTCTCGGCTCGTATTACCGCAGCTCTGAACGCCTGGTCGGCTCATTTGGCCAAGGCCCGTGCAGACGAACGTCTCTGGGCATTCGCTCAAACCGACGAACGCGTCATGCGCGAACTGCAAATCGCCATGGTGCGTGCAGAGCCGGAACTGGCTCCGCTGACCGTCGCAACCGCAGCGCAAGTCGAAGAGGCACCCACCGCTTCCATCCCCAAACGCTCCGCTGTCGTGAGCTTCATGGGCGGCATGTTCGAAGCAGCCAACATGCGCCTGCAACGCAATAGCACCAGCTACTTCATGTAATTCTTCACGTATTCCCCGCGCCGCACGGCGCGTGAAATTCAAAGGTCATCCCCATTGAAAAAGCCACCTCGCGGTGGCTTTTTTTTGTTCGTCTAAAGTGCGCCGGACTTAGCGTCTCAAGCAGCCAGACGCTTCTCGATAGCAGCCTTCGTCGTTTCCAGCTCTTTCGGCAAATGATGCTTGAGCTGTTCGAACAATTGCGTGTGCAACTCGAGTTCCTTCATCCATGCGGCCTTGTCGATGCTGGTGACGCTATCGAACTGATCCTTGCTGAAATTCAGGCCGGTCCAGTTCAGCTCTTCATAAGCAGGGCTCACGCCGAACACGTGGTCGTTACCCGATGCCTTGCCTTCGATGCGATCGATCATCCACTTCAGCACGCGCATGTTTTCGCCGTAGCCGGGCCACACGAACTTGCCGTCTGCGCCCTTGCGGAACCAGTTAGTCGTGTAGATGCGGGGCATGGTCGCGCCGGAAGCGGAAAGCTTCTCGCCGAGCTTGAGCCAGTGCGCGAAATAGTCGCTCATGTTGTAGCCGATGAAGGGCAGCATCGCGAACGGATCGCGACGAACGATGCCCTGCTGGCCAGCCGCAGCAGCGGTGGTTTCGGAGCCCATGGTCGCAGCCATGTAGACGCCTTCTACCCAGTCACGCGCTTCGGTTACCAGCGGCACGGTCGTCGAGCGACGTCCGCCGAAGATGAACGCATCGATCGCGACGCCCTTCGGATCGTCCCACGCCGGATCGAGCGCGGGGTTGTTGGTGGCGGCCACCGTGAAACGTGCGTTCGGATGCGCGGCCTTCGCGCCGGTCGCCTTCGCAATTTCAGGCGTCCATTCGTTGCCTTGCCAGTCGATCGCATGCTTGGGAGCCTCGCTCATGCCTTCCCACCAGATGTCGCCATCGTCGGTGAGCGCCACGTTCGTGAAGATCACGTCATGGTCGAGGCTGGCCATGCAGTTCGGATTGGTCTGCTCGTTCGTGCCGGGTGCCACGCCGAAATAACCCGCTTCCGGATTGATCGCGTACAGACGGCCGTCTGCACCGGGCTTGATCCAGGCGATGTCGTCGCCGACGGTGGTGACCTTCCAGCCTTCGAAGCCAGCAGGCGGAATCAGCATTGCGAAGTTGGTCTTGCCGCATGCGCTCGGGAACGCCGCTGCGACGTGGTACTTCTTACCCTGCGGATTCGTCACGCCGAGGATCAGCATGTGTTCGGCGAGCCAGCCTTCGTCGCGGCCCATGTTCGATGCGATGCGCAAAGCGAAGCACTTCTTGCCCAGCAGCGCGTTGCCGCCGTAGCCCGAGCCGAAAGACCAGATCTCGCGGGTTTCGGGGTAATGAACGATGTACTTGGTCTTGTTGCATGGCCACTTCACGTCGGCCTGGCCAGCTTCGAGCGGTGCGCCAACAGTGTGGACGCAAGGAACGAATTCGCCGTCGACGCCGATCACGTCGTACACAGCCTTGCCCATGCGGGTCATGATCTTCATGTTGACTGCGACGTAGGCGCTGTCGGAGAGTTCGATGCCGATGTGCGCGATCGGCGAGCCGAGCGGACCCATGCTGAACGGCACGACGTACATGGTGCGGCCCTTCATGCAGCCGTCGAACAGGGGCTGAAGGGTTTCGCGCATTTTTTGCGGAGCCATCCAGTTGTTGGTCGGGCCGGCTTCTTCTTCTTTTTCCGAGCAGATGAAAGTGCGGTCTTCGACACGAGCGACGTCGGTCGGATCGGACGATGCGAGGAACGAGTTGGGGCGCTTCTTGTCGTTCAGGCGAACCATGGTGCCTGCGTCGACCAGCTCCTGACAGAGGCGTTTGTATTCTTCGTCGCTGCCGTCGCACCAGTAGATGCTTTCGGGTTTGCACAGTGCTGCCATGTCGGCAACCCAGGCAATCAGCTTGGCGTTCTTGACGTACGCGGGCGGGTTGAGTTTCAACCCCTGCATCACGGGAGAGTTCATCGGTCAGGGCTCCTAGTTTTGAAAATCGTCTTTTCAAAAGTGGCGCCTCGTGAAACCGCCTTTGAGAAGTAGACCCGGATGACGATTTTATGAAGCTCGCTACTGACCGCGGACGGATTAAGGGCAAATCCCATGCATAAAAGGCATGAGGTTATGCGCATGGCGATGGGCCGCCCATGCTGAAAACTCGGGCAGAATACCGGCTGGCATAGCCAATGAGGTCGCCCACCAAACTTTGGCGGCCGCCAAGAGCCCACGAAAGTGGGCTTTTGCGTTTCTAGGTATCGAAGCAGCTGTATTTGATGCCGTGCAGTCCGTTTCGTCGAAATACGAGCGGGCATAAAAAAATCCGCCTCGGAGGCGGATTCTTATTGTCGAGTAGAAGACGGCTGGTATTTCACCAGCGGTTCCATCACGCCATATAAATAGCGATAAACGCCAGCAGGAACATCAGAACGCCGCCGACCAGCGGGAGAACGATGGGGATCATCGGCACGATTTGTTCGACTGGATCGACAACGGGAATCGGTTCGTGGGTGACTTGCGGGTTGACTGGCTCGACCATGATGGAATCCTCGGGGGCTTGTTCAGTTCTGTTGAGTGGCCTGATTTTAGCGTTGTTCGTCCGCCGAATAGCCTTTGGCGTGAATCGCGCCCAACACTTGAGCGATGTGATCCCGGCCCCTGGTCTGCACCACCAGCTCGATTTCCACGTTCTGCGCCGCCAAAGAGGTGAAGGCCCGCTGGTGATGGACCTCGTCGATGTTCGCCCCGGCGTTGCCGACGATGGTCGTGATGTCCGCCAGAACGCCAGGCACGTCCCGCGCATTTACCCTGATTCGCGCCAGACGCCCCGCGCGAACCATTCCGCGTTCGATGATGGCCGAGAGCAGCAGCGGATCGATATTTCCGCCGCACAAAATGAGCCCGACCTTCTTTCCGCGAAAGCGCTCCGGGTACTTCAGGAGCGCAGCCAATCCCGCAGCACCTGCACCTTCGACGAGCGTCTTTTCAATTTCCAGAAGCATGACGATGGCCTGCTCGATATCGCCCTCGTCCACCAGCAGCATGTCGTCGACCCTGCTCTTGACGACTTCGCGCGTGATGGAACCCGGCGAGCCGACGGCGATGCCCTCGGCAATAGAACTCGCGCCTTGCGGATGATTCTTGCCTTTCACCGCGTTCACCATGGCCGGAAAGCGCGAGGTCTGCACGCCGACGACCTCGATGGACGGCTTCAAGGTTTTGGCGACGGTAGCGACGCCGGAGATCAACCCTCCGCCGCCTACGGCGACGATCAGCGTGTCGATGTCCGGCACCGCGTCCATCATTTCCAAGGCCACGGTTCCCTGGCCCGCCATGATGGCTTCGTCGTCGTACGGATGTATGAAGGTTAGGCCCTGCGCCTTCGCGAGATCCAGAGCGTGTTGTCGCGCTTCGTCGAGCGAATCGCCGTGGAGCACGACCTCGGCGCCGAAGCCTCGTGTTCGCTCGACCTTTACTCCCGGCGTAAACCTCGGCATGACGATGACTGCGCGCATGCCGAGCCGTTGTGCGTGATACGCGACACCCTGCGCATGATTGCCCGCACTCATGGCGATCACGCCAGCTGCGCGTTCCGTGTCTGTCAATTGCGAAAGCTTGTTGCAAGCGCCGCGTTCCTTGAACGACGCGGTGAACTGAAGGTTCTCGAACTTCAGCCAGACGCGCGTGCCCGTGATGCCGGAAATAGTTCGCGACTCCACATAGGGGGTGTTCTCGATCTGGCCTTCGAGTCGTTTGGCCGCCGCACGAATGTCATCAAGTTCGATCATTCTTGGATTCTCCACGGGAACTGCGAGGTCCCGCCGCCACATTGAAAAAGTAAAGGCCACAGCGTTTCAGGGAAATCGTATGTGCGCCACTTCCCTATCGAAAGAGTCTGCGCTATGGTGCATCGAAAGCGTTTCTCAACTGGGAGCTTTTCTCAAAATGGTCAAGCGATCGCTCACTGATTCCGCGACCGGGCCGACACTGCCGTCGCCCGAACTCCGGGCTGCGCCTGTGCTGGATCTGATGTGCTCGCATTTCGTGCTCACACTCGCAGCGCGGCAGGGCGCGAAGTTCAATGTTCGACGCGATCTGAACGGCGTGTTGTCGCTTGCAGGGCGTCATCTTGTGTGGCCGCTTCCGGTGCTGGCCAGACTGCGGGAGTTCCTGACTCGCCGCTGCAAGGACAACGATTTCTGGAAGGCCCACGAATCGCTTTCGCCGCAGGAATTTCTGGAGCGTCATGGCATGTGGCGCGGACCGTACGAAGAGGGCACGCTGTTCTTCTATCTGGACGAGTACGCGAAAGATCAGCCCAAAGACTTACTGTTCGTGCTCGCGGTCACCGGCGCGCATCTGACGCAGGCGTTGAAAAAGCAGTCCACCCTGGTCGAGAAGAACATTGACGCGCTTTCGCGATTGCTGCAGCTCAACAAGGCGGAGCGCGCCTTGCTTTTGTACGGAACTCTGGCGCGATATCAGCGGGAGCTGAGAAGCCTGCTGGTCGAGTTCAAAGTGAACAACGCACCCGAAGCGTACGCCGCAATTGCAGAGGTAGCCGGCGTGAACGCAACGGAAGTCGGCGAAGCTCTGCGGGTCGGATCGAGACTCGAGCGCATCGGGCTTGTCGAGAATCTGATTTCCGAACACAACATCACCGATCTTGCCGATCTGATGAAGGTCAGCGAAAAACTTCCGCCCGTGCTGATGCGCGAGTATCGCGACCAGAACGAACTCATGGCGGTGTTCACTCGCCCTTGTCTGAAAAGCCAGTTGGGCATGGACGATTTCGAATTCGTTCGTGAAGACGCGCAGGTTCTTTGCACCATGCTTCGCAATGCTGTTGCTCGCAAGGAGGCCGGGGTGAATGTGCTCCTGTACGGGCCGCCCGGCACGGGCAAAACCGAATTGGCGCGTGTCGTTGCCCAGGCTGCCGAACTTGAGTTGTTCGAAGTGGAATACGCCGATCGCGATGGCAATTCTTTGAGCGGCCGTGACCGATATCGCTCGCTGCAAATTGCACAGGTGTTTTTGAAAGGCAGCTCGCAGGCGGCGCTCCTGTTCGATGAAGTCGAAGATGTGTTTCCCCCCATCTCGAACGAGGCGGCGCAATTCATGGCGCGCGCAGAGCAGGCAGTCAGTCCCCATGGCATGTCCGCATCGGTCAGCGGCAAGGCCTGGGTCAATCAGATTCTCGAATCGAACGCGGTGCCAACCATCTGGGTCACCAATCGGATCGAGCAGATCGACCCTGCCTTCAGGCGTCGATTCGCCTATCACCTCGAATTGAAATCGCCACCTCCAGGTGCGCGCGAAGCGCTGGTGCGAAGAACGCTTACCGACATCGACGTCAGCGAAGAATTCATCGGCAAACTCACAGCCCGCAAGGGGCTCACACCTGCGCAGATTCGTACCGCGATTCGATTCGCAGGGCTGGCTTCAGGGGAAGTTTCGGGAGAAGTGAAATCGGATGTGCGCCGCGTGGAGGCGTTGATAGAGCGGCAATTGAAGAACTCCGATCTGGCGCTCGGCAACCGCAATGCGAACGAGCGGACGCGCCTGACCGTGACCACCTACGACCTCGACATGCTCAACGTCGAAAGCAAGTTCGAGGTGCCGAGAATCGTCGAAGCCTTGAAGGCGCGCGGTCACGGATCGCTCTGCTTTTTTGGCGCACCGGGCACGGGCAAGACGGCGCTTGCGGAACACATCGCGACAGCGATGGATCGACCCCTCATGATTCGTCAAGCAAGTGACCTGATGAGCAAGTATGTGGGTGAGACCGAGCAAAACATGGCTGCCATGTTCGCCGAAGCGCAGACCGAGAAAGCCGTGTTGTTGCTCGATGAAGCCGATAGTTTTTTGCAGGACAGGCGCGGCGCGCAACGCTCGTACGAGGTCACCGAAGTGAACGAGATGCTGCAAGGTATGGAGCGCTACGACGGCATCTTCATCTGCACGACCAACCTGATGGATCGCCTCGACCAAGCCGCTTTGCGACGTTTCACTTTCAAGATCAGGTTCAAGCCGCTCACCGCAGTCCAGCGCGAAAAAATGTTCGTGACTGAAGCACTGGCAGGCGACGCCGTTGCGCTGAACGACGAGGCGAGATCGCGTCTCGCGAGACTCGATCAGCTATGCCCGGGTGACTTCGCTGCGGTGAAGCGTCAGGTGGAAATTCTTGGCGCAAGCTTGAGTGCCGACGAGTTTCTGGAACAGCTCGAAGCAGAGCATCGAATCAAGCCCGAAGTGCGCGACGCACGATCGATGGGCTTCATTCGATAAGAGCTCCAGCGTTTTCATCTGCAAATTCGCAGAACGTCTTCGCCGTAAGCCTGCAGCTTCTTCGCGCCGATTCCACTGACGCCCTGCAGATCGCCCAATGAAGTCGGGGCAATCGACGCGATGATCGCAAGCGTCGCGTCGTGAAAGATGACATAGGCCGGCAGGTTGTGCTCGCGAGCCACCGATGCGCGCCACTCTTTGAGCATCGCGAATCGCTTCTGCCCTTCGGCATCCAGTGCCGCCGCCGCAGCAGAAACCGCTTCGCCGGTTTTGCGTGTCGAACGTACACGCGTCGGCGCCGATACCGACTCGCGCAGCATGACGGCCACTTCGCCTTTGAGCACCGCGCGCGATCCTTCGTTGAGCTGAAGCGTGTTGTACGCAGAAGAATCCACGTGCAGCGCGCCGATCGCGATCAGCTGACGCAACACACCGCGCAGTTGTTGCTCGCTGAAGTTCGATCCGATGCCGAAGGTGCTGATTTTTTCGTGGCCGTACTGCGTGACTTTTTCGGTGGGCTTGCCGCGCAGAATGTCCATGATGTGACCCGAGCCGAAGCTGATGCCGCTTTGCTGCTGGACCCGGTAGATGGTGCTGAGCAGTTTGCGCGCTGCATCGGTGCCGTCCCACACCGCTGGCGGGTTGATGCAGTTGTCGCAACTCTGGCAGTTGTATTTTCCAGATGCGTCGAGCGAGTTCTTGCCGAAGGTTTCCGCCAGGTTCTCGCCGAAGTACTCGAGCAATCGCGCGCGTCTGCAGTCGGAAGCTTCCGCAAGCGCGAGCAGCGCATCGAGCTTGCCGCGCATCACCTGTTTGAATTCCTCACCGGCGGGGCTTTCGTCGATCATTCGGCGCTGGTTGACCACGTCCTGCAGGCCATAGGTCATCCATGCCGCAGCGGGTTCGCCATCGCGTCCGCCGCGACCGGTTTCCTGGTAGTAGCCCTCGATGTTCTTAGGCATGTCCAGATGCGCAACGAATCGAACATCCGGCTTGTCGATGCCCATGCCGAAGGCAATCGTGGCAACCATCACGATGCCTTCCTCGCGAAGGAATCTGTCCTGATTGTTCTGTTTGATTTTCGCGTCGATGCCCGCGTGATACGGCAGCGCGTTGATGCCGGCGTCCACCAGCAACGCGGCAACTTCTTCCACGCGTTTGCGCGACTGGCAATAAACGATGCCCGCCTCACCTTCATGCTCGCGCTCGATGAAGCGAAGCAGCTGCAACGTTGCGTCTTTCTTCTCGACGATGGTGTAGCTGATGTTCGGCCGGTCGAAGCTGCTGACGAACTGTCCGGCGCTTTCAAGCTGCAGTCGTTCGACGATGTCGGCACGCGTGAGCGAATCGGCCGTGGCGGTGAGGGCAATTCGCGGTACGCCGGGAAAGCGCTCGTGCAACGCGGTTAGCGCCCGGTACTCGGGGCGAAAGTCGTGTCCCCACTGGCTGACGCAATGCGCTTCGTCGATAGCGAACAGGCTCAGCAGGCCGCGTTCGTGAAGGGAAGTGAGTTGTGCCAGAAACTTCGCGGTCGTCACCCGTTCGGGCGCGGCGTAGAGCAGAGTCACGTCGGCGCGAAGCAGCCTGCGCTCGGTGTCTGCGGCTTCTTCGGGCGTCAATGTCGAGTTGAGAAAGCAGGCATCGACCCCAGCTTCATGGAGTGCGCCGACCTGATCGTGCATCAGCGCAATCAGGGGCGAAATCACGACGGTGACGCCGTGCCCGGCCTGTGCGCGCGCAATAGCCGGAATTTGATAGCAAAGCGATTTGCCGCCGCCCGTCGGCATCAACACGAGCGCGTCGCCGCCCGCAGTCACATGTTCGATGATGGCTTGTTGCGGGCCGCGGAAGCTTTCGTAGCCGAAGACTTTATGCAGGATGTTCTGAAGCGAAGGGGCTTCGGCTTCAGAGTCGGGAACTATTTGAGGTAACAAGGGCGAAGCTCACTGGAATGCGCCATTGTCCCAAATCGGGCGGGTGCTGTCGTTGCATTTGCCCTTGCCAGGTCACCATGAAACCCGGCCTTTCTACAATAGACCCCTGGAGCACCACATGAAACCACTCGTCTATACCCGCGGCCAAGCCTTGCCCGACATCCTTTCCCAGCGCATTGCCATCCTCGATGGCGCGATGGGCACGATGATCCAGCGCTTTCGCCTGACGGAAGAGCAGTACCGTGGCGAGCGTTTCAAGAACTTTCCCAAAGATGTGAAAGGCAACAACGAGTTGCTCTCGCTCACTCGCCCCGATGTGATCCGCGATATCCACGAAGGCTATCTGGCTGCAGGTGCCGATCTGATCGAGACCAACACCTTCGGCGCGACCACGATTGCGCAGGCCGATTACGACATGGCCGATCTGGCCCGCGAGATGAACCTCGAGTCCGCGAAAATCGCCCGCGCCGCATGCGACAAATTCAGCACACCCGACAAGCCCCGGTTCGTCGTCGGCGCGCTCGGCCCCACGCCCAAGACTGCCAGCATCAGCCCCGATGTGAATGATCCGGGCGCGCGCAACGTGAGCTTCGAGCAACTACGTGCGGCCTATCAGGAACAGATCGAGGCGCTGGTCGAAGGCGGATCGGACGCGTTGTTGCTCGAGACGATCTTCGACACGCTCAACGCCAAAGCCGCGCTGTTCGCGGTCGAGGAATATTTCGCCAACAGCGGCGCGCGCCTGCCTTTGATCATTAGCGGCACAGTGACCGATGCGTCCGGACGAATCCTGAGCGGTCAGACCGTGACTGCGTTCTGGAACAGCGTGCGGCATGCGCGCCCTCTTGCTATCGGATTGAACTGCGCACTCGGTGCGGCGTTGATGCGTCCGTACATTCAGGAGCTCAATCGCGCTGCACCCGACACCTTTATCAGCTGCTATCCCAATGCGGGCTTGCCCAATCCCATGAGCGATACCGGTTTCGATGAAACCCCCGATGTGACCTCGCGGCTTCTGCGCGAATTTGCGGAAGAAGGATTGGTCAACATCGTGGGTGGATGCTGCGGCACCACGCCGGAGCACATCGCAGCCATCGGCAATGCGGTGCAGCCGCTGGCAGCCCGTTCTGTGGCTAAAAATTTCTTCTATCGCGAAGCCGCCTGAGTCGATACGTTCACAAAAAACAATAGAGACAAGTTAGTGCAGGGAATCAAAAGAAAAGTCGTCTACGTCGCGTTGTACGAGGGAATTGCAATCGCAGTGTCGAGCGTGGCATTGGCCAAGCTAACGGACACGGGAGTCGGGCACGCGGGCGTCGTGGCGGTCATCGCATCGGTCATCGCGGTCGTCTGGAACCTGATCTTCAATTCGCTGTTCGAGATGTGGGAGAGCCGGCAAGCCGTGAAGGGGCGCAGTGTGGCGCGCCGCATTGCACACGCCATCGGGTTCGAGGGCGGACTGCTGGTGGCGCTGATCCCGCTGTTCGCCTGGTGGCTGGACTTGTCTCTCTGGGACGCTCTGGTCATGGACATCGGCCTTCTGCTGTTCTTTCTGGTCTACACCTACGTTTTCAACTGGGCGTTCGACAAAATTTTCGGATTACCGGCTTCCGCTCGGGCGCATTGAGCTTCGGCCCGCTTAAAATAGCGGCAACTCGAGGAGCGTTGCAGCGAAACCCGCAAGGGCTACCGCCAGGCTCGAGTCGACTCCAACGACGCTCACCTTCCCCAGTGAATTCAAGGTGAGCCATGTCAGACGCACAGTCCTCCGGGACTAATTCAAATCATTCGATCGACACTTCTGCGGACGCATTCGCTGCGATTCCGCCGATGCGGCTTTCCGGACTCGAGCCGGTCTCCATCGGCGATGGCACGCTGTTCGTGAACATCGGTGAGCGCACCAACGTCACTGGCTCCAAGGCGTTCGCGCGGCTCATCCTGAACGACGAGTTCGACAAGGCATTGGCCGTTGCGCGCCAGCAGGTCGAGAACGGCGCGCAGGTGATCGACATCAACATGGACGAAGCCATGCTGGATAGCAAAGCGGCCATGGTGAAGTTCCTGAACCTCATCGCCAGTGAGCCGGACATTGCGCGTGTGCCGATCATGATCGACAGCTCCAAGTGGGAGGTGATCGAGGCGGGTCTGCGATGCATTCAGGGCAAGGGCATCGTCAACTCGATCAGCATGAAGGAAGGCGAAGAGCAGTTCCTGCATCAGGCGCGATTGGTGCGCATGTACGGCGCGGCTGCAGTGGTCATGGCCTTCGATGAAAAAGGTCAGGCCGACACCTACGAACGCAAGATCGAAATCTGCGAGCGCGCCTACAAATTGCTGGTCGACGAAGTCGGATTTCCTCCGGAAGACATCATTTTCGATCCGAACATTTTCGCGATCGCGACCGGCATCGAAGAGCACAACAACTACGCGGTCGACTTTATCGAAGCGGTGGCATGGATCAAGAAGAACCTGCCTGGGGCGAAGGTGTCGGGCGGGGTCAGCAACGTGAGCTTCTCGTTTCGCGGCAACGACCCGGTGCGCGAAGCGATCCACACCGTGTTCCTGTATCACGCGATCAAGGCGGGCATGGACATGGGCATCGTCAACGCCGGCATGGTCGGCGTATACGACGATCTCGATGCTGAACTGCGCGAACGCGTCGAAGACGTGGTGCTCAATCGCCGCGAGGACGCGGGCGAGCGACTCGTCGAGATTGCGGAATCGGCCAAGGGCGCGGCGCGGGACGAGAGCCGCAAGGACGACTGGCGCGGCAATGCAGACAACCCGGTCACGGTGCAGCAACGACTGAGCCACGCGCTGGTTCACGGCATCACCGATTTCATTACCGAAGATACCGAGGAAGCACGCCTCGAAATCATGAACAAGGGCGGACGTCCCTTGCATGTGATCGAAGGCCCGTTGATGGACGGCATGAACATCGTGGGCGATCTGTTCGGACAGGGAAAGATGTTCCTTCCGCAGGTCGTGAAAAGCGCGCGCGTGATGAAGCAGGCGGTGGCGCACTTGATTCCGTTCATCGAAGAAGAAAAGCGCCTCGACGAAGCCGCGGGTCGCGATGTTCGCAGCAAAGGAAAAATCATCATTGCGACGGTGAAGGGCGATGTTCACGACATCGGCAAGAACATCGTGACGGTCGTGCTCCAGTGCAACAACTTCGAAGTCGTGAACATGGGCGTGATGGTCCCGTGCCACGAAATTCTTGCGCGTGCAAAAGTCGAAGGCGCAGATATCGTCGGACTCTCCGGCCTTATCACGCCGTCGCTCGAAGAGATGCAATACGTCGCATCCGAAATGCAGAAGGACGATCACTTCCGCATTCGCAAAATCCCTTTGCTCATCGGCGGTGCCACAACATCGCGGGTGCACACGGCGGTGAAGATTGCGCCGCATTACGAAGGTCCGGTGGTGTATGTGCCCGACGCATCGCGCAGCGTGAGCGTTGCGCAGGGCTTGTTGTCCGATTCGGCGTCGAAATACATCGATGAATTGAATGCCGACTACGTGAAAGTGCGAGAACTTCACGCGAATAAAAAGCAGACGCCGCTGTGGCCGATCGCGAAAGCCCGCGCCAACAAAACGCCGGTCGATTTTTCGAACTACAAATCGACAACGCCACGCGTTCTCGGCAAGCGCATCTTTCGCAATTTCGATTTGACCGAACTCGCGAAATACATCGACTGGGGTCCGTTCTTCCAGACCTGGGACTTGGCCGGGCCGTTCCCCGCTATCTTGAAAGACGAGATCGTCGGGACCGAAGCGGTGCGTGTGTATGCCGATGGTCAACGAATGCTCAAGCGTCTGATAGAAGGGCGCTGGTTGTCTGCGAATGCGGTCGTCGGTTTGTATCCCGCGAATCGTGTGGGCGATGACGACATCGCGTTCTACACCGACGAATCTCGTAGCAAGGTTGCGATGACCTGGTACGGCATGCGCCAGCAGACCGAGAAGCAGATCATCGATGGCGTGCCGCGTCCGAGTCGTTGCCTTGCCGACTTCGTTGCGCCTGTCGGCACGCCCGATTACGCTGGCGTATTTGCGGTGACTGCGGGCATTGGCGCCGAGAAGAAAGAGAAGTACTTCCTCGACGATCACGACGACTACTCGTCGATCATGCTGAAGGCGCTTGCCGACCGACTCGCCGAAGCGTTCGCCGAATATCTGCATCATCGCGTGCGCACCGATTTGTGGGGCTACGCACCCGGCGAGTCGTTAAGCGTGGAAGATTTGATCGGTGAAAAGTACCAGGGCATTCGTCCTGCGCCTGGCTATCCCGCGTGCCCCGATCACAGCGTGAAGCTCGACATGTTCGATCTGCTTCAATGTGAAGACATTGGAATGACCCTCACGGAATCATTGGCGATGATGCCGGCCGCCAGCGTGAGCGGCTTCTATCTGGCGCATCCCGACAGCACCTATTTCAACGTCGGCAAGATCGGTGACGATCAACTGAAAGATCTGGCGGAACGCAAAGGCACGACCGAGAAAGAACTCTCGCGCCTACTCGGCTCCAACCTTTGAGCCGAGCGCGTCCATGACGCGAGACGAAGGCGCGGTCCAACCGACGATCGCGCCTTGTGCGCGAATCATTTCGAGAGTCCATTGCTTGTACTGCGGAAAATAGCTTTCGGTGCAGTCTTCTAGCAGCAGGCCGTCGTAGCCGCGGTCGTTCGCTTCGCGCATGCTGGTCTGCACGCAGACCTCGGTAGTCACGCCCATGAAGAGCAGATGCGTGATGCCGACTTGTTCGAACAGCTTCTGAAGGGGCGTGGCGTAGAACATGCCCTTGCCGGGCTTGTCGATCACGATTTCGCCGGGCAGCGGCGCGAGCGCATCGATGATCTGATTGCCTGGCTCGCCGGCGACCAAAATTCGCCCCATTGCGCCTTGATCGCCGATACGCAGTTTTGGATTTCCCCGGTTCAGTTTGGCCGGCGGACAGTCCGACAGATCGGGCAGATGCGCCTCGCGTGTGTGCACCACGAGGCCGTCGATCTTGCGCCACTCGTCGAGCATCGTCGCGCATGCCGGCACGATCGCTTCGAGAAGCGCCACGTCGTTGCCCAGCGTTTCGCCGAAGCCTCCGTGCTCGATGAAATCGCGCTGCATGTCGATGATCACCAGCGCGGTGTGCGCCGGATCGAACACGAAGTCGAACGGCTCTGCTTTCACGGTCAGTTGCGGCATCGATGGTCTCCCATGTTCTTGTGTGCGTCGGCTGTCAATGCCCGCCGCCCATGTGGGTGCCGAGCACATGTCGCTCGGCATCTTTGGCGGAAGTTTCGAACACGATGCGGCCGTCGCTCATGACCACGATGCGATCGGACAACTCGAGCAGTTCGTCGAGATCTTCGCTCACCAGAAGCACCGCACCGCCTTTCTGTCTGACCTGCACGATGCGTTCGTGGATCTCTTTTACAGCAGCAAAATCGAGGCCGAATACAGGGTTCGCGGCGATGAGTACGTTGATGTCGCCGGCCAACTCGCGTGCCAACACCGCGCGCTGGACATTGCCGCCGGACAGGCTGCGAATCGGCGCGTCTTCGCCTCGTGTCTTGACGCCGTACTCGGCAATCCACTCCCTCGCCCGCTGACGCCACGCGTTAAACCTGAGGAATCCCGATCGCGCGAGCGGTGGCCGGTCGAAGTCGCGCAGCGCCATGTTTTCTGCCACCGACAGATCGCCGACGCATGCATTGCGCAAGGGCTCCTCCGGAAGGCTTCGCACCTTGAGTTCGCGATTCTCGGCCCGGGTGGCGTCGTATCGTTTTCCCATGACCTGCACGGTGCCGGACGCGCGCGGACGTTGTCCCACCAACGCCTCGACCAGTTCGCGCTGACCGTTGCCCGACACGCCGGCCACTCCAAGTATTTCTCCTGCGGCGACCGACAGATCGATGCCGTGCAGCGCGAGCGTTCCGCGATCGCCTTGCGCGGTCAGCCCGATCACGGTGAGCGACTTCGATGCGTCGGGTGCCAGCGTTTTTCGCATGGCGGGCGCTGCCGATGGGGCATCGGCTTTCACTTCCGATGCGAGTTCTGACTCGCCCATCATGGCCGCCGCAAGGCGCGTCGGATCGGTCTGGCTCACATGAGCATGACGTACCGCGCGGCCCCGGCGAAGCACGGTGACGCTGTCGGCATAGGCCATCACTTCGCGGAACTTGTGCGTGATGATCAAAACGGTGCAGTGGCCGCTTCTCGCGAAGTCGCGCACATGGCCGAGCACTTCGTCGGCTTCCTGCGGCGTCAGCACCGACGTGGGTTCGTCGAGGATCAGCAGGCGGGGACGAAGGTACAGCTGTTTGAGCAGTTCGAGCTTCTGCTTTTCTCCGGCTGCAAGTTCCGACGGACGCGCGTCTAGATCGAGACTGAAGGGCGTCGTCGCGAGAAACGCCTGGAGTTCGGCGCGCTTGGTTTTCCAGTCGATGAGCGCTGGGGTCTTTCCGCCTGCGAGCAGCAGGTTCTCGGCAACCATCATGCCCGGCGCCAGCGTGAAATGCTGGTACACCATGCCGATGCCGAGTGCCCGCGCGACGATCGGATTCGCGATGTCCTGCTCGCGCCCATCGATCATGATGCTGCCCTCTTCGGCTCGCTGGAATCCTGCGACGCATTTCACGAGCGTGCTTTTGCCCGCGCCGTTCTCTCCGAGCAGCGCATGCACCGAGCCGGGCTCCACATGCATCGTCACCTGATCCATCGCGGTGAATGCGCCGAACCGTTTCGTGAGCTGGTACGTGTCCAGCCCCAGTGCACCGGTGCCTGCGGGCAACGCACCGATAGGGCGATCTGCCTGGCGATTCGATGTGTCGATCATGGCCTTGTCCTCGAATGCCTAGAGCGCCGAGAGCGCATCCAGCAGCGCGGTCGACGTAGCGTGTGCACCGAACACGCCGCCCTGCATGGTGATCATGTTCAGTGCGGCCTGATGATTCGCGGGATCGGTGGCAGCGGTGCAGTCGGACAGCAGAAGGCATTCGAAGCCGCGGTCGTTCGCATCGCGCATCGTGGTGTGCACGCAGACGTCGGTAGTGATGCCCGCGAGAAGAATGTTTTCGATGCCGCGCGTACGAAGCAGCATTTCCAGATCGGTCGCGTAGAAAGATCCCTTGCCCGGTTTGTCGATGACCGGTTCGCCCGCCAGCGGCGCGAGTTCCGGAATGATTTCCCATCCCGGCTCGCCTCGCACCAGAATGCGCCCGCAAGGACCGTCGTCGCCGATTCCGGTTCCTCCCGCGCCGATCTGCCTTGAGCGCCAGCGTTTATTGGCCGGCAAGTCGGACAGATCGGGTCGGTGTCCTTCGCGTGTATGAAAAATATGAAAACCCAATTCGCGCAGGCGCGCGAGCGTTTTTGCGATCGGCTCGATGGGCGCGCGAGTGAGCGAGATGTCGTAGCCCATGACATCGACATAGCCGCCCTTGCCGCAGAAGTCGGTCTGCATGTCGATCACGACGATGGCGGTGTTACCGGGGTTCAGCGCGCCGTTGTAGGGCCAGCGATACGGATTGGCATCGACGTAGATGGCTTGAGAGAGTGGGGTTGAGTTCATGCCCGGACCTTTCTCGTTCGCGGCGAATCAGCGTGTGGAAGACAGCTCGCCCGGGCTGCCGGTGGCGACGCTTCCCGGCTTGCAGGTGAAGAACAGAATGACCAGCGTCAAGGCGTAGGGCACCGTGTTGAACAGGTGATAGCCCCATCCGATGCCGATGCTTTGAAGCGCAGGCCCGATGGCACCCGCCCCGCCGAATAACGCTGCCGCGCCTATGCATCGAAGCGGACTCCAGCGCGCAAAAATCACCAGCGCGACGGCTATCAGACCTTGTCCGCTCGAGATGCCTTCGTTCCAGCTGCCCGGATAGAACAGCGTGAGCGACGCGCCGCCGAGTCCTGCAATCGCGCCGCCTGCGGCCGTTGCTGCGATACGAATTCCGGACACCGAGTAACCGAGCGCGCGCGTGGCGTTAGCAGAATCGCCGGCCATGCGCACCAGCAAGCCCGCGCGAGTGCGCGCGAAGCCCCACCACAGAAAGAACGCGAGCGCGATGCCGATGGGAAGCAACGCATTCACGTCGAGTGCCGCTTTGACGGATGAGTTGTCGCTCCACCAGCCCAGGGGAATCGCAGGAATCTGCGGTGCTTGCGGCTGAATCAGTGGTTTGCCGAGATAGAACGCGAGGCCGGTGCCGAGGAGCATGAGTGCGATACCGGTGGCGACATCGTTGACCCGATTCAGCGAACACAACACGCCATGCAGCGCAGCCAGCAAAGCGCCGGCAGCGGCGCCGATGAGAATCCCCAGCCACACCGAATCGGTGAGATACGCGCCGCCGAACGACGCCATTGCAGACAGGACGAGCACGCCTTCGAGTCCGAGGTTGATTCGCCCCGATTTTTCGGTGAGGCATTCGCCCAGGCTCACGAACAGAAACGGCACGCCGACGCGTAACGCGCCTCCGACGATGCCTGCGACCAGCGCGATCCATTGATCGGTTGTCATGAGGTGGCCTTTCCGATGCGTTTGGACAGCAGCGTTTTCCAGTCGACATCGCGGAGCGCTTCGCTCGCGAGGATCAGCACGAAGGCGATGCCTTGCAGCACCAGCACCGATGCGTCGGGCAGTCCGAGTCGGCGCTGCAGCAAGCTGCCTGCGGCGCCGAATCCACCGAACAAAATGGCGACCGGGACGATGGCGAGCGGGTTATGGCGCGCGATGAACGACACCAGAATTCCTGCGTATCCGTAGCCCGCGATCAGCGATGCATTCGCATTGGTGTGCACGGCGGCCACTTCCACCGCGCCGGCGAGTCCTGCGCCAGCGCCGCCCAGTCCGCAGGCCACGAGAATCAGCTTCGAGGCCGGAAGCCCGACCAGCTGCGCGGTACGCGGATTTCCGCCGACCACGCGAATCGCGAATCCCGATGCAGTGAGCTTCAGCCACAAGCCCAATCCAAGACAGGCGAGCACACCCAGCACCAGACCCCAGTGAACATCGGATCCGGCAATGCCGCCTATGAGAATCCCCTCCGGCAAAGGGTGGGTCGATGGTTTGTTCAGGCTCGCCGGATCCCGCAGCGGGCCTTCGACGAAATGCTTGAACACGCCTATCGCCACGTACGCCAGCAGCAGACTGCTGATGGTTTCGTTGATCCCGCGGTACTGACGCAGCCATCCGGCCAGCATGATCCACAAGCCGCCGGCAATGGCCCCTGCAATGCACACCAGGGCACTGCCCGCGATGTTGTTCGGAAGCGGCACTGCATACGGAAGCGCAGCGCAAGCCAGGCCACCCAAACCCAGAGCTCCTTCGCCGCCGATGATGACCAGGCCCGCGCGCGCAGGAATCGCGACGCACAGGGCGGTGAGCATCAACGGTGCGGCACGCTGCAGGGTGTTCTGCCAGGAGAACCAGTCGCCGAACGCGCCCTTGAAGAGCAGCTTCCAGACTTCGACCGGATCGACACCGGCGACCGCGACGAACAGGCCGAACAGAAGCAGCGCCGCTGCGATTGCCAGCGTGGGCAGGATGAATTCGCCGAGAGCGCTGCGCATGGGGATGCGTGCCTGTTATGGGTGCGTGCCTGTTATCGATGCATGCTTTTTGTTCGAAGCCGCGCGATCAGATGCTGCCGTTCACGCCTTCGACCAGATAGTTCATGCCTTCCAGCTTGAGGTCGGTCTGCTTGAGCGTGGTGCCGCCGGCGATGACGGTTGCGCCTTTGTTGTCCTTGATCGGGCCTTTGAAAATGTCGAATGTGCCCGCGATCATTTGCGCCTTGATGCCGTCGGCCTGCTTCTTCGCAGAGTCGGTCACCATCGAGCCATAGGGCGACATTTTCACGTAGCCTTCTTTCAGACCGCCGCGCAGGAAGTTGGGATGCGGCTTGCCGGTTTGAGCGGCGTCGATGATGGTCTTGTATGCCGTGAGCCAGTTCCATTCGGCGCCTGTGAGATACGCATTGGGCGCGAGCTTGGCCTGGCTGGCGTGGTAGCCGCAAACCATCTTGCCGCGCTTGGCGGCCGTTTCGACGACAACCTTGGGGCCGTCCACGTGCATCGTGAACACGTCGCAGCCCTGATCGGCCAGGCTGTTGGTGGCTTCAGCTTCTTTCACCGCCATCGACCAGTCGCCGGTGAAGATCACGCTGCAGGTAATGCCGGGTTTGACCGAGCGCGCGCCCATCGTGAATGCGTTGATGTTGCGAAGCACTTGCGGGATCGGCTTGGCAGCGACGAAGGCGATCTTGTTGCTCTTGGTCATGTGCGCCGCGATCACGCCGTTCAGGAACTGGCATTCGTCGATGTAGCCGAAGAAGCTGCCCACGTTCTTGGGGTGTTTGCCTTCGGTCCACAGCCCGCCGCAATGCGAGAAGCGCACGTCCGGATTCTTGGGCGCGAGCGCGAGGATATGGGGATCGAAATATCCGAACGAGGTGGGGAACAGCAGCTTCGCGCCGTCCTGCGCAATCATGCCGCTCATCGTCTTTTGCACGGCGGCGGTTTCGGGCACGTTCTCCTCCTCGACCACCTTGATGCCAGGCATCTTCTTGATCTCGGCGGCGGTCATCGCGTGCGACTGGTTGTAGCCGTAATCGTCGCGTGGGCCGACGTAGATGACGCCGATGGTCAGCGGTTTTGCCTGCGCGGAAGCTTCGGGACTCCATCCTGCCAACGCCCCGGGCGCGGCCAGCGCAGCAAGGGATTTCAGGGATTCGCGGCGGCTGAGTTTCTTCAGGTTCATGTCACTTCTCCGGGTCGTTGGTTGATGATCCAAAAATCTTGTACGTTCTTGAATACAAGATTGTGTGCACAAACCGTGCCTGAGAAAGCTGGACGAATTCGCGTGGAATCGCACCAAGCGAGGGCAACTATCGAGCCTGGAGAACGATGAGGGGCGGAGACCTCGCGATCTCCGCCCCTCTTTCGGGAAACGCGCAGTGCTTCTGTTTAGAGGAACATGCCGCCCGATGCTTCCACGCGCTGGCCGTTGATCCAGCCCGAGTCGGATAGCAGCGCGGCAACAGCATGCCCGATGTCGTCCGGCAAACCGACTCGACCCAGCGCGGTTTGCGAAGCGATGCCCGCATTCATCTGTGCGTTGTCGCGCACCACGCCGCCCCCGAAATCGGTTTCGATCGCGCCGGGCGCAAGGATGTTCACCACGATCTTGCGAGCGCCCAACTCCTTCGCCTGATATTTCGTCAGCACCTCCATCGCGCCTTTCATGGCGGCGTATGCCGCGTAGCCCGGCAGCGAGAAGCGAGTGAGGCCACTGGACACGTTCAAAATGCGGCCGCCATCGACGATCAGTGCGAGCAACGTTTGCGTGAGGAAGAACGGTCCCTTGAGCTGAACGTTCATCAGATCGTCGAACTGGGCTTCGGAGGTCTGCGCGAAGGGCACGTGGATGCCCATCCCTGCGTTGTTGATCAGGTAGTCGAAATTAGTGCGCTGCCATTTGCTTTGCAGAACTTCTTTGATGGCGGCTGCAAACCCGGCAAAGGAAGAGCTGACGCCCACATCGAGCTGAATGGCCACGGCTTTGCGGCCCATCGATTCGATGTCTTCGACCACGGCGTCGGCTTCCGCCTTCGCGCTGCGATAGGTCAGGATGATGTCGACGCCATCGGCGGCCAGTTTTTCAGCCATGTTCTTGCCGAGGCCACGGCTGCCGCCAGTGATGATTGCGATCTTGTTGCTCATGAAGTTGTCCTTTGAGGTGTACGGGAGCTGATTCGGTTGAAAGTGAACTGAGTTTATTGAGCGGCGACAGGCAGATAAAGAGGGCGCACGCGGCTAGACTGTTCGACAGATGCGAACAATAAAAGCTAAGAATTCGTCATGAATCAACTCGAAGCCATGCAGATCTACATGCGGGTGGCCGAACTCGCCAGCTTCACCGAGGCCGCAGACAACATGGGTCTGGCGAAGGCCAGCGTGTCCAGCGCGGTGCAAAAACTCGAAGCGCAACTCGCTACACGGCTTCTGCACAGAACCACCCGGCGGGTGCAGATGACCCAGGACGGACAAGCGTTCTATGAACGGTGCCGGGATGTGCTGGCCGACATGGAAGAGCTGCAGACCATGTTCCATGCCGGCAAATCGCAACTCTCAGGCAGGCTACGCGTAGACATGCCGATTGCGGTTGCGCGAGACCTTGTCATCCCGCGTTTGCACGAGTTCATGGACGCACATCCCAATCTCGAAATCGAGTTGAGCAGCACCGACCGTCGGGTCGACCTGGTTCGCGAAGGTTTCGATTGCGTGATACGCGTGGGCACCCTGAGCGATTCATCGTTGATAGCCCGGCATCTCGGCGACTACAAACTCATCAACTGCGCGAGCCCCGCGTACATAGAAAAATTCGGAACGCCGACAACGCTCGAAGATCTCGCGTCGCATCGGCTGATTCACTACGTGGGCGTACTCGGTGCGAAATCGGCGGGCTTCGAATACATCGACAAATCGACCGGCAAGCAAAAGTTCATTGCAATGCAGGGCGCAATTTCGGTGAACAACTCCGATGCCTACATGAGCGCTTGTCTCGGGGGTCTGGGCATTATTCAGGTGCCGCTGTCGCTGGCTTCGAAACACAAACTGCGGGAGGGCGGAGTGGTCGAAGTCCTCAGCGAATTTCTGGCGCCGCCGATGCCTGTGTCCATCGTCTATCCCAACCGGCGGCATCTGCCGAAACGGGTTCAGGTGTTCATGGCGTGGGTGGCAGACATACTGGAATTCGAAAATGCGTGAGGCTGTGAAACCACAGCCGCTCACTTCAGCAGTGTCTTCATCCAGCTCAGGCCGGCAGTCGTAGCGCCCGGCACATTGCCCCGCGCAGGAAAATACTCAGCGCCGATCCAGCCTTCGTATGCGAGTTCATCGATGACGTCGAAAAGGTATGTGTAGTTCTGCTCGCCGGTGTCGGGCTCGTGTCTGTACGGAACGCTCGCCATCTGCATGTGACCGACCCGGCCCGTGGGCAGGTACTCCTTGAGCTTCATCGCGACATCGCCCTCGACGATCTGGCAGTGATACAGATCCATCTGCACTTTGACGTTGTCGACGCCGCAGTCGATGACGATCGAATGCGCATCGTCCTGCCGGTTCAGAAAATAGCCGGGCATGTCTCGCGTGTTGATCGGCTCGATCAGCAGGTCGATGCCGTGCGGCGCTGCGCGAGATGCGGCCCATTGAAGGTTCTCGATGTACGTCGCGCGCAGGCGAAGGCGATCGGTGCCCTGCGGCACGATGCCCGACATGATGTGAAGACGCGGGCACTTCATTGCCTGCGCGTATTCGAGCGCACGCAAAAACGTGTCGCGAAATTCTGTTTCGCGGGCTGGAAGGCAGGCTACACCGCGATCATCCGGATGACTCCGCGGTGTCGCGTTGAACAGCACCAGCTGCAGATCGTTGTCGCTCAAGACGCGCGCCATCTCACCTGGCGAGTAGTCGTACGGAAAGAAAAACTCCACAGCCTTGAAGCCGTCTTTGGCGGCTGCGGCGAAGCGCTCCATAAAAGGAAGCTCCCCGTACATCATCGAAATATTCGCGGCGAATTTCGGCATCGCGAACTACCAGACAGGCGCGAGAACCTTGCCGGTATTGAAGTACGCGTTCAGGTTGTCGAGTACAGCCTGCTCCATGCCTTGACGAGTCTCACGCGTGAAGCCGGCCATGTGCGGGAGCGCGACCACGTTGTCCATCTCTAGCATCTCTTTCGGCACATGCGGCTCGTTCTCGAACACGTCCAGACCCGCGCCGCCGATCTTCGATTCCTGCAGCGCCTTCACGAGAGCCGCTTCGTCGATGACCGAACCACGTGCAATGTTCACCACGATGCCGCGCGGTCCAAGGGCTTCGAGCACTTCCGCCGACACGAGGTGATGCGTCGTCGGTCCACCCACGCACGCCACCATGAGGAAGTCGGCCCACTTTGCAAGCTCCACAAGATTCTTCTCGTGCGAGTCCTCGAATCCCTTCACCGGATTTCGCGAGTTGTAGCGGACCTCCATGTCGAATCCGGCGGCGCGTTTCGCGATGACCTGACCGATACCGCCGAAGCCCAGAATGCCCATCTTCTTTCCGGCAACGCGGGTCATCAAAGGACGGGTCTTGCCATTCGCCCAGTCGCCGCGACGTACCGAACGATCGCTCGCAGAAATGCCACGCGCGACATCTATCAACAATCCCATTGCCAGATCGGCGACGCATCCGTTCAACACGTTCGGCGTGTTCGAGAGTTGCACGCCGCGTGCCTTGAGCGACTCGATATCGATCTTGTCGTAGCCCACGCCGAAGTTGCAGACCGCCTTCAGATTCGGTAGCCCTGCAATCACATCCCCCGTGAGATCGTGGCGCACATGAATAGCCACTGCGTCGAATTCCGCGCCGCGATCGGCGAGAAATTTCTTTCGTTCATCGGCTGTTGCCGGCAGAACCACCAAGTCGAATTGCTCCTTGAGTTGCGCATCCAGAGGAGGCGTCATCGGGGCAATCTGGAGAACTTTTCGTTTCGTCATAAGGGTCAAATCAATTCCGGTAGCTGTCGTCGATCTTGTCCAGTTTGCGAAGCAGCGCTGGCCACTCCCTCTGGCCATGCGGTGGAAATTTCCCGTTCGCATCCGGTGTCGGTGCGCGGCGCAACATCTTGAAGGTCTTGTCGATCATCGGTTGTGCCGGCAACAGCAATTTTGCACCGGACGACATCGCGAGCAATTGAGTGATGCATGAGCGCTCTAGTCGCTGCATGTTCACGAATGCTTCTGCCACGGTCTCGCCAACCACCAGCAGGCCGTGATTGCGAAGAATCATCGCGTCGTTGTCGCCCATGTCGTCGATGAGCCGTTGACGCTCGTCGATCTCCACCGACACGCCTTCGTAGTCGTGATAGCCCACGCTCGCTGCGAACCGCATGGCAGTCTGGTTGATCGGAAGCAAACCGCATTCCATGGCCGACACCGCCATGCCCGCAGGCGTATGCGTGTGCAGTACGCAAGCGATGTCATGACGCGCGCTGTGGATGGCGCTGTGAATCACAAAGCCCGGTCGGTTTACGCCGTACTCCGGGTTCGCATTCGAGATGATGTCGCCGTCCAAGTCGATCTTGATCAGGCTCGATGCGGTGATCTCGTCGTACATCATCCCGAAGGGGTTGATCAGGAAATGCATCTCGTCGCCGGGTATTCGCACCGATATGTGGTTCAGGATCATGTCGCTCATGCCGTACAGATCGATCAGCCTGTAGCAGGCGGCAAGATCGATACGCAGCTGGCGTTCCACATCGGTCATGGTCTGGTCTTTCGTTGTCATGTGTTGCGGCGTTTCTATGCGTATCACTGCTTTTCTATCTTGGCCTGCCTGATCACCGCGCCCCATTTTTCGCCGTCTTTGATGAACACCTGCCTCATCTCTTCAGGCGTGCTCGATCCCGGTTCTATTCCGAGCGCAATCAGCTTCTGGCGCAGGTCGGGCGTTCCGATTGCCTTGGCGATTTCCCGGTTGAGCTTGGCGACGACATCGCGCGGTGTGTTTGCGGGTGCGACGACGCCGTTCCAGGAATCCGATTCGTAGCCCGCAAGTCCTGGAATGCCGCTCTCCGCGACCGTCGGCACATCGGGCAAAACCCCGAGTCGTTTGGGAGACGACGTAGCGATTGCCCGCAGTGAGCCTTGCTGCACTTGCGCCACCACTCCGGTGGTGGTCTCGACACCGAGCTGGATGTTTTTACCGCGAAGCGCGGTCACCACTTCACCCGTCGACTTGAACGGGACGATGGGCACGTCGATTCCCGACATGAACAGCATCAACTGTGCAGACAGGTTCTGCGCACTTCCCACGTTGATGGTGCCCAGGTTGAACTTCGTCGGGTCTTTCTTCGCGGCTTCCTGAACATCCTTCAAGGTCTTCAAAGGACTGTCCTTGTCGACCACGAACAGAAAGTGAAAAGTCCCCAACGTCGAGATCATGCTGAAGCTGTTGAGCGGATCGTAGGGGAGCGACTTGAACAGCGACGGGCTGAATGCGTTTTGTCCACTGACCAGAAGAATCGTGTAGCCATCGGGCGCTGCGCGAGCCACGGTCGATGCCGCAGTGATGCCTCCTGCACCGGGCATGTTTTCGACGACCACGGTCTGCCCCATCGACTCGGTCATCTTTTGCGCGAGTCCTCTCGCAACGATGTCGCCGAGACCGCCGGGTCCGAACCCGATTACCAGACGAATGGGTTTGTTGGGGAAATCCTGTGGCTGAGCTTGCGCATGCGCGGATGTGGCAAACCCGGCGAATGCGGTAATTGCAGCAGGAACGAGAAGAAGGGTCGCGACCTTTGCGAGGAATCGATGCATCTGTGTCTCCGTCGAATAGTTGTAATAGCCGAACTATTCTGAGCTTCGAGGAGACGAAGGCATACGGTGTTTTCGATACAGCTGCCATGCTGTTTCGGCCTGACCCACCTATCCGCAGGCACGGGCCCCGAAACTCGAGAGTTAATCTGTCGAAGTTAAGCCGTCGAAGTTAAACCGTCGAAGTTAAGCCGCTTCGAACACCACGTCCTGCGCGCCTTCCCACAAAACCTTGGTGCCCAGCGCTCGTAGATTCTCTTTGCCCTGAGTGACGGTGAGAAAGTGGTTTCCGGCGAGCGGCCCCATCTTGCTTGCAAAGCTGCAGGCGCCGTACGCGAGGATGATCTCGGTCTCGCTGTATCCGCCGGGATAGAACAGCACGTCACCCACGGACGGATGGCTCGTGTGGTTCTCGAATCCCACGCCGAGTTGCCAGTCGCCGAGCGGCACCCAGACGCCTTCGCCGCTCCAGCGCACGTGAATGATTTTCTGTTTGTAAGGCAGCAGCTTCATGAATGCCGCGACGGTGAGCGGCGCGTCCGGATTCGTCTCGGCAATGAACTCGAATCCGCCAGCTGTGATCTTGAGTTGGGTCATGCGCGGACTTTAACGAACCCGCGCGACTCTTCAAAGCATCTAGCCGCCCGGCCCGCGCCGGTACTGCACAGCTTCCGCAACATGCGCGATGCCGACCGACGCTTCGCCTTCGAGGTCGGCAATTGTTCTCGCGACCTTGAGCACCCTGTGCGTGCTTCTGGCGGACCACCCCAGCTTCAACGCCGCGTTGTGCAGAAACTTGGTGGTGACTTCATCGAGCGACGCGTACTTGTCTATCTCTTGTCCCTGAAGCGCGTAATTGGTTTTGCCCTGACGTTCGATTGCGGTATTGCGAGCGCGTGTGCATCGCTCGCGCATCACGGCGGTCGATTCACCCGCCTGCGCGCCCACCAGCTCTGCAGGCCCTATGGCGGGCACGTCCACATGAAGATCAATCCGATCGAGCAAGGGTCCGCTCAGCTTGCCCTGATAGCGCGACACCTGATCGGGCGAGCATCGGCATGCTTTCAGGCGTGACCCGAGATAGCCGCACGGGCAAGGATTCATCGCACCGATCAGCTGAAACTTCGCGGGAAACTCTGCTCGTCGTGCGGCGCGAGAGATCGTGATCGATCCGCTTTCCAGCGGTTCGCGCAACGCTTCGAGTGCGTTGCGCTGGAACTCCGGCATTTCATCCAGAAACAGCACGCCATGATGCGCCAGCGAAATCTCGCCGGGTCGGGGCGGTGAGCCGCCACCCACTAGTGCCACCGCACTGGCCGAGTGATGCGGACTGCTGGTCGGGCGCTTGCCCCATTTGGTGATCGAGAAATTTCCTGCGAGGCTTGCGACCGCCGCACTTTGCAGCGCTTCGTCGAGCGACATGTCCGCCAGCAATCCGGCAAAGCGATGCGCCAGCATCGACTTTCCAGAACCGGGAGTGCCTGACATGAGCAGGCTGTGTCCGCCAGCTGCGGCAATTTCGAGCGCGCGCTTGGCGGCTGCCTGGCCTTTCACATCGGCAAGGTCTGCGTAGAAGGCGGTCGTATCCGGCGCTTTCGGATGCATCCGATGCCAGCCGTCATCGGCAGGCGGTTCCGGCGGAGGATCGGCCATGAAACGGTAGGCCACATCGCTCAGATGCTTCGCGCTATAAACATGCGATCCTGGCACCAGCGCCGCCTCTTCGGCGCTACCGGGCGGCAGCACCAGTCGCGTGCTCACGCCGCTCGAATGCAGTGCAAGGCTCATCGCCAAAGCGCCGCGCACCGGCCGGAGTTCACCCGACAGCGAAAGCTCGCCGGCGAACTCGAAGTTAACTATCTTTTTAGGATCGATCTGACCGCTTGCCGCGAGGATGCCGACCGCAATTGGCAGGTCGAACCGCCCTGAATCCTTGGGCAAATCAGCTGGCGCCAGGTTCACCGTGATCCGTTTGTTGTTGGGAAATTCGAGGCCGGCGTTCTGGATTGCGGCGCGGACTCTCTCGCGAGCTTCCTTGACTTCGACATCGGCCAGACCGACCAGAGTAAAGCTGGGTAGGCCGTTGGCCAGATGAACTTCGACCGTGACAGCCGGGGCTTGAAGGCCGAGGAGGGCGCGACTTTGCACCAAAGACAGACTCATTACGTTCCTAGTTCATATCGCTTGATGGCCTTCGAATGGTGCAAAAAGTCACACCGGGCACCGTCTTGGTGCCCGGATCGAAGGCGAGTTAGCGACAACGCTGGAAGTTCCTTAATCGTGCACGCTGAAACGCTTTACTACGCTTTGGCACGCAATCTGCTTTGAATCGCCATCCCATTAACCACCAACGGAGATACCCGATGAAGTTCACAACCACCAAAGTCTTGGCTGTTGCCGCACTGGCCGCCTTGCCGATGATTGCCAGCGCACAGCTGACGACCAACATCAGCCTGACGACCAACTACAAATTCCGCGGCGAAGACCAAGACGTTTTGAAGGGTGGCACCACCTCTAAGACCAGCTGGGCCAAGCCCGCTCTCCAAGGTGGTTTCGACTACTCCTGGGCTTCCGGCTTCTACGTCGGTAACTGGAACTCCACCGTCAACTGGCTCAACGGCAACAGCCTCGAGATGGACGTCTACGGCGGCTACAAGGGCGATCTGGGCTCTGGCTTCACGTACGACATCGGCGCGTTGACTTATCTGTACCCAGGCGTCGGCTCTGCCAACACCACCGAAATCTACGGCGGTCTGGGCTGGGGTCCTTTGAGCGCCAAGTACTCGCACACGGTTTCCAAGAAATACTTCGGCGCAACCGATGGTCGCGGCACCGGCTACTGGAACTTCGGCTACGGCTACGAATTCGCCAAGGGCCTGACCGGCAAGGCGTCTATCGGCTACACCGACTTCGACATCCCTGGCGCTACCAATTACTGGGATTACAGCCTGGGTCTCGCTTATGACCTGGGTGAAGGCTTCTCGCTCGGCGGCGCATACGTCGGCGCGACCAAGAAGAGCTTCAACACCTACGCTTCCGATCCGTCCAAATCGCTGCGCGACGGAAAGCTGATCATTTCTATTACCAAGGCCATGTAAGCACTTTTGCCGCTTGCAGAACAAGAACCGAGAGGGATCTGATGAAACTAGTAACTGCCATCATCAAGCCATTCAAGCTGGATGAAGTGCGTGAAGCACTGTCTGCCATTGGTGTGCAAGGCATCACCGTGACCGAAGTCAAGGGCTTCGGCCGCCAGAAGGGCCACACCGAGCTGTACCGCGGTGCAGAGTACGTGGTGGACTTTCTGCCCAAGGTGAAGATCGAAGCAGCCGTCTCCGACGATCTGGTCGAACGCGTCATCGAAGCGGTCGAGGGCGCAGCCCGCACCGGCAAGATCGGCGACGGCAAAGTCTTCGTTTACAACCTCGAGCAGGTCGTGCGCATCCGTACGGGTGAGACCGGCAAGGAAGCGCTCTAAAGCGATCCAGAAAGAATAGACATGAAAAAATTCCTTGCTTCCTTTTTGCTCGGCATGAGCTTGATGGTCGGCGGCTCTGTCGCCATGGCACAGACTCCCGCACCTGCGGCATCGGAACCCGCAGCAGCGGCTTCCGCCTCCTCTCCGATGGCTGCGGCACCCGCTGCAGCCGCAGCTTCGGCGCCCGCCGCTGCCGCATCGGTTCCTGCAACGATCAACAAGGGCGACACCGCCTGGATGTTGACCTCCACCATGCTGGTCATCCTGATGACCATTCCTGGTCTGGCCCTGTTCTACGGCGGTCTGGCACGTTCGAAGAACATGCTGTCCGTGCTGATGCAGGTCTTCGTGGTGTTCTCGCTGATCGTCATCCTGTGGTGCATCTACGGCTACAGCCTGGCATTCGGTGGCGGCGGATCTTTCATCGGAACCTTCGACAAGATCTTCCTGTCGGGCGTCACGCCGACCTCGATGGCGGACACGTTCACGCCTGAAGCCAAGCTGCCCGAATACGTGTTCATCGCGTTCCAGTCCACGTTCGCTGCAATCACTTGCGGCCTGATCGTCGGATCGTTCGCAGAACGTATCAAGTTCTCCGCAGTGCTGATGTTCTCGGTTCTCTGGTTCACGTTCAGCTACCTGCCGATCGCACACATGGTGTGGTTCAGCGAAGGTCTGCTGTTCAAGGCTGGCGCACTGGATTTCGCTGGTGGCACGGTCGTTCACATCAACGCCGGTGTTGCCGGTCTGGTGGGTGCGTACCTGGTCGGCAAGCGTATCGGTTACGGCAAGGAAGCCATGACTCCTCACAGCCTGACGCTGACCATGGTCGGTGCCTCGCTGCTGTGGGTGGGCTGGTTCGGCTTCAACGCCGGTTCCGCGCTCGAAGCCAACGGCATCGCTGCACTGGCATTCGTCAACACCATCCTGGCTACCGCTGCAGCAACGCTGTCGTGGATCGCTGCCGAGTCGCTCCTCAAGGGCAAGGCTTCGATGCTGGGTGCTGCATCCGGTGCGGTCGCTGGCCTGGTGGCGGTCACGCCTGCTGCCGGATCGATCGGCCCCATGGGTGCAATCGTTCTCGGCCTGCTGGCTGGTGTGATCTGCGTCTGGGGTGTTACCGGTCTCAAGAAAATGCTGGGTGCAGACGATGCATTCGACGTGTTCGGTGTGCACGGTATCGGCGGTATGTTCGGCGCGATCATGACTGGTGTGCTGACGGCTCCCAGCCTTGGCGGCACCGGCGCTCCCGAATTCGCGATCGGCGCTCAGGTCATCACCCAGTTCAAGGGCGTGATCATCACGATCGTCTGGTCTGGCGTGGTCTCGTTCATCGCCTACAAGATCACCGACATGGTCATTGGTCTGCGTGTCTCGGAAGAAGCCGAACGCGAAGGTCTGGACATCACGTCGCACGGCGAAACTGCCTACAACCGTTAATTGCCTCCTCGGCAGCTATTGATTTAGCGTAAGAGTCTCCTTTGGATGTTGGGCCCGCTGCGAAGCGGGCCCTTTTTTTTGCGGAATGGAAACGTGCAGAATGTGCCTGAAGCATCCATAAAACAGCGAATCTGAAAAGCCTGACAAAAAAAGAAGCCTCACACAGATCCAAGGAGACAAGAGCGATGAGCATGCAGCACGATTGGCAGCAGGTCACGACCCAGACATTCCAACTCGGTGAATCGCCGTTCTGGCATCAGGACGAGCAGGCGCTTTATTGGGTCGATGTTCACGGCCATCAGGTCCTCAAATCGAATGTCTGCACGAGCGCGGGCACGGTCGATGTCTGGGACATGCCTTCCGAACCAGGCTGCATCGCTCCGGCGAAGAGCGGCGGCTTCGTCATCGCGCTGCGCGACGGCGTGTACCGCGCTCGAGAATGGAAGGGCTCGTTAAAGCAGATCGCCCGCTTCAATTACGACACCGACACCACGCGTTTCAACGACGGCAAATGCGACCCCATGGGACGCTTCTGGGCCGGCACCGTTTACGAGCCGAAAGACAAGCGCAGAGCCGACCTGTACTGCGTCGATGCGCGCGGTGGCGGCAAGCCGTCGATCGAGATCAAGGCGCACAACGCGATCACCGCGAACGGGATTGCATGGAGCGCCGATCAGAAGACCGTCTACTGGGCAGACACCGGCCACGAAGTCATTCATGCCTGGGAATGGGACGCAAAGACCAACTCGATGCGTCACCACCGCGTGTTCAAACAGTTCGACAAAAAGCCCGCTGGCTGGAAGCCTGGCGACGGCAACTACATGGGTAGACCCGATGGCGCTGCGGTCGATGTAGAAGGCAATTACTACGTGGCCATGTTCGAAGGGCAGCGCATTCTGAAGCTGTCTCCGAAGGGCGAAATCCTGCAGGACATTGCAACGCCCACACGATGCCCCACCATGCCGTGTTTCGGGGGCGACGACATGTGCACCCTCTACATCACGACCGCACGCAAAGGACGTCCCGACGCCGAGCTCGCGAGCATGCCGATGTCCGGCGCGGTGTTCTCGACCCGCGTGAAAGTACCGGGTCTTCCGGTCAATTTCTTCGTCGAATGAGCCCGTCTGTTTGCACCACCGTCGACGAAATTGCCGAACGGGTCAAAGCCGCGTCTGCGTCGAACACACCGTTGAGGATTCGCGGCGGTGGCACCAAGGATTTCTACGGTCGGGATACGACTGCAGAACACCATGAGTTGCTGGACATGGGCGGGCTTACTGGCATCGTCGGCTACGAGCCGAGCGAGCTGTACATCACGACGCGTGCCGGCGAATCGCTGGCGAATGTCGAGAGCGTCCTGGCAGAGCGCGGCCAGTGTCTTCCCTTCGAGCCACCCTGTTTTGCACAGTGCGGAAGGTCGGGAGGGACGGTAGGAGGAATGGTGGCCGCTGGACTGTCCGGCCCATCGCGTGCAACCAGCGGCTGCGTGCGCGACTTCGTGCTGGGCGCGAACATGATCAACGGCATGGGGCAGCAGTTGGTGTTCGGCGGACAGGTCATGAAGAACGTCGCGGGCTACGACGTGTCGCGCCTCATGGCAGGCGCGCTTGGCACGCTGGGCGTGTTGACCGAGGTCACGCTGAAGGTGCTGCCTTCTGCGCCCGCAGAAGCGACGCTTCGTTTCGATATGAACGAGGCCACGGCCATCACTCAACTCAATCGGTGGGCAGGGCAGCCACTGCCCCTGAACGCATCGGTTTGGGAGTCGGGCAGCTTGTGGGTTCGCCTTCGCGGTGCGCGCGCTGCGGTAGATGCCGCCACGACTTCGATGGGCGGAGAGGCGTCGGATTTCGATTGGTCAGCGCTTCGACATCACACGCATCCGTTTTTTGCGGACGACGAATCTGCCGTGTGGCGATTGAGCGTTCGCGACACGACCTCGCCAATAGGAATGGGCGATTCGCTGATCGAATGGGGCGGAGCTCAGCGATGGCTTCGTGCACCTGTCGATGCGGCAAAAGAAATAAGAGCAGTTGCGAAAAAATCGGGTGGCCACGCGGTGCTGTTTCGCGGCAAAGACAAGTCTTGCGGCGTGTTCGAGCCGCTGCCCGCAGCGCTCGAGAAAATCCATCGCGATCTGAAACGCCAGTTCGATCCGGCAGGCATTTTCAATCCGGGGCGCATGTTCGAGAATCTGTAGGCACGCAGACAGAACTGCAGCCAGACAAGCCGACAGACCACGAATCACGAACCTTTTCACGATGCAAACACAACTCGCGCCCGAGTACGCAGGCACAACCGACGGCATGGAAGCCGAAGCGATTCTTCGCAAGTGTGTGCACTGCGGGTTTTGCACCGCCACCTGCCCCACCTACCAGTTGCTCGGCGATGAACTCGATGGTCCGAGAGGGCGCATCTACCTCATCAAGCAGGTGCTGGAAGGACACGAGCCGACGCGCGATACGCAACTGCATCTGGACAGATGCCTCACCTGCAGAAACTGCGAATCGACTTGTCCTTCGGGGGTGCAGTACGGGCATCTGGTGGATATCGGACGCAAGCTGGTTGACGAGAAAGTCGAGCGACCATCAGGCGAACGCGCGATGCGGTGGATGCTGAAAGAGGGGCTGACATCGCCGATGTTTTCTCCGGCGATGAAGCTCGGTCAAGCGGTGCGGGGGCTACTTCCTGCATCGTTGAAAGCGAAGGTTCCGCAGGCACGCTCGGCAGGAAAAATTCCGACCACTGCACACGCGCGCAAAGTACTGATGCTCGAAGGTTGTGTGCAGCCTTCGATGATGCCGAACATCAACAGCGCGACCAGGCGCGTGCTCGATGCAGCGGGCATCGAGACTGTTACGGCAAACAATGCAGGATGCTGTGGCGCGGTGAAGTTTCATTTGAACGATCACGACGGCGGCAAGGCGCACATGAAGGCCAACATCGACGCGTGGTGGCCTATCGTCGAATCGCAAAATATAGAAGCCATCGTGATGAACGCATCGGGCTGCGGCGTCATGGTGAAAGACTACGGACACATCTTGCGCAACGACGACGAATACGCAGTGCGCGCGAAAAAAATCTCGCAGCTCACACGTGATTTGAGCGAGTTGCTACCCGACATCGCGCCTCTGCTGCGTGATCGCGTGAAGGCATCCGCAGGAACGATTGCGTTCCACCCACCATGCACGCTGCAGCATGGGCAGCAATTGCGGGGCGGCGTGGAAACGCATCTGCGCGATTTAGGTTTCGATGTGAAAGTGGCTGGCAACGAATCGCATCTTTGCTGCGGCTCGGCAGGGACTTATTCGGCGCTGAATCCAGAAATCGCCACGCAGTTGCGCGATCGAAAACTCGGGAATTTATCGGCTCTGGAGCCTGTCGTGGTGGCATCCGCGAACATCGGATGCATCACGCATTTGCAGAGCGGCACGAACACCCCGGTAAGGCACTGGGTGGAGTTGCTCGACGAGGCTATTTCCGGAACGCTCTAAATCAGAAACGCTGAATCCGAAACGCTAGACCCGAACTAGACGCTCACAGGCTTTTTCTTCAACTCTTCCTCGATCGCCCGCGACAGCGAAGACGGCTTGTCGAGCGGCGCGTAACGGTGCACGACTTCGCCTTCGCGGTTGATCAAAAACTTGGTGAAGTTCCACTTGATCGCCTTGCTGCCCAGAATGCCCGGCGCCTCTTTCGTGAGCCACTGATATAGCGGGTGCGCCGCGTCGCCATTCACGTCGATCTTGTGCATCATCGGAAAGGTCACGTGATACGCAGATTCGCAAAATGCAGCGATCTGTTTGTCTTCGCCGGGATCTTGTCCGCCGAACTGGTTGCATGGAAAACCCAGCACCAACAAACCGTCTTTTTCGTAGGTTTGGTAGAGCTCTTCCAGACCTGCGAACTGTGGCGTGAATCCGCAGGCGCTGGCGGTATTGACGATCAATAGCACCTTCCCCCGGTATTCCGAAAGGGCGACGGACTTGCCGTCGATTGTCTGTGCGTCGAAGTCGTAAACGGTGGTCATGGAGGCTCCCGGAAGGTTGCCGACTCAAGCGCGAGCCGGCTTTCGATCTGCACCGAGCTTAATGTGAGGCGTCGCTTCGCGCTACCGCTAAAAGATGCGCGATCTCATCGGGATGGTTTTTGCAGTTGGCGATGTGCCAGCGCTTGATCACCCACATCATTCCCGCCACGATCACGCCGAACGCGGTGATGGCGCCGAACGCGGACAGGCCGTATTTGGTGGACAGCGTATAGAAAGCGCCCAGACCCAGAATGCAGGCCTGCTCGTTGAAGTTTTGTACGGCAATCGAGCGACCCGATCCCATGAGGTTGTGGCCCCGATGCTGAAGCAGGGCGTTCATGGGAACGACCAGGAATCCGCCAAGGCCGCCAAGGATGATCAGGAACGGAACTGCAAGCCAGACGTTGTGGATGAAGTTCATGAGGATCACCAGCAGCCCCATGGCAATGCCCATCGGGATGACCTTTGTGGCCGAGTCCAGTTTCATTCGCACCGATGCGAGCACTGCGCCGACCGCAGTTCCGATGGCAACCACACCCACTAGCGACGACGCCTGAGTCGTCGAATAGCCGAGCGCCGCCGCGCTCCAGGCGAGCACGATGTAGCGAAGGTTGCCGCTCACGCCCCAGAAAAGGGTGGTGGTGGACAAAGAGATTTGGCCGAGCTTGTCGCGCCAGAGACGGGAGTTGCAGCTCCAGAAATCGGGCAACAATTCCAGGGGGTTGCTGGGGATGGGGCGCATCTCGACGCCGGTGTGAGGAATGCGCGTGTTGAACCAGGCGGCGATCGCGTAGATGAATACCAGCACGCAGATGGCGGCTTCGGGTGGTGTGTTGATGCCCGTGTCTATGAACGGCAGATCGATCGCAAGCAGGTGAGAAGACAGGATTCGTCCCACGAGCTGGCCGCCCAACAACACGCCAAGAATGATCGACGAGATGGTGAGCCCTTCGATCCAGCCGTTGGCCTTGACCAGCTGCGATGTCGGAAGCAATTCTGTGAGGATGCCGTACTTGGCCGGCGAATACGCGGCGGCTCCGAGCCCGACCACGGCGTACGCCATCAGCGGATGAGTACCGCCGAGCATCATGAGACAGCCGACTACCTTGATTGCGTTGCTGTAGAACATGACCTTGCCCTTGGGCATGGCGTCGGCGAAGGCGCCAACGAACGGCGCGAGCACCACGTAGAAGAGCGCAAACATCGGCACCAGTGCCGCGCGTTGCCATTCGGGGCTACCCCCGCTTCGGAGCAGTTCGACTGCGGCAACGAATAATGCGTTGTCGGCCAGAGACGAAAAGAACTGGGCCGACATGATCGTGTAGAAACCGCGCTTCATTGAAGTTCTGTTCGAGGCATACGACTGGACTGTTGCGATTTCTGCAGTGGCAAATTGGCTTCCGGCGATTTACATCGGGTTATATCACGCGGCTTTTCCTCTCCAATGCCAAAATCCCCCCAATCTCCTGCGACTCCTGTCGGGTCGTGGGGCTATTGATTCTTTAGCGAACCAAAGCTCGAAACCGAAATGCCGCGTCCAATTCTCGCCACCGTCCACACCGAGTCGCTTCACCACAACGTCGAGCGCGCTCGGCAACTGGCGAGCGAGTCGAAAGTTTGGGCGATCGTGAAAGCCAACGCGTATGGGCACGGCATCGAGCGGGCCTACGAGGGGCTTCGGGGAGCCGACGGATTCGCGCTGATCGATCTGGCCGAGGCCGAGCGGGTTCGCGCACTGGGCTGGCGCGGTCCGATTCTTTTGCTGGAAGGCGTGTTCGAAGCGCGCGATCTCGAACTCTGCTCGCGCTTGGGTCTTTGGCACTCGGTGCATTGCGATGAACAGATCGACATGCTCGCCGCCCACAAAACCAATGTGCCGCATCGGGTGTTCCTCAAGATGAACTCAGGAATGAACCGGCTCGGTTTTCCGCCGCAACGTTTCCGCGCGGCATGGACCCGGCTCAATGCACTGCCGCAGGTCGACGAAATTTCTCTCATGACTCACTTCAGCGATGCCGATGGCGATCGGGGTATTGCACATCAACTGGCTGTGTTCGAAGAAGCATCGCGCGATCTGCCGGGCGAACGCACGGTTGCGAACAGCGCGGCGTTACTCAGACACGCGTCTGTCGACGGGGTGCTCGAAGAATGGGTGCGGCCGGGTATCGCGCTGTACGGCGCGTCGCCTGACTACCCGCATCACGACGCGATCTCGCGGGGGCTGATGCCTGCGATGACGCTGTCTTCGAAAATCATCGGGACTCAGCATCTGAAGAAGGGCGATTCGGTCGGCTACGGATCGAACTTCTATGCCGATGGCGATATGCGCGTCGGCGTGGTCGCCTGTGGCTATGCAGACGGCTATCCGCGTTTGAGTCCGACTGGAACGCCGGTTCTGGTGTCTGGCATCAAAACCTACACGCTGGGCCGGGTCAGCATGGACATGATCGTGGTGAACCTGGAGCCGGTCATCGCAGCCGGCGCAAACGCGGGCTTCGGGGCGGAAGTGGTGTTGTGGGGGCGCGCGTCCGCATCCGCATCCGCATCCGCATCCGCATCCGCATCCAATGGCGTGTTGCTGTCCATCGATGAAGTCGCCGCAGCGTCCGGCACCGTCGGCTACGAGCTGATGTGCGCGGTGGCACAGCGGGTGCCGTTCGCGGTCGACTGATCTTTCAGTAAAGACCCAGCGTCTGTGCTCGCAGACGCGTCAATCCCAGCAGCGCATCGATGTTCGGCGTCGCAACCTTCACCAGCTGCCCGATCTCGCGAACCGATGACACCAGCGCATCGAGCTCGATCGCGCGATTGGCCTCCACATCCTGCAGCATCGACGTTTTGAACGCGCCGAGCTTCTCCGTGACCAGATGGCGTTCCTCCGGGTCTTCCTCGATCGGAATGCCGATTCGTGCGCCAATCTCACGCGCCTCGAGCATGACGTTCGACATGAATGCGCGAGCAAGCGGATCGGCGAGTACGCGATCTGCCGTAGCGCCGGTGATCGCGCTGATCGGGTTCATGGTCATGTTGCCCCAGAGCTTGAAGAAGGTGTCCTGCTGAATCTTCTCGCTGACGACCCCTTCCATTCCCGCCGACATCAATATCTCCGACAGCTTCGACACACGCTCGCTGCGGCCGCCGGACGGCTCGCCGATGATCATGCGACTGCCGTGATGGTGATGAATCAAGCCCGGCTCTTTGACGAGCGCACTCACATGCACCACACACCCGACCAGATGTTGCGGCGCTATCGCTTTCGCGATTTCGCCGGTGGGATCGACCGATTTGAGTTGCGTGTTTTCAAGCTCGCCACCGAAGCCGTTGAAAAACCACCATGGCACCCCGTTCATGGCGGTCAGCACGACCGTGTGGGGACCGATCAGAGGCGCTATCGATTTGGCGATCTGCGCGAGCGACGGTGCTTTCACCGCGATGACCACGAGATCCTGAACCCCGAACTCCGCAGGATCGGCGCTCGCTTTGACAGGAACCGAGTCGACGATGCCGCCATGGCTGAGCCGCAGACCGTGCTTCTGAAGTGCAGCAAGCGTTTCGCCGCGCGCCACCATGCTCACGTTGTAACCAGCGGACGCCAGCAGAAAGCCCATCCATCCGCCGATGGCGCCTGCGCCGTAGATGCAAATATTCTTCATTGGTCTTTGAATTTCTTGAGCAGCGCTGCTGCCGAGTTCTTCAGGAGATTGGTGTCCATGCCGACTGCCACGAACAGTGCCCCTGCATCAAGCCATTTCCGTGCCTGTTCTTCGGTCGCAGAAAGAATGCCGGGCGCTTTGCCCGCTTTCAGGATTCGCGCAATTCCATCGGCAATGGCGGCCTGCACGTCAGGGTGCGCCGCATTGCCTAGATGCCCCATCGATGCAGACAGATCCGACGGCCCGATGAACACGCCATCGACGCCCGGCGTCGCCGCAATGGCATCGAGATTTCGCATGGCTTCGACCGTCTCGGCCTGCACCAGCAAACACACTTCGTCGTTCGCTTCGCGAATGTAGTTCGGGTAGGAGTTCCATCGCGATGCCCGCGCCAGTCCGGCACCCATTCCGCGCACACCTTGCGGTGGATACCGCATCGCCTGCGCCATTTCCTGCGCTTGCTCGGCCGTATCGATCATGGGCACCAGAATGGTTTGCACGCCTATGTCGAGGTACTGCTTGATGAGTGAAGTTTCCCCCACCGGAACCCGCACCGCAGGATGCGACAAGGTGCTTCCCGTTTCACCTATGAATGCGCTGTGCGCGCTCGATATGCCTTGCAGCTGGGCGAGGGTGTTGCGAATGTCGTTAGGGGCATGCTCGCCATCGATCAACAACCAGTCGTAGCCGACTCCAGCGACGATCTCTGCCGAATAGCTGCTGGCTAGCGAGAGCCAGAGTCCGATCTGCTGCTTCTTGTCCGATAGAGCGCGTTTGAAAATATTGGCGGGCGTTTTCATGTGCGGTCGATTTTGCTTCATACACTCGGCTTATGGCCAAAGAAAAAACGATCTACACCTGCACCGAGTGCGGTGGCACCAGCCCCAAATGGCTGGGCAAATGTCCAAGTTGCGGTGAATGGAACACCCTCGTCGAATCGACCACCGAAGCAGGCGGCGCAACCAAGAACAGATACAGCGGCCAATTCGCCGCACTCGCAAAAACCTCCGAAATCACGACGCTTGCCGACATCGAAGCGACCGACGTCGATCGCACCCCCACCGGGCTGGAAGAACTCGATCGAGTGTTGGGTGGCGGCATGGTCGAAGGTGGCGTGACATTGATCGGCGGCGATCCCGGTATCGGCAAATCGACCCTGTTGCTGCAGGCGCTCGATGCGCTGCAGAAGGCCGGCCTTGGCACGCTGTACGTGACCGGCGAAGAAAGCGGTGCGCAAGTCGCGTTGCGATCACGCCGGCTAGGTTTGGACAACTCGCAAGTGAAAGTGCTGGCAGAGATTCAGCTCGAAAAAATCATCGCGACTCTCGATGCCACCAAGCCCGCGATTGCTGTGATCGACTCGATTCAAACGGTGTACTCCGATCAGCTCACATCGGCGCCCGGATCGGTTGCCCAAGTTCGTGAATGCGCTGCACACCTGACGCGATTCGCGAAGGCGACCGGAACGGCCATCGTTCTCGTCGGGCATGTCACCAAAGAGGGCGCGCTGGCGGGCCCTCGCGTGCTGGAGCACATGGTCGACACGGTTCTTTATTTCGAAGGCGACACGCATTCGAGCTTTCGACTGGTTCGAGCGATCAAGAACCGATTCGGCGCTGTGAACGAAATTGGCGTGTTCGCCATGACCGAGCGTGGCCTGAAAGGCGTGACCAATCCGAGCGCCATTTTTCTGAGCCAGCATGACGAGCCGGTGCCGGGAAGCTGCGTGCTGGTGACGCTGGAAGGCACCCGTCCGATGCTCGTCGAAATACAGGCGCTGGTCGATACCGGCGGTCCGAGCCCGCGACGTTTATCGGTGGGGCTGGATCGCGATCGGCTCGCGATGTTGCTGGCTGTGTTGCACAGACACGCGGGCATCTCGTGCATGGATCAGGACGTGTTCGTGAACGCAGTGGGCGGCGTGCGAATCAGCGAGCCTGCTGCCGATCTGAGCGTGCTGCTGGCGATTACTTCGAGTCTGCGCGGCAAGCCGCTGCCGAAGGGATTTATCGCATTCGGCGAGGTGGGGCTTGCGGGCGAAGTGCGTCCGGCGCCACGAGGACAGGAGCGCCTGCGTGAAGCCGCCAAGCTCGGGTTCTCGGTTGCAATCGTTCCCAAAGCCAATGCTCCCCGCAAAGGCAGCAAGGAAATCGAAGGACTGACGATTCACGCGGTCGATCGAGTGGAGCAGGCAATGGATCTGGTCAGGTCCATGCAATAACGCGAAGCCATCCCTAAAATCTTTTCAATCCCTGCATCTCTTCATCCCTTCAAACCGAAAGAACGCCGTGCTCGATTCATCCATCGTCGATCCAGACAATCAGATTCCCCTTCCCTTTCAAGCAGCAGTCGACTACGCCGATCTGGTGACCACCTGGGCGCTCGAGATGTCGGTGGACAACATGAAAGTGGCGATGGACGTTTCCTACGGCCCCGACCGCCTGAACAAGTACAGCGTGTTCGCGCCTACCAATGCGAAGAACGCGCCGGTGGTCATCGCATGGCACGGCGGAGGATGGACCAATGGCTATCGCGTGTTCAACACTTTCATGGCCGAACACATCGTGAAGATGGGCTACGTACTGGTCGCGCCGTCATACAGGTTGGTGACGACGGCCAAGTTTCCGGCACCGTTCGACGACAGCATCGCGATGCTCGCCCATGTGCACAAGACCATCGCCGAATTCGGTGGCGATCCGAACGCGCTTTACCTCACAGGCCATTCCGCAGGTGGACACCTGTGCGCACTCACCGCACTCCGCGTCGCCGATCGCGTCAAAGCGGGAACGCCGGAAGCGGCAGTGCGCGGATGCCTGCCGATCAGCGGCATCATGGACATGCATCACCCGACGCCGGTTGCCGGATCGCTCGAAGCGCGTGTGTATGAAATGGTTCTGCAGAAGCCGGAAGATGACGCGCTCATGAGCCCGGTCTGCTGGACCGCCGGAAACAAGATTCCCTTCGTGCTCACTTACGGCGACAAAGACAGCGAGCGAGTGCAGCTGTCGAATCGACGGATCAAGGAACTGCTGACGGTACAACCGGGCGGCGTCGAGATGCACAAAGAGTCCGACACGGATCACTTCCTGGCGCACACGATGCTGCGGGATGGTGGGCATCCCTGGTATGGGCGGTTGAAGAGGATGGTGGAGGCGGGGTGAGGCCGGCAGGCGCAGTCCGGCGGACTAGGTAGAGCCCGCAGCGTCGGCTCGCCGATTGCTGCGAAAATAAGCAGATGAACTTCAAGAAATTCCTCTTCCCCGCAGCCGCTATTTTTCTTCTGATCGGGGCCTACCAAGCCTGGGGCTGGGCCGGTATTTTTCTGGCGCTGGGCGGCGTGGTCATGGTGTTGATGCTTCACTACACCCGTTTCATGACCATCATGACCCGCGCAGGTGATCGCCCGGTGGGTTATGTGGCGAGTGCAGTGATGATGAATGCCAAGCTGAAAGCCAATACGCCGCTGATCAACGTGATTGCGCAGACCCGTTCGCTCGGCGTGGCCATCACGCCGGAAGGCCAGCAGCCCGAATTGTTCCGCTGGACCGATCCTGGCAATTCGTTCGTGACCTGCGAATTCCTCGACGGCCGTCTGGTCAAGTGGGAGCTGTATCGCCCGCCGGTGGAAGACGAAGTTCCGTTCGAGGCGACGGTTATCGACCCCGGCTCCGTAAAATCAGAATAAATCCAAAGGACAAACTTATGAGTCTCGTACCCCCCGCACCCGCGCTGTCAGATCGCGACGGCAAGATCTGGATGGACGGCAAGATGGTCGATTGGCGCGATGCCAAGGTCCACGTCCTCACCCACACGTTGCATTACGGCTGCGGCGCCTTCGAAGGCGTCCGGGCTTACAAAACCGAGCAGGGCACAGCAATCTTCCGTTTGGCCGAACACACCGAACGTCTGTTCAACAGCGCAAAAATTCTGCGCATGAAGATTCCGTTCACGCAGCAAGAAGTCATCGATGCCCAGCGCGCCGTCGTTCGCGAAAACGATCTCGAGTCGTGCTATCTGCGTCCGCTCACATTTATCGGGTCCGAGAAGCTCGGCGTGAGTCCCAAGGGGAACACGATTCACATGATGGTGGCTGCATGGGCCTGGGGTGCGTACCTTGGCGACGAAGGCATGAAGCGCGGCATTCGCGTGAAGACTTCGAGCTACACGCGTCATCACGTGAACATCACCATGACGCAGGCGAAAACGGTGAGTAACTACACCAACTCGATTCTTGCGAACATGGAAGCGCTCGACGACGGCTACGACGAAGCACTGCTTCTCGATAGCTCGGGCTTCGTGAGCGAAGGCGCTGGCGAGAACATTTTCGTGATCAAAGGTGGTGTGGTGTACACGCCCGATTTATCGGCGGGTGCGCTCAACGGCATCACGCGCAACACCGTGCTGCACATATGCAAAGACCTGGGCCTTGAACTCGTTCAGAAACGGATCACGCGCGACGAGGTGTACATCTCCGACGAAGCGTTCTTCACCGGTACGGCAGCAGAAGTCACCCCCATTCGCGAACTCGATCGAATCGAATTGGGCAGCGGATCGCGCGGCCCGATCACCGAGAAAATTCAGTCTGCGTTCTTCGATATCGTCAACGGACGCAACCCGAAATACGCACATTGGCTCACGCCAGTGAAGTGATCGGTCGCGAAGCTGCAAGCAACAAACACCACGAGATTCGACATGACTACAAGCTCCGATATTGAATTGCTGGCGACCGACCTGAATGCACAGGGCGGCGTTTACTGCCCGAGTCCGAAGGCAGACATGGCGCTCTGGAACAACCACCCCAAGGTGTATCTCGACGTCGCGCACACAGGCTCGGCCAAGTGCCCGTACTGCGGCACCGTGTATCGCCTGAAGGCGGGCGAAGTCGTCGGTCATCATCATTGATTCGAACCCTGTCGATGGTGCGGTCGTCGGGATGAGCGCCACCCTGAACGACGTGACCGTGATCATGGTCACGTTCAACAGTGCGCATTGCCTCGACGCGCTAGCGGGGCCGCTCGCGGCGTTCCCTCACGTTGTCATCGTCGACAACGGAAGCGATGACGACACGCCATCGCGCGCGCAAGCTGCTATCCGCCACGCGAAAGTCATCGCGAATGGCCGCAACCTCGGATTCGGCGCCGCCAACAACACCGCTTTGCGACAGGTCGCCACTCCGTATGCGTTGTTGCTCAACCCCGATTGCGAAGTGTCTGAGGCCGGCGTTCTGGAGTTGCTGAGCGTTGCGAAAAATTCAGCGCAAGTTGCGATCGTTGCACCGCAACTCATGCGTGGCCCCGACAGGCCAGAGGTGAATTACCGCTGGCCGTCGAATGCCTGGACGTCGAGCGGACCAGGCGCCGAGGGCGTGTGCTGCGTCGGCTTTGCGTGCGGTGCCGCGTTGCTGTTCGACATGACCTTGATGCGCGAAGTCGGCTTCTTCGACGAAGAGTTTTTTCTGTATTACGAAGACGACGATTTGTGCCGGCGTGTCTTCGACAAGGGCTACGGCATCCTCATCGCGCCGCAGGTGAAGTTGCTACATCAGTCGCGCGGATCGGTGAAGGGAAAGCATCCGTGGAAGTCGGAATACCTGCGCGGGTTTCATCACGCGCAATCGAAAATTCGCTTCACGAAAAAGTATCAGGGCGAAGTCGTTGCCGAGAAGCTTCGCAAGAAAGTGTTGATGTCGGCCATCGCCGCCATGCCGCTTCGACTGCTTGCCCCGAGTCCGTCGCAGGTGGCGCGTCTTGCGGGTCGAATCGGCGGTCTCTGGGGCTACAAGTAAGTTGCTGTTTTACGCGTCGTAAGCCGGCAGCTTCACGACGAACACCGCGCCTTCGCCCTCGCGGCCTTCGCAGTAAACGGTGCCCGAATGACGCTCGACGATAGAGCGAACCAGCGCCAAACCCAGTCCCACGCCGCCCTCGCGTTCGCTAGCACCAGGCAGTCGGTAGAACGGCTCGAAGATGCGTTCTCTTAGAGCGACTGGCACACCAGGCCCTTGATCGGCAACACGAATGACGACCTGTCGACCTTCGCGCGAAATATAGAGTTGCGCTTCGCCGTTGCTGTACCTGTGCGCGTTCTCCAGCAGATTGCGGATCACGCGGCGCAACAGGCGCGGCACACCGCGCACCAGCGCTTCATCGCCCGAGCACATCAGGCTCATCTCCACGTTCGATCGCGCGCATTCTTCTGCGGCGAGTCCCGCCAGATCGATCTGCTCGATGGTGCCGATGTCGGCTTCCTTCGCGTCGAGCCGACTGGCCAGCAAGATCTCGTCGATCAACTGATCGAGCTCCGACAGGTTGCGCAAGATTTCGGTCTTGAACGCGGGCGACGGGCTGGCACTCATCAGCTCCATGCCCATGCGAATCCGGGTGAGCGGCGATCGCAATTCGTGCGACGCGTTGGCGAGCAAAGATTTATGCGATTTCACGAGCGTCTCGACCCGCTCGGCCGACAGGTTGAATTGCCGCGACAGGAACGCCACCTCGTCGTTGCCCTTGATGGGCAATCGATGGGACAAATCGCCTGCGCCCCACTGCGCCACGCCTTGCTGCAGCAGTTCGAGCCGTCGCGTGAGCTTGCGAATGATCGGGTAAGTGGCAAGTGCGACTGCGACACCCACCAAACCTAGAGTCCAGAGAAATCCGAAAGGCGGCTGTTGCCAGAACGAGCGTTTCTGGCGAGGAAGATGAATGCTGAGCGCTTCACCGTTGGCCATCTGCACGATGAATTCGGGACCCGGGCCTAGCGTTCCGGGAGCCGGAAATTTGCTCGCAGGCCCCGACTCGATCCGAGGCTTGTCGTCATCGTCGTCGCGCTGCGAACGAATGCCGTGCGGCCCTCCGCGCGATTGTCCGCGCCCGATGATCTCGCCGGTTTCGCTTCGCACCACGGCGTCGCGCAATGGCGGGTCTGCGGCCATGCGCCAGGCCCAACCCACCAGAAATGTGAGTACCGCTACCGCAAGAATTACAGCGAGCCAGATGCGCAAATAAAGGCGGTTGCCCATGGCTCGCAACGGACGTGCAACGGACGAAGGCGCCACCACCGATCAGTCCTGCTGTTTGGCGAACACGTAGCCGACGCCGCGAACGGTCAGGATCCGTTTCGGATTCTTCGCGTCTTCTTCGATGGCCGCACGAATGCGCCCCATGTGCACGTCGATCGAGCGATCGAATGCTTCGAGTTCACGCCCGCGCACGGCTTCCATGATCTGATCGCGAGTCAGCACTCGGCCAGCGCGTTCCGCAAGCGCGATGAGCAAATCGAACTGATACGAAGTGAGTTCTGCCGGCTTGCCGCCGACAGTGACGGTGCGCGCATCGCGATCGAGCTCGAGCGATCCGAACTGCAGGAGTTTGCTCGAAGGTGCGGCTGCGTCGCCTCCCTTGCGGCGAAGAATCGCGCGAATACGGGCAAGCAGTTCGCGAGGCTCGAACGGTTTGGGAAGATAGTCGTCGGCACCGAGCTCGAGCCCGATGATGCGATCCATAGGATCGCCCTTGGCGGTGAGCATCAGCACAGGAATCTGCGCGACCGGTCCGGGAAGGGCGCGGACTCGGCGGCACACTTCGAGGCCATCGATATCGGGCAGCATCAGGTCGAGAACGATGAGTTCAGGAAGCTGGGATCCGTTCGAGTCTTGCAGGCGCGAGAGTCCGTCTTTGCCATCGACCGCGTGAGCCACGTTGAAGCCCGATTGGGCGAGGTACTCACCGACCATGCCGGCCAGTCGGGAGTCGTCTTCGATCATGAGCAGTTGTGTTGTCATCGTTTTTCCATGTTGACCGCACGGCGGCAAACGGGGATATCTCTAGCGTAAAGATAAGTAAACAACTTTAAGCGCTGGGGTGCTATCTGGGCACTTTGGCCGCTCTCGACGCCAATGCCACAAGAATCAATACCGGCACGCCCAGCAACGCGGTGGACAGGAAGAAATTGGAATACCCGTAGGCGTCGACATAGGTTCCGGAGAAGCCCCCGAGCCACTTCGGCAGCAGCAACATGAGCGAGCTGAAGATGGCGTACTGGGTGGCGGAATAGCTGATGTTGGTGAGTCCTGACAGATACGCAATGAAGGCCGCGGATGCAATACCACTAGCCAGATTGTCTGCAGAGATGACCAGGATGAGTGAGGTCACATCGTGCCCGCGCGTCGCGAGCCATGCGAACAGCACGTTGGTGAGGGCACTCAACACGGCTCCCAGCATCAACACGCGCATGACGCCAAATCTGAGAGAAAGGCTGCCCCCTACGAACGCGCCCACCAGAGTCATGATCACGCCGTAAATTTTGCTGACCGTGGCCACTTCGTCCTTCGTGTAGCCCATGTCGACATAGAACGGGTTGGCCATGATGCCCATCACCACATCGCTGATGCGATAGAGCGCGATTAACGAAAGCACCAGCACCGCCTGCCATTTGTAGCGTGAGATGAAATCGGCGAAAGGGTCGATCAGCGCGGTTCGCAGCCATTCGCCTACGGATCTTGCTGGCGGAAGCTCGCGTCGCACTGGCTCACGGGAAATGAGCACCGTGATCACTCCGACCAGCATCGACGCTGCCATCGCGAGGTACGCGGTTCGCCACGCTTCATGCTGATAGGAGCCCGCATCGGCAACTTCGGCTCTAGCGGCAAGCCACAGCACGCCGGCGCCGGCCCAGATCATCGCGAGGCGATAGCCTGTCTGGTAGGTAGCTGCCAGTGCCGCCTGATGCTGTGTGTCCGCCGATTCGATGCGAAACGCGTCCAGCGCGATGTCCTGTGTTGCCGCGGCGAAGGCGACGAGCAAAGCGAACATAACGACAGGCTGTAGACCGGCCCGAGGATCGGCGACCGCCATGCCTACGAGGCCTGCCATGACTGCGACCTGCGAAAGAAGCAGCCAGCTGCGGCGGCGTCCGAACCAGCCATGAAGAAGTGGAATGGGAAGGCGGTCCACCAGCGGCGCCCAAGCCCATTTGAACCCGTACGCAAGCGCAACCCACGACAGCTTGCCAATGGTGGAACGGTCGATACCTGCTTCGCGGAGTCGAAAGCTCAGGGTGCCGAGGACCAGCAATAAAGGGAGTCCTGCCGCGAAGCCGAGTGCCAGCATTCGCAGACTGGCGGGTTCCAGGTACACCGCGATGGCCTCACGCCACGAGAAGCGCGACGGCGCATCTGCAGAGGGTGATACCGCGCCTTCCGGATTTGTGGAGACTGAAGTTGTAATGGAGGTTTTTTCTGACATCGGAACGCTGATTTCTCACTATTATTGGCCGATGTGCTGGCTATGCGATTCAAAAACTAAAGTAAACGAGGGGGCGTTGTCGAAAGGCGGCGTCGGTTGGTCTGCGCGACGCGGATTTTTGTTGGCCGCAGGCGCCTCGATCGCGGCTCCCGCGCTTGCCCAGGTCGACGTCGGCAGCGGCTCGCAGATCCGATCGCTGGTGCCGGCTGCGGAACTCGAATCGGCGTCGAAACAGCAGTACGACAAGATGCTCGCAGAAGCCCGCGCCCAGAACGCGCTGGCATCGGACGGTAATCCGCAGTTGCAGCGCATCCGGGCCATTTCACAGCGAATCATTCCGTTCAGCTACGCCTGGAACGACGCCGCGAAGGGCTGGAAGTGGGAAGTGAATCTGATCGGGAGCAAGCAGGTCAACGCGTTCTGCATGCCCGGCGGAAAAATCGCTTTCTACACCGGCATCCTCGACACCCTGAAGCTCACCGACGACGAGGCGGCCATGGTCATGGGCCACGAAATGGCGCATGCGCTACGTGAGCATGCAAGAGCACGGGTCGCTAAAAACGCAGTCACACAAAATGCGTTGTCGATAGGCGCGCAATTGTTGGGGCTCGGCGACCTCGGCAACGTTGCTGCCAATCTGGGCACGCAACTCATCACCTTGAAGTTCAGCCGCGAAGACGAAACCGAAGCCGACCTGGTAGGTCTGGAGCTCGCGGCAAGAGCCGGCTACAACCCGAACGCGTCGGTGACGCTCTGGGAAAAGATGGCGTCGGCATCCGGCGCTGCGGGTCCCGGCTTTTTGTCGACCCACCCTACCGGGCCGGATCGAATTCGCCAATTGCAGGCCAACATTCCCAAGGTTCAGGGGCTCTACGAACAGGCTCGCCGCGGTCGCGGCTGAGCGTTCAGGTCCCACCCACGTACGGATTCGATTTTCTTTCGCGACCGAACGTGCTTTCCGGGCCGTGTCCGGGAATGAACACCGTGTCATCACCCATCGGCCAGAGCCTTTGCGTAATGCTCGCAATCAACGTGGCGTGATCGCCTTTCGGGAAATCGGTACGTCCTATCGATCCCGCGAACAACACATCGCCCACGAACGCCCGTTTGATGTCGGGTGAGTAGAACACCACGTGTCCTGGCGTATGACCCGGCGTGTGCCTCACCTGAAGCGTGCTGTTGCCGATGCTCACCGTGTCGCCGTCGTGAAGCCAGCGAGTCGGCGTGAATGCATCCGCATGCGGAAAGCCGAACATCTTCGATTGCTGCGGCAAGCCGTCTATCCAGAACTGATCGCCTTCTTCGGGGCCGATGATCGGGAGCGACAGCTTGTTTGCCAACTCCGCCGTGCCGCCGGCATGGTCGATGTGGGCGTGGGTAAGCCAGATCTGCTCGAGGCCTAGTTTTCGATCGGTGACTTCCTGCAACAGAAGGTCCAAATCGCCGCCGGGATCGATCACGGCGGCTTTCATGGTTTCGTCACACCAAACCAGTGAGCAGTTCTGCTGGAATTGGGTGACGGGGATCGTGAGGTAGTGGAGCATGGGTCGATGGTATTGAATATTTTGTAAGGCAATGGAATAAAAGGCTTGCCGCTCGTGTTTACGTTCATGCAATCCTGCAAAGTGCCACTGCAACCTCTCAACTAGTCCATCAACAGGAAAATTCCATGACAACAAACCTGATCAAAAAGACAATCCTCACCAGCGCGCTGCTCGGCAGCATGTTGCTCACCGCTTGCGGCTCCATGATGATGGGATCGTCGCCCGCCATGATGTCCAACGGCGTGATGGTCGCGCCCAACGGCATGACTCTCTACACCTGGGATCGCGATACGGTCGGTGGAGGCAAGAGCGGCTGTAACGCCCAATGCGCCACGCTCTGGCCCGCCTATTTCGCGCCCAACGCGGCATCCGATTCCGGCGACTACACCATCATCACGCGCGACGATGGCGCACGCCAATACGCCTACAAAGGCAAGCCGCTGTATTACTTCTCGCGCGACACCAAGCCAGGTGAGATGACCGGCGACGGCTTCGCCAACAACATCTGGCACGTCGTCAAGTAATCGGCCGCCAACCTGATGAGCGTCGAGCGCACGCTGGTTCACATTCCGCAGTTGCGCCGGTATGCGCGGCTGCTGACGGGTGACTCCACGCGCGCCGACGACTTGGTGCAGGACACGCTCGAGCGGGCCTGTCGCAAGTGGACGCTCTGGCGTCCGCAGCCCGATGGGTCGGGGCTTCGCGGATGGCTGCTCTCGATGATGCACAACGTGTACCTCAATCAGATCCGCGACAACCGGAATGATGAGGGTCACGAAGAGCTCACCGAGCAGCACCACCCGTCCTACGACCCTTTCGCCCAGCAGCCCGAAATTCTCGATCTCGAACAGGCGCTGCTGCGAATCAGCGCGCCGCTTCGGCAAATCATCTTGTTGATTTGCGTCGAAGAAATGTCTTATGCCGATGCGGCGAAAGTTGCCGGCGTGCCCGTGGGCACGGTGATGTCCCGGTTATCTCGCGGACGCGAACAATTGAGGCAGTTGATGTCGGGAGAAAGTCCGGCATCTACTGCCACGGAAGAACCCCACGAAAAGGCACTCAAGCTGGTGCCGCAGAAAAAAGCAGGCTGAGGCCATGAGCACCGAACGTACCGATCTGAACAACAACCCGACGGAGGTGACCGAGGCCGAATTGCACGCCTGGGTCGACGGCCAGTTGTCGAACGATCGGGTTGCTGCGGTGACCGACTGGCTGCTTCGCCATCCGGAAGACGCGGTGCGGGTGCAGGCCTGGAAGCAGCAGCGCTTGTCTTTCAAGTCTTTGCATCGCGATGTTCTCGATGCACCGGTGCCGATTGCGTTGGCTCGTGCCGTCAAGCCGCGGTGGAGTGGAATGGAAAAACTCGCAGCGCAAGCGATCGCAGCTTTGCTCTTGCTCGCAGTCGGATTCGGCGGAGGCTGGTGGTTGCACTCAGGCAAATACGACACAGGAATGTCTAGTGCATCGTTGCCGCAGTTCGTTCGCGAAGCTGCAGTTGCCTACGCCGTGTACGCGCCGGAAAAGCGCCATCCTGTCGAAGTGACTGCCGATCAGCAGGCGCATCTGGTGCAGTGGCTCTCTCGCCGGGTTGGCGCCGACCTCAAGGCCCCGGTACTCACCCCAGATGGATTCGAATTGATGGGCGGACGTCTGTTGCCTGGCGAGAAAGGCGAGGCGCGCGCACAGTTCATGTACGAGAACGCGCAGGGTAATCGGGTGACCTTGCATGTGGCGTCGCTGCTCGGAAGTCAAACCCGCGAAACAGGAGCCTTCAGTTTTGTGGCGACCGGAAAAACGCAGAACTTCTATTGGGTCGATGGCAAGCTCGGCTACGCGCTCAGCGGCGACGTCCCGAAATCGACGCTCGCGCAATTGGCGCAAACCTCTTACGCGCAACTCGCGAAATAGAGATTTAAATTTCCTTGCCCTTCGCATCGTGACGAATGCGTGTGAAGGGTGGCAAACCCTCCATCAGCTTTGCGCCGTACGACGTGCGGGTCAACCTTTTGTCGTAGCAGTACACGAAAGCCTTGTCGGTTTCGGTACGGATGGCGCGACCTGTCCATTGCGCCAGACGCACTGCGGTCGCGGGCACAACGAGTTCAGAGAATGGATCGCGCCCCATCGCGCGTAGCCATTCGGCACGGGCTTCACCTACCGGATCGTCCGGCGATGCGAAGGGCAGCTTGGCAATGAACACGGTCTCGCAGAGTTGCCCCGGCAAATCGAGTCCTTCACCGAACGATTGCATGCCGAAGATCACCGACGGCAATCCTTCCGCCACGCGTTCGCGATGACGCTTGAGTAGCAAGGCTCGGGGCAGTTCGGTTTGCACCAGGACGATGTCTTTCAAGCGCGAGGGCAGCGCTTCGGTCGCGATCTGCAATTGCGCGCGCGAGGTGAACAGCGCGAGCGCGCCGTGCTCCACGTTCGCCAGATCGCGGATCAATGCCTTCGCCATTTCATGGTTGAAGTCGCTCGCGTTCTTCGGATCCGCATTGGTTTCCGACGCGATGAACTGGCCCTGTTCGGCGTAGTTGAACGGGCTTGCGACATCGAGCGTGACCGCAGCCGGATCGCCGTGCAATCCGGATTCGCGCAGAAAGAAATCGAACTTGCCGCAGCTGGTGAGCGTGGCCGATGTGACGACCGCTCCGCGAACCACCGACCATAAATGCGAACGCAATGTGTTGCCGGGAAGAATCGGGCTTGCATGCGCCTTTACTACGATGAACTCGCCGTCGACATCGCATGTGAACCACTTGGCCGCCGGCACGCCGCCTTCCGAAGATTCCTTCAACAACAACTGCGCTGTCTCGAACGCTTCTTCCAGTCGCGGCGACAGCATGCCGAGTTGCGCATACAGGGTGGACAGACGACGTGCTTCGTCGGGTTTGTCTTTGATTTCTGCGCGCAAGGCTTTGGCCACTGCGCTCAGCGCAGCCAGAAACGATTCGGCGGTGACCGACAGCATGCGAAGCGGCTCGTCCAGTTTCTCGGGCAGGACGCCACCTGCAACACGAACCCGACTCGGCCCCCAGCTGTCCTTTTGTTCTTTCAATGCGCTGCCGTAGATGTCCATGATCAGTCGACTCAGATCGAGCATGGTCTGCTTCAGCTGAGGGGCAAGTCGCGTGACGTCTGCGACTTCCGACACATGCACCAGCGATCCGATTCGCACGGCGCGGCGTGCAAGCGTGTCGATCCAGTTGGTGCGACTCAAATCCATGCTGCAGGAGAACTGATCGAGCGCGGTCGATGGCAGATGGTGGCCTTCGTCGAGGATCAGCAGGCAGTTGTCCAGATCGGGCAACAAGCGCGATCCAAGCGACGACAAAAGCAGGTCGTGGTTGGCAACGATGACCTGCGCGTTCACCAGCTCCTTGCGCTTCTCGTAATAGGTGCAGCCGGTGTAGGCCGGGCAATGTTTGCCGGTGCAGCTGTGCGAATCGGCGGCCACCGAACTCCACACTTCGCCTTGCGGAGGCGTCGACAGGGAATCGCGATCGCCATCCCATGTGTTGCTGGAAAGATCGCGAACGAGGGTGGCGTAGAACACCTTGCGCTCTTCATCGTCGTGACGCGCGGTGGTAGCGGATGCGCGGCCCGGCTCAGGTTCGTCGTCGGCAAAGAGATCGTCCTCTTCCTGCATGCCCTCGGTTCCGGCGAGACGACCGAGCTTGAGTTTGCAGACGTACCGTCCTCGACCCTTTGCCAAAGCGAACTTGAATTCCTTCGGCATGAGTTTGGCAATTGCCGGAAGGTCCTTGTTGACCAGCTGCTCCTGCAGCGCAACCGTTGCAGTCGAAATGAGTACGCGGGTGTTTCGTGTCAGCGCAAGAGAAATTGCCGGGACGCAATACGCGAGCGATTTGCCGACGCCGGTGCCCGCTTGAATGACCGCGATCGAGCGATCCGGCTGGCCATCTTCCTCTTCCATCTTCCCGAGACTCACGCCGCTGAATGTTTCTGCGACTTGCTCGGCCATCATCCGCTGGCCCGGACGACTGCGGAAATCGCCGGCGGCGGACACGACGCTGTCGAAAGCTAGAAGGGCCGCTTGAGCGAGAACTGATGGCATGGGTAGAGAAAACGGGAGGAAAAGACGAGTGAACGAAAGACTGAACGGAAGAGTGAGAGGGAGGACGCGACAAGCGATTCGCGATGCAGTAAATCACTGGATCAATTCACAGGCCCGAGTATCCCAGAGAAGCCCCGAATTTTTTCATGCTGTAGGCCAAGGCTTACCAACCCTCTGGTGTTTGGACGATTCGCGGGTTTTGAGGTGGCGCGGATAGTCGAACGAAACACAGTAGGGCCCCGACATGACCGCACTTGCCGAGAAACCCAAGAAATCAACCCGCTCCTCGAATCCGGCGGATCGTCCTGGAACTGGACTCGTCGCATCCTATACGCACGGACTTCGCGGGTATTCGAGCGATCACGAAAAGGCGACACGTGCCGAAGTGGTCAGGCGACTGGCTCAACTCAAACGGTACGAGGTGTTCGCCGATGAAGTTCTGACACCGCCGGCAGGGGCTCACGACTTCCATTTGTATCTGGTGCCCAGCGACACATTGGTTGGTCTGGACGTCGCAAGTGCATTGGGCATTCACGACAAACACGATCTCTTCGGCGGCGTCGTTCCCCACGCATTCGTCTCTACGAAAATCATTACGCATCCTTTAGTCGATCCGGCAGCGCAGGCACCGGAGGGCTGGTGCGCAGCAATGGGCGACAGGATCAAGGAATCGGTTCTGCGTGGCTTTTCTGTTTTCACCATCGAAGACGGCTTGCTGGCTGGCCGAGCGTTGCTCGAAGCGGGTGGCCCACTACGCATCAAGCCAGTGCGCGCAACTGGCGGAAGAGGGCAGGTCGTTGCTCGCGATATCAACGAGCTGCATGCCTATCTGCAGCATATGGGTGCCGACGAGTTGGCGAAGGACGGGATAGTCCTGGAAGAAAACCTGATCAGCCCCGTCACGCTGAGCGTGGGCCAGGTATGGGTGGGCGATCTGGTGGCCACGTACTACGGACACCAGCGACTCACGCGTGACAACAACGGCGAAGAGGTTTACGGAGGAACCGACCTTTACGTCGTTCGGGGCGAATTCGACAAGCTGCTGGAAATGGATATTCAGCCGGACGTGCGACTTGCGGTCGAGCAGGCTCTCAAGTACAACGAGGCGGTGCACGAATGCTTCCCGGGGTTCTTCGCGTCGCGCATCAACTATGACGTGGTTCAGGGCTTGAATCATGCTGGCGAGTGGCGCTCGGGGGTGCTGGAGCAATCGTGGCGCGTTGGCGGAGCGACAGGCGCGGAGCTTGCCGCGCTGGAAGCGTTCGATAACGATGAAAGACGCAATCTGGTTCATGCTTCGTGCATAGAAATTTTCGGAGACGATTTGCCGCCTCCGTCGCATGCGACCGTTTACTTTGATGGTGTGGACAAGGATGTCGGAAAAATTACCAAGTACACAGTTACCAAGTCCAATATCGACGCGCCATAAGACTGTTCATATCAATGTGGGCGGCCAGCGTCTCGAGGGGACGCTGGTTGCTCCGAACCGGCTCGTTCCAGGCGTCATGCTGGTGCACGGGTGGGACGGCAATCAGGAGCAGTATCTGGCTCGCGCGCATGAGATTGCAGCGTTGGGATGCGTTTGCCTGACCTTCGACTTGCGCGGCCACGGCAAATACAAGGACATGCGCGATACCGTCACACGCGAGGACAACTTGCAGGACATGTTGTCCGCGTTCGATTTGCTCGTGGGTCATCCCGCTGTGGATGGATCGGCCATTGCGGTTGTGGGAAGTAGCTACGGCGGCTACCTTGCATCGATTCTGACGAGCATGCGTCAGGTTCGCTGGCTTGCATTGCGCGTACCTGCGATGTATCGCGATGAAGACTGGAACACGGCAAAGCGGGCTCTGAGCAAAGAAGATCTGAACGCGTACCGGCAAACGATCATCCCGGTCGATGCCAACCGCGCTCTAAAAGCCAGTTCGGAGTTTCGCGGCGACGTACTGCTTGTCGAATCCGAACATGACGTCACCGTTCCTCACCCGGTCATCGTCAATTACCTCAGCGCCTTCAAACACGCGCATTCCATGACTTATCGGGTCATTCGCGACGCCGACCACAGCCTGTCTAAGAAAGAGTGGCGGCAAACCTATTCGTCGATGCTGGTGAAGTGGATGACGGAAATGATCGCGGGCGCGCACGAAGAACAGAACGCCGCGATCTCCAAAGAGATCGCGTTGGAGCAAGCCAACGCCAAGGACGAAGCGGCTGTTTCGAAACGTCGCTGGTCGCTCACCAGGCATCTCCGCAAGCTGAAGAATCGCTGATTTCACCCGACGCGCGGACTGCGCATCGCGCAGCGATTCGCGCGCCGTCGCATGTCGACGCAAAGGTCGGTTTCATTTTCACGACTGAGTGCGAATTCCGTTTTTCCCCCGATACATTCGCTGCCCTTGCTGGCCAAAAGCCAGCGGTAGACGGATCAAGAACATCGGGGAAATTTCATGCGTCGGGTATTTACGTTGTTGGCATGTGCGCTATCTGCCTGGGGCGTGCAGGCCAAATCGACCTGCTTCGTGTTGCACGAAATTCGTCTCGAGGGACGGGACGCGAACCAGTTCGCGTGGATCACCGACCGCGCGGGACGTTATTTGCGGCAGTGCGTAGGCAATGAAGATCTGAAAGCGATGACATCAGAGATCACGGGCGAACTGATCGCTCGGGGATTCGTCGCGACAAGGATTGCGCTACCGCCGCAAAACCTTTCCGAAGGTGTTCTTCGGCTTGCTCTCAGAAGCACTCACGTCAATAGCGTCAAGATGATCGACAAAAAGACCGGCGACATCGATCACGCGTGGGGTACGCATCGAAATGCATTTCAGGGCGTCGAGGGTTCTTTGCTCAACATCCGCGATATCGAGCAGGGACTCGAGCAGATGCAACGACTTCCGAGTCAGGAAGTCACGTCCACGATCGCGCCTGCGGGCGATGAGGCCGACGGAATTGCGCTTAGCGACATCTTCATCGAGAGATCCCCCACTAGCTTGCTCGATCGGTTGCACGGTTCCGCGTCGTTGGACAACTCGGGCAGTCATGAGTTGGGACGAACCCGAACAGGACTCGGCGCAACGCTTGAAAACCCTTTCGGTGTGAACGATCTGATCTCGCTCAACGTGTCGAGCGGCGCAGAAAATCCAACGGCGTCGCGTCGCGAACAGGATGCGAGTCTCAGCTACAGCGTGCCGCTGGGATATAGCCTCTTCAGGCTATCGACCGCTTACGGCAGATTCGCCAAGTATGTGTCGTTGACCGATATGCGCGTGCTGGCTAGCGGATCGAGCCAGTCGGTGTCCGGTCAGATCGAGCATGTGGTCTGGCGGGACGGCCAAGACAAAGTCACCGTACGCGGCGCGCTGTCGATGCGAAGCGCGCGCAGCTTTATCGAGGATGAAGAGCTCCTGACTCAGCGCAGGCGCACCACTTCTGCGGAAGTCGGCATTCATTGGTCCAGCGCGAAAGGCGGGCGCTCGTTCGAAACCGATCTCGCGTTTCGGCAGGGAGTGTCTTTCAACGCCGAGGCCGATTTCGATCGAACCCAATCGACGATGACGAATCGTCCCAGCATGATTCTTTTCGATGCGGGCTACTCCGACGATTTCGAACTGATGCATGCCAAGCTCAGATACGCCACGTCGATCCGCGCTCGCTACACCCCGGACACCACGATGGCGATCGACCAGTTCGCGATAGGCGGGCGCGATACCGTGCGCGGATTCAGCGGCGAGAACAATCTTCTGGCCGAAAATGGCGTCGCTTCCCGCAACGAAATCGCGCTCCCGGTCGAATTGCCGCGAGCCGATTGGGCGCATGTCTACCTCGCGCTCGACATGGGGATGGTTCGTGGCCCTTCGGATAATTTTCTGTCCGGCAAATCGCTAGTGGGCACCGCTGTCGGGCTTCGATCCAAGTGGCAAAAACTGCAATTCGACCTCGCGCTCGCTGCGCCTCTTTACCGCCCCAAGCAGTTCGAGAAAAACCGCTGGAGCGTCTATGGCTCCGCAAGTTACTCGTTTTAGGGTTGGTGAAACCGGCGACGAAACCTAGTCTTGACCACAGCCGGAGTTGAATATAATATGAACATATCGTTCAATTTATAACCTCAACCAAATTGTCTGGAGTAGCCATGAAAATCGGAATTAGCGGAGCTGGAATCGGTGGACTGGCTGCGGCAATTGCCATGCTGCGTGACGGTCACGACGTGGTCGTGTACGAACAGGCGGCGAAATTTGCGCGAGTAGGCGCTGACATCAACCTCACGCCGAACGCCGTCATGGCTCTCGACGGCCTCGGCATCGGCGACAAATTGCGTGAGACTGCAGCACGTCCGACGCACCGAATCAGCCGCGACTGGGATACCGGTCTGGAAACCTCCCGCATCGAAATGCAGGGCGTCGGCGAAGAGAAATACGGTGCGCCTCAGCTCACGATGCACCGCGCCGATTTGATGACTGCGCTCGAAGAGTCGCTGCCCGCAGGCATCGTGAAGTTCAGCAAGAAAGCGAAATCGGTCACGAGCGGGGAGTCGGGAATTACGGTGGAATTCGAAGATGGAACCAGCGACACGGTCGACCTGATGATCGGCGCCGACGGCATCCATTCGGCAGTCCGGACCGCCATGTTGGGCCAGGAAAAGCCGGTGTTCACCGGCGTGGTCGCGTATCGCGCCGTGGTTCCCGCAGATCGACTCGAAGGCGTTTCAAACCTGAATGCCTTTACCAAATGGTGGGGTCCTAATCCGTCCACCCAGATCGTGACCTTCCCGCTCAATCTGGGCAAAGACATCTTCATTTTTGCGACCACACCGCAAGACAGCTGGCGCTACGAATCGTGGACTCAGCCTGGCGACATTGACGAACTGCGCAGCATGTACACCGACTTCCACCCGGAAGCGCGCGCCTTGCTCGATGCCTGCGATAGCGTTTTGAAGTCGGCGCTGTATGTTCGCGATCCGCTGCCGTCCTGGTCCAAGGGCAACATGACCCTGCTCGGCGATGCGGCTCATCCGATGATGCCTTTCATGGCGCAAGGCGCCGGCATGGCAATCGAAGATGCGATCGTGCTCTCGCGTTGCCTCGAGGGCGCGACCAAAGATACGGTCCCCGAGCGCCTCGAAAAATACCAGAGCCTTCGCCTTGAGCGCACCAGCAAGATCCAGATCGGCTCGCGTGGCAACGAGTGGATGAAGGTCGGCGGAAACGCCGATTGGGTCTACGCGTACAACGCCTGGACAGTGCCGGTCTGATGAAAGACGACGCGGTCAATTCACGCGCTTCCGATTCGGCGTCCGATTCCACTTCCATTTCGGGATCGACCACGCCTAGCGGTCGTGCGTTCAAGCTGCTGCAATACATCGCCGACGGGGGCTCGACAGGCAACCTGAGCGAACTCGGACGCCAGCTCGATATCAATCGCGTTACCGCCATGCGATTGCTCGCATCGCTGGAGCAGGAGGAGGCGATCGAGGCGCTTCCGCAGGGCGGGCATCGAATCGGCATGAAATTCTTGGCGCTTGCAGCCAACGTAATTGCATCGGACGACCTCTTCGGTCATGGCCGGCGCGTCCTCGAATCTGTGTCGAAGGCGCTGGACATGTCGGCGTTTCTCGTGGTGCCGGATGAATCCGAGGTGATCTACATGCTGCGTGTCATGCCTGACGTACCGTTGGTGAGCAGCGTTCGCATAGGTACCCGGATCGCGATGACAAAAACGACAGCAGGCCGGACCATTCTTGCTAGCAGAGGCGACCAATCTGCCGATTCCGACGACATTCGCGCCAAGGGTTGCGCCTGGAGTTTCTCGGGTCTGGAGCGAGGAATCGATTCATGCGCAGCGGTGGTGACCGGTGCGGACGGACTCGCCATTGCGGCGATCAGCGTTGCCGGACCCGAGTCGCGATTCGCCAGCGAAACGCAGCTGCGCGCGAAGGTCGAAGATGTCGTCAAAAACGCCGCGGCTCAACTCTCGAAAATTATGGGCGACTCGTCTCTGTAGACCATAGTTTTCAGGAAAATTTGGATGCGATCTCAGCGAAAAACCTAGTGACTCTCTGGCACGCTTTCTGCATGATTGCGGCACTTAAGAATCCAAAGGAATTTTCCATGAAGCGCATCCCTGCTTTCAAACTCCTCACCCGTTTCGCCATTGCCGCTACCGTGGCAACTGCAGCGGCCTCGGCCATGGCGCAACTCCCGCCCATCCGTATCCTCGTCGGCTTTCCTGCTGGCGGCAGCAGCGACGTCGTCGCTCGCCATCTGGCTCTCGCGATGCAGACCGAGCTGAACCGCTCGGTGATCGTCGAGAACCGTCCCGGTGCCGGCGGCCAGATTGCCGCACAAGCATTGAAGACCGCCAAGCCCGATGGCACGACGATCTTCATGTCGAACAGCCACACCGTGTCGATGATTCCGCTCACGATGATCAATCCCGGCTACGACCCGGTGAAAGACTTCGTGCCGATCGGCATGGTCGCGATCAGCCCCGACGTGTTTGCGATCAACGTGGCAGCAGTCGGTAGCGCTGCCGGCCTGAAGGAATACGGCGCCTGGGCAAAAGCGAATCCCGGCAAGGGCAACGTCGGCGTTCCCGCACCGGCAAGCGCTCCTGAGTTCGCAGTCGGACTGGTTGCCAAGGGCCTGGACACCGATTTGAAGGCAGTGCCTTACCGTGGTGACGGCCCGGTTGCACTCGATCTGGTTGGCGGCCAGATCAGTGGCGGTATCGGATCGATCGGCGCGATGCTGCCTCATGTGGCTGGCGGCAAGATCAAGATCGTTGCAGTGAACGGCACACAACGCCTGCCGCTGATTCCCAACGTGCCCACCTACGCTGAACAGGGCGTGAAGGGCTACGAAGAAGTCATCTTCACGGCGATGTTCGGACCTGCAGGCATGCCGCCCGCACTCGTGCAGACCTACAACGCAGTCATCTCGAAAGTGGTGAAGTCGCCCGAGTTCGCATCCAAGCTGACCGAGCTGGGCATCATCCCGGTTGCCAGCACGCCTAACGAGTTGGCCGCTCGCGTTGCCGCGACCAACAAGGACTGGACGCAAATGGTGAAGAACGCGGGCTACAAGCCGCAATAAGCCGCAACACGCTCAAGCAATCTACAAATCACTCCCGTGGCGCGATTTTTCACGCCCGCGGAGCTGGAGCGCGAATACTCACCGAGTTCATGCATTGGCGGCAATTACACCCCGCATCTGCGTGAATACGCCGAGTTGAGCGCTGCGGCTCGCGCGGTACATCCCTCTCAACAAAACCTCTCTTATGGCGGCAAGGAATCCAGCAGGCTGGACCTTTATTTGCCGTCGGACGAGGGATCCATTTCCAAACTGCCGCCGCTTCTGGTGTTCATACACGGCGGCTACTGGCAGGAGCTTTCCAAAGAAAGCTCTCTGTTTCCAGCGACTGGCTGTATTGAGCAAAGCTTCGCATTCGCAGCGATCGACTACACGCTGGCGCCGCAAGCGAGCGTGAAAGATATGGTGCTGGAATGCCGCACGGCATTGCGCTGGCTCTACGAAAACGCAGCCGATCTCGGCTTCGATCCGCACCGGATCATGGTGTCCGGTAGTTCCGCAGGAGCACACCTGGCGGCCATGACCTGCATTCGCGGATTGCCGTTCGACGATGACCTGCCGGTGGGCCTGCCTGCTGCCGCAGTTCTGGTGTCGGGCATCTACGATCTGCAACCGCTGGTCGGCACCAGCATCAACGATGCCGTGGGCCTGGACGCGATGTCGTCCATCGAGGTCAGTCCACATATGTTGCCGCTCACCGGGTTCCCGCCGGCGATCATCGCCTTCGGTGAAATCGAGACGGACGAGTTCAAGCGTCAGAGCGCGGAGTTTGCCGAAGCGCTGGGCAAGTTCCAGTCGATAGGCGAGGTGATCGAGGTCAAGGCGCGCAATCACTTCAACGTGATCCTCGATCTGGCCGAAGAGCACACCTTGCTCGGTGACGCTGTTATCGAGCTGATGCACAAGCTCTAAAGCCAAGCTGCAAAGGGCCGCGAAAGGCCTTCCTGGGCTGAAAGCGAGGCGCCACCGATAATCGGGGGATGTCCTCATCTTTCAGCGCACTGTCGCTTTCACCTGCCACGATCGAAAACCTCGATCGCCTCGGGTACACCTCTATGACGCCTATCCAGGCGGCAAGTCTTCCAGTTGCGCTTCTCGGAAAAGATCTCATCGCGCAAGCCAAGACCGGTAGCGGCAAAACCGCTGCATTCGGCCTTGCGCTGTTGGCCAATCTCAATCCACGTCGATTCGCTGTGCAGGCACTCGTGCTGTGCCCCACGCGCGAACTGGCCGATCAGGTCTCGGTTGAACTGCGTCGTCTCGCGCGCGCAGAAGAAAACATCAAGATCGTCACGCTCTGCGGTGGCGTTGCCATGCGCGGTCAGATCGCGAGTCTGGAACATGGCGCGCACATCGTGGTCGGCACGCCCGGCCGTGTGATGGACCATCTCGGACGCGAAACACTGAAGCTCGATGCGCTCAACACCTTCGTGCTCGACGAGGCCGATCGCATGCTCGACATGGGCTTTTTCGAAGACATCGTGTTCGTCGCGAAGGAATGCCCGAAAGAGCGCCAGACGCTGTTGTTCTCGGCTACGTATCCCGATGGCATCGAGAAGATCAGTCAGCAGTTCATGAAGTCGCCGCAACGAATCGAAGTGCAATCGCAGCATGAAGAATCGAAGATCAAGCAGTGGTACTTCGAGGTAGATGAAGACCAGCGGCTGGATGCCGTCGCGAAGATGCTCAATCACTTCAGGCCCGCCAGCACTCTCGCGTTCTGCAATACCAAAGCGCAATGCCGTGACCTGGCGCAAGTACTGCAGGCGCAAGGCTTCACCGCGCTGGCTTTGTTCGGCGAACTCGAACAGCGCGAACGCGATCAGGTGCTGATTCAGTTTGCGAACAGAAGCTGCTCGGTGCTGGTCGCAACAGACGTGGCCGCCCGCGGACTCGACATCGCCGATCTGGAAGCAGTCATCAACGTCGACGTGACGCCCGACCCCGAGGTGCATGTGCATCGCATCGGGCGTACCGGTCGTGGCGACAAGGAAGGCATTGCGCTCACGCTCGCGAGCATGGACGAAATGGGAAGCGTCGGAAAGATCGAGCAGATGCAAGGCCGTGAATCGGAGTGGCACAAAGTGTCCGAACTCACGCCGACCAGCAAGGAGCCATTGATCGCACCCATGGCCACGCTGCAGATTACCGGCGGCCGAAAAGAAAAAATCCGCGCAGGAGACGTGCTCGGTGCACTGACCGGCGACATGGGATTCACCCGCGAACAAGTCGGCAAGATCAACGTGAACGAATTCTCGACCTACGTAGCAGTCAGCCGCGAGATAGCCGAAAGCGCACTGCGCAAAATGACTCAGGGCAAAGTCAAAGGCAAGAGCGTCAAAGTCCGTTTATTGGGGTCAGATTCCGATTAAAACAATTCGACAAGTTTTGGAGACGTTTGCATGAAAGAGTTCGTCTACACCGCGCAACCTTCGCGTGTCGTGTTCGGTAATGGCAGTTTGTCGCTGGTCGAACGTGAGATCGATACGCTGGGCGCAAAGAGGGCGCTCATTCTGTGCACGCCCGGTCAGCGCGACATGGCCGAGCGCGTGGCGGAACTTCTGGGATCGCGCGCGGCGGCGATCTTCGATAAAGCGGTCATGCATGTGCCGATCGAGTCCGCACGCGAAGCGCGCGATGTAGCGAAACAGCTCGGCGCCGATTGCGCCATCGCTATTGGCGGCGGCTCGACGACCGGTCTCGGCAAGGCGATTGCACTCGACTCCGGCCTGCCGATTCTCGCGATACCGACCACCTATGCCGGATCCGAGATGACGCCTATCTATGGCATCACCGAAGGCGGCTTGAAGAAGACCGGCAAAGACCCGCGAGTGTTGCCCAAAACGGTGCTGTACGACCCATCGCTCACGCTCGGACTTCCGCTCGATTTAAGCGTGACGAGCGGCATCAACGCTATCGCACATGCGGCCGAAGGCCTGTACGCCCCGGATACGAATCCGATCATGAACTTGATGGCATGCGAAGGCATTGCTGCAATTGCTCGTGCGTTGCCGAAGATCGTCGCCAACCCGTCCGACGCCGATGCAAGAAGCGATGCCTTGTACGGCGCGTGGCTATGCGGATCGGTATTGGGCAGTATCACGATGGGTCTGCATCACAAGCTGTGTCACACGCTGGGCGGAACCTTCAACTTGCCCCATGCGCAGACTCACACGATCGTGCTGCCTCATGCGCTGGCGTACAACGCGGCTGCGGCGCCCGATGCCATGTCCGCCATCGTGAAGTCGGTCGGTGGTATCAGCGCAGCATCGGCTGTGTTCGATCTCGCGAAGAACAATGGCGCGCCGGTCGCGTTGCGCGACATCGGCATGAAAGAGAGCGATCTCGACAAAGCCTGCGATATCGCGCTTCAGAATCAGTATTCGAATCCGCGCCCGCTGGAGCGAAACGCGATTCGCAAACTGCTTCAAAACGCCTTCCTCGGGGTTCGCCCTGATTGAAGAGACGCTAAGTACGCTTATTGTTGCGAATTCAAGTAAATAGAGACAACAGCCCAACCGGCCATCCGTCCCATGCGAAATCTCAATCAACACAACATCACCGAAGCCGCCATCGCCCGAATGGACAAGATGCCGGACGGGCGTTCCAAAGAGGTGCTGACCAGTCTGATCAAGCACTTGCACGCCTTTGCGCGCGATGTGAAGCTCACCGAAGAAGAGTGGATGACCGGCATCGAGTTCCTCACGGCCACCGGACAGAAGTGCACCGATGTGCGCCAGGAATTCATTCTTCTGAGCGATGTGCTGGGACTATCGATGCTCACGGTTGCAATGAACAACGACAAGCCGGAAGGCTGCACCGAGGCGACAGTGTTCGGTCCGTTCTTCGTGCCCGGAGCTCCCGAATACAAATTGGGTGACGACGTATCGAATGGCGCAAGCGGGGTGCCCTGCAAGGTGCGCGGAACGATCGTGGGCGACGATGGAAAGCCAGTAGCCCACGCAAAAATCGACGTCTGGCAGGCCGACGATCAGGGCAACTACGACGTGCAGTACGCCGACAGAGGCATTGCGCATGGCAAGCCCGAGGGTCGGGGCATGCTGTATTCAGGCGACAAGGGCGAGTACTACTTCAAGACCGTTGTGGCCGAGCCCTATCCGATTCCGACCGACGGTCCGGTCGGCAAGTTGCTGGAGTTGACTCATCGCCACCCCTGGCGTCCAGCGCATCTTCACTTCAAAATCGAAGCTCCCGGCTACGAAACGCTCATCACCCACGTGTTCAGGGATGGAGACGACTGGCTCGATTCCGACGCAGTGTTCGGGGTACGTCAATCGCTGGTGGCCGACTGGAACAAGCTTCCGGACGGCACCTTCGAGCTGGTGTACGACTTCGTACTGGCACGATCGAACAAGTAGCTGCTCTTTTCGGGCGGACTTGAAGGTGATCGGACGGATCAGCGGACAGGTAGTCTAAAGAAGTCATTTTTGCGTGGCTTCTAAATAGTTTATTGCTAAACTATTTAAATTAAATATACTTGCCCGTATGAAAATCGTCTGCATTGGCGGAGGACCAGCCGGTCTGTATTTCGCCCTCCTCATGAAGTTGCGAGATCCTTCGCACGACATCACTGTCGTCGAGCGCAACAAGCCCTTCGACACTTTTGGCTGGGGGGTGGTCTTCTCTGACCAGACGCTCGGTCGATTGATGGAGGCGGATCCCACTAGCGCCACCAAGATCCTCGACTCCTTCGCCCATTGGGACGACATCGAAGTTCGAATCAACGGCGGCACGGTTCGATCCGGCGGACATGGCTTCTGCGGTATCGGTCGCAAACGCCTGCTCAACATCCTTCAGCATCGCTGCGAAGAAGTCGGCGTCAAGCTGGTGTTCGACACCAACGTCGAAGACGACGAACAGTATCCCGATGCCGATCTGATCATTGCCTGCGACGGCCTGAACAGCAGGGTGCGCACCAAGTACGCCGACGTGTTCCACCCCGATATCGATTTGCGCGAATGCAGGTTCGTCTGGCTCGGCACCAAGCAGAAGTTCGAGGCGTTCACCTTCGCTTTCGAGAAGACGCAGTGGGGCTGGTTCCAGGCGCATGCCTATCAGTTCGATGCCGATACTTCCACATTCATCGTGGAAACTCCCGAAGAAGTCTGGCGCGCGGCCGGTCTGGAAACCATGGAGAAAGAAGAGGCCATCGCTTTCTGCGAGAACCTGTTCAAGGATCACCTCAACGGCAACCCGCTGATCTCCAATGCAACGCATTTGAGAGGATCTGCGCAGTGGATTCGATTCCCGCGCGTGATCTGCAAGAAGTGGGTTCACACGAACAAGAACGGCGTGCCGGTGGTGCTGATGGGCGATGCTGCGCATACCGCGCATTTCTCGATCGGCTCGGGCACCAAGCTCGCGCTGGAAGATGCGATCGATCTGGAAAAGTACATCTCCGAAGGCAATGCATCGTCGCGCGAAGGCCTGCAGGAAGTGCTGACCAAGTACGAAGAACTGCGCGGCGTCGAAGTGCTGCGCATTCAGAATGCAGCGCGCAACTCCACCGAATGGTTCGAGAACGTCGACCGTTACGCGTCGCTGCCGATCAATCAGTTCGCTTATTCCTTGCTCACTCGCAGCCAGCGCATCAGCCACGAAAACCTTCGTGTGCGCGATAGAAAATACGTCGAAGACTTCGAGCGCTGGCTCGCAGAGGCGGCAGATGCAGCCAAAGCGAACGGCTCTGCGAAATCGATCCCGCCGATGTTCACGCCGTACAAAGTGCGCAGCGTCACATTGAAGAATCGAATCATGGTCTCGCCCATGGCGCAGTACTCCTGCGTCGATGGCATGCCCGCCGACTATCACCTGGTTCATCTGGGCGCGCGCTCCATGGGCGGCGCCGCGATGGTCATGACCGAGATGACCTGCACCTCGCCCGAGGGCCGCATCACCCCCGGCTGCCCCGGCATCTGGAGCGATGAACAACGCGATGCCTGGAGGCGCATCGTGAACTTCGTTCATTCGAACAGCAGCGCCAAGCTCGCAATTCAAATCGGTCATGCCGGCGCGAAGGCATCGACTCGTCTCGCTTGGGACGGCATCGATTTGCCGCTCGAGAATCCGGCGGACAACTGGCGCATCGTGTCTGCCTCGCCCCAGCAATACTTGCCGGGCACGAGCGACTGGTCGCATGCGATGACACACGAAGAAATGGAAACCGTGAAGGGCGATTTCGTCACCGCGACACGTCGTGCAGCAGAAGCAGGATTCGACTGGCTCGAATTGCATTGCGCACACGGCTATCTGTTGTCGTCGTTCCTGTCGCCGCTCACCAACGAGCGCACCGACGAATACGGTGGCTCCTTCGAGAACCGCCTGCGTTATCCGCTAGACGTGTTCAAGGCAGTTCGAGCCGAATGGCCGGAGCATCTGCCGATGTCGGTTCGGATCTCGGCACACGACTGGGTGGAAGGTGGCTTCACCCCCAATGACGCGGTCGAAATTTCGAAGGCATTCAAAGCAGCAGGCGCAGACATGATCGACTGCTCGTCCGGCCAGGTCAGCAAGAAAGAAAAGCCGGTGTACGGACGCATGTTCCAGACGCCGTTCGCCGATCGGGTTCGCAACGAGGCAGGCATCGCGACCATTGCAGTCGGTGCGATTTCCGATGCAGATCAGGTGAACAGCATCATCGCCGCCGGTCGTGCGGATATTTGCGCGGTGGCGCGTCCGCATCTGGTTCAGCCTGCATGGACATTGGTGGAAGCCGCGAAGATCGGATACACCGAAGTCGAATGGCCCAAGCAGTACCGCGCAGCCAAGATGCAGATCGAACGTGCGTCGGAGCTTGCCAACATTCAGCAAGCCGCATTGCAGGCCGCTGCGCAAAAGAATCTCACTGCGTCGCGCGATGAGTGAGTCGACAGCGTTCACCATGGCCGGCAAGCATGCGCTGATCACCGGCGCGTCGCGCGGAATCGGTGCGAGCATCGCCCGGGTGCTTGCGAGCGAAAACGTCAAGCTCACTTTGCTGGGTCGCGACAAGGCTGCTCTCGATGCACTCCGCGAAGAGTTGCCTGGCAAGCAGCATCAAATTGCTATTGCCGATGTGAGCGACGAAGCCAGCGTTCAAGCCGCGTTGAAGGAGGCGCGGGAAGCGCTCGGCCCGATCGGGATTCTGGTGAACAACGCGGGTCAGGCGATGAGCGCGCCCTTCCTCAAGACGACCAGCGAGATGTGGTCGCAGATGATGGCGGTGAATCTCACCGGCACGTTTCTTTGTACGCAGGCGGTGTTGCCCGACATGCTCTATCAGGGTGGCGGTCGCATCGTGAACGTGGCGAGTACTGCCGGTCAGATCGGATACGCCTATGTGTCGGCTTACGTCGCAGCCAAGCATGGTGTGGTCGGGCTCACACGTTCGCTCGCGCTCGAATACGCGACCAAGAACATCACGGTGAATGCGGTTTGCCCGGGCTACACCGACACCGAATTGCTGCAGACCAGCCTGAAACGCGCTGCAGAAAAAACGGGCCGCGCCATCGAAGACATCGCAAAAGAATTTGCGGCCAGCAATCCGCAGAAACGATTCGTCATGCCGCAGGAAGTGGCCGAGACGGTTCGCTGGTTGTGCAGTCCGCATGCAGGATCGATAACGGGACAAAGCATCTCGATTTCCGGAGGAGAAGTGACATGAAGCACAACGATCCGTCGCATGAAGTATTGATGGAGGCGCAGGAACTTGGACACGAGGCGCGCCTGCAAGCCGGCGATCACGCGGCTCTCAAGCTGTGGCTGCGCATGCTGTCGTGCACCACGCAAATCGAAGCCGAGATTCGTCGCCGTCTGCGCGGCGAGTTCGATACGTCGCTCGCTCGCTTCGACTACATGGCGCAGCTCTATCGGTACAAAGACGGCTTGAAGATGCGCGACCTTTCGCGTCATCTGATGGTGACCGGCGGCAACGTCACCGGCCTCACCGACGAACTCGAACGCGAAGGCATGGTTACCCGCGAGAGCAGCCCAACAGACAGGCGCGCCTGGATAGTTCGGCTCACGCCCAAAGGCCGCAAGACCTTCGGCGCAATGGCCGCACGGCACGAAGTCTGGATGACCGAACTCTTCGGTCACCTCAACGACAAATCGATCCAGCAGCTCTACACAAGCCTGGGGAATCTTCGGGTCAACATGCTGCCGTCCGCGCCGGACGCAGACGCGGCTTGATCAGATCGCATAGATAGCAAGACAAGCAATTCAAATCGGACAGAGACATCATGGCAACCAAAACCAAACAGCTGGCCGGCTACAAGGCCGAGAATTTTTTGTGGACCGTGAAGGGCAGTGTTGCCACGATCACGCTCAATCGCGCAGAGCGCAAAAATCCGCTCACTTTCGAGTCGTACGCAGAGTTGCGCGATCTGTTCGGTGAACTCAAATACGCCGACGACATCCACGCGATCATCATCACCGGCGCTGGCGAGAACTTCTGCTCCGGCGGCGACGTGCATGAAATCATAGGCCCGCTGCTCAAGCTGACTGCGCCCGAGTTGCTCGCGTTCACCCGCATGACAGGCGATGCAGTCAATGCAATGCGCAATTGCCCGCAACCCGTTATCGCTGCAGTCGATGGCGTGTGCGCTGGCGCAGGCGCGATTCTCGCGATGGCGTCCGACATGCGCATAGGAACCTCGCGAAGCAAGACGGCGTTCCTGTTCAATCGCGTCGGCCTTGCCGGATGCGACATGGGCGCCTGCGCGATTCTTCCGCGCATCATCGGGCAGGGCCGTGCGAGCGAGTTGCTGTACACCGGTCGGTCCATGGATGGCGATGAAGCGGAGCGCTGGGGTTTCTTCAATCGTGTCGTTGCGCCTGAAGCCTTGCTCGAAGCCGTGGAAAAGCTCGCGCTAGACCTCACGCGCGGCCCGACCTTCGCTAACGGCATGACCAAGAAAATGCTTCATCAGGAATGGGCAATGACGATAGAGCAGGCGATCGAATCCGAAGCGCAGGCGCAGGCTATCTGCATGCTCACGAAAGACTTCCAGCGCGCGTTCGATGCCTTCGTAGAGAAGCGTCGTCCGGCATTCGAAGGCAATTGAAATCACTGCAATGAGCGATACCAAATATCTCAAGTGGCCGTTCTTCGAAGAACGCCATCGCCAACTGGCAAACGACCTCGATGCGTGGGCAACGAAGAACATTTCGCAAACGCACGGTCACGATGTCGATCAGGAATGTCGCGATCTGGTGAAGCTGTTAGGCCGTGACGGCTGGCTCAAACATGCTGTGGCTGGCGTCTCGGATGGCGGTGCCACCGATGTGATCGACACACGATCGGTCTGCCTGATTCGCGAGACGCTGGGTCGTCATTCCGGTCTCGCCGATTTTGCATTTGCAATGCAGGGTCTCGGATCGGGCGCCATCAGCTTGTACGGCACGCCTGAGCAACGCAAGACGTATCTCACTGCCGTTGCAAAGGGCGACGCCATTGCGGCATTCGCGCTGTCCGAACCGAACGCAGGATCGGACGTTGCCGCCATGGAATGCGCAGCACGCGTCGAAGGCAATGAAGTGGTTCTCGACGGCGAGAAAACCTGGATCTCCAACGGCGGCATCGCAGATTTCTACGTCGTGTTCGCACGCAGCGGCGAGGCGCCGGGATCGCGCGGCATCAGCGCATTCATCGTGCCTGCGAACACGCCCGGACTCGAGATCGCCGAACGAATCGACGTGATCGCGCCGCATCCGCTGGCTCGATTGAAGTTCACCAACTGCCGACTGCCTTTGTCGTCGCGACTCGGCGATGCAGCCGAAGGATTCAAGGTTGCGATGCGCACGCTAGACGTGTTCCGCGTGTCGGTGGCGGCGGCATCGCTCGGATTCGCACGACGTGCGTTCGACGAAGCGATGACGCACGTGAAGCAGCGCCCGATGTTCGGCAAGACGCTCGCCGATTTGCCGATCACGCAAGCCAAGCTCGCAGACATGGCGATGACGATCGACTCTTCTGCATTGCTCACCTATCGCGCTGCATGGCAACGCGACATGGGCGAGAACGTCACACGCGAAGCGGCGATGGCCAAGTTCACCGCGACCGAAGGTGCGCAAAAAGTGATCGACAGTGCGGTGCAGATGTTCGGTGGACTCGGCGTCAAAAGCGGCATGCCGGTCGAGCGTCTGTATCGCGAGATTCGCTCGCTGCGTATTTACGAAGGCGCATCGGAAGTGCAGCAGCTGATCATCGCGCGCGATTTACTTAAAGCAGATTAAAGGCAGATTTCAAATGAACGTTCTTCTTCCGGCCGGCTGGCCTCGTCCCAAGGGTTACGCCAACGGCGTCGCCGCCACTGGCCGCCAGGTGTTCATCGCGGGCATGATCGGCTGGGACTCGCAATGCGTTTTCCACAGCGATGATTTCGTCGCACAGACTCGTCAGGCCTTGCAGAACATCGTCGATGTGCTGGCGGAGGCAGGCGGCAAGCCCGAGCATCTTGTGCGCGTCACTTGGTACGTCACCGACAAGAAGGAATACATTGCAGCGGGTCGTGAAGTCGGCAAGGCGTGGAAAGAAATCATCGGTTGCTACAACGCGGCCATGTCGGCAGTGCAGGTGGTGGCACTCATGGAAGATCGTGCGAAGGTCGAGATCGAGGCCACGGCGGTCATTCCCGAATAGTCGCAAGGGCAGCTTGCATGTCGACGTCTGAAACAGCATCTTCGGACGAATTTTCTCTCTGGAAAATTGCGATCCCGGCATTCGGCCCGTCGCTCATGTTCGGCGTCGGTGAGGGAGCGATTCTTCCGATCGTCCCGCTCGTTGCCAAGGATCTCGGCGCATCGGTTTCGATGGCCGCACTCATCGTTGCGCTGATCAGCATCGGCGCCCTGCTCAACAACATTCCGGCTTCGCTCATCACCATGAAATTCGGTGAGCGCTGGGCCATCATCCTGGCGGGAATCTGGAGCGCGCTGGGCATGGTCATCTGCATCGTCACGCCGAATCTTTTCTTTTTCGCGCTCGGGTGTCTGATGGTCGGCATGTCGCAATCGGTCTATAACCTCGCGCGGCAAAGTTATCTCACCGAGGTGGTGCCCATAGCCTACCGAGCACGCGCGCTTTCGACCCTGGGCGGCATGATGCGCGTCGGGATGTTCATCGGCCCGTTCACGGCGGCTGGTGTGATCCACTTCTTCGGCATCGCGTCTGCATTCGGCGTCGGTATCGTTGCCATGGGGGTTGCTGTGCTCATCGGCTCACGCATTCCCGACCTGCGTTTCGCAGTGCCCACCGATGGCAAGGCGCCACCCGCTGCAGTCACCATGATGTCCACGATACGAGACCATCGCCACGTGTTCCTCACGCTGGGACTGACGGTGCTCATGGTGATGGCGGTCCGCTCGTCGCGTCAGGCCGTCATTCCGCTCTGGGCCGATCATTTGGGACTCGCTCCGGCTGTTGCATCGCTCATTTACGGTTTGTCTGGTGGGGTGGAAATGCTGCTGTTCTATCCCGCTGGGAAGGTGATGGACATCAAAGGCAGGCGCTGGGTGGCGGTGCCGTCGATGGTGATCATGGGAACGGCCATGTTGCTGATTCCATTTACGACCGGCTACGTGTCCTTGTTGATCGCAGCGATGGCCATTGGTGTCGGCAACGGTATCGGTGCCGGCATGAACATGACGCTCGGCGCAGATCACGCGCCCCGGCATGGACGAACGCACTTTCTTGGCGTGTGGCGATTGATGGCGGACGTGGGAGGCTCGTCAGGGCCTGCCTTGCTGTCGCTGCTCGTTGCTACTGCTTCACTTGCTGTCGGCGTTGCTGCTACCGGCGTTATCGCGCTGGTTGCAGCGTTCCTGCTGTCGCTCTGGATTCCACGCCGACTCGACTAGCAGTTGCGTTCCTAGCGGGCAGCCTCGGGAATCTCGCAGACCCGGGTCATGAAACCGGCACCCAGAAGCACGCGTGCCATACCGGTGAGCATCGCGATAGTCGTCAGCAGCTCCATCAACTCGTCTGGCTTGAATTCTCGATTCAATCGCGCAATCAGCACCTCATCGAGCGTGCCGTCGGGATCGAAGTTGGACAGTCTGGAGGCAGCGTCGACGGCCGCTTGCTCAGCGCTCGAGAAAGTGGGGAATTGTCCGTCGACGAACAGGGCGTCGATTTCGACTTCGCTCACCCCGTTGTCCAGAGCGGAGAGGCGATCGCCGATTTGGCAAAACGAGCATCCGTTCAATGCCGCAAGTCGCAGTCTCGCGATCTCTTTCAGTCGCACCGGCAGCAAGCCTTTGAAGAACACGTCGCGATAGAAGTGCCCCCAGTAAAGCTCCACGATGTGCGGGGCATGTGCTGCAAACCTGAAGAAGCGCGTGTCGCCGCCAAGCGCGTCGACTTGTTCGATCTTGTCGTGCAAAGGCGCGCCGATCTGGACGAGAGGAACTTGCGGGAATGCCATGACTTGCCTTTCGATCCATAGTGGTCGCGGAATAACAATAATCTTGCGCGACTGTGCGGCTTAGGTCCTCGTCGCGGCCAGGGTGTATCCGCTGTTCGGACAGGAGAGATACATCGAGGTCAAATTTCGAGAAACCGAATCCGGTCCGACGCAAGACTGAGGGCAAGCTCGAAGATTGACTCCTGTGGCGGCTGCACTCTCCAATATTCAAAGCCCAAACTCGTAATCGATAGTCACCGGCGCGTGATCCGAGAACTTGATGTCCTTGAAGATGTGCTCCGCCCTCGCCAGCTTCGCGATCGCTGGCGTCGCCAAGTGATAGTCCAGTCGCCACCCCACGTTCTTCGCGTAAGCCTGTCCGCGATTGCTCCACCAGGTGTAGGCGGCGTCCGTGGTGTCGGGTTGCAGGTGACGATAAACGTCGACGATCCCGCATTCGTCCAACAATTTTGTCATCCAGTCGCGCTCTTCCGGTAGGAAGCCGCTGTTCTTGCGGTTGCCTTTGAAGTTCTTCAGGTCGATTTCTTTGTGGGCGATGTTGATGTCGCCGCACAGGATGAACTCGCGTGAATTTTTGAGGTTGTGAAGGTAAGGGTAGAAGTCGGCCAGGAATCTGAACTTGGCGGCCTGGCGTTCTTCGCCCGAGGATCCGCTTGGGAAGTACACGCTCAATATCGAGAATTTGCGAGTGGGCGTGTCGAATCTAAGTTCGACGTAGCGGCCTTCCAAATCGAATTCGTCGTGGCCCCACCCGCTGATTGCGTCGCTGGGTTCGTGCTTGCTGTAGATGCCGACGCCCGAGTAGCCCTTCTTCTCGGCGAAGTGAAAATGTCCCTTAAGTCCGGACAATTCCTCGAATTTGCCAGTTATATCTGCTGCTTGGGCTTTCACCTCCTGCACGCAAATACAATCCGGTCTGGTTTTTGCAACCCAGTCTTGCAGGCCCTTGTTGGCCGCGGAGCGGATTCCGTTGAGGTTGAGGCTGGTTAATTTGAACAAGGGAATTCCTAATGGTCGTCAGTCAGGGTCAAGGCATCGATAAAGCACAGGAACTCGATCGACTGGCCCAGGATTTCGTGCAGTTTTCTCGGGACGCCGGCGTCCTGAAATTCGGGGAATTCAAGACCAAGGCCGGTCGCATGAGCCCGTATTTTTTCAACGCAGGACTCTTCGACGACGGCGCGAAACTCGGCAAGCTGGCCGCATTTTATGCAAAGCGCCTGATGTTGAGCGATATCGAATTCGACATGATTTTCGGCCCCGCTTACAAAGGCATCCCCTTGGGTGCGGCAGTTGCGATCGAGTTAGCAAGGCTCGGAAAGAACGTACCTTTTGCTTACAACCGCAAAGAAGCGAAAGATCATGGAGAGGGCGGAACACTTGTCGGCGCGAAGCTAGAGGGTCGCGTGCTGATCGTCGACGACGTGATGTCAGCCGGTACGGCGGTGCGCCAATCGATCGCCATCATCGAGGCGGCAGGTGCCAAGGCGCATGCGGTCGCCATTGCTTTGGACAGGCAGGAAATGGCAACCGAGAACGGCGTCGACGTGAAACATAGCGCGGTTCAGTTCGTTAAAAACCAGTTAGGAATGCAGGTTTGTTCGATTGCCCGTCTTGTTGATTTGCTGCACTATCTGGAAGAACACCAGCAGGGAGACCCGCTGGCCAATCAACATGATGGTTTGGGCGCTCACCATCAACGAGTGTTGCATTACAGGGAGCGCTACGGCGTAGAAGATTGATGTTCAAAAGGCAGGATTTGTCGTCGCCAAAACAATGGCTTCCTTTGATAGGCGCGATCGGAGTTGTGCTGCTTGCATTCGCTGGACAGAGCGCTTTCGCACAACAGATCTTCAGTTGCGTGGATGGCAGAGGTCGCGTGATTACCGCCGACCGTCCTATTCCTGAATGCATCGATCGCGAACAGCGACTCCTGAACCCCAGCGGAACGACGAAAGCCCGCGTGGAAAAAAGCCTGACCGCCGACGAACGCGCCGCAAAAGAAGAACAGGAAAAAGCAGTTGCGGCCGAAGCCGCACGCATTGCCGAAGACAAGCGCCGCGATCGTGCGCTGATCACTCGCTACCCCACGCGTGCGGTTCACGATCGCGAGCGCGCCGAGGCACTGGGTCAGATCGATCAGGTGATTGCTGCTGCCGACAAGCGCAAGGGCGAACTCGCGCAGGAGCGCAAAGTGATCGATTCCGAGATGGAGTTCTACAAGAAGGATCCGTCCAAAATCCCGCCGTCGATTCGCCGCCAGGTCGAAGACAACGAGGCGAGTATTGCGGTACAAAACCGGTTCATCGGCGACCAGCTGAACGAGAAGAAGCGGGTCAACGCGCGCTTCGATGAAGAGCTGGTCAAGCTGATAAGCCTCTGGGCGATTCGGGGCCAGCCAACTCGTTGAGCCTTCCCGCTCCAGGAAAAAAAGCCAGCGACAAGCTGGCTTTTTGCTGTGCGATCCAGTGGGTACTCGGTACTCGGTACTCAGCCCAGTTTTTTCTTCAGCAACTCGTTGATCTGCGCGGGGTTGCCCTTGCCACGCGTGGCTTTCATGGCTTGCCCGACCAGCGCATTGAACGCTTTTTCCTTGCCAGCGCGGAACTCCTCGACATTCTTCGAATTCGCCGCCAGCACGTCGTCGATTATTTTTTCGAGCTCGCCGGTGTCGCTCATCTGACGCAGACCCTTCGAGTCGATCAGTGAATCGACATCGCTGCCTTCGCCCGACCACATCGCATCGAACACCTGCTTCGCTGCATTGTTCGAGATCGTGCCATCTGCAATGCGTGAGACGAGGGATGCAAGCATCGTTGTCGTCACTGGTGACGCGGAGATAAATTTGTCATCCGCTTTCAGACGACGCGACATCTCGCCCATGATCCAGTTGCTGGTGAGCTTGGCTTGCTTGCTGATGCCAGCCGATGCTTCGAACCACACGCCTGTATCTCTATCCTGCGTGAGCGACGCCGCGTCGTATTCGGACAAGCCGTAGTCCTTCACGAATCGCGCAGCCATCGAGCGCGGCAGCTCCGGCATTTCGCTTTGAACGCGCGCGACCCATTCGCGATCGATATCTAGCGGCGGCAGATCCGGGTCGGGGAAATATCGATAGTCCGCTGCGTCTTCCTTGGTGCGCATTGCACGCGTCTCGCCGGTGTCTGCGTTGAACAAAACCGTGGCCTGCTGAATTGCATTGCCGTCTTCTATCTGCTCGATCTGCCACTGCACTTCGTAGTCGATCGCCTGCTGCATAAACTTGAAGCTGTTCAGGTTCTTGATCTCGCGGCGCGTGCCGAATGCGGCACCCGGTTTGCGCACAGACACGTTGGCATCGCAACGGAAACTGCCTTCCTGCATGTTGCCGTCGCTGATGCCGATCCAGGTCACGATCTTGTGGAGCTCGCGTGCGTACGCAACCGCTTCTTCGCTCGATCGCATGTCGGGTTGAGTCACGATTTCGAGCAGCGGGGTTCCTGCGCGATTCAAGTCGATGCCCGATTGGCCGATGAAATCTTCGTGCAAGGATTTGCCCGCGTCTTCTTCAAGATGCGCGCGCACCAGTCGAACGGACATTTTTTCTTCGCCGACGAAAAAGCTCACTTCGCCGCCTTGAACGACGGGAATTTCGTACTGGCTGATCTGGTAGCCCTTGGGCAAATCGGGATAGAAATAATTCTTGCGCGCGAAGATGCTGCGCTCTGCCACATGCGCGCCCACTGCGAGTCCGAATTGAATCGCGCGTTCGACCGCACCGATGTTCATCACCGGCAAAGTCCCCGGCAAAGCGAGATCGACAGGGCTTGCCTGTGTGTTCGGCTCCGCGCCAAACGCGGTGGAAGAACGGCTGAAGATTTTGCTGTTGGTGGACAACTGGCAATGTGTCTCGAAGCCGATGACGACCTCGTAGCCCTGAATGAGCTTCGGTGTTCCGGCAGATGTTTTTTCTGTGAATTCGCTCATGATCAAAATCCCTCCGGCGTGCGAAGGTGGAAGTCGGTGGTCTGCTGGAATTGATGCGCAACGTTGAGCAGCTTGGCTTCGTCGAAGTAAGTGCCGATGAGCTGCATGCCGACCGGCATATTCGAGTCGCCGAAACCTGAGGGAACGCTCATGCAAGGCAGTCCTGCAAGCGATGCGGGCAGCGTGAAAATATCGGCCAGATAGTTGGCGACCGGATCGTCGCTCAACGCGCCGATCTTCCATGCAACCGTTGGAGCTATCGGGCCTGCAATGACATCGCACTGTTTGAATGCGGCTTTGAAATCTTCGGCAATCATTCGGCGAATTTTTTGCGCTTGCAGGTAGTACGCGTCGTAGTAGCCATGCGAAAGAACGTAAGTGCCGATCATGATCCGGCGCTTTACTTCATCGCCGAATCCTTCTGCGCGGGACTTGCGATACATGTCCGCCAAGTCGCCGTACTGCGCTGCGCGATGACCGAATTTCACGCCGTCGAATCGGCTCAAATTGCTCGATGCTTCTGCCGGCGCAATGATGTAGTAAACCGGAATGGAAAGCTCCGTGCGCGGCAAGGAAATCTCGACCAGCGTTGCACCGAGAGACTTGTAAACCGCAAGCGCATCGTCGATGACCTTGCGAACATCGGCGCTCAATCCTTCGCCGAAAAATTCTTTCGGAACACCAATTCGGAGGCCCTTCAAGTCGTTGTGTAGGCCGCGCGAAAAATCTTCCTCTGGCAAGTCGAGCGATGTCGAATCGCGATCCGGATCCGGGCCGACCATCGCGCTTAACAGCATCGCGCAATCTTCGGCGCTGCGAGCCATCGGGCCTGCTTGGTCGAGGCTCGAAGCGTAAGCAATCATTCCGTAGCGCGACGCGCGTCCGTAAGTCGGTTTGATGCCAGTGATACCGCAGAAAGATGCCGGTTGGCGAATCGAACCACCGGTGTCTGTGCCTGTTGCTGCAGGCGCGAGCATGGCAGCGACTGCTGCGGCGCTACCGCCCGATGAGCCGCCCGGAATGCGTGAGGTGTCCCATGGGTTCAGCACGTTTTTGTAGGCGGAATTTTCGTTCGACGATCCCATCGCGAACTCGTCGCAGTTCAGCTTGCCGAGCGACACCGCACCGGCTTTCGTGAGATTGCTGACCACCGTCGCGTCGAACGGCGAGCGATAACCTTCGAGCATCTTAGAGCCGGCAGTGCTGATGAAATCGCGTGTGACGAATGCATCTTTGTGCGCCACCGGAACGCCGGCCAGATCGGGCGCTTCATCGGACGCGAGTAGCGCATCTGCAGCACTGGCCTGGTTCATCGTGACTTCTTCATCCATATGAAGAAACGCACCCAGCGAATCGTGCTGTCTGGCGCGCGCAAGAAAGGCCTGCGCGGTTTCTGTTGCAGAGATTTCTCGCGCTTTCAATTTGGCCGCGAGCTGCGCAACGCCTAGTTCGTGAATCTGTGTCATGTCTTGTTTTAGGATCTTTTTTTGGCCGTCGCGATGCGTGCGGACAGGCGCTATTTCAGATGTTTATTCGATCACCTTCGGAACGAGAAAAAGACCTCGTTCGACAGCCGGCGCGCTGCGTTGATTGGCCTCGCGCTGATTCGTCTCGCTCACTTCGTCGGGACGCAATCTGAGGGCGATTTCCTCAATGACGGCGACCGGATGCGGCAGCGGATCGATGCCCGTGGTGTCCACCGCGCGCATCTGCTCGACGATCGCAAAGAACCCGTTGATCTTGGTCAGCATGTCGCCCCGTTCCTCGGGGGCCAGGTCCAGGCGCGCCAGGTTGGCGATTCGGTCGATATCTTGAGGGGTTAGTGCCATAAATTTTGGGGTCGAAAAAACGGGGTTTCGATAGGAAATCCGGGGCTTCGGCCGGGAGTTATTCACAGGGGATGGGGTATTATCCGGCTTTGGCGCAAAGGCCTCGATTGGCTGCTGTTTTGCGCTTAAAACCGATCAATTTCTATCGATAAATGCGGCGACGGCCCACCGAAGCGTGTGTCGTGCCTGAGAGGATTTCTAATGTTTGGAGCTTTCCGTCGGTACTTTTCTACCGACCTGGCCATCGACCTTGGCACTGCCAACACCCTGATTTTTGCCCGCGACAAGGGCATCGTTCTCGATGAACCTTCCGTAGTCGCCATCCGCCACGAAGGCGGCCCCAACGGCAAAAAAGTCATTCAAGCGGTCGGCAAGGAAGCCAAGGCCATGCTGGGCAAGGTTCCCGGCAACATCGAAGCCATCCGGCCCATGAAAGACGGCGTTATTGCCGATTTCATCGTGACCGAGCAGATGATCAAGCAGTTCATCAAGATGGTTCACCCCCGTTCAGTCCTGCGTCCCAGCCCGCGAATCATCATTTGCGTTCCTTGCGGATCGACTCAGGTCGAACGTCGCGCAATCAAGGATGCGGCAGAAGCGGCCGGTGCCAGCGCGGTGTATCTCATCGAAGAACCCATGGCAGCTGCTATCGGCGCAGGTTTGCCGGTGTCTGAGCCTAGCGGCTCGATGGTGGTGGATATCGGCGGCGGCACGACCGAAGTCGGCGTCATCTCGCTGGGCGGCATGGTCTACAAGGGCAGCGTCCGAGTGGGCGGCGACCGTTTCGACGACGCGATCATCAACTACATCCGCCGCAACTACGGCATGTTGATCGGCGAGCCGACTGCAGAAGCGATCAAGAAGAACATCGGTTCGGCTTTCCCCGGCTCGGAAGTCAAGGAAATGGAAGTCAAAGGCCGCAATTTGAGCGAAGGCGTGCCGCGCAGCTTCACCATCTCCAGCAACGAAATTCTGGAAGCGCTCACCGACCCTCTGAACAACATCGTGTCGGCAGTAAAGAACGCACTCGAACAGACACCTCCCGAACTCGGTGCCGACATCGCCGAACGCGGAATGATGCTCACCGGCGGTGGCGCATTGCTTCGCGATCTCGATCGCCTGCTGGCCGAGGAAACCGGCCTGCCGGTTCTGGTGGCTGAAGACCCGCTGACCTGCGTGGTTCGCGGATGCGGTATCGCTCTGGAGCGGATGGACCGCCTGGGAAGCATTTTCACCAGCGAATGATCGCGATCGCCGAGCGTGAAGGCCGAGCGATGTGCATTTTTTTGCCCTCGACTCGCCGGCTCGCCCCGGTGACCGGCTGACGAGTCATCCATGCCACTCGGTACTCTGGACAGAACCCCGCCGCCCTTCTTCAAGCAGGGGCCGTCTGCGTTGTCCAGACTTCTGTTTTTTGCTGCCCTCGCACTGTTTTTGATGGTCGCCGACGCCCGATTCGGATTGAGCGGAGCGGTGCGAACCGTGGTCGGCACCGTCCTGTATCCGATTCAATGGCTGGCCATGCGGCCGGTCGAACTTGCGCGCGGTGGCGGCGCTTATTTCGAATCGCTGCAGAAGGCGCAACAGGCCGAGAAAGCGGCCGACGTCAAACTGGCCGAGCAATCGATGCGGGCGAGTCAGGTGGAGCAACTCGCCCTTGAGAACACCCGATTGCGCAAGCTACTTGAGTTGCGCGACCAGGTGAAGGTGACCACGCAGGCCGCAGAAGTTCTGCATGACGCCGCCGACATCTACAGCCGCAAAGTCATCATCGACAAGGGCCTGACCCATGGCATCAAACTGGGATCGCCGGTGGCCGACGAGAACGGCGTGCTGGGGCAGGTCACGCAGGTTCATTCGCTGGTGAGCGAAGTCACGCTGCTCGTCGATCGCGATCAGGCGATACCCGTGCTGAATACACGCACTGGCGCACGCAGCGTTGCGTTCGGCGAGCCAGTCGTGAACGGCGGCGTACTCGAGCTTCGATTCATTCCCGCCAACGCCGATGTGCAGGAGGGTGATCTGCTCACCACCAGCGGCGTCGACGGTATTTATCCGCCCGGATTGCCCGTCGCCAAAATCACCAGCATCGAGCGCCGCGCGAACTCCGCGTTCGCTCAAATTTATTGCCAGCCGCAAGCGCTCATTCAAGGCTCGCTTCATGTGCTCGTGATGGAGCCACAACCGATCCAGCTACCGGTGCGCGACGATGCCGCAGCAGCGAAGCCCGCCACCAAGACGTCGAAGCCGGTGAAGGGGTCCAAGCGATGATCATGCGTCCTGGACAACAGCTCCTGCTTCCTGCCAACCCGGTTTTCATCTGGTTCAGCCTGATCGTGGCCTTGTTCCTCGACATGCTGCCCATGGGACGCGCGCCCTGGATGCCCGCATTCCTGATGATGGTGCTGGTGTTCTGGAACGTGCATCAGCCGCAGCGCCTGGGCATGGCGACTTCGTTCGTGTTCGGACTTTTGCTGGATGTGCATCAGGGCGCTCTGCTGGGGCAGCACGCACTTTCGTTCTCGTTGCTGAGCTTTCTTGCAATCAACATTCACAGACGATTGTTGTGGTTCACGGTTCCGTCGCAGGCGGTTCAGGTGTTCCCGATCTTTTTTGCCGCCCACGCGATAGAACTTGCGGTCAGAATGATCGGTGGCGGGGTGTTCCCGGGGTTCTGGATATTGCTGGCACCCGTATTGGAGGCGGCGCTTTGGCCGGTGGTGAGTGTGTGTCTGCTGGCGCCTCAACGACGCGCTCCCGACCCGGACGCCAATCGACCGCTGTGATCTTCGTCAATCGAGAAGAAACATGACTGAACTACGAAACGTCGAAGCCGATCTCTCGCGATTCCGATCGCGGGTCTTCGTCATCGGCTTTGCGGTTCTGTTCGCGTTTTCGCTGGTGCTCGCTAGATTGATTTACCTTCAGGTCGTCCGGCACGACGACCTCGCGGCGCAAGCCGAGAGCAACCGCACCGCCATCGTTCCCATCGTGCCGAACCGCGGACAGATCAAAGACCGCAACGGCATCGTGCTCGCGACGAATTACTCGGCGTACACGCTAGAAATCACGCCGAGCAAGTCGGCCGACCTCGATGCCACCATCGATTCGCTGAGCGAAATCGTGGATGTGACCGCGCGCGACAGACGCCGATTCAAAAAGCTGATGGAAGAGTCGCGCAATTTCGAATCCTTGCCGATTCGCACTCGCCTGACCGATGAAGAAGTGGCGCGTTTCACCGCCAATCGTTATCGGTTTCCCGGTGTCGAAGTCAAGGCGCGTTTGTTTCGCAACTATCCCTACGGCGAGCTGGCGAGCCACATCATCGGATACATAGGCCGGATCAACACCCGCGAAAAAGAGCGCATAGACGACTCCGACGATGCGCCGAACTACCGCGGCACCGAATACATCGGCAAGCTAGGTGTCGAGCAGAGTTACGAGGCGCAGTTGCACGGCCAGACCGGCTTCGAGCGGATGGAAACATCGGCTGGCGGGTACGCGGTGCGCAAGCTGGCGAGCCATCCTGCGACGCCTGGGAACGCGGTCGTTCTCTCTCTCGATATCAAGCTGCAGAAAATGGTCGAGGACCTGTTCGGGCAGCGACGCGGAGCATTGGTGGCGATCGATCCCAAGACAGGCGAATTGCTCGCTGTCGTAAGCAAGCCGACCTTCGATCCGAATCTATTCGTCGAAGGCATCGATCAGGAAAACTGGGCGCTGCTCAACGAATCGATGGACAAGCCGCTGCTCAATCGTGCGTTGCGCGGCACCTATCCTCCCGGATCGACCTACAAGCCTTTCATGGCTTTGGGCGCGCTCGAGACGCACAAGCGATCGACGAACTTCACGATGAACGATGCCGGCACCTACAACTTCGGCGGCCACCAGTTCCGCAGTCACGAGGCGGTGGGGCAGGTCGACATGTACCGCGCGATCGTGAAGTCGAGCAACGTTTACTTCTATTCGCTCGCAAACGATATGGGAGTCGATGTGATGCACGACTTCATGAAGCCGCTGGGCTTCGGTCAGATCACCGGCATCGATATTCCGGGCGAAGTGCGTGGTGTGCTTCCGAGTCCCGAGTGGAAAAAAGCGACTTACAAGAGGCCTGAGCAGCAGCGCTGGTATGCGGGGGAAACCATCTCGCTGGGTATCGGCCAGGGCTACAACAACTTCACCATGCTGCAACTCGCTGCGGCCACCGCAACGCTTGCCAACGACGGCGTGAAATATCGTCCGCATGTAGTGCTTGCGACTCAGGACGCGTTGACCGGGCAGAAGATCATGGTTCAGCAGGCGCCCGCAGAAAACCTCGGCTACAAACCCGAGAACGTGGCGTTCGTGAAGCGGGCGCTCGTGGGGGTGACGACCGAAGGCACGTCGATCAGATCGTTTTTGAACGCTGGATATTTGAGTGGCGGCAAGACCGGCACCGCGCAGGCGGTCACGATCAGCCAGAAAGACAAATACAACGCGTCGCGACTGGATGAATATCAGCGCGATCACGGCGTCTACATGGCATTTGCTCCCGCCGACGATCCGAAGATCGCTTTGGCCTTGATTGTCGAAAACGCCGGATGGGGCGCCGAGGTCGCAGCCCCGATTGCGCGCCGCGTGTTCGATTACTGGCTCATGAACAAATACCCGAGCGAAGAAGACATCGCGTCCATTCAAAAAGGTATCGGCGGCCCGCCCATCGGCAAACCGCGCGATCCGGCGACGGTTTGGTCGGAGATGATAGCACCGCAGTAGGTTTGTCGTGGCGCCGACATCGCAACTCGCTAACGCATCAGCATGAACGCGTCGTAGCCAGTCTTCAGGATCAGGGCGCCCACGACAACGATAAATAGCCCGCGCACGAATCCGGCGCCGTGCTTCATGGCCATGCGAGTGCCCAGCACGCTGCCGATCACATTCGCGACCGCCATGGGTACGGCCAGATGCCACCACACATGCCCTGTCGACGCAAAAAGAATGAGCGCCGCCAGATTGGTCGCTACGTTCACCAGCTTTGCCGATGCCGAGGCATGCAGGAAGTCGTAGCCCAACCAGCGCACGAACAGGAACACCATGAAGCTGCCTGTGCCGGGGCCGAAGAAGCCGTCGTAGAAACCGATGACCAGACCGATGCTCGAAGCGGCCATCAGTTCGTGCTTGCGGGCGAATCGCGGTGCGTGTACCCGGCCCATGTCTTTACGGGCCAGCGTGTAGATCAAAACGGCAGCCAGGATGAACGGAAGAGCGATGCGCAGGAAATCGGGCGCAATTTTGGTTAGCGTCCAGGCGCCCGCGAATGCACCGATAAATCCTGCAACGGTGGCCGGAAGCAGCGAATGCCATGTCAGCGTGACCCGCTTCGAGTACTGCCATGAAGCCATGGCCGTGCCCCAGATTGATGCGCTTTTATTGACACCGAACAAAGTGGCAGGCGGTGCCTGCGGAAAAACCGCGAACAAGGCCGGCACCAGAATGAGCCCCCCGCCGCCTACGACCGCATCGACGAAACCGGCCAGCATGGACGCCAGCGTCACCAGAATTATTTCCATGCGGGAATTTTCTCATTCGAAACGAAAGCGACTGCTGGCGCGACTTTCAGGGCGCTTTCAGAGGGGCGACTCGAACGAGACCCCTAGCAATTTCATTCGGACAAATAAAAAGGCGCTGGGGTTGCCAGCGCCTCGAGAAAACATCTACTTGTGGATGTTTAAAAATTTATTCGAATTAGATTTGGTAAATGTCTCCTCAGCCCTCGCCCTCGCGGGCAAATTCGTCCCGCTTGCGAGTGGTGCAACTTTAAGGGCAGCGCACTCAATGAGTGCATAGGGGTTACCCGCATTTTTATGTGACCAAACTGTCTGTGTAACTCGACCGTTCGGCTGGCATGAGTTATGCAAATCCAGCCCAACAACAAGATCGGAATCACGATGAGGGCGTGGATAACTGGGCTTGTCGCACTGGGCGCACTAGGCGTGGGCGACGCATCGATGGCAGAAACCTTGACCCATCCGGGTCTGGTTGCAGCAAGCACCATCAGCGGCTCCGACACCGCGTGGATGATGACGTCGACTGCGCTGGTATTGCTGATGACGTTGCCCGGCATCGCGCTTTTCTATGCCGGAATGGTGCGCAAGCGCAACGTGCTCAACACCATGGCCACAGTCGTCGGCATAGCGGCCCTGGTCTCCCTGCTTTGGTTCGCGGTCGGCTATTCGTGGGCATTCACCCCAGGCAACGGCTGGATAGGCGGATCCGAACGGCTCTGGTTCTCGGGATTTCAATATCTCAAAGACGCTGGAATGGTCTCGGTGAGTCATGTGGCGCCGAACATTCCGGAGTCTGTCTATTCCATGTTCCAACTCACGTTCGCGATCATCACGGCGGCGCTGGTGGTCGGATCGTTCGTGGAGCGGATGCGGTTCTCGGCGATGCTTTGGTTCATCGGTACCTGGACGCTGTTCGTATATGCGCCGGTCGCGCACTGGGTATGGGAGCCGGGCGGTTGGCTCGCAAAAATGGGTGCGCTCGATTTCGCGGGTGGGTCGGTGGTTCACATCAACGCGGGTATCTCGGGGCTGGTGTGTGCGTATTTTCTCGGACCACGCCGAGGCTACGGACGCGAACCTTTCGAGCCCTACAACCTGGGCTTCACGATGATCGGCGCGGGCCTGCTTTGGGTCGGCTGGTTCGGGTTCAACGCCGGATCTGCGGTGTCGTCGGACGGCAGGGCCGGTCTTGCCATGCTGGCCACGCACATTGCCGCTGCTGCAGGCGCAATCGCCTGGATGATCGGCGAATGGTTCGTTCGCAAGAAGCCATCTCTTCTGGGCCTTTGCTCGGGGTTGGTCGCGGGCTTGGTGGCTATCACTCCGGCATCGGGATTCGTCACGCCGCGCTCTGCACTGATCATCGGTGCCTGCGCCGGACTTGCCTGTTATTGGGGTGCGACCGGATTGAAGCGCTGGCTCAAAGCGGACGATTCGCTGGACGTATTCGGTGTTCACGGAATCGGCGGCATCGTCGGATGCCTGTTGACCGGCGTGTTCGCGAGCAAGGACATAGCAGGGGTGGACGGAAGCGTGATGGTGCAGGCGATCAGCGCAGCGGCGGTGCTGGTCTTCAGCGGCGTGATGACCGCTTTGCTGCTCTGGATCACGCTCATGCTGATTGGCCTTCGCACCGATGAGCAGTCGGAGCAGAGCGGCATGGATATCGCGCAGCACCAGGAGCGCCTGGGCGGCTAGAGGGGCGCACCAGCGCTTGGGCGACTGGTTTCAGTTGCAATTTTTCGATCGGAGATGCGTGAATGTCGAACAGTGAAAGACTCGCGATAGCTGCGCATCTGCATGTGATGCTCAGGCGTCGAACCGGGCGCGTGATCGATACCGAATGGCTTGCGAGTAACGCCGAATACGCAGCGGAAATTACTCGCTTTTCCAAAGCGAAGGCAGTCGAAGAAAACGCGCCGGAGCTCGAAGAGTTGGCTGCCAAGCTCGAAGCGATCGCGTTCGAGGTTCCGCGCAAACAACCGCTTATGGAACGTGCCGCCAAACCGCCCGATAAACCACCTTCAAAGACGCCGGCATCGGTCGACCCGGCGTTCTCACACGGCGCAGGCGACTCGGTGGGCGGGCCACGCTTCCGATTGCCGACCGAGTCGGGCGCGGATGCGTCTCGTAAAGGCTATTCGGTCGAGCACAACCGGTACATCGGCAGGCTCAGGTAGACCGACAGAACAGCAATCGGTAGTTGGCAATCAGCGATCGTGAGTTTGCGCGATCCACTGCGCTGCCTTCTCGGCCATCATCAGCGTCGGTGAGTTCGTGTTGCCGCTGGTGATTGTCGGCATGGCGCCAGCGTCGACCACTCGAAGATTGGCCACACCGCGAACACGAAATCGGGAATCGAGAACCGCCATCGGATCGCCGTCACGCCCCATGCGGGTAGTGCCCGCCGGATGAAAAATCGTGGTCGCGATATCGCCTGCCAGACGCGCCAGCTCTTCGTCGGTCTGGAACTGAATGCCTGGCTTCCATTCGACCGGCTTGTATTTGGCGAGCGCATCCTGCGAAACGATGTTGCGCGTGACGCGCAGCGAATCTGCAGCCACCTGCCTGTCTTCTGCAGTGCTCAGGTAGTTGGGCGATATGGCGGGTGCATCCTGAAAATTGGGTGTCTTCAGTTGCACCGTGCCGCGGCTTGTCGGATTCAGATTGCAGACACTCGCCGTGAAGGCATTGAAGCTGTGTAGCGGCTCCCCGAATGCTTCGAGGCTGAGCGGCTGCACGTGGTACTCGATGTTCGGATACGGCTTGTCAGGCGAGCTTCGCGTGAACGCGCCGAGCTGCGACGGCGCCATGCTCATCGGGCCGGTGCGCTTCATCAAATATTCGAGGCCGACTTTTGCCTTGCCGAACAAGGACGACACCATGGTGTTGAGCGTGCGGGTGTCGTCGACCTTGTAGACCGAGCGAATCTGCAGGTGATCCTGAAGATTCGCGCCCACGCCCGGCAGTTCATGAACCGGCTCCACCCCGCGGCTCGAAAGCAATTCGCCGGATCCGATTCCCGACAACTGAAGAATGTGCGGCGATCCAATGCTGCCTGCGCTCAGGATGACTTCGCAGTTGGCGCGCACCAAAACCTTTTCGGTGCCGTTCCAGACTTCGGCGCCTGTGCAGCGTTGCGATCCATCTGGCTGCTTTTCGAGCACCAGCTTGGCCACATGCGCGTTGGTCCACAGCTCGAAGTTCGGGCGGCCGTAGCAAGTGGGGCGAAGGAACGCCTTCGCGGTATTCCACCGGAATCCATTCTTCTGGTTCACTTCGAAATAGCCAACGCCTTCGTTGGTGCCGGTGTTGAAATCGGGCGTGACCGGAATGCCGGCCTGAACGGCCGCCTGGGCGAATGAATCGAGGATGTCCCAGCGCAGGCGCTGTTTTTCGATACGCCATTCGCCGCCTGCGTTGCGGTGTCGAAGCGTTTTTTCGTATACGCCGGGAGCGCCTTCGAGCAAGGGCGACTTCTCTCCCTTGGCACCGTGCATCTCGTTCGCACCCCGGTAGTGGTCTTCGTGGAGCTTGAAGTAGGGCACGCTCTTGTCCCAGCGCCATTCGTCGTCACCGGTCATCTCGGCCCAGCCGTCGTAGTCGCGCGCCTGTCCGCGCATGTAGATCATTCCGTTGATGCTGGAGCTGCCGCCCAGCGTCTTGCCACGCGGATATCGAAGGCTGCGTCCGTTGAGGCCGGGATCGGGCTCGGTGTTGTACAGCCAGTCAGTTCTCGGATTGCCGATGCAGTACAGGTATCCGACCGGAATATGGATCCAGTGATAGTCGTCTCGACGCCCGGCCTCGATCAGCAGCACTCGCCGGGAAGCGTTGGCGCTCAGGCGGTTGGCGAGCAGACACCCGGCCGTGCCGGCGCCGACGATCACGTAATCGAAGGTGGTTTCGCTGGCGGGGGGAGTGGAGGAGGAGTTGGACAGGTTCGGGTTCGAGGGCATCGAGGCGTATTTTGACCATTTGGTGGCGACTCACCATTGGTGGCATCCCTGCCGAGCCTTGAATCGAGGAGAAACGGTTAAAGATTCACACAACTGGACAAGGCCCCCGGGTTAGGATCGCGGCCATGGAGGAATCGCGCCCGCGTCTGGAAGAATCGAACAATCCCGAAGGTCGGGCCGTTGTCGTTCATGGCCGCTGGATCGCAGCGCAGTTCACCACTAAGTCCGAGTGGAAAGCCCTCGAATCGTCCCTGGCCACGATGCCGGTCGACGCGGCCTGGGATCTGAAGGGCATCGAGCAGCTGGATCATCTGGGTGCGCAGATTCTGTGGAATCACTGGGGGCGCAAATGGCCCGCCAAAACCGAGACGCAACCGTCGCAACGTGCGGTGATCGATCGGGTCGCGCAATACACCAAGGATTCCCCGTCGCGCCATAAATCGAGCCTCCAGGAGCGCCTCGATGAAATCGGCGGTGGCGTCATGAAGGTGTGGGATCACGCGAAAGGGCTGGTCCGGCTCATCGGCCAGCTCGCCATCGATATCGGAAGACTCATTCGCGAACCGCACGAAGGTCCGTGGCGCGATGTCTCCGGGCATCTGTATCACATCGGTGCTACCGCATTGCCGATCACGGCCCTCGTCGGGTTTTTGATCGGCGTGGTGCTGGCCTATCTCACCTCGCAGCAGCTCAAACAATTCGGTGCGGATTCGTTCATCGTGAACATCCTCGGAATCTCGCTGGTGCGTGAACTGGGTCCGGTGCTTGCAGCCATCCTGATCGCAGGTCGATCCGGCTCCGCCATCACAGCGCAGATCGGCGTGATGCGCGTGACCGAAGAGCTGGATGCGATGCGCGTGATGGGTATCCCGCACGGATTCCGCCTGGTCATGCCGCGAGCGATCGCACTGGCAGTCGCCATGCCCTTGATCAGCGTCTGGACCACGATTGCCGCGTTGGTGGGCGGCATGCTTGCTGCCGATCTGGCGATGGGAATCACGCCCACCTATTTCATCAACGCGCTGCCGGATGCCGTCAGCCCCGCCAATCTGACGCTCGCGATGGGCAAGTCGGTGGCGTTCGGCATTCTTATTGCGCTGGTCGGATGTCACTTCGGCATGCGTGTTCAGCCCAACACCGAAAGCCTCGGACAGGGCACGACGGCATCGGTGGTCACGTCCATCACCGTAGTGATTCTGGTCGACGCGCTCTTCGCGGTCATCTTCAAGAACATCGGTATCTAGCGGCCAACCATGACCAACGATCAAGTCGCCGTCGAAATCAAAAAGCTCTGGACCGTTTTTCCCGGTCACGAGAAAAAGGTCGTGGTTCATAAAGACCTCGACCTCACGATCAAACGCGGCGAAGTCGTGTCGCTGGTGGGCGGATCGGGCACCGGCAAGACAGTGCTGCTTCGCCAGATTCTGGGTCTTGAACATCCCACCAAAGGCGAGATAACGGTGCTCGGCGAGCCGGCTGCCGATCTCGGCAATCGCGGTGCAGCCAGTCGCGTGGGCATGCTCTTCCAGCACGGCGCATTGTTTTCTGCGTTCACCGTGCTAGAGAACATTGCGTTCCCGCTGCGAGAGCTCAAGACCCTGCCGTCGAACCTGATCTACGAAGCCGCGCTCGTCAAACTGCAGATGGTCGGCCTGAGCGCCGACAACGCCTACAAGATGCCCAGCGATTTGTCCGGCGGCATGATCAAGCGCGTAGCTCTGGCACGCGCGCTCATTATGGATCCGCCGCTATTGCTGCTCGATGAACCCACGGCAGGCCTCGATCCGGAAAGTTCGGACAGCTTCTGCACCTTGCTCCGTTCATTGCACCGCGATCTCGAACTCACGGTGGTCATGGTCACTCACGATCTGGACACGCTGTTCGAACTCAGCACGCAAGTGGCAGTGCTCGCAGAAAAGAAAGTCATCGTGACTGCGCCTCCGAAAGACGTGGTCGCGTTCCCGCATCCATTCATTCATCAGTTCTTCCTGGGGGAACGGGGTCAGCGCGCGATGGAGTTGCTGCGCGAATACCCGTTCGTCGTGTAGAGGTCGAAGTCCAAGGAAACGTCATGGAAAACAAAGCACACGCCATTGCGGCAGGCGCCTTCGTCATCGTGGTTGCAATCATGCTGGGCGCACTCGCGATCTGGCTGAACAGCGATCGCGGAAACAATCACTATTGGGAAATGTCCACCAAGGATTCGGTCAGCGGCCTGCAGCCTCAGGCTTCGGTCCGGTTCCGCGGCGTTCCGGTTGGCAAGGTCGATTTCATCGGCTTCGACGAGAAGGTCAAAGGCAACGTACTGGTTCGAATCGCGATAGACGAGAACACGCCCATCACCACGGCAACCTTCGCAACGCTCGCATCGCAAGGTGTGACCGGCCTCGGGTTCATCGCACTCGACGACGGCCCGGGCCCTTCGACGCCACGCGAACCGAACGACGACAACCCGCCGCGAATCGAGTTGCGTCCCGGTCTTCTGAGCAAACTCGCCGAACGTAGCGAGTCGATCCTGAACCAGGTCGAGAGCGCGACGAAGAGCATCAACCAGCTGCTCAATCCAGAGAATCAAAAGGCGCTCACCAGCGCGGTGTCGAAGATGAGCGATGCGGCCGGCAATCTGAACGAACTCGCCCTGACTCTGAACACCACGGTCGCGAAGAAACTCGATCCGGCGCTGGAGTCGATTCCGCCGCTCGCGAAAAACGCGTCCCAAACCATGGACAAGCTCGGCAAGGCGTCCGACGACATTTCAGGTGTTGCTACCGACATAAGCGTGGTGGCGAAGCGCTTGAGCGAGAAAGACGGCCCGCTCGACAAATTAAGCGACGGCACGGCCGCGCTCGCCTACACCGCAGACACGTTCGGTGCCGCGACGCTGCCGCGTATCAACCGCGCCACCGAAGATCTGTCGCGAACTGTTCGCGTGCTGCGTCGTACCGTGAACTCGGTGAACGACAACCCGCAATCGCTGATCTTCGGCAATGGCGATATCAACCCGGGACCAGGCGAGCAGGGCTTCACGCCGCCGCCCGTCACAAGCAACCCGACGAACAACGCAAATCAAGGAGCAACGCGATGAAATCGTTGGCCAAATTTTCTCGAGCTGCTCTTGGAGCTGTCCTTGCAATCGGAGCGGTGCTCGCGATGACTGCATGCGCGCTGCCGGACAAACCGACGCGATCGACCGTGTTCGATTTCGGTCCTGGGCCTCTGACCGTGCAAGCGCAGAATCGCATGGCGCCGCTGCCACCCATTACTTTGTCGGAAGTCGATGCGGTTGGCGGTTTCGATACTTCCACGGTGATGTATCGCCTCGGCTACGCGAACTCGCAGCAGCTGCGCCCCTACGCACAAGCGCGCTGGAGCATGACGCCGCCTCAGCTCATCCTGCAGCGCATGCGTGATTCCCTGGGCGCGACGCGCCCGATTTTCAACGTGGGAGAAGGACCGGCGCAAACCCGCGTGAACGGTCAGTTGCCCAATGTGTTGCGCGTCGAGTTGATCGAGTTCACGCATTACTTCAGCTCCCCCACCGAAAGCGTCGGCCTGGTTCGGATGCGCGTGACCTTGGTGGATGCGCAGCCCGGCGGAGAAAAGCTGCTGGGGCAACGCGTCGTGATCGCGCAAAAACCGGCGCCTACCGCCGACGCAGCGGGCGGCGTGAAGGCGCTGTCGGCCGCAACCGACGCCGCGATCGAAGAGATCAATCAGTGGCTCAACCAGATCTGATCGCACGGTCATGCCCACGCTCGAAGAACAACTGACAGAGTCCGGCGTGGAGATCGTCGGGCCCTGCAAGAGCATGTCGTCGCGTGGCTCGCAACTCATGCACAACTCGCCCCTGCTGGAAGACTTCACAGCGCGTGAGGCAGATGTGTTGGGCGATTCGATGATCATGATCCGGGCGAAGTCAGGTCAGCACCTGATTCGCGAAGGCGAAACCGGCGACTGGATGCTGCTGATACTCGGCGGCACCGTCGATGTCACCAAGCGCAAGGTCGGCGCGGATATGCAGCCGACCGACGAAGTCACACGACTTGCCGTTATCCAGCGCGGTGCGTCGCTCGGAGAAATGTCGATGCTCGATAGCGAGCCGCGCTACGCGTCCTGCGTGGCGATCGACGATGTCGAAGCTGCTGTGCTGACACGCCACGCTGTGGCGGTGCTGATCCGCGATCATCCCGGGGTGGGCGCAAAGCTCCTGGTGAAACTCACGCAGCTACTCGCACAACGTTTGCGAAACACCAGCAACCAGTTCGTGAAAGTGCTCGCGACAATTCCGCAGACGCCGGCACAAAAAGACGAACCGGTCATGCCGCCCGGCTCGGTCTGAGCCGAATTGGCGGCGCTGAAATCAACCCAGCCCCGGGAACAGCTTGTGAAGGCCATCGGCCATCACTTCAACCGCGAGCGCCGCCAGAATCAGCCCGAACAAACGCGTCATCACGTTGATGCCCGTCTTGCCCAGGATGCGTGAAATCGGATCGGCCAACGAGAAGCAGATGGCAGTCGCAATACCGATAACGACACCGTAGCCCACGAGCGTCGCGGTCTGCAAAACGGTGGTGGCCTTGTTCGCATAAATCACGACCGTCGACATGGTCGCAGGGCCGGTAAGAAGTGGAATCGTGAGTGGCACGACGGCAATGCTCGCGCCGACCGCGGCACGCTGCGTGGCATCTGCAATCTCGTCCGATGTCGATTTGGTTTGCGGAGTCTGTGCGTTCAACATGCTGAGCGACGCGGTCAACAACAGCAATCCACCGCCCACCTGAAAACTTGCAAGCGAGATGTTGAAGAACTCGAGAATCTGCAGGCCGAGGATCGCGCTGACGGCGATCACGGCGAAAGCCGAAAACGAAGACACTACGACCGTGTGACGCCGCTGCTCGTCGGTAAAACCCTGCGTGTAGTGAATGAAGAATGGAACGCAGGCCAGCGGATTCACGATGGCTAAAAGCGTAACTAGCGGTTTGAAATCCATATTATTTTTCCCTCCCCAATGTGCGGTTGCCCGTCGGATCCGTGTCATTCACAAGACCCGCAATCTGCATAAACTCCGCCGGTCAGTTAAAACTGGAACTCATTTTTCGGAGACATGCATTGAACAAGACGAACGGGTCGCCATGAGCAAGACAATCGACTACTACTTTACCCCGCAGAGCCCCTGGGCTTATCTCGGACACGATCGATTTGTCGCAATCGCCAAGGCCGCCGGTGCGAAAGTCCGAGTGCTCCCGGTCGATCTGGGTGGTGTGTTCCCGGTGTCGGGCGGATTGCCGCTGCTCAAGCGCGCTCCCCAACGACGCGCTTATCGTTTGCAGGAGCTTCGCCGATTCAGCGAGTACTTGAAGCTGCCGCTGAATCTCGCCCCCAGCTATTTCCCGGTGTCTACCGAAGACGCCTGCCGTCTGATCATCGCGGTCGATCATCACGACGGATTCGAGAAGGCGCTGACGGTTGCCAGCAGTGTGTTCGCGGCGGTATGGTCCGATGACCTCAACATTGCCGATCACAAGGTGCTGTCCGCGATACTCGCCAAACACGGTCTTGACGAGGCGCGTATCGAGCAGTCGCACACGCAGGCGGCGCAGCATCGCTACGAAGAGAATACGCAGGCTGCGATCGACGCTGGCGTTTTCGGCGCGCCCAGCTATGTCATCGACGGAGAAATATTCTGGGGTCAGGACAGACTCGATTTTGTTGAACGTGCATTGCACAAAGGAGCTTGAACATGGGTCAGACAATCGAACTCAAAGCCGCAGACGGCTTTGCATTTCCCGCATACGTAGCAGAGCCTTCCGGCACGCCCAAGGGCGCAATCGTCGTGCTGCAAGAAATCTTCGGCGTGAACTCGCACATCCGCTCTGTGGCCGATGGCTACGCTGCGAACGGTTACCTGGCGGTGGCTCCAGCTACTTTCAGCCGTGTGCAGAAAGACGTCGAGCTGGGCTACACCGGTCCCGACATGAAGACCGGCAGCGGCCTGAAGGCTGCAGTCGAAGCGCTACCGGCTCCCGGTGTGTTCGCAGACATCCAGGCTGCGGTCGATTACGCCGCGAAAGCGGGCAAGGTCGGCGTCGTCGGTTACTGCTGGGGCGGATGGCTGGCCTGGCGCGCCGCCGAACTTATCAAGGGAATCTCTGCGGCAGTGCCGTATTACGGCGGTGGCATGACCGTAGGCACCGAGCCAAATCGCAAGCCGAAGGTTCCTGTCATTGCGCACTTCGGCGCGAAAGACACGCACATCACGATCGACACGGTGGAGGCTTTCAAGAAGGCACAGCCGGACGTCGAGGTCTACGTGTACGACGCCGATCACGGCTTCAACTGCGATCAGCGCGGATCTTACGATGCGCCCGCCGCGAAGCTGGCGCTCGAGCGCACGCTGGCGTTCTTTGCGAAGCACGTGGGCTGAGAACTGCTCCGTGGGGCTGCGCGGGGCTGCGCCGAGCAGATAACGGAAAAAGCCGGCTTCGCGCCGGCTTTTTCACGTCTTGGCGAGCGATCTACTTTCCGCTTCGCGCCAGATAACTCTTGCGCCAGAACACGCTCACCAACAGGACGGTGACCAAAACCATCGATCCCATCGCGAGCCAGAATCCGTCTTTGAGATGCAGCAGCGGAATGAATTCGAAGTTCATTCCGAAAATCCCGGCGATCAAATTGAGCGGCAGAAAAATTGCGGTGAGCACCGTGAGTGTTCGCATGATGTCGTTGGTGCGATTGCTCTGCGCGCTGAAGTGCATCTGAACGGTTGTTTCTGCGCTCTCTTGCAGCCGCCTCACGTGGTGCACCACGCGCTCGATATGTTCGAGAACATCGCGGCTTCTCACCTTGAGCAGGTCGAGCTCGCGTTGCGCCGCAGGCGTGGGCGCTTCGGGCCAGGTTTCGATCGAATCGATCCAGTCCTGCACAGCGGCACGCTGGTCTTCGCAAATCTCGTCGAGATGATGCAATGACAGTCGTGCGCTCAACAGCGCCGACCAGTTGGTGAAGCGCGATTCGGGTTCGAGCAACTGCGTCTGCCAGCGGTCGAGCTGTTGAGTAAGCACGCGGCGTAAATCGAGATAGCCATCCACCATCTGATTGACGACACGAAGCATCAGGTCGGCGGGGCTGGCGGGCAGTCGCACGCCGGTCGAACGCGCTTCGCTGGCAGTAGCGTTGAGAAGACGCGCGGCATAGGCGTCACGCACCGAGCAATCGGTGGGATGCACCGTGAGCAGAATTCTGTCGAATACCGCGAAGCCCACCGGGCTGGTATCGATATGCCGGAGCACGTTCGGTCCGCCTTTGGCCAACGGCGATGCATGCAGCGGATCGCCGGGTGCCAGCAGGTCGGTCTCGTGCACGCTGGTTCCCAATCGCCGGAACACCATGATGTCGTACTGCGATGTGTAGTCGTAGTGCGAAGGCAGGTGGTTGTTGAGCAGATCCTTGATGTGCAGGTCGACGATCTGAACGCCGATGAGCGAATGCAACGCTGCTTGCACCTGGGCCTCCATCACCTCGAATTCGCGGCGAGCCGTTGCAATCCAGATGTACCCGTTTTCAGGAAGCGAAGTCGGCAACGCGTCGGTCTCGACGACTTTGCTGTGGGAGATGACAAACACGCGCATGGACTGAGTTTTCTTTCTTCGAAGTCTTTTCTACTTCGGGATCTCTAGCGCTTCAAAAGGCGAGCGGCCTCTAGTGCGAAATAAGTAAGAACGCCATCGGCTCCGGCGCGCTTGAACGCCAGCAGGCTTTCCATCATCACGGCGTCGTGATCGAGCCAGCCATTGATCGACGCGGCTTTCAGCATCGCGTACTCGCCACTCACCTGATAAGCGAATGTGGGCACGTGAAACTCGTCTTTCACGCGTCGCACGATGTCCAGATACGGCATGCCGGGTTTGACCATCACCATGTCGGCGCCTTCCGAAATATCGAGCGCCACTTCGCGGATTGCCTCGTCGCTGTTGCCCGGATCCATCTGGTACACGCGCTTGTTGCTCTTACCTAGGTTTGATGCCGAGCCGACCGCATCGCGGAACGGGCCGTAGAACGCGCTCGCGTATTTCGCGCTGTAAGCCATGATCCGCGTGTGGATCAGCCCGTTCGATTCGAGCGCCTGTCGAATCGCGCCGATGCGGCCATCCATCATGTCGCTGGGAGCAACGATATCGACGCCGGCTTGGGCTTGCACCACGGCCTGCTTCGTGAGGATCTCGACCGTTTCGTCGTTGAGGATGTAGCCGGTGTCGTCGAGCACGCCGTCCTGCCCGTGGCTGGTGTACGGATCGAGCGCCACATCGGTCATCACGCCGAGCTGCGGAAACTCTTTCTTGAGCGCTGCAACTACCCGCGGAACCAGGCCGTCGGGATTCGTCGCCTCGGCACCGTCCAGCGTTTTGAGTTTCGATTCGATCACCGGGAAAAGCGCCATCACCGGAATGCCCAACTCCACGCAATCCTCGGCGACCTTCAGCAAGAGATCGAGGCTCATGCGCTCGACGCCTGGCATCGATGCGACCGCTTCGCGCTTGTTCGTGCCTTCGTGAACGAAAACCGGATAAATCAGGTCGTGCGGCGTTACCGCGTGCTCGCGCACGAGATTGCGTGTGAAGTCATCGCGGCGGAGTCGGCGCGGGCGATTGGCGGGAAACGGGGCGTGAATGCTCATCCGAAAATTGTGCCTGATTGCGGTGACTTACCCAATTCCCGGGAAAACAATGCGGCTGCGTCCAATGGAAGCCGGACGAAAGCAATGCGGTCTGTATTAATTCACGCATTTGCATATTTGCTAACTAAACTCGCGTGATGCTCTGGATTAAATCTCTTCACATCTTTTTCATCGCAAGCTGGTTCGCCGGCCTGTTTTACCTGCCGCGCGTTTTCGTGAATCTCGCGATGGTGCCTGCAGAATCCATCGCAGAGAAACAGCGCCTGCTGTTGATGGCTCGCAAGCTCCTGCGATTCACGACACTGCTCGCTGTGCCGGCTCTCGTTTTCGGCATCTGGCTATGGATGGGATACGGAATCGGGCGCGGACCGGGCAACGGCTGGATGCACGCCAAGCTGCTGTTCGTTGCGCTGGTTCTGGGCTACCACCACGCCTGCGGAGGCATTCTTCGCAAATTCGAATCTGATCGGAATACCCGCAGTCATCGCTGGTATCGCTGGTTCAACGAAGCGCCTACTGTTTTGCTGCTTGTCATCGTCATTCTCGTGGTGGTCAAACCGTTCTGATCGCGCTGCGCCGATGCAAAAAACTTCGGCCTGGCCACTCGCGCTGCTCTACTCGGCGCTCATCGTGTATGCCAGCCTCTACCCATTCGGTGAGTGGCGCGATCAGGGAATCGCGCCTTGGGCATTTTTAACCGCGTCACTTCCGAAGTACTGGACCTGGTTCGACGTCATTGCGAACGTGCTCGGCTACGCGCCCGTCGGATTTCTGCTGGTCATTGCGGCACTGCGGTCGACTTCCGGGCAGCGCACGTCGCAACCGGTATTCGCGTTCGTGGTCATGGCCATGCTGGCTTGTGCGCTCCTCTCTCTTTGCATGGAGACGCTGCAAAGCTATTTGCCATCCCGCGTGCCTTCGAACGTCGATTTCGCGTTGAATACGGCCGGCGGTTTCGCCGGTGCCTGCATTGCTGGGTTACTCGAACCACTTGGCGCCATCGATCGCTGGGCTCGGTTTCGCAGCAAATGGTTTGTGCAGGAGTCGCGGGGCGCGCTGGTTCTGATCGCGCTGTGGCCTGTCGCTCTGCTTTTTCCTGCGCCTGTGCCGTTCGGACTCGGACAGGTTTTCGAGCGGGTTGAAAACTTTCTGGCGGAGGTCCTGCAGGACACCCCATTTCTGGATTGGCTTCCAGTTCGAGAATTCGACCTTCAGCCGCTGGTGCCCAGCGCAGAAATGTTGTGCGTCATGTTGGGCGCGCTCGCACCGTGCCTTCTGGCTTTCAGTGTCATGAACGGCTGGTTCAAACGCCTGATCGCCGGCTTGTTCCTGATTACGGTGGGAATCGCCACGACCGTGCTGTCGTCTGCGCTGAGCTTCGGCCCTGCGCATTCCTGGGCATGGCTGGGGGATCCATCCACCGCCGGCATCGTGCTGGCCTGCGTGGCCATCTTCATCCTGCTTCCCTTCCCGCGCCGGGGCTGCGCTGCTATCGCGCTGGTCTGTATTGCCTTCTTTTTAAGCATCCTGAACCAGGCACCCACAAGCGCCTATTTCGCGCAGACACTGCAGACCTGGGAGCAGGGCCGGTTCATTCGCTTTCACGGAATCGTGCAATGGCTGGGTTGGCTTTGGCCCTATCTGACCCTCTTGTATCTGCTCGCGATGGTCTCGGTATCGCAGCGAAAAAACTAGAATGCCCCATGAGCGACAAACCCAAAATCCAGCCAACGGCCATTCCGGTGACCGACCAGACCAGCTACTACGAACGTCATGTGTTCTTCTGTTTGAACGAGCGCAAAGGCAATGAAGAATCCTGTGCGCGGCACAACGCCCAGGACGGATTCGACCATTGCAAGTCCGCTGTCAAAAAGGCGGGTCTGTCGGGTCCGGGCAAGGTTCGCGTGAACAAGGCCGGATGTCTTGATCGATGCGCAGCCGGACCTGTCATGGTCGTGTATCCGGAAGCCGTCTGGTACACCTATGTGGACAAGGAAGACATCGACGAGATCGTAGAGTCGCATCTCAAGAATGGCGTGCCGGTAGAGCGGCTGTTGACGCCTCCGCATCTGGGCCGCTGATCGCATGAACGCGCAAACAGAGCGCCTGTCGGTCGCGGGAGCAGCGGGAAATATCGAGGTCCTTCGCGATGAGCCCGCCGATTCATCGCGCGGCATCGCAATCGTCGCGCATCCGCATCCCTTGTTCGGCGGCACCATGGACAACAAAGTGGTGCAGACCCTGGCTCGAGCATTCATGCAATGCGGCTGGACCACGATCCGGTTCAATTTTCGCGGCGTTGGCGCAAGCGCTGGAGTGCATGACGAAGGTCGAGGCGAGCTGGACGACATGCTGAAAGTCATCGAAGAACTCGGCGGCGACGGAGCTCTTTGCGTTTCGGGGTTTTCGTTCGGGTCGTTCGTTGCCAGCCATGCAATCGAGAAATTGTGGTCTTCCCGCACGATCGAGCGAATCGTTCTGGTCGGAACGGCTGCATCGCGATTCACCGTGGCGACACTACCTGCCGACTCCTTGGACAAAACACTGGTAGTCCATGGTGAGCAGGACGACACGGTGCCCCTGTCGTCGGTCATGGACTGGGCGCGCCCTCAGTCGCTTCCGGTAACAGTAGTTCCTGGAGGCGGACACTTTTTCCACGGACAATTGCCGCTGCTGAAAAACCTGGTCGTCAGGCACCTGCCCGCCTGATTCCGCCTTTTCCCGCGTCGCCGAGAACCTCTCCCGACAGTTTTTATTCCCGCCAGACTTTCAAATATTCATGACAAGACTTCTTAGCGCATTCCTCGCGCGCACCCTGCTAGCGTTGCTTCCGTTCACCGCTTTCCTGAGCGCTCCCGTGTTTGCGCAAGTTCCGCAGCCTCCTGAAATTGCCGCGCGCTCGTATCTGCTCATCGATGTGACTTCGCATCAGGTGCTTGCCGCAAAAGACGCAGATTCGCCGGTCGAGCCCGCGTCGCTCACCAAATTGATGACTGCATATCTGGTGTTCGACGCGCTGAAATCGAAGAAGCTCGATCTGAAGCAGACGCTGCCAGTCAGCGAACGTGCCTGGAAAATGCCCGGATCACGGATGTTCATCGATCCGAAAATGCAGGTTCCGGTCGAAGATCTGGTCAAGGGTCTGATCGTGCAGTCCGGAAACGACGCAACTATCGCGCTGGCTGAAGGCGTCGCCGGATCGGTCGAGCGCTTTGTCCAGCTCATGAACGAACAGGCCAAAGCGATGGGCTTGAACTCCACGAGCTACAAAAACCCCGAAGGTCTGACCGAAGCAGGTCACACGACTACCGCTCGCGATCTGAGCGTTCTGGCCCAGCGCCTGATGAACGATTTCCCGGAATACATCGGCTTCTACGCCATCAAGAAATACCGTTATCCCGGCACGCCCGCTGCCAACGACACCAATCGCAACATGCTCCTGTTCCGCGATCCGAGCGTCGACGGGCTGAAAACCGGCCACACCGACGCGGCTGGGTATTGCATCATCGCCACCGCTCATCGCGATTTCCCGAATGTCGGTTCCCGCCGCCTGCTTTCGATCATCCTGGGAGCGTCGAGCGAGACTTCCCGAGCCAACGAGTCGCAAAAACTACTCAATTGGGGCTACACCGCCTTCGAAGCGATCAAACTTTTCGATGCCAACCAAGCCGTGGTTTCGCCGCGGGTCTGGAAAGGGTCCACCAAAGAAGTGAAGCTTGGACAGCCCAAGGCAATAGTGGTTTCGGTGCCCGCCGGAAGCGGATCCAAGATCAAAACGAATGTGGCTCGCCCGGATCCCTTGATTGCTCCGATTGCACAGGGCAAACAGGTGGCGACCCTCAAAATCACGGTGGGGGAACAGGCTCTCGCCGATGTGCCGCTGGTGGCACTCGAGCCGGTCGAGCAGGCCGGCATCGTCGGCCGCGCCTGGGATGCAATGCGCCTTTGGGTGCAGTAAGCCTGCGTCGACTTCGGGCGTAGTTCCGGGGCTTTATTTGCGCCGGTCAATTCCCCCTGCTACACTCGAAGGCTTTTCGGAATTCCGAAGGGATTCACGTTTTCCGTTTTATTTCAAACGTTTAGGGACGTTTTTCAATGCCAACCATCAATCAACTGGTGCGTCAGGGTCGTGAGGTCGAAAAGACCAACTCGAAGAGCCCTGCGATGCAAAACTCGCCACAACGGCGCGGTGTTTGCACCCGTGTGTACACCACGACGCCAAAAAAGCCTAACTCCGCTCTGCGTAAAGTCGCCAAAGTGCGCCTGACCAACGGGTTCGAAGTTATTTCCTACATCGGCGGCGAAGGCCACAACCTGCAAGAACACTCGGTTGTTCTGGTTCGTGGTGGTCGTGTCAAGGATTTGCCAGGTGTGCGTTATCACATCGTGCGCGGATCCCTCGATTTGCAAGGCGTGAAAGATCGCAAGCAATCGCGCTCCAAGTACGGCGCCAAGCGCCCCAAGAAGGCCTGATCGGTCTCTTGATTCGTTAGATATTTATCGGTGTTTGAGTCGCATGGCGCGATTTCAAACGTAGTGACCCGAAGCTGGGAATTGTCCTGGTGGGTCGAGTAAGTGAGAGTTTTTATTGACTCTCGCGGCCCCCGTAAGGGTGCCAACTGAAGCAAATTTGAGGTGAAAAAATGCCACGTCGTCGCGAAGTCCCTAAACGTGAAATCCTGCCGGATCCCAAGTACGGCAATGTCGAGCTGTCCAAATTCATGAACGTGATCATGGAAGGCGGCAAGAAAGCCGTCGCTGAACGCATCATTTACGGTGCGCTCGAGCAGATGGAAAAGAAGTCGGGCAAAGACCCGCTCGAAGCTTTCAGCATCGCTATCAACAACGTGAAGCCGATGGTGGAAGTGAAGTCGCGCCGCGTTGGCGGTGCGAACTACCAGGTTCCAGTCGAAGTCCGCCCTGTCCGTCGTCTCGCTTTGTCGATGCGCTGGATCAAGGAAGCGGCGCGCAAGCGTGGTGAAAAGTCCATGGCGATGCGTCTTGCCAATGAATTGCTCGAAGCGACCGAAGGTCGTGGCGGCGCAATGAAGAAGCGTGACGAAGTTCACCGCATGGCAGAAGCGAACAAGGCATTCAGCCACTTCCGCTTCTAAATCGCCCCCATATTCAGAGATAACGCAAGCCCGCACCAACGGATTAGTTGGCGGGCTTGTGGTCATTAACGGAGAAACTTTTTTATGTCCGCCCGCAAAACTCCCATCGAGCGATATCGCAATATCGGCATCTCGGCTCACATTGATGCCGGGAAGACCACCACCACCGAACGTATTCTTTTCTACACCGGTGTGAACCACAAAATCGGTGAAGTGCATGACGGCGCCGCCACGATGGACTGGATGGAACAAGAGCAGGAACGTGGTATCACGATTACTTCTGCTGCAACCACGTGCTTCTGGAAGGGCATGGCCGGCACGTTCGACGAACACCGCATCAACATCATCGACACCCCCGGCCACGTCGACTTCACGATTGAAGTCGAACGTTCCATGCGAGTTCTCGATGGCGCCGTGATGGTCTATGACGCGGTCGGTGGCGTTCAGCCCCAATCCGAAACCGTTTGGCGTCAGGCTAACAAGTACAAGGTTCCCCGTCTCGCGTTCGTCAACAAGATGGACCGTACCGGTGCAGACTTCCTCCGCGTCCGTCAAATGATGATCGACCGCCTGAAGGCAAACCCCGTCGTCATTCAAATCCCGATCGGTGCGGAAGATCGCTTCCAGGGCATCGTCGATTTGGTCAAGATGAAAGCCATCATCTGGGACGAAGACAAGGGTGTGACTTTCAAATACGGCGAGATCCCCGCCGACATCGCAGATGTCTGCAATGAATATCGCGAAAAGCTCGTCGAAGCTGCTGCTGAAGCAAGCGAAGAGCTGATGAACAAGTACCTCGAAGGCGAAGCGCTGACGGAAGAAGAGATCAAGGCGGCAATTCGCCAACGCACCATCGCTGGCGAAATCCAGCCGATGCTTTGCGGCTCTGCTTTCAAGAACAAGGGCGTGCAAGCCATGCTCGACGCGGTCATCGAATACATGCCCGCCCCGACCGACATTCCCCCGGTCAATGGCCTGGACGAAGATGAAGCTCCGGTTGTTCGTCAGGCAGACGACGGCGAGAAGTTCTCGGCTCTCGCGTTCAAGCTGATGACCGATCCTTTCGTCGGTCAGCTGACGTTCGTGCGCGTTTACTCGGGAGTCCTCTCCAAGGGCGACAGCGTCTACAACCCGGTCCGCGGCAAGAAAGAGCGTATCGGTCGTATCGTTCAGATGCACGCGAACAATCGCGAAGAAGTCAGCGAAATTCGCGCTGGCGATATCGCTGCCTGCGTTGGCTTGAAGGAAGTTACCACCGGCGAAACCCTGTGCGATCCTTCGGCAATCGTGACGCTCGAGCGCATGGTGTTCCCGGAATCGGTCATCTCGCAAGCTGTCGAGCCGAAGACCAAAGCCGATCAGGAAAAAATGGGTATCGCTTTGCAGCGTCTCGCTCAGGAAGATCCTTCTTTCCGCGTCAAGACGGACGAAGAATCCGGTCAGACCATCATCGCCGGCATGGGCGAGCTGCATCTGGAAATTATTGTCGACCGCATGAAGCGTGAATTCGGCGTGGAAGCCAACGTGGGCAAGCCCCAGGTTGCGTACCGCGAAACGATCCGCAAGACTGTCGAAGACGCCGAAGGCAAATTCGTTCGTCAGTCCGGCGGTAAGGGTCAGTACGGCCACGTCGTGCTCAAGATCGAACCCAACGAAGCCGGCAAGGGCTTCGAATTCGTCGACGCGATCAAGGGTGGTGTGGTTCCTCGCGAATACATCCCCGCAGTGGAAAAAGGCGTTATCGAAGCGCTCAATTCCGGCGTGCTCGCGGGCTATCCGGTTGTCGACGTGAAGGTCACGCTGCATTTCGGTTCGTACCATGACGTCGACTCGAACGAACAGGCGTTCAAGATGGCCGCAATCTTCGGTTTCAAGGACGGTTGCCGTAAAGCCAGCCCCGTGATTCTCGAGCCGATGATGGCTGTTGAAGTGGAAACGCCTGAAGACTACGCAGGTAACGTGATGGGCGATCTTTCCTCACGTCGCGGCATGGTCCAAGGTATGGACGACATGGTCGGTGGCGGCAAGGCAATCAAGGCTGAAGTCCCACTGTCCGAAATGTTCGGTTATTCCACGACCCTGCGTTCGATGTCGCAAGGTCGCGCTACCTACACGATGGAATTCAAGCACTACTCGGAAGCTCCGCGTAACGTTGCCGAAGCCATCGTCGCGGCTCGCGCCAAGTAATTCGAGTTCGCCGACTCCATGAAGGAGTCGGCATTTGTTGTGTCTGCGATTTGGTGCCGTCCTGTTCCCGTGCGGGGCGATCAAGCAATCAAGTGCAGACGTTAAACCATACACGGGCTTGCTCTTTGGAGAATGAAGAATGGCAAAAGAGAAATTCGCGCGGACAAAGCCGCACGTGAACGTTGGAACTATTGGTCACGTCGATCACGGCAAGACCACGCTGACGGCGGCGATCACGACGGTGTTGGCGGCCAAGTTCGGCGGTCAGGCCAAGGCCTATGACCAGATCGATGCGGCGCCCGAAGAAAAAGCGCGCGGCATTACCATCAACACCGCTCACGTCGAGTACGAAACGGCCAACCGCCATTACGCACACGTGGACTGTCCCGGTCACGCCGATTATGTGAAGAACATGATCACGGGCGCGGCTCAGATGGACGGCGCGATCCTGGTGTGCTCGGCCGCTGACGGCCCGATGCCCCAGACCCGTGAGCACATCCTCTTGGCGCGCCAGGTCGGTGTTCCTTACATCATCGTGTTCCTGAACAAGTGCGACATGGTCGACGACGAAGAGTTGCTCGAGCTCGTTGAAATGGAAGTTCGCGAGCTTCTGTCCAAGTACGACTTCCCCGGTGACGACACCCCCATCGTCAAGGGCTCGGCCAAGCTGGCCATCGAAGGCGACAAGGGCGATTTGGGCGAAGGCGCGATCATGAAGCTGGCAGAAGCTTTGGACACGTACATCCCCACGCCCGAGCGCGCGATCGACGGTGCGTTCCTGATGCCTGTGGAAGACGTGTTCTCCATCTCGGGTCGCGGCACGGTGGTGACCGGCCGTATCGAGCGCGGTATCGTCAAGGTCGGTGAAGAAATCGAGATCGTGGGTATCAAGCCCACGCTGAAGACGACCTGCACCGGCGTGGAAATGTTCCGCAAGCTGCTCGACCAAGGTCAAGCGGGCGACAACGTGGGTATTTTGCTGCGCGGCACCAAGCGTGAAGACGTCGAGCGCGGCCAAGTGCTGTGCAAGCCGGGCTCCATCAAGCCGCACACGCACTTCACCGCCGAGGTGTATGTGCTGTCCAAGGACGAAGGCGGCCGTCACACGCCGTTCTTCAACAACTACCGTCCCCAGTTCTACTTCCGCACGACGGATGTGACCGGTGCGATCGAGTTGCCGGCGGACAAGGAAATGGTCATGCCTGGCGATAACGTGTCGATCACGGTCAAGCTGATCAACCCGATCGCGATGGAAGAAGGCCTGCGCTTCGCAATCCGCGAAGGTGGCCGCACCGTCGGCGCCGGCGTCGTCGCCAAGGTCCTGGAGTAAGAACATGTCCACAAAGCAAAAAATCCGCATCCGCCTGAAGGCGTTCGATTACAAGCTGATCGACCAATCGGCTGCTGAAATCGTAGACACGGCAAAGCGCACCGGAGCGATCGTCAAGGGCCCCGTGCCCCTGCCGACCCGCATGAAGCGTTTCGACATCCTGCGTTCACCCCACGTGAACAAGGCCAGCCGTGACCAGCTTGAAATCCGTACGCACCAGCGTCTGATGGACATCGTCGATCCCACGGACAAGACGGTCGACGCATTGATGAAACTCGACTTGCCAGCTGGCGTCGACGTGGAAATCAAGCTTCAGTAATTGGATTTATGTCGCCGATGACCGCTAGGCTTGCCCTGCAGTCGATCGGCGGCATATAATTTGATGCTCTGCGTTTTTCGCAGAGTTTTATTAACCTTCTTTCATATCTAAACGCATTGGCCAATTGAAGTCGATGCGGTGAAAGTTTTGGAGAAACAAATGAGTCAGAGCAACTCCTTAGGGTTGTTGGGGCGCAAGGTGGGCATGATGCGTCTGTTCACCGATGACGGCGATGCAGTGCCCGTCACGGTGGTAGATGTGTCTAACAACCGAGTGACCCAAGTTAAATCCGCTGAGACCGACGGTTATGTCGCCTTGCAGGTGACGTTCGGATCGCGCAAAGCATCGCGCGTTACGAAGCCGGCAGCAGGTCATCTAGCAAAAGCTGGCGTCGAAGCCGGCGAAATCATTCAAGAATTCCGCGTGACTGCTGAATCGGCTGCTCAATACCAGCCCGGTTCCGTTGTTCCCGCATCGGCAATCTTCGCTGTCGGCCAAAAGGTCGATGTGCAAGGTACGTCGATTGGTAAAGGTTTTACCGGAACGATCAAACGTCACAACTTCAAGTCGCAGCGCGCGTCGCACGGTAACAGCCGTTCGCACAACGTGCCTGGCTCCATTTCGATGGCGCAAGATCCTGGACGCGTGTTCCCCGGTAAGAAGATGGCGGGCCATCGCGGCGACGTCACCGTTACCATGCAAAACCTCGATGTCTTCCGCATCGACGAAGCACGTCAACTTCTCCTGATCCGCGGCGCAGTGCCCGGCTCCAAGGGTGGTTTCGTGACCGTGCGTCACGCCATCAAGGCGAAACCTGCTGACTCGAAGGGAGCTAACTGATGCAGCTCGAACTTCTAAACGAACAAGGTCAGGCTTCGTCGAAATTCGACGCGCCTGAAACCGTGTTTGGCCGTGAATACAACGAAGATCTGGTTCATCAGATCGTTGTTGCTTATCAAGCCAATGCACGTCAAGGAACTCGCGCTCAGAAAGATCGCGAACAAGTTCATCACTCCACCAAGAAGCCGTTCAAGCAAAAGGGTACCGGTCGCGCTCGCGCTGGTATGACGTCTTCTCCGCTGTGGCGCGGAGGCGGACGCATTTTCCCGAACATGCCTGACGAAAACTTCGCTCAGAAAATCAACAAGAAGATGTATCGCGCCGGCATGGCTGCGATCTTCTCGCAGTTGGCTCGCGAAGGTCGCCTGGCGGTTGTCGATTCGTTGACAGTCGACTCGCCCAAGACCAAGGTTCTCGCCGACAAGTTCAAGGCGATGAATCTGAAGTCGGTTCTGGTGATCGCCGAAGAAGTCGACGAAAACCTCTATCTCGCTTCGCGCAATCTGGTGAACGTACTCATCGTCGAGCCGCGTTACGCTGATCCGGTCTCTCTTGTTCACTACAAGAAAGTCATCGTGACCAAGGGCGCAATCGACAAGCTCAAGGAGATGTTCGCATGAGCGCAATCAAATTTGACGAAGGTCGTCTGATGCAAGTGCTCGTCGCTCCTATCGTGTCCGAAAAGGCCACGGCAGTTGCGGAAAAGAGCAATGCAGTCACCTTCAAGGTCTTGCAAGACGCAACCAAGTACGAGATCAAGGCCGCTGTTGAACTGATGTTCAAGGTCGAGGTCAAGGGCGTTTCGGTTGTGAACACCAAAGGCAAATCCAAGCGCTTCGGTAAATCGATGGGTCGTCGCGACAACATTCGCAAAGCCTACGTGACCTTGAAGCCTGGACAAGAGCTGAACCTTTCCGGAGAGGCGGCGTAATCATGGCAGTTATCAAGATGAAACCTACCTCGCCAGGCCAACGTGCCGTGGTGAAGGTTACTCGCGATCACCTGTACAAAGGCGCACCGTTTGCGCCTTTGCTGGAACCACAATTCCAGAAGGCTGGCCGCAACAACAATGGTCATATCACCACCCGTCACAAGGGCGGCGGTCATAAGCACCATTACCGTGTCGTCGATTTCCGCCGTAACAAGGACGGAATTCCCGCAAAGGTCGAACGCGTCGAATACGATCCGAACCGTACAGCGCACATCGCGTTGATCTGCTATGCAGACGGCGAGCGCACATACATCATCGCCCCCCGTGGCCTTGAAGTCGGTGCATCTCTCCTGAGCGGCTCCGAAGCTCCGATCCGCGTTGGAAACACCCTGCCTATCCGCAATATTCCGGTTGGCTCGACGATCCATTGCATCGAACTACAACCTGGCAAGGGCGCGCAGATCGCACGTTCGGCCGGTACCTCTGCGACGCTGCTGGCTCGTGAAGGCACTTACGCTCAGGTCCGTATGCGTTCGGGTGAGGTTCGCAAGATCCACATCGAATGCCGCGCGACCATTGGCGAAGTTGCCAACGAAGAGCACAGTCTTCGTCAACTCGGTAAGGCAGGCGTCAAGCGCTGGATGGGCATTCGCCCGACAGTTCGCGGCGTTGCTATGAACCCGGTCGATCACCCGCATGGCGGTGGTGAAGGCCGCACCGGCGAAGGCCGTGTGCCTGTCGATCCTTGGGGCAATATGACCAAGGGATATCGGACCCGTAACAACAAGCGCACACAAGTGATGATTGTGTCGCGTCGCAAGAAGTAAGGGAAAACAAATGACTCGTTCTCTAAAAAAGGGCCCGTTTGTTGACCATCATTTGGTTGCCAAGGCCGACAAGGCAGTGACCACCAAGGATAAGAAGCCAATCAAGACCTGGTCCCGTCGCTCGATGATTCTTCCGGAATTCATCGGTTTGACCATCGCGGTTCACAACGGCAAGCAACACGTGCCTGTCTACATCACCGATCAGATGGTGGGCCACAAATTGGGCGAATTTGCTCTGACGCGTACCTTCAAGGGTCACCCGGCAGACAAAAAAGTCCAGAAGAAATAAGGAAAGACCATGGAAACACGTGCAGTCCTCCGGGGCGTTCGTCTGTCGGTCGACAAAGGCCGTCTGGTTGCTGATTTGATCCGCGGTAAGAAAGTGGATCAAGCGCTGAATACTCTCGCGTTTACGCAGAAAAAAGCAGCAGTGATCATCAAAAAGGTTCTTGAGTCCGCTGTTGCGAATGCAGAGCACAACGACGGCGCTGATATCGACGAATTGCGGGTGAAAACCATCTACGTCGAACAAGGCGCAACGCTCAAGCGATTCACCGCGCGCGCCAAAGGTCGCGGCAACCGTATCAGCAAGCCCACATGCCATGTGTATGTGACGGTTGGCAACTAAGAGGTCTAGGAAATATGGGACAAAAAATCCACCCAACCGGTTTCCGCCTCTCGGTAAGCCGTAACTGGGCTAGCCGTTGGTACGCAAACAACCGTGACTTCGCCGGCATGCTGGCTGAAGACATCAAGGTTCGTGAATACTTGAAGACCAAGCTCAAGAACGCGGCAGTGTCGCGCGTCTTGATCGAACGTCCCGCCAAGAACGCTCGCATCACTATTTTCTCGGCACGTCCGGGCGTAGTGATCGGCAAGAAGGGTGAAGACATCGAAAACCTCAAGCGCGAACTCGCTACGCGTCTGGGTGTGCCGGTTGCAGTGAACATCGAAGAAGTGCGCAAGCCCGAAATCGATGCTCAGCTGATTGCCGACAGCATCACGCAGCAGCTCGAAAAGCGGATCATGTTCCGTCGCGCCATGAAGCGTGCGATGCAGAACGCGATGCGTCTTGGCGCTCAAGGCATCAAGATCATGTCTGCAGGCCGTTTGAACGGTATCGAAATTGCGCGTACCGAGTGGTATCGCGAAGGTCGTGTACCACTTCATACCCTGCGTGCCGATATCGACTACGGAACTTCCGAAGCCAAGACCACCTATGGTGTGATCGGCGTGAAGGTCTGGGTCTATAAAGGCGACACGTTGGGTCGCAACGATGCTCCGGCAGTCGTCGAACCCCGTGCAGAAGAAGAACGTCGTCCCCGTGGTCCCCGTCGTGACGCGCGCCCTGGCGCAGATCGTCCGTCGACTCCCCGTGGTCCACGTCGTCCGGCAGGCGGCAACGCTGCACCGGCTGACGGAAGCGACAAACCCGCAGAGGCATCTGGAGCTGATGCCACTAAAACCGCCGTTAAGCGCGTCCGCAAGGTAGCCGCGCCAGCTGCAGCAGCTGACGGTGCCAAGACCGAGTAATCGGTTGAGTAGATCGGAGTAATAACATGCTGCAACCCGCTCGCAGAAAATATCGCAAAGAGCAAAAGGGTCGGAACACCGGCGTTGCAACTCGAGGAAACTCGGTTGCATTCGGCGACTTCGGCCTGAAGTCCACAGATCGTGGACGCTTGACCGCACGTCAAATCGAAGCAGCGCGACGCGCTATTTCGCGTCACGTCAAACGTGGCGGCCGCATCTGGATTCGCGTGTTTCCCGACAAGCCAATTTCCCATAAGCCTGCTGAAGTGCGCATGGGTAACGGTAAGGGAAATCCGGAGTACTACGTGGCTGAGATTCAGCCGGGCAAAGTGCTCTATGAAATCGTCGGTGTGCCAGAAGAACTCGCACGTGAGGCTTTCCGCCTCGCGGCTGCGAAGCTTCCCCTTCGCACAACGTTTGTCAGCCGCATGATCGGCGCATAAATCAGGAGAATGAAGAAATGAAAGCTGCTGAACTGCGCAAAAAAGATACCGACGGCCTGGCGAACGAAGTCAAGGAGCTGCAAAAGGCTCACTTCGGTCTTCGCATGCAGAAGGCTACACAACAACTTGGCAATGTCGCGTCGCTCCGTTCGACCCGTCGTGCAATCGCACGTGCCAAAACCATCCTTGCTGAAAAGCAAGCATCCAAGTAAGGGGCTGATATGACGGAAGCTAAAAAATCCCTCAAGCGCACCTTGATTGGCAAGGTTGTGAGCGACAAGCGCGCCAAGACCGTGACCGTTCTCGTCGAACGTCGCGTCAAGCATGAGTTGTATGGAAAAATTGTTGGTAAATCCAGCAAGTACCACGCACATGACGAAAAGGGCGAATACAAGGTTGGCGATCTCATCGAGATCACCGAAAGCCGCCCGATTTCGAAGACGAAGAATTGGGTCGTGTCCCGCTTGATTCAAAAAGCGATCGTGATCTGATCCTATTGTTGACGCTCTCACGCTGAAACACTAAACGACCCACAATGTGGGTCGTTTTTGTTTTTGCGCGAAGTTTTTTGCTTCGCTCCCTTCCACTCGTTTTTTAACCCAAGGAAATATCCATGATCAAAGTCGGCGACACACTGCCAGCAGGCACGCTTTCAGAATATTCGGAAGTCGAAGGAAACGGTTGCAGCCTCGGACCCAACCCGGTCGATGTGCAAAAAGCGATTGCAGGCAAAACCATTGCTGTCTTTGCAGTTCCCGGCGCGTTCACCCCCACCTGTTCGGCCAAACACGTTCCCGGCTTCGTGGAGAAAGCTGCCGAATTCAAGGCTGCCGGTGTCGACGAGATCTGGTGCCTGAGCGTGAACGATCCGTTCGTCATGGGCGCATGGGCTCGCGATCAACACACCGACGGCAAAGTGCGCATGCTGGCCGACGGTAGCGGCGTGTTCGCTCAAGCCCTCGGCCTGACGCTCGACCTGACCGCACGCGGCATGGGCGTTCGCAGCAATCGCTATTCGATGTTGGTGAAAGACGGAAAAGTAGCGACCCTGAACGTCGAAGGCCCCGGCAAGTTCGAAGTCAGCGACGCCGATACTTTGTTGGCGCAATCCAAGGCTTAATTCGCCTCGGCTTTTGCTTCGGTTTGACGCTACCTCTCGCAGTCAGAGACGCGCGAGCAGGTAGTGCGCCCCGGCAATGGGGTTGTGATAGTAGGGCGGGATCTCTTCGAAGCCCAGATCTTCGTAGAGAGCCCGCGCCGATTCCATGTCGTCGAGCGTATCGAGCAGCATGCTGCTGTAGCCGATCCGCCGACCGGAATCCATGATGTATTCGGCCAGCTGCTTGCCGAGTCCAAAGCCTCTGAAGGCTTTGCGGACGTAAAGCCGCTTCATTTCGCAGGCGTTGGGATAGTCGCTGGAATCCAGCGGACGCAACGCACAACATCCGGCCACTGCGCCGTCGATAGTCGCGATCACCACGCTTCCGCGAGGCTCCGCGTACTCTCCGGGCAAAGACTCCAGTTCTCCCTCGAAATCCTGAAAGGTCAGGTCGATCCCGAGTCCATGCGCATATTCCGAAAAAATTTCGCGCAATGCCTCGATCTCGTCCGGTGAGGACGGATTCACGAACTCGAGATCAGGTACGACCGCCACTTGGAAACCAACTCCCTTAAAGGCCCAGCGAATAAATCCAGCCCATGACGGCAATGCCTGCAGCCAGCGCGAAGAGCGCTATGGCACGTGTCAACCAGCTGTCCTGAGAAGCGCGTGTCGATTCGGGCAAATCCTTGTCTCCGGTGATCATGGGCGTTACCAGATTCTGCTTTTTCAAAAGATAGATGCAGATGGCCAGGACGTGCAGACCGACCAGCCCGTAAATAAGCCACTGACCGTAGTTGCGATGGTAAAAAGACGCCGCGCTCACCACAGCGCCCGATGCGTATTTGGCCAGCGGCCCGGTCAACGAGATTTCGTCGTCGCTGGTGAGGCCGGTTGCCACTTGTGCAACCAGAACCAGCAGCAACCCGACGACAGACAAGGCGCCCAAGGGATTGTGGCCGTGATGACCATCCGAATCGCCCTTCAAATAAGAGACTACGGTCGAGGGAGCATGCAGGAATGAGGCGAAGCGCGACCAGTAGCCCCCGAAGAATCCCCAAAGGATGCGAAATATCAATAGGGCTCCGACCAGATAGCCAAGACGGAAATGCCAATCCATGGCGCCGGTTTTGGCTGTTACGACCAAAGCGACAACGGCCAGGGCTAAGAACCAATGAAAAAGGCGGGTCGGCAGATCCCAAATACGAATTCTGGTGGTCATGTTGTTGAGGCCGTGCAGCCGTTCCTGATTCGCATAACTATGCCTTGAAACAGACAGATTTTGAAAAAACCTCGAAACGCGAAAAAAGTATTAGTGATTCGTCAGAACTTTTCCTAACATTCGTTCTCAAGAATGGAAGGTTTTCGAAGGTTCGCTTTTGAACTTTCGAAGGCTCGATGAAGACGTTCTGCCTTTTCACCCACGAAGGAAATACATGAAATTATTCGCCCCGATCCTGGTCGCCTTGACAGTCCTGTCCGCGACCCCCGCATTCGCACAGTTCGCAAAGCCGGAAGACGCGATCAAATATCGTCAAAGTGCATTGTTCGTCATGTCGACGCACTTCGGACGTGTCGCTGGCATGGCCGCTGGCCGCATCCCCTTCGACGCTAAGGCGGCGGCGGACAACGCGGACATCGTGGCGGAAGTCTCCAAGCTTCCCTGGGCTGGATTCGCACCTGGCACCGAAGGCGGCAAGGCCAAGCCTGAAATCTGGAAAGAACAGGCCAAGTTCAAGGAATACAACGAAAAGCTTCAGGGTGAAACTGTCAAGCTCGCCGCTGCGGCAAAGACCGGCAATCTCGACAACATCAAGACTGCGGTGGGCCAGACCGCTGCTGCTTGCAAAGCGTGCCACGACGCTTTCCGTCAATAAGCGATGCGGCGCAAACAAAAACGGGACCCTTGCGGTCCCGTTTTTGTTTATGGATCGGTCAAAAGCCGATCAGGTTTGTGCCAGAAGTTTTTCGATCAATACGTGCAATTCGTCGAAGTTGGGCTCACCCACATACCGCTTGACGATCTGTCCCTGCTTGTCCACGAGGAATGTGGTCGGGGTCAACTGAACGTCGCCCCACGCCTTGGCCACCGAACCAGTGTTGTCGATAGCCACACTGAAGGGAAGTCGGCGGGTTTCTGCGAAGTTGACTACATAGCTCGGGGGGTCGTAGCTCATTGCCACGGCAACGGTGTCGAAGCCCTTGGCCTTGTACTTGTCGTAAGTTGCGATGACCTTGGGCATTTCGCCGACGCAGGTAACGCAGCTGGTAGCCCAGAAATTGACTAGAGTGACCTTGCCCTTGAGATTGGCGGTCGTTTGCCTGGATCCATCCAGAAGCACGAACGTCGACTCGGGTGCCGCACTCGAGCCAGATTGATTCCACACCGCGAAAGCAGTGGCAGCCGCGCCAGCGAGGACAATAGCCAGGATCAGAGGTTTGATTTTCAAGGGAAAACTCATATGAATCGCCGCCAGTTTAACCGTTCGACCACTTCCGCGATGGCGCTGCTTATTACCGCAGTACACCAGCATGCTTTAGCTCTATCGCTCGCGGACCTTACTTCTACCGATGCCACGGCGGGCGTCAAAGCGGCACTCGAAAAGGGTGCCAATGTGGCGGTCGCGTTGCTCGGTAAGCCGGATGGATTCCTCGGAAATCCAAAAGTTCGCATTCCTTTGCCGGGAGTGCTCGAAGACGCGTCGAAACTTCTGAAAAACTTGGGGCAGGGGAAACGGATCGACGAACTGGTGGTGGCGATGAACCGTGCCGCCGAGGCGGCGGTGCCCATGGCGAAGGATTTGCTGGTCAACGCTGTCAAAACCATGAACGTGACTGACGCGAAAAATATTCTGGCGGGCGGCGACACTTCGGTCACCACTTTCTTTGCGGAAAAGACGCGTGCGCCCCTCAACACCCGATTCCTGCCGATCGTCACCAAGGCAACCGAAAAGGTCGATCTGGCGAACAAATACAACCAGGTAGCCGGCAAGGTGTCGAGCTTTGGGCTTGTCAAAAAGGAAGACGCCAATATCCAGCAGTACGTCACCGGCAAGTCGCTGGACGGGCTGTACCTGATGATTGGCGAAGAAGAAAAGAAGATCCGTCAGGATCCGGTCGGAACCGGCAGCGCGATCCTGAAGAAGGTTTTCGGATCGATCTAGCCGACTGGCGCGTCAAAGCGCCTTGGCGAGCTCCAGCGTCAGCAGCGACGGCAGTTGCTGGCGCAACAAATCGCGACTCACGCGCGTCATGCTGTCGCTCATCCAGCTGGCGATCGCGAAAGTGTTCGCATCGTCGGCTACCTCCAGCAGACCGAAATTCGGGTTGTGGCGCTTTACGTCCTGGATGAGTGCATCGAGTTGAGAATCGCGGACACGCTCGTCGATGATCATCATGTGCGGCATGTCCAACTCGACGAATCGAACTGCCTGCCGCGCATTAGGAACCGTGTCGACCACCAGCCCGAGCAATCCGCACGCGCGCTGGACTTCGGCGCGAACGAGCGCGTCGTTCGTGGTGAGGAGCACCCGGTGACCGGCAAGAGGTTTGGTGCCGCTTGCGTAGGTCGACTCGCCGGAGGCGTCGAGTTCCATGGCGGTAAGGCCTTCGAGCTGTTTGACGGTGCGTGCGAATTCCATCGACAGGCGCGCTTCGCCCTCTTCGAAATCGCGTTGCAGCGTCACGCCCATTGCCTTGGCGACCTGGACCAGCAATTGCCAGTTGAGTGCATCGCCGCGACCTGTCATGTCCGCTTCCTCGCCGCTGACGATCGACTGGCTGGCGCGGATCGTGATGAGTCCGTGCTCAGGCCAATTCTTGATTCCAAGATTTACCGACAGGCGTTGACCCAACTCGATCGCCCAATCGAGCGCCGAATCGATCAGCGTGGATAGCAGCCCGGGGTCGACGATGATTTCGACCGCGCGAATGCCGCGCTCGACTTCGATACCCTTTTGATGAAGAACCGGCTCGCGCTCTTTGAGCGCTTGCTCCAGGATCACGTCGAGCTTGAGGCGCTCGTGCGACTGGCGGACACGACCTTCGGCCAGACGTGCGATCTGCTGGCTCTGACGCGCTACCTTGTTGGCCTGCTCGATCGCGATATACAGAAGCTGCATCTGCGAGCGGGAAATCTTGCGGGTTTCGTTGAACTGGCGAACCACTTCCTGCATCACGACGACATGCTCGGCGAGCTGCGCGCCGATAACGCCGGCAATGACGAATTCGTTGCGCTCGGCTGCGGCGGAAGCAGTGGCGGCGGCTGGCTGAGCGCTAGCGGCGGGCGCAGCAGGCGTGACGTCAAAATCGAACGATTTGTCGTCTTTCTTGCCCAGTGATTGCATCCCGCGGATCCTTAAAAATTTAATTCGGTAGAACTCGCCGCCAACAAAACGGCGGCTGCCCGCAGAGGTGCGGACTGACTATTGTCTGCGCAGAGCCGATTATTTCAAGTCAACGGCCCGGCAATCGCCTGAATAGAGAGGTATTTGTGCGAATGAGCACACACAAGCGCCCCCGAGCCGATGCGGGCGGTTCGCAGGCGGAACGAATTCAGCCCCCACGATAATGTGCGAATGCGAAATCCCTGCGCCGTCCTGGCAATCTTCGCGGCGCTCACGCTTGGCGCCTGTACCCCCGCGCTGAACTGGCGCGAAGCCAGCTCCGACGAGGGTGGTCTCAAGGCATTGCTCCCGTGCAAGCCCGACAAAGGCACCCGCGACGTCTCGCTGGCGGGCGAAGATTTCGAGATGCACATGTTCGGCTGCGAAGCGGAGAACATGCTCTTTGCGGTTTCTCGTATCACGGTCAGAAAAGACGGCGATTTAAAGGTTGTCGCCAGCGAATGGCGCGAAACGACACTCGAGAACCTCCAGGCGAAAGCGCCGAAAACGACGCCATGGAACCTTCCCGGTTCACGTCAATGGCCTGACGCGACTTATCTGGAGGTCGATGCGATCACGCCTACCGACATGCCGATCAAGATGGCGGGTGCCTGGTTTTCGCGCGGGAACGAGCTGTTCCACGCAGTGATCTACGCGCCGAAGATCGAGCCGGAAGTGGCCGAGCAATTCTTCTCAGGAATCAAATTTCAATGAGTTTGCTGTCCCGTCGCGACGCGATCATCGTCTTCGCATCGTTCACGTTCGCGTATTTCTTTTCGGCCTTGCTCCGCGGAATCACGGCTACCTTGTCTCCGTCTCTCACCCAGGAATTCGGGCTGGACGCCGCAGACCTCGGACTGCTGGCTGGCGGCTACTTTCTCGGTTTCTCGCTGGTTCAGTTACCGCTCGGCGCCTGGCTGGACAAGCACGGCCCCAAGCGGGTCGTCATGTGGTTTCTTGCGTTCGCAGTTATCGGATGCGTGCTCTTCTCGATGGCGAAAGACTTCAATTCGCTCATGCTCGCTCGGCTTTTGGCCGGTATCGGGGCCAGTGCATGCCTAATGGCACCGCTGACCGGATTCCGCCGATGGCTCACGCCCGCGACGCAACTAAGGGCGAGCTCGTGGATCCTGATGGCCGGCTCGCTCGGAACGCTGGCGGCCACTCTTCCGGTTCAGCTGCTCACACCCATCTTCGGCTGGCGTCCCTTGTTTCTGGCGCTGGCGGCTTTCTTCCTGTTATCGGTCGTGATCATCGCGGCCTACGCTCCCGGTGACTGGCGAAACGACCGCAGTGCCGAAGGGGTCGACGACCCTGCTCCGAGCTACGGTCCGATCTGGCGTAACGCGTACTTCCGCCGAATGACCCCGATCGGTTTTTTCAGCTACGGCGGCCTGGTCGCGGTGCAGACCCTTTGGGCGGGACCATGGATGACGAACGTCGGTGGACTATCTCCGCTTCACGCCGCAGTGGGCCTGTTCTGGCTTAACGTAGGTCAGCTTGTCGCCTTTTTCTTCTGGGGAGCGGTCACGCCATCGTTCGCCAGGCGAAAAATTTCGGTCGACCGCCTGATAGCGCGCGGCATGCCGGTCGCGTATCTCATCCTGGTTGTGCTCATCGTCGGCGGCGATAGATTGGGCGGATTTACAGGCGTACTGCTGGTCGGGTTCTGTATGGCCAGCAGCTTCGTGACGCTCGCACTTCCGTCCGTTGCCATGGCAATTCCACGACGACTCGCCGGCCGCGCCTTGTCTGCCTACAACCTGGTCATATTCGGCGGCGTGTTCGTCATTCAATGGGTGATCGGACTGGTCATCGACGGTGCGAAGCGCTGGGGCTTGTCGGAAGTCGATGCATACCGCGTTGCCTTTACCGTGTTCCTGGCGTGCTCTGTGGCGGGGTACATCTACTTTCTGGCGCTGAAACGCCATAATGCACCGCAACAACAGACATCATGAAGACAAGCATTCTCATCATTGCCCATTCACCGCTCGCGAACGCGCTGAGGCAATGCGCGTTGCATGTGTTCCCCGACTGCGGTTCAGGCGTGCTGGCGCTGGACGTACTGCCAAACGTGTCGCCCGAGGAAACTCAAGGGTCCGCGCGAATCCTCATGGAGCAGATCAACACGCCGCAGATTCTCGTGCTCACCGACGTCTTCGGTGCCACGCCCTGCAACGTGGCCCAGCGACTGGTCGATGGCGTGAAATCGAAACTCGTGGCCGGCGTCAATCTTCCGATGCTGCTCCGTACGGTGAATCATCGGCACGAGACGCTCGACTCCCTCGTGTCCAGAGCAGTGCTCGGCGGTGCGCAAGGTGTCATGCAGGTGGCCATCACCGCTCCGCAAAATCAGGCAACAAGAAGTAATGATCAAAACCACCACGACCATCAGCAATAAGCTCGGTCTCCATGCGCGTGCGTCGGCCAAGCTGACCAAGCTGGCCGGCACGTTTCCTTGCGAGGTCTGGATGACCCGTAACGAACGCCGCGTGAATGCCAAAAGCATCATGGGCGTGATGATGCTGGCTGCCGGCATCGGCTCGGTCGTCGAAATCGAAGTCAACGGAGATCGCGAGCAGGAAGCGCTCGATGCGCTGCTGGCGCTGATCGCCGACAAGTTCGGGGAGGGTGAGTGACCTTCGTCATTCACGGTCTTCCTGTTGCCCGTGGCATTGCTATCGGGCGCGCCGTTCTGGTTGCGTCCAGCCGCATGGACGTGGCGCACTATTTCATCAAGCCGGAAGAAGTAGAAAAAGAAATCAACCGGGTTCGCGTAGCCAGAAACGCGGTTACCGACGAAATACACAAGCTGCAGACGGACATGCCGAAAGACGCACCGCCGGAACTCACGGCGCTGCTCGATGTTCACCTGATGCTGCTACAGGACGATGCACTCACGTCGGGCGTGAAGCACTGGATTCGCGATCGGTTCTACAACGCCGAATGGGCGCTCACCACGCAGCTCGAGATCATCGCTCGTCAGTTCGACGAGATGGAAGACGAGTACCTGCGCGAGCGCAAAGCCGATCTGGAGCAGGTGGTCGAGCGGATTCTGCGTCGCATGCGCGGCGCGACTTCGCCGGTGGCGCCGCCGCCCACGGCAAAGCGCAAGAATTCGCAGGATCTGCTGCTCGACGACACGGTCGATGTGCCGCTGGTGTTGATCGCACATGACTTGTCGCCGGCCGACATGCTGCAGTTCAAACACAGCGTGTTCGCAGGATTCGTGACCGACGTGGGCGGCAAGACTTCGCACACCGCCATCGTCGCGCGAAGCATGGACATTCCGGCGGTCGTCGGCGCCCGAAGCGCCAGCCAGTTTGTGCGTCAGGACGACTGGGTCATCATCGACGGCGACAGCGGCGTGATGATCGTCGATCCGTCGGCCATCATCCTGGCCGAATACGGTTTCAAGCAGCGGCAGGGTGAAGTCGATCGCGAGCGTTTGAATCGGCTGCGTCACACGCCGGCCATCACGCTCGACAACCAGAAAGTGGAGTTGCTCGCGAACATCGAAATGCCTGAAGACACGGTCGCTTGCGTCAAGGCGGGAGCTGCCGGCGTCGGGCTGTTCCGCAGCGAGTTTCTTTTCATGGGTCGCAACGGTCATCTGCCCGACGAGGAAGAGCAATACCAGGCCTACAAGCGCGCGGTCGAAGGCATGAACGGATTGCCGGTAACAATTCGCACCGTCGACATCGGCGCCGACAAACCGCTCGACAAATCACCCGACAGGGCGCATCGCGACGAGAGTCATTTGAATCCGGCGCTGGGGCTTCGCGCGATTCGCTGGAGCCTGGCCGATCCCGCGATGTTTCTCACCCAGATCCGGGCCATCCTTCGAGCGTCAGCCCATGGGCCGGTGAGCCTGCTGATTCCCATGCTGGCGCACGGCCGCGAGATCCGTCACACGGTTGCACTCATCGATCACGCGCGCGCCGAGCTGGACAACAAAGGCATCGCGAATGGGGCTGTGCAACTGGGCGCCATGATCGAAATTCCGGCAGCTGCGCTATCGCTCAAGCTGTTCCTGAAGTACTTCGATTTCCTCTCGATAGGCACCAACGATCTGATCCAGTACACGCTGGCCATCGATCGGGCGGACGAATCGGTCGCGCATCTCTACGATCCGCTTCATCCGGCCGTGCTCAGGCTGGTGGCCGACACGATTGCCGAATGCAACGCGCAGGGCAAAGGCGTGAGTGTCTGCGGTGAAATGGCCGGCGATATCACTGTGACTCGCCTTCTGCTGGGCATGGGGCTGCGAAGCTTCTCGATGCATCCCGCGCAGATTCTTGCGGTCAAGCAGGAAGTGTTGCGCGCAGATGCCTCCAAGGCCGCGAAGTGGGCCGCCAAAGTGCTCGAATCGGACGAACCCTCGACGCTGATCCTGCAGTAAGCAGGCGCGGAATCAGTTGGCTTCGAGGCCGGCCTTGTGCGCCTGCTCGTCGGCGTGATAGCTCGAGCGAACCATGGCACCCACAGCCGCATGCGAGAAGCCCATCTCGTAGGCTTTTTCTTCGAACATCTTGAAAGTGTCGGGGTGCACATAGCGGCGCACCGGCAAATGGCTGTTGCTAGGCGACAGATATTGGCCAATCGTGATCATGTCGATGTTGTGCTCGCGCATGTCTTTCATCACCTGAAGAATCTCTTCGTCGGTTTCGCCCAATCCGACCATGATCCCGCTCTTGGTAGGCACGTTGGGATGCAGCGCCTTGAACTTCTTGAGCAGGTTCAGGCTGAACTGATAGTCACTGCCCGGACGCGCTTCCTTGTAAAGACGCGGCGCGGTTTCAAGGTTGTGGTTCATCACATCCGGCGGCGCTTTCTTCAGAATTTCGAGCGCGCGGTCGTCGCGGCCGCGGAAGTCGGGCACCAGGATTTCGATTTGCGTGGTGGGCGACAGCTCGCGAATGCGTGAAATGCAATCGACGAAATGCTGGCTGCCGCCGTCGCGCAGGTCGTCGCGATCGACGCTGGTAATGACCACGTATTTCAGCTTGAGCTTGGCGATGGTGCGCGCCAGATTTTCCGGCTCCTGCGCATCGAGTGGATCGGGACGGCCGTGGCCGACATCGCAGAACGGGCAGCGGCGGGTGCACTTGTCACCCATGATCATGAATGTCGCGGTGCCTTTGCCGAAGCATTCGCCGATGTTGGGACAGGAAGCTTCTTCGCACACCGTGTGCAGGTTGCTTTCGCGCAGGATCTGCTTGATCTCGTAGAAGCGCGTCGATGGGGACCCGGCCTTCACGCGAATCCAGTCTGGCTTCTTGAGCATTTCGCCCTGCTCGACCTTCACGGGAATGCGTGACAGCTTGGCCGCAGCCTTTTGCTTGGCCAGCGGGTTGTAAGTATCGACAGTTTGCGCGTCGCGCACGACTTCTGAAGTGCTCATGAATTCACGGTGCGAGGTAGGTGGCGAGCTTTTGGCCCAGCACGTTCGCAGCTTCGTCCCAAGTGGTTTGAACCCCGATTGTAGAAAGGTCGACAGTCTGAAGCCCGGCATATCCGCAGGGGTTGATCTGCTGGAAGGGCCGGAGGTCCATATCGACGTTGAGTGCGACACCGTGATAGGTGCGGTGCCTGGCTACCTTTATGCCGAGCGCAGCGATTTTTCCGAGGCCGTCGAAACGCTGCTCTTCAGAGGCGGCAGGCTGCAATTTCCGGTGGCCGAACGGGTCTTCCAGCCGAACGTAAATGCCTGGTGCACCCACGATCCGGTGTCCGGTAACTCCGAAGTGAGCCAGGGTTTTGATGACCGATTCCTCGACCCGATGCACATATTCTTTGACGAAATACCCCCCGCGCCGGAGGTCTATCAACGGGTAGGCCACCACTTGGCCGGGCCCGTGAAAAGTGACCTGCCCGCCTCGGTCGGTAGCAACTATTGGAGTGTCTTCAGCGTCGAGGATGTGTTCTGGCTTGCCAGCCAGTCCCTGAGTGAAAACAGGCGGGTGTTCGCAGATCCAGATTTCGTCGGGGGTGTCGTCTTCGCGCGCAGCAGTGAACGCCCGCATCGAATCGAAAGTCTGCTGAAAATCCGAGCGGCCCAGCGTCGTGACCAGGATTGACATAAGAACCGCGGCTTTTCTGGTCGGTTGAAGGACTGGTCGCTTAAAGGACGACCTTGACCATCGGATGTGACGACAGCTCCCGATACATATCGTCGAGTTGCTCGCGGCTGGTCGCGGTGATCGTGACTGTCACGCCAAGATAGTTGCCGCTCTTGCTGTCCCGCAATTCGATAGTGCTTGCATCGAAGGTCGGATCGTATTTGTGCGCGAGCGCAGTCATGGCGTGAACGAAACCGTCATGTTTGGGCCCCATGATCTTGATGGGGAATGCGGACGGATATTCGATCAGGGTATCCCGGCGCGGATCAGGGGTGGAGTCAGTCGTCATGTGGGGGATTATCTTGCGGGATCGATAAAGTTTTTACTTATAATCAATGGCTTAGCAAAAATTCGGATTCAAGTTCGGGATATAGCGGACACGCATTTCCAAAGAGAATTAAATGTCCCAGATTTCTGAATTTGATGCGGAAGAACCTGAATTCAAGACCCTGACGCGTGAAGAAGCGCAAGGGGTAATGAAACGAATTCGACCAACCTCGCCCTGGCGGGTGGTGTCGATGCAGATAGCGGTCGGAGTCCTTGCTGCGTTGGTGGCCTGGCTTCTTACCGATAAGAACAATGTCGGATGGTCTGTGCTTTATGGCGCAGTAGCGGTTGCCCTGCCGGCATCGTTACTCGCCTTCAAGATTCGGCCCGCATCCCGCACATCGTCGTCTGCAACGGCTGTCAGGTTTTTCGTTTGGGAGTTCGTCAAGATAATCCTTACCGTCGCACTGTTTGCGGCGGCCCCGAAGATCGTGCCCTCGTTGAGTTGGCCCGCGCTTCTGGTCGGATTGATACTGGCTTTGAATATGTACTGGGTGGCGTTCCTGATGCCATCCAGATCGGTGTAATTGGATTGACTTTATAAAGAGTTGTGAGATGGCCGCAGAAGGACACGCACCGACCGCAAGTGAATATATCGTTCACCACTTGCAGCATTTGCAGAACATCAAACAAAAGTCGATCGTCGACTTTTCAGTCGTCAATTTCGACTCGATAGCAGTCTCCCTCGTTGTAGGCGCCATCACGCTTTTCGTCCTTTGGCTTGCTGCACGCAAGGCCACTTCCGGCGTTCCTGGCCGTTTTCAGGCTGCAGTCGAAATGCTGGTCGAAATGGTCGACAACCAGGCCAAGGCGAACATCAAGAATGCGGAAAGCCGCAAGTTCATCGCGCCTTTCGCGCTCACCGTGTTCGTCTGGATTTTCATGATGAACGCCATGGACATGCTGCCGGTCGATTTGCTGCCTTCGGCGTGGGGCATGCTTCACACCATGAACGGACATGACGCATCGCACGCGTATCTTCGTGTCGTTCCCACGGCCGACCTCTCCACCACGCTCGGCCTGTCTTTCGCCGTCCTGCTGCTTTGCCTGTACTACAACGTGAAGATCAAGGGTCTCGGCGGCTGGGCGCATGAGTTGGTTTCCGCACCTTTCGGCACCAGCAAGAACCCGATTTTCGCGGTCCTGCTCGGCATCGTTAACTTCGCGATGCAAATGATCGAATACGTTGCCAAGACCGTCTCGCACGGCATGCGACTGTTCGGCAACATGTACGCGGGCGAACTCGTCTTCATGCTGATCGCGTTGATGGGTGGCGCTTTGGCACTGTCTGTGTCTGGCGTGCTGCTGCCCCTGGGTCACATCATCGCGGGCACCATCTGGGCCATCTTCCACATTCTCGTTATCACGCTGCAAGCGTTCATTTTCATGATGCTTGCACTGATCTACCTCGGCCAGGCGCACGACGCGCACTGATCGGTCTCTCTTTCCCCTTTTCTTTTTAACTGTTCGACAATCTCAAAGGAGTCATCATGGAAAACGTTCTCGGTCTCGTCGCTCTGGCATGTGGTCTCATCGTGGGCCTCGGCGCCATCGGCGCATCTATCGGCATCGCGCTGATGGGCGGCAAGTTCCTTGAATCTTCGGCACGTCAGCCCGAACTCATGAACGAGTTGCAAACCAAGATGTTCATCTTGGCCGGTCTGATCGACGCTGCGTTCCTTATCGGCGTTGCTATCGCTCTGCTGTTCGCATTCGCAAACCCGTTCGTCATTGCCTAATTCTTATAGCGCCCCCTCCAGAAAGGTGTTGCCGTGAGTATTAACTCGACCCTTTTCGTTCAGTGCATTGTTTTCCTGATCCTGGTGATCTTCACGATGAAATTCGTGTGGCCGCCGATTGCGAAAGCGCTGGACGAACGCACTCACAAGATCTCTGAAGGCTTGGCTGCGGCCGACCGTGCCAAAACCGAACTCGCATCCGCTAACCAGCGCGTCGAGCAGGAACTGGCTGCGTCGCGCGTCGAGACCACGACCCGTTTGGCTGACGCCGAACGTCGTGCGCAGACGATCATCGAGGAAGCAAAAGCCCGCGCAACAGAAGAGGCCAACAAGATTGTTGCTGCCGCTCGCGCGGAAGCCGAACAGCAATCGGTCAAGGCTCGTGAAGCCTTGCGCGAACAGGTTTCGGTGTTGGCAGTCAAAGGCGCCGAGCAGATTCTCCGCAAGGAAATCAACGCTGGTGTTCATGCCGACTTGCTCAACCATCTGAAGACAGAGCTCTAAGAAGGTCCACATGGCTGAACTTGCCACCATCGCACGTCCTTACGCAGAAGCGCTTTTCGGCGCGTCTGCTGCCGACCTGAATGCGGCGTCTTCGTGGATCGACGAGTTGGCCGCAGTCGCTGCGGATCCGCAGATGCTGCAGTTCGCAGATAACCCGAAGATCAGCGACGAGCAGGTCTTTCAGGTGTTCGCGGGCGTCGTCAAGTCGAACATGCCGGAAGCTGCGAAGAATTTTCTTCGCACCGTCATCGATAACAACCGTCTGGCTGCGCTGCCTGAAATCGCCGCGCAGTTTCGCGCACTGAAGAATGCACGCAGCGGTTCATCCGATGCTGTCGTCTACAGCGCTTATCCGATGGATGGCGCTGCGCTGGCCGATGTGTCGGCCTTGCTCGAAAAGCGTTTCGGACGAAAGCTCAATGTGAGCGTCGAACTCGATGAATCGCTTATCGGTGGAATTCGCGCAGTCGTGGGTGACGAGGTGCTCGACACTTCGGTCAAGGCCCGTCTCCAGCAAATGAAAGTGGCCTTAACAGCCTGAGTGCGCAGCGGAAATGCTGTGAGCTAATTAACGAAAGAAGGAAAGAGCCATGCAACTCAATCCCGCAGAAATCTCTGAATTGATCAAGAGCCGAATCGAAGGTCTTGCTGTCAGCGCCGACATCCGCAATCAGGGCACCGTCGTTTCGGTGACCGACGGTATCGTTCGCGTTCACGGCCTGTCCGATGTGATGCAGGGCGAAATGCTTGAATTCCCGGCCAGCAAGGATGGCACGCCTTCCTTCGGTCTCGCACTGAACCTCGAGCGCGACTCGGTTGGCGCCGTGATCTTGGGCGAGTACGAGCACATCTCCGAAGGCGACACGGTCAAGTGCACCGGTCGTATTCTGGAAGTTCCGGTCGGCCCAGAGCTGATCGGCCGCGTGGTCAACGCGCTTGGCCAGCCTATCGACGGCAAGGGTCCGATCAACGCGAAAATGACCGACGTGATCGAAAAGGTCGCTCCTGGCGTGATTGCACGTCAATCGGTGAGCCAGCCTCTGCAAACCGGTTTGAAGTCGATCGACTCGATGGTTCCCGTTGGCCGCGGCCAGCGCGAATTGATCATCGGCGACCGTCAGACCGGCAAGACCGCAGTGGCGATCGACGCGATCATCAACCAGAAGGGTCAAGGCGTTACCTGCGTGTACGTCGCGATCGGCCAAAAAGCTTCTTCCATCAAGAACGTCGTGCGCGCTCTGGAACAAGCTGGCGCGATGGAATACACCATCGTGGTGGCAGCATCGGCTTCCGAATCTGCAGCAATGCAATACGTCAGCGCCTACTCCGGCTGCACGATGGGCGAGTATTTCCGCGATCGCGGACAAGACGCGCTGATCGTTTATGACGATCTGTCCAAGCAAGCTGTCGCATACCGTCAGGTGTCGCTGCTTTTGCGCCGTCCTCCAGGTCGCGAAGCGTACCCCGGCGACGTGTTCTATCTCCACAGCCGTCTGCTCGAACGCGCAGCACGCGTGAACGCCGATTACGTCGAAGCCTTCACCAAGGGTGAAGTCAAGGGCCAAACCGGATCGTTGACCGCACTGCCGATCATCGAAACGCAAGCAGGCGACGTGTCCGCTTTCGTTCCTACCAACGTGATCTCGATCACCGACGGCCAGATCTTTTTGGAAACCAGCCTGTTCAACGCCGGTATCCGTCCCGCTATCAACGCCGGTATTTCGGTGTCGCGAGTCGGTGGCGCTGCGCAAACCAAGCTGATCAAGAACCTGTCCGGCGGTATTCGTACCGACTTGGCGCAGTACCGTGAACTGGCAGCTTTCGCACAGTTCGCATCCGACCTCGACGATGCGACCCGCAAGCAGCTCGATCGTGGCGCACGTGTGACCGAATTGCTCAAGCAGGCTCAGTACAGCCCGCTGTCCATCTCGCTGATGGGCGCAACGCTGTTCGCGGTGAACAAGGGCTTCCTCGACGACATCGACGTCAAGAAGGTTCTGTCGTTCGAACACGGTCTGCATCAGTTCCTGCAATCCAGCTATGCCCCCCTCCTCGAAAAGCTCGAGAAGGACAAGGCGATGGACAAGGACGCTGAAGCCGAAATGACGACTGCAATCACTGCATTCAAGAAGTCCTTTGCCTGATCCGGCGACAAGAGTCGACGGTCACTAACAAAGGCTTAAGGAGCAAATATGGCAGCAGGCAAGGAAATACGCGGCAAGATCAAGTCGGTGGAAAACACCAAGAAGATCACCAAGGCCATGGAAATGGTGGCCGCGTCCAAGATGCGCAAGGCGCAGGAGCGCATGCGCTCGGCCCGTCCTTATAGCGACAAGATCCGCAACGTGGCGGCGAACCTGTCCCAGGCCAATCCTGAATTCGTGCATCCGTTCATGCAGCCCAACGACTCCAAGGTCGCAGGCTTCATCGTGGTGACCACCGACAAGGGACTGTGTGGTGGCATGAACACCAACATCCTGCGCATGGTCACGAACAAGATCCGCGAAATTCAGGCTGCCGGTCAGTCGACGGAAGCCGTCGCGATCGGCAACAAGGGCTTTGGATTTTTGAACCGCGTCGGCGCGAAGGTCGTGTCGCATGTCACCCATCTGGGCGACACGCCGCATCTCGACAAGCTGATCGGGTCGATCAAAGTCTTGCTGGACGCGTACACGGAAGGTCGCATCAATTCGGTCTATCTTTGCTACACCCGTTTCATCAACACGATGAAGCAGGAACCGGTGGTCGAGCAGCTCTTGCCGCTCACGACCGACAAGCATCTGAAGGCCGATACGGACGCGCATAGCTGGGACTACATCTATGAACCCGATGCGCAATCGGTCATCGAAGAGTTGCTGGTGCGTTACGTCGAATCGTTGGTCTATCAGGCAGTGGCAGAGAACATGGCGTCCGAACAGTCGGCACGCATGATCGCCATGAAGGCCGCGACCGACAACGCGGGATCCGTGATCGGTGAACTGAAGCTTGTCTATAACAAGACGCGTCAGGCAGCGATCACTAAAGAACTCTCCGAGATCGTTGCGGGCGCCGCAGCGGTTTAAGAAGCTGAATTAATTTTTTGGAGCAAAAAATGGCTCAAGTGCAAGGCAAGATTGTTCAATGTATCGGTGCTGTGGTCGACGTGGAATTTCCGCGCGACAAGATGCCGAAGATTTATGACGCGCTCAAGCTGGAGGGTTCGTCCCTGACGCTGGAAGTGCAGCAGCAATTGGGCGATGGCGTGGTTCGTACCATTGCACTCGGATCGTCCGACGGCCTGCGCCGCGGCATCATGGTGACCAACACCGAAGCTCCCATCACCGTGCCGGTCGGCAAGGCAACTCTGGGCCGCATCATGGACGTGCTCGGCGCGCCCATCGACGAGCGTGGTCCTGTCAGCCAGGAACTCACCGCAGCGATTCACCGCAAGGCTCCCCTGTACGACGAACTCTCGCCTTCGCAAGAGCTGCTCGAAACGGGGATCAAGGTGATCGATCTGGTTTGCCCTTTCGCCAAGGGCGGTAAGGTCGGATTGTTCGGCGGCGCCGGCGTGGGCAAGACCGTGAACATGATGGAGTTGATCAACAACATCGCCAAGGCTCACTCGGGTCTGTCGGTGTTCGCCGGTGTCGGTGAACGTACCCGCGAAGGAAACGACTTCTATCACGAGATGGCCGATTCCGGCGTGGTGAACCTCGAGAACCTGGCCGAATCGAAAGTGGCCATGGTCTACGGCCAGATGAACGAACCCCCCGGCAACCGTCTGCGCGTTGCGTTGACCGGTCTGACCATCGCGGAATCTTTCCGTGACGAAGGCCGTGACGTTCTGTTCTTCGTGGACAACATCTATCGCTACACACTGGCCGGTACCGAAGTGTCGGCACTGCTGGGTCGTATGCCTTCCGCCGTGGGTTATCAGCCTACTTTGGCTGAAGAAATGGGCCGTCTGCAAGAGCGTATTACGTCGACCAAGGTCGGCTCGATCACCTCCATCCAGGCCGTTTACGTCCCTGCCGATGACTTGACCGATCCGTCGCCTGCAACGACCTTCGCTCACTTGGATTCCACCGTGACCCTGTCGCGCGACATCGCTTCGCTGGGTATCTACCCCGCTGTCGATCCGCTCGATTCGACCAGCCGCCAGCTCGATCCGAAGGTCGTCGGTGAAGACCACTACGCAACCGCTCGCGGCGTGCAGGCAACCCTGCAGCGCTACAAGGAACTGCGAGACATCATCGCGATTCTGGGCATGGACGAATTGGCACCGGAAGACAAGCAGACCGTGGCACGCGCTCGCAAGATCCAGCGTTTCCTGTCGCAGCCTTTCCACGTTGCTGAAGTGTTTACCGGCTCGCCGGGCAAGTACGTTCCGCTCGCAGAAACCATCCGTGGTTTCAAGATGATCGTTGCCGGTGAGTGCGATCATTTGCCCGAGCAGGCGTTCTACATGGTCGGCACGATCGACGAAGCGTTCGAAAAAGCCAAGAAGCTTTGATCGTTCAAAGCTAACGAGGCGAAAGGAAAACCATGTCGACCATTCATGTTGATGTCGTCAGCGCCGAGGAGTCGATCTTCTCGGGCGAAGCCAAGTTCGTGGCTTTGCCTGGTGAAGCGGGCGAGCTCGGAATTTATCCGCGCCACACGCCGCTGATCACGCGCATCCGTCCCGGTACGGTTCGCATCCAGGCTGCGGACGGCTCGGAAGAGTTCGTGTTCGTCGCAGGTGGCATTCTCGAAGTCCAGCCCGATCGCGTGACCGTTCTGTCGGACACCGCCGTTCGCGGCAAGGATCTCGATGAAGAGAAGGCCAACAAAGCACGCGCCGCTGCCGCCGAAGCATTGAAAAATGCAAAAAGCGATGTCGACGTTGCTAGGGCTCAATCCGAGTTGGCCGTGTTCGCTGCGCAACTCGCGGCTCTGCGAAAGTATCGCCAGTCGCGTTAATCGACTCGTTGATCAACTAGACAAGGCGAATTGAAAAAGCCACCTTCGGGTGGCTTTTTTCTTTGGGGTTCGATTTTTGATACTCGATTTTTGGTTCTCGATTTTTGGTCCTGGATTGTCAGATCACATGACCTGCGGCTCGTCCGGTTGCTCGTTCGTATGTTGCTGGCCTTCGGCCACCGGGAAGTGTTGCACCAGCACCGCCGACACCTCTTCGAGCGCCTGCGTGAGCCCGTCTTCGAACCGGCCCTCTCGAAATGCAGCACTCATGCGCGAGACCATCCCCTGAAAATCTTCGGGCGACACGACCCGAGTGACTGCACGATCGGCAATCAACTCGATTGCGCGTTCGGCAACCAGCAGATAGATGAGCACGCCGTTGTTCTGCTCGGTGTCCCACACCCGCATCTTGCTGAACATCATGAGTGCGCGCGCACGCGTGATTTCCTTGATCGGCGCCTTGCCGTGCAGATAGCTCGCAGGCAAGCCGCCTTCGATGCAAATCCGAATTTCGCCGGTATGCCTCCGCTCGCTCGCGCCCACTCGCATTGTCATTCGATCGAGCATGTCTTTCGGCACCAGCTTGTGCACCGATCGCTCGTCCACCCAGCGATGCCTGACCATGCGTTTGATGAAGGTCCACATCACCAGTCTCCCGAGGCGCCGCCGCCACCAAAGTCGCCACCGCCACCGGAGCTGAATCCGCCGCCACCGCCGGAGCTGCTACCACCTCCGAACGATCCGCCACCCCAACCGCCCGTGGATCCACTGTTCGATCCACTGCCGAAACTGGATGCCGGTAACCGATTCGAGAACAGGGTGAAGAGCATGGCGATCAGCCCGGCGATGAATGCGACCAGCAGGCTGGCGGTCGCGAACAATGCCAACGCGCCCACGCCCGCGCCCAAAGCCAGCGATCCGAGCTTGCTGCCGAACATGCGTTTAGCCAAAGAGGCTCCCACCGGCACTGCAATCAATAAGAAAACCGCGAGATCGATCCACTGAAATCCGGAGCCGTCCGAACTCGGGCCGCTTTTGACCGTGACTTGCGGCAGTGGCTCGCCATTGATCAAGGCGATCAGGTGATCCACTCCCTTGTCGATGCCGGCGGCATAGTCACCTGCTTTGAAAAAGGGCGTGATCGACTGGTCGATGACTCGCTTGGCGGACAGGTCGGGAATCGCGCCCTCAAGCGTCTTGGCAACTTCGATGCGCAGGCGCCGGTCGTCTTTGGCAACCACGAGCACGACACCATCTCCAACTTCCTTGCGACCGATCTTCCAGCTATTGGCGACGCGGTTCGCGTACGCCGAAATGTCTTCGGGCGCTGTGGTCGGCACCATCAGAACCACCAGCTGCGACCCCTTGGTCTGCTCGAACGCGGTCAGTTTCGCTTCGAGCGCACGCTTTTGCTCGGGGCTCAAGGTGGCAGTCGCATCGATCACATGCGCCACCAACGGCGGAATCGGCTTGAGATCCTGCGCGTTGACGGCGAAGTTCGCTGCCAGAAGCAGCGATACAAAAACCGCGAACAGACTGCCGAAGCGGCGAATCATGCGCTGCTTATTTCTTGTTGAAGTCGACCGTCGGAGGCGTCGATATGGTGCTCTCGTTCTGCACCGTGAAGTTCGGCTTAGGCGAGTAGCTGAACACCATGGCGGTCAGGTTGCTGGGAAAGCTGCGTGCCAACACGTTGTATTCCTGAACCGCGTTGATGTAGCGGTTGCGCGCCACGGTAATCCGGTTCTCGGTGCCTTCGAGTTGAACCCGAAGATCGCTGAAGCCCTGGTTGGCTTTCAGGTTGGGATAGTTTTCGGTCACCACCAAGAGCCGGGACAAGGCGCTGGATAGTTCGCCCTGCGCCTGCTGGAACTTGTTGAACGCTTCCGGGTTGTTCAGTGTTTCCGGCGTCACCTGAATCGAGGTCGCCTTGGCGCGGGCCTCGACCACCTTGGTCAGGGTCTCCTGCTCGAAGTTGGCCTCGCCTTTGACCGTACTCACGATGTTCGGAATCAGATCGGCGCGACGCTGGTACTGGTTGAGCACCTCGCTCCATGCGGACTTGGTCTGCTCGTCCAGACGCTGGAAGTCGTTGTACCCGCAGCCGGTGAGGGCAAACGCAACCAAAACGGCGGCGATCAAATTCGAAAACAGTCGTTTCATATAGGTCTTCTCCATGAGTCGAAACGGTAGCATAGCCGCATGCCAAGGTCCCGCAAGCTCGAATCGTCTGCACCATCTGGAGACAAAAAAGCGGCGGGCAAGAGCGCAAGTACGTCTTTAAGTGCGCCGGTCCGACAAGCGGTTCAAGACTGGTTTGCGCAGCGCGGCTGGAAACCGTTCACCTTTCAGAGCGATGTCTGGAAAGCGATGCGCGCAGGCAGGTCGGGCATGCTGCATGCGACCACCGGAGCCGGTAAAACCTATGCGGTATGGCTCGGGGCGCTTCAATCCCTCGCTCGCGGAAAGCTCGAAGCCAGGCCCACTCATCCACCGCCGCTTACCGTACTGTGGATCACACCCATGAAGGCGCTGGCCGCCGACACCTTTCGCGCGCTCTGCGAACCACTGGAAAGTATCGATGCTGCCTTGGGAGGCGCGCTAGGCTGGACAGTCGGCATGCGCACCGGCGATACCGGATCGGCAGAGCGCAGCGCTCAATCCAAGCGACTTCCTACAGTTCTGGTGACGACGCCCGAGAGTCTGTCCTTGATGCTGGCTCGAGCCGATGCACGCGCGATTCTCTCCTGCGTCGAGTTGATCATTGCCGATGAATGGCACGAGCTGCTGGCAAGCAAGCGGGGCGTTCAGGCGCAGCTCGCGGTCGCACGATTGAAGACCTGGAACCCCTCGCTGATGATCTGGGGAATGTCGGCGACGCTCGGCAATCTGGACGAGGCGCTCGACGTTTTGACCGGCGCTTTGCCGGATGCGACGGCAGTGCTGGTGCGCGGCAAGGTGCCCAAAAAACTGATCATCGACACGCTGCTTCCGGACAAGGTCGAGCGGTTCCCGTGGGCGGGCCATCTGGGTCTGACGATGCTCCCGGCGGTCGTCAAAGAGATCGACGCAAGCTCGACGACGCTGGTGTTCACTAACACGCGATCGCAGGCGGAGATTTGGTATCGCGCTTTGCTGGAGGCGAAACCGGAGTGGGCTGGAGTGATCGCACTGCATCACGGATCGCTGGATCGCGAAGTGCGAGAGTGGGTCGAGCGGGGTCTGAAAGTGGGTGAATTGCGGGCCGTGGTCTGCACTTCAAGCCTCGATCTGGGAGTCGATTTCTTACCGGTCGAACGCGTGCTTCAGATCGGATCGCCGAAGGGTGTCGCGCGGCTTTTGCAGCGCGCCGGGCGTTCGGGTCATGCGCCCGGACGGGCATCGCGGATCACGCTGGTACCGACTCACAGCCTGGAATTGGTGGAGGCCGCTGCCGCAAGGCAGGCTGTAAAAGACGGCGAGATCGAGTCGCGGCCGGCGTTGCCCGAGCCGCTGGACGTGCTGGTTCAACATCTTGTGACCGTCGCTTTGGGCGGTGGATTCGAGCCGGAAGCGCTTTACCAGGAAGTGCGAACCGCGTGGTCGTACAAGAATCTGTCGCGCGAAAGCTGGCAGTGGTGCCTCGATTTCGTGAAACAGGGTGGGCCGTCGCTTGCGGCTTATCCGGATTACCAGCGGGTCGTTCCCGACGAGGAAGGCATCTGGCGGGTGCCCGATGCTCGCCTTGCAAGACGCCACCGAATGAACGTCGGCACCATCACCAGCGACGCCAGCATGTCTGTGTCGTACTGGAGTCAGGGCGGCTCGGGGGCTCGCATCGGATCGATCGAGGAGAGCTTCATTGCAAGGCTCAAGCCCGGCGATGTGTTCCTGTTCGGCGGCAAGTCGCTGGAACTCGTTAGGGTCCACCAGATGATCGCGTTCGTGAAGCGCGCCAAGTCGGGATCCGGATCGGTACCGCGCTGGAACGGCGGTCGCATGCCCTTGTCCACGACGCTTGCCGATGCGATGGTGCGCGAACTGGAGCAGGCGGCGCAGGATCATTTCGATTCGCCAGAAATGAAACTCGTGCGACCCCTGCTCGAACTTCAGGCGAAATGGTCGTCGCTTCCGGGTCCCGACAAGCTGGTCGCCGAAGTCTTCAAGTCGCGCGAAGGCTGGCATTTGTTCATGTTCCCGTTTGCAGGACGCCATGTGCATCTCGGGCTAGCCAGCCTGATCGCATGGCGCGTGGCCAAACATGAAGCCAATACCTTCTCGATGGCCGTCAACGATTACGGGTTCGAGCTTCTCAGCGCCGAAGAAGTCGACTGGGCTGCACTGCTTCGAAAGACCGGTGCCGACAGCCTGTTCGCCAACGACAAGAGCCTGCTTTTAGCCGACGTGCTGGCAAGCCTGAACGCGAGCGAGTTGGCTCGTCGTCGTTTCCGCGATATCGCCCGTGTGTCCGGCCTCGTGTATCAGGGCTACCCTGGCGAGAAACGCAGCAATCGGCAGCTACAGGCGTCGTCGCAGCTGTTCTTCGAGGTTTTCAGAAAATACGATCCGGAGAATCAGCTCCTGCTGCAGGCGCAGCAGGAATTACTCAGTCAGGAACTGGAAATCGGCCGACTGGCCACCACCTTGGAACGAATGAACAAGCAAACCCTCACGGTTATGAAACTGGAGCGACCCAGCCCATTCGGCTTTCCGCTCATGGTGGAGCGTTTCCGAGAAAAGCTGACCAACGAATCGCTGTCGGATCGAGTGGCGCGAATGGTGCAACAGCTCGAGAAAGCGGCGCAGGTTTCATGAGCGTTCGGCATCACGTCACGCACAGGGCGGGCGAAGAGCTCTGGCTGCTGCCGGATCACGCGGTGTATTGGCCACGAGAAGGCGCTCTGCTGATTGCCGATCTGCATTTGGGCAAAGCAGCGACCTATCGAGCTCTCGGGCAGCCTGTGCCGTCGGGCACCACCGCGCAGAATCTGGCGCGTATCGATGCGTTGATCGCCCGTCACGACGCACGGCAGGTCGTGTTCCTGGGCGACTTCCTGCACGCGGCGCAGGCGCAGACTCCCGCGATGCATTTCGCGCTATCGACCTGGCGCGCAAAGCATGCAGCGCTTCGCCTCACGCTGGTTCGCGGCAATCACGACAGCCGCGCCGGAGATCCTCCCGCCTTCCTCGGTATCGATGTGGTCGACGAGCCATTCGGAATCGGCCCATTCGATTTCCGGCATCACCCGCAAGACAGGGGCGCCCGCCGGGAAGGACGATTCGTGTTCGCGGGGCATGTGCATCCGGTCCACAGCATTCGCGGACGCGCGCGAGACGGCGTTCGATTGCCGTGCTTCTACATCGACGAATCGCAGGCCATCCTTCCCGCGTTCGGCGAGTTCACCGGTGGCTTTCACGTCGATGCCGAACCGGGCATAGACATATTTCTCGCTGCGGGCGAAGCCGTCCTTCCGGTTCCGCAACCCGCGCCGTCCAGATGACGCGCAGCCTGTCCTCTTCGCTTCGCTCCCGATTTCATCCAGGAATGTCAGAATCCAACGTCGCCTTCACCTCATCAGGTCCATGTCAAAAGCCAAACTCAGGGCAGCCGCACTAGGCGGCTCCGCCGACGATATCGAAGCAGCGCTCTACGACGCGTTGCGAACCGGCAATCTGGAAAAACTCATGGCCTGCTGGGCCGACGAGGACGACATCGTTTGCGTGCATCCCGGCGGCCCGCGTCTGGTGGGCAGCGCCGAGATTCGCGCCTCGTTCGAGCAGCTGTTCGCGAACGGCACCTTGCAGGTCACGGTCGAGCGAGTTCGCAAGGTCGAATCGATCGCAAGTGCAGTTCACAACGTGCTCGAATGCCTCGATGTGCTCACGCCGGAAGGCGAGCAGAAGGCTTACGTGATCGCGACCAACGTGTATCACAAGACCGCGCAGGGATGGCGTCTGGTCGCGCATCACGCCAGCCCGGGAACCTTGCAGGAAATGCAGGACAGCGCCTCCGGACCGCAAGTGCTGCACTGACGCCGCACCGATGCTCCACTGATGCAGACGTATCGATCTCCGGGCTGGTTGCCTGGCGGCAATCTCCAGACCATCTGGCCCGCGCTTTATTCCACCCGCTTTCTCGGCGATTCGCCTGTCTACAAGCGTGAACGCTGGACCACGCCCGATCAGGATTTCATCGATGTCGATTGGCTCGAGCGCGATGCTCCGGGGCAAACCTTGCTGGTGCTTTTTCATGGTCTCGAAGGATCTTCCGGCAGTGCGTATGCATTGGCGTTTGCCGACTTCGCCAGACGGCGCGGCCTGAGCTACGCGGTACCGCACTTCCGGGGCTGCAGCGGCGAGATCAACCTCGCGCCACGGGCCTATCACTCGGGAGACTTTCAGGAGATCGACTGGATCTTGCGTCGCATGCGCGAGCGGCACGTGGGCTCGATCGTCGTCGTGGGCATTTCGCTAGGCGGAAACGCGGTGATGCGATGGGCGGAAATGATGGGTGCGTCGGCAGGCGAAGTGGTCGATGCGGTCGCGTCGGTATCGTCGCCGCTGGATTTGACGGCCAGCGGTTTTCATATCGGGCGTGGATTCAATCGGCTGGTCTACACGCCGATGTTTTTGCGAACCATGAAGCCGAAGGCGTTGACGAAACTGGAGCAGTTCCCCGGCCTGTTCGATCGCGATCGCATGGTCGCTTCGAAGAACCTCTACGAATTCGACGACGTGTTCACCGGCCCGCTTCATGGCTTCACCGGCACCGACGATTACTGGGGCCGGGCGTCGGCCAAGCCTCATCTGAACGACATCAAAATTCCGGCGCTCGCGCTCAATGCGAAGAACGATCCGTTCATACCCGCGTGGTCGCTGCCGCAGCCCGGATCGACTCCTCCGAACCTGACCTTGTGGCAGCCGGAACACGGCGGGCATGTCGGATTCGCGTTCGGCAATTTCCCTGCGAACGTTCGTGAAATGCCTCAAGCGGTCGGCGACTGGTTGCTCGGCCATGTATCGTCCAATCGATCAGGAGACATACATGGATGACATCGTCAAACAGGCGCTGGCCAAGTGGCCGAACGTGCCGCATTGCTACGGTTGGCTCGGCCTCGATTCGCGCGGCAACTGGTACATGCGTGACGACCCGACCCAGGCACTCGGCGCCTTCGATTCGGGTGTGGCGGGCAGCAAGGGATCGCTACTCAAACACGAGAAGCTGATCGAGTTCATCCAGCGCAATTACGACCACGACGAATCAGGTCAATGGTTTTTCCAGAACGGGCCTCAGCGTGTTTATGTCGAGCTTGAAGTGGCCCCGTGGATCTGGAGGGTCGGGTCCGATTTCAGCGTGGCATCGCACACCGGCTTGCCCGCGAAACCGTCACGCTGCCTGGTCGACTCGAAGGGCATGCTCTACCTTCAATGCGATCTGGGATTCGGACTGGTCCACAGTCAGGATGTCGCGCCGGCATCGGACGCGATAGAGCAGGGCTTGTGGAAGCTCGAAGAAATCGGCGATGTCGATCTGCCAGAGCAGTTCGGATACGTCAGAAGCCCTGCGGAACTCAAAAAGCAGGGCAATCCGACGTCATAAAAAAAGCCCGAGGTCCGCAGACGTCGGGCTTTCAGAAAGCGGGCGCTGGATTATTTAGATGCAGCGCTTGCGGGTGCCGCAGCAGCGGCGGATGCCGTACCTGCGGGCGCGCTAGCGGCATCTGCCGGTGCACTCGCACCACCTGCTGGCGCGGGCGCTGCCGGCTCGGGGAATTTGGCGCCGCCGGCGTTGGCCATATAGACCACCGCGCGAGCGATTTCCGTATCTTCGAAATCGCCGCCGCCTTGGGGGCCCATGGCTCCCTTGCCGTGCAAAGCGGAATTCAGGAGTGCGTCGAAACCAGTCTTGATGCGGGGAGCCCATGCAGCCGCGTCGCCGAATTTGGGAGCGCCTGCAACGCCGGCCGTGTGGCAGGTAGTGCACTGTGCCTTGAAGACTTCTTCGCCGGTTTTGAGGACGCGGTTCGCATCGCGAATCTCGACAGTGCCGATTTTTGCGATCCGTCTGGCAACCGAGGCTTGGCGACCTTGTTCGGTCGTGCCGCCCAGGGCCATTTCGGTTTTATCGGAAGTTCCTGCGGGTTTGTAGCCCGAGGTCACGAAGACGACAAGGCCGATGATTGCGAAAACAGGAACTACAAACGAGAAAAAGACTGCGAGGAGCAGTTGTTTGGGGTTCTTGATGGGGCCGGTGTGGCCGCCGTCGTGCGCTTGATCGTGGCTGTTATCGCTCATGACGTCCTCAAATATCGGGGGGCTTAAATCAACCTTTGATTATAGGGTGCGAGGTGCCGCGCAAAGGCGACACCTGCCCAACCAACCCCTATCTGATCGATATCCGTTCGATTGCCGCCAACTTTTGTTGTTCAACGCACAGTGGAAGTTGTAACCGGGCCGGTTGCTGTCGGGATTGTGTTGTCCCATCCGCCACCCAGCGTGCGGTAGAGCGTGACCTGCGATTGCAGTTGCGCCAGACGCGTCTGAACCACCGATTGCTGCGCTGTGAACAGCGAACGCTGTGCATCCAGAATGTCCAGATAGCTGGCGATTCCGTTGCGATAACGCAGATCGGACAGCTTGAACCGGGTGCTTTCTGCGTTCTGCTGGGCCTGCAGCGCGGCGAGTTGTTCGCCGAGCGTCTCCCGTCCGGCAAGCGCATCGGCCACTTCGCGGAACGCAGTCTGAATCGACTTCTCGTACTGCGCCACGGCAATGCTTTGTCCGGCGCGCGCGGAATCGAGTCCCGCCTGATTACGTCCAGCATCGAAGATCGGAAGGGTCAGGCTGGGCGCGAGGATGAATCCCCACGATCCGCCTTTGAACAGGTCCGACAGATGGCTGCTTGCGCTGCCGGCACCGACCGTGAGCGCAATCTTGGGGAAGAAGGCTGCGCGGGCCGCGCCGATGTTGGCGTTTGCCGCAATCAGCGTTTGCTCCGCTGCGCGAATGTCGGGACGATTCAGCAGCAGATCGGAAGGCAGACCTGCCTGGACGTCGCTCATGGGCGCAGCATCGGCCAGCTTGATGCCGTTGGGAACCAGCGCCGGCGGCAGCGGCTGGCCTACCAGCAGGGTCAACGCGTTCTCGTCGAGTGCACGTTGGCGCTGTGTTTGCGCCAGGGTTGCACGCGCCGATTGCGCCAGCGATTCCGCCAGTCGGTAGTCGAGCTCCGACGACGCGCCGTTGTCCAGTCGCAGCTTGGTCAGGCGCATCGATTCGTCGCGGGTGCCAAGCGTTTGACGCGTGATGTCGAGCAGGTCTTCATCGGCGAGCAAGTTGAGCCAGGCGTTGGCGACTGAAGCGATCAGGCTGATCTGAACCGTCTTGCGGTTCTCGTCGACCGACAGGTATTGAGCGAGTGCCTGTTCGCGCAGGCTGGCGACGCGTCCGAAGAAATCGAGCTCATACGATGTGACCTGCAGGCCACCCGAATAGACGCTGGTGATGCCGCCCTGCGTGTTCGGGCTACGCGATCCGCTGATCACGCCGTTGACCGTGGGGAACTGATCGGCACGACGAATCTGGAACTGCGCGCGGGCCTGCTCGATGTTGAGCACTGCCACCCGAAGATCGCGATTGTTCGCAAGCGACAGCTCGATCAGCTGCTGCAGACGAACGTCGGTGAAGAACTGCCTCCACGGCACATTGACCGCCGGTGCGGTGCCAGCGATGGTGGAGCCGCTCGGGAACGTCGCCGCGACCGGCGCAGCCGGGCGTTCGTAGGTCGGGATCATCGAGCAGCCTGCGAGGAATGCAGCTGCTGCCAACGCGACCAATCGAGCCTTCGAGTTCATTTGATATTTATTCATGTGCACTACCTCCAGCACTTGTGTTGCCGGACTCACCTACGCCCGCGTTTTTGGCGTGTTCTGCATTCAGCGCCTGTTGGCGCTTGCTGCCCTTGAAGAAGCCACGAACCACCACGAAGAAGATCGGCACGAAGAACACTGCAAGCGCGGTGCCGGTCAACATGCCGCCGATCACGCCGGTACCGATGGCACGCTGGCTTGCCGAGCTTGCGCCCGATGCAATCGCCAGCGGCAACACGCCGAGCATGAACGCGAGCGATGTCATCACGATCGGGCGGAAGCGCAGATGCGCTGCAGCCAGTGCCGCTTCGACCACGCTCTTGCCCTGCGACTGCAGATCTTTCGCGAACTCGATAATCAAAATCGCGTTCTTCGCGGAGAGCCCGATGATGGTGATCAGGCCCACCTGGAAGTAGACGTCGTTCGAATAGCTTCGAAGCAGCGTCGCGCCCAGCACACCCAGCACGCCGAGCGGCACCACCAGAATCACCGACAGCGGAATCGACCAGCTCTCGTACAGCGCTGCAAGACACAGGAACACCGCAAGAATCGCGAAGCTGTAGAGGATGATCGATTGCGATCCCGCTAGTTTTTCTTCGCGTGACTGACCGGTCCATTCGTAGCCGAAGCCAGCCGGCAGTTTGGCTGCCAGTGTTTCCATTTCGGTCATTGCAGCGCCGGTGCTGTAGCCTGGCGCTGCGCCAGCGCTGATACGCATGGCGGGGTAGCCGTTGTAGCGAACCGTTTGCATGGCGCCGGTGATCCACTTGGTCGTTGCGAACGCCGACAGCGGAACTGCCTTGCCGGATGTGTTGTTCGCGTTGAGCTTCAGAATGTCTTCCGGTTGCATACGCGCCGGCGCATCCGCTTGCACGACCACACGTTGCAGGCGACCCGCATTCGGGAAGTCGTTCACATAGGCCGATCCGAGGAAGGTCGAGATGGTCGCGTTGATCGAATCGAAGTTCACGCCAAGAGCGCTGGCTTTTTCGCGATCGATGTCGATCTGCAGCTGTGGCGCGTCTTCCAGACCGTCAGGACGAACCTGCGTGAGGATCTTGCTTTGTGCGGCCATGCCGAGCAGCTGGTTGCGCGCTGCGATCAATGCATCGCGACCCGCACCCGAGCGATCCTGCAAACGGAATGTCACGCCGGAAGCGGTACCGAGTTCAGGAATCGGCGGCGGGCTGAGTGGGTAAATAAACGCATCGCGAATTCCCATGAGCGCTCCGAAGGCGCGCCCTGCAATCGCTTCTGCCGAATGCTCCTTGCCGCCGCGTTCCGACCAGTCCTTGAGCGTTACGAATGCCAGACCGGCGTTCTGTCCCTGACCCGAGAAGCTGAAGCCCAACACGCCGACCATGCTCTGCACTTCAGGCTGCTTGAGCATGTAATTCTCGACTCGCTGAATGACCGCGAGAGTACGGTCCTGGGTTGCGCCAGGCGGCAATTGAATGTTCACCAGCATGGTGCCCTGGTCTTCGTTCGGCAGGAACGAGGTGGGCAGGCGGGTGTACATCAGACCGGCAGCCACGATGATCGCCACGTAGATGATCAGGTAACGGCCGGCTCGGCGCAGCAGGCGTGCGACGAAGCTTTCGTAGCCCTTGGCGGTCTTCGAGAAGCCGCGATTGAACCAGCCGAAGAAGCCCTTTTTCTCGTGATGATGTCCAGCTTCCACCGGCTTGAGCAGCGTCGCGCAGAGTGCGGGCGTGAGCGACAGCGCGAGGAACGCTGAGAATGCGATCGACGCGACCATCACGGCCGAGAACTGACGATAGATGTTGCCGACCGAACCCGAGAAAAACGCGAGCGGCACGAACACCGAGATCAGCACCACGGTCACGCCGACGATGGCGCCGGAGATCTGGCTCATTGCCTTCTTGGTAGCGTCGAGCGGAGACAAACCTTCTTCGCTCATGATCCGCTCGACGTTCTCCACCACCACGATCGCATCGTCCACGACGATACCGATCACCAGCACCATGCCGAACATGGTGAGCACGTTGATCGAGAAGCCCAGCGCGAAGAGCGCGCCGAAAGTTCCCATCAGCGCGACAGGCACGACGATGGTAGGAATGATCGTGTAGCGGATGTTCTGCAGGAACAGGAACATCACCAGGAACACCAGCACCACAGCTTCGACCAAAGTCTCGGTCACCTGTTTGATGGAGATGCTCACGAAGCCCGAGCTGTCGTAAGGAATGCTGAAGTTGACGCCGCTCGGGAAGTATTTGGCCAACTCTTGCATCTTGGCGCGAACCGCTTTTGCGGCCGCGAGTGCGTTGCCCGAGGGCGACAGCTGAACGCCGATACCCACCGCCTGCTTGCCGTTGAGACGAGCCGAAGTGGCGTACGCCTGACCGCCGAATTCGATGCGAGCGATGTCCTTCATGCGAACCGTCGATCCATCGGTATTCGCGCGAATCACGATGTTGCCGAACTGCTCGATCGACGACAGCTGACCGGTCACGACCACGGTCGCGGCAATGCTCTGCCCGGTCACATTGGGCAGATCGCCGATTGCGCCGGAGGACACCTGCGCGTTCTGCGCGGTGATGGCTGCACGAACGTCCGATGCGGACACGTTCAGGCCCGACATCTTGTCCGGGTTCAGCCAGATGCGCATTGCACGTTCGGTACCGAAGAGCTGGGCCTGGCCGATGCCGGGAAGGCGCTGCAGTTCGGGAAGGATGTTTCGCGACGTGTAGTCACCCAGCGCAATCGGGTCGTACTCGGGGTTCTCCGATGAAATCATCGTGAACAGCAGGAAGTTCGAGTTCGATTTGTCGACGCGAACGCCCTGTTGCGTCACCGCAGAAGGAAGACGCGGCGTGGCGCGCGAGAGTCGGTTCTGCACGTCGACCTGAGCGAGCTCGGGGTTGGTGCCGTTCTCGAAACTCAAGGTGATCGAGCCCGAACCGTCGGCCTGAGCCACCGATTCCATGTACAGCAATCCGGGTGCGCCGTTCATTTCGCGCTCGATCACGCTCAACACGCTGTCCTCCAGCGTCTTCGCAGACGCGCCTGGATAGGCGGTGTTGATCACGATCGCGGGCGGTGCGACTTTCGGATACTGCGCGATAGGCAGCTGGGTGATGGCGACTCCGCCCATCACCAGAATGAACAGGGAGATCACCCACGCAAAAATCGGGCGATCGATAAAAAACTTGGCCATGTGCCGCGCTCCTTACTTGTTGGCGGCCGAAGCAGCAGAACTCGATGCAGATGCAGGAGCGGAGGCGGAGCCTGCGGGAGCAGAAGCGCCCGAAGCCGGGGCTGCGCCTGGTGGCGACCACGGCACGGCCTTGACCGGTGCGTTGCCGCGCAGCTTCTGGAAGCCGTCGACCATCACCTGTTCGCCAGCCTTCACCCCGTCGAGCACCACCCAGTTCGTGCCCTTGGCAGAACCGATCTTGATCTTGCGGGGCGAGACCTTGCCTTCGGCGTCGACGATCATCACGCTGTCGCCTTGGGCGGTGCGTGTGACTGCCTGCTGGGGCACCAGGATGGCGTTGGTGGCTTGAGCCTGTTCTAGTCGAACGCGGACGTACAGACCCGGCAGCAGCAAGCCATTGGGGTTGGGGACTTCGGCACGCAGGGTGATCTGTCCGGTGGTGGAGTCGACCGTCAGATCGGAGAACAACAGCTTGCCGGGTATGGCGTATTCGGTGCCGTCTTCGAGCACCACGCGAACGCTTGCCGCTTGCGAGCCGGAAGCGCGCTTGAACTGGCCCGCTTCCATGGCGCGACGAAGTTTCAGCACATCCGATGCCGATTGCGTGAAGTTCACATACATCGGATCGATCTGCTGCACGACTGCGAGCTGGGTCGCTTCGCCTTGGCCCACCAGTGCGCCTTCGGTAACGAGTGCGCGGCCGATACGACCCGAGATCGGCGATGTGACCGATGCGTATCCGAGGTTGATTCGAGCCGTATCGACTGCGGCCTTGCCGGTCGCGATATCTGCTTCAGCCTGCTTTTGCGCTGCCACCGCGTTGGCATATTCCTGCTTGCTCACCGCATTGGCTTCGACCAAGGGCTTGTAACGCTCGGCCTGCGCCGTGGTCGATGCCAGATTCGCCTCTGCCTTGGCAAGGCCGGCCTGCGCGCTTTGCAGCGATGCGCGATACGGTGCGGAATCGATGGTGAACAGGGGCTGGCCCGCTTTCACGTCGCTGCCTTCGCGGAACAGACGCTGCTGAAGGATGCCGGCGGCACGTGCACGAACCTGTGCCACGCGAGATGCTTCCAGGCGGCCGGGCAGTTCGGTGATCAGGCCGACATCGCCGGGAGCTGCCGTTACCACGCCGACTTCAGCCGGGGGAGGAGCGCCGCCGCCAGCCGCAGCCGGTGCATCGGATTTGCCGCATGCCGAGATGAGAAGCGCCGCTGCAAGGGCGATTGGGAGAACACTCAGACCGGCGGGAGCTTTGGGCATAAGACGATTGATTTGACGCAAGGCAGGCATGCGATTCCTTCAGGATTTGAAAAACGGGTTTTCTGTGAAAAGCCAAGAACAACAAGCAATTGGCAGGCCTACATGTGGAATGTCGGCACGGGCTGTGTGCTAATTTTGTAAGCTGGGTAGTTTACATACATTTGTGAATGTATATTCGCTCCAAGACATTTTGGAGACATAAATTGGTTCGCCGCACTAAGGAAGAAGCCCTCGCCACGAGAAACCGCCTGCTCGATTCCGCAGAGTTGCTGTTTCAAAAGCAGGGCGTTTCACGCACCTCGCTCAATGACATCGCCCTGCATGCGGGCGCAACGCGCGGCGCCATCTACTGGCACTTCGACGACAAAGCCGATCTTTACAACGCCATGATGGATCGCGCTATTTTGCCGTTCGAAGAGGCAGAAGCAAAGGCGATGGAAGAGGGCGACGCCGATCCGATTTCCATCATCCGAAAATCGATGGCTTACGCGCTGAAGCTGGTGGCCACAGATGTGAAAACCCGTCGGGTTTTCGAGGTCGCCACACAAAAGGTCGAGTACGTTGACGAGATGCGCGCAGTCCAGGAGCGCCATATCTCGTGCCGCGACGAATGCATCGTCGACGTGCGAGATCGCTTGCGTGTAGCGGCCAAGCTCCGAGGTGTGTCCTTACCCATCCCCGCACTGGCGGCCGCTCACGGTCTGCACGCCATGGTCGACGGGCTGATCCAGAACTGGTTGCTCGACCCCAAGGCGTTCGATCTGGTGGCCGTCGGTAAACGGACCCTCGACGTATATCTGGCCGGTTTGGGCCTGACGGAAACGGTCGGTGACAAGGTAGCGTCGAACGCGACTTGACCGCTACGATGGCTCCATGAGCTATCACGCGACGTTCCAGTCTCTCGGATACGAATTCGCCGACCTGAAGGCGCTTCTCGCAAAAGCGAGTCCCTCGCGCTCGGGCGACGAACTCGCTGGGCTCGCGGCTCACACCGACGAAGAGCGAATCGCGGCGCGACTGGCACTTGCCGATGTACCGCTCAAGCGCTTTCTCGAGGACGCGGTCATTCCGTATGAAGACGACGAAGTCACCCGGCTCATCGTCGACACGCATGATGCGCGCGCGTTCGAACCCGTCTCGCATCTCACTGTCGGGGAGTTCCGCGAATGGTTGTTGGACGATCGCACACCGAACGAGCACCTGACCGCCGCTTCGCGTGGCATCACTCCCGAAATGGCTGCTGCTGTGAGCAAGCTCATGCGCAATCAGGACCTGGTTCTCGCGGCCCGCAAATGCAGCGTCGTCACGAAATTTCGCAACACCATCGGGTTGGCGGGCCACATGTCGGTGCGACTGCAGCCGAATCATCCGACTGACGATTTGCGCGGCATTGCAGCCAGCATGCTCGATGGATTACTTCTGGGCGCAGGCGATGCAGTGGTTGGAATCAACCCCGCAAGCGATTCGCTCAACGCGTTGAAGAAGTTGTGGCACATGCTCGACGAAGTTCGAAGCGAGTTCGAGATTCCGATGCAGAGCTGTGTGCTGACGCATGTGACCACGCAGATCAAGGCGATCGAAGAAGGTGTGCCTATCGATATGGTGTTTCAGTCGATAGCGGGTACCGAAATTACGAATAGAGGGTTCGGCGTCACGCTGGCGTTGTTGCGCGAGGCGAAGGATGCTGCTCGATCGCTCAAGCGAGGAACCATCGGCGACAACGTGATGTATCTGGAGACCGGGCAGGGTAGCGCGCTGTCGGCGAACGGTTATCACGGCGTCGATCAACAAACATGCGAGGCGCGGGCATATGCGGTCGCGCGCGAGCTCGAGCCTTTGCTCACCAATTCTGTCGTCGGATTCATCGGGCCGGAGTATCTGTTCAACGGAAAGCAGATCATTCGCGCCGGTCTGGAAGATCACTTCTGCGGCAAGCTGCTCGGCGTACCAATGGGATGCGACATCTGCTACACGAATCATGCCGATGCCGATCAGGACGACATGGACACTTTGCTCACGATGCTCGGGGCGGCAGGCGTGAACTTCGTGATGGGTGTGCCGGGTGCGGACGACATCATGCTGAACTACCAGAGCACCTCGTTTCACGACGCGCTGTATTTGCGCGAGGTACTCGGCTTGAAACGCGCCCCCGAATTCGAAGTCTGGCTGCAAAAAATGGCCATCACGAATACAAGCGGAAAGATTCTTGAAGTCGGAGCGAACCATCCATTGCTTTCACACCGGAGAAGCTCGTGAGCGAGGATAAGAATCAGGTGGATGTGTGGAATCCGCTGCGCGCGCACACCTCGGCGCGCATCGGGCTGGGTCGGATAGGAGTGAGCATGCCGACTGCAGAAGTGCTGCGCTTCAGCCTGGCGCACGCAAGAGCGAAAGACGCGGTGCATGCGCCGCTCGACGCCGACAAGTTGATCTCGCAGCTTCACGAAGAAGACTACCTCGCAACGAGTGTCGCAAGCAAAGCGGCAGATCGCGCGAGCTATTTGCTTCGTCCCGATTTAGGACGCGAACTCGACGAAAAGTACGTCGCGCCGCTGCGGGAAATGGTCGATGCAACCAAGGCAGTGGACGTCGCCGTTGTGCTTGCAGACGGGCTTTCTGCCATCGCCGTAGAACGACATGCGATCGAACTGCTCGATCGATTTCGGGTGATGTTCAAAACGGATTGGTCTTGCGTGCCGATCGTCGTTGCGACTCAGTCACGCGTTGCGCTCGGCGACGATGTGGCAAATGCACTTCGCGCGAAACTGGTGATCGTGATGATCGGAGAGCGCCCCGGATTGAGCTCGCCGGACAGTCTTGGAATCTACGTGACGTTTGCGCCGCGCAAGGGGCAGGCCGATAGCGGTCGCAACTGCATATCGAACGTGCGCCCGCAGGGCCTCGGCTACGACGAAGCCGTCGTCAAGCTGCACTGGCTGGTGCAGCAATCGATTCGACTGCAAATGACGGGAGTTGATCTGAAGGACAACAGCGATGTTGTCGCTCTCGGCAAGCCATGACAGATGGCTCGCCGGAAATTGTCTGGCTGCACGACGCAGCCGGACGCCCTTGGCTGATTAGCGATTGGGCGGACGGCGCTGTGGTGCGGGACCACGGCCTTCGATGTGACGGAAATTGATGCGACCCTTGGTCAGGTCGTAGGGAGACAGTTCGAGCGAGACACGATCGCCCGCAAGAATGCGGATGTGATGCTTGCGCATTTTTCCGGCGGTGTACGCAACGAGCTGATGCCCGTTTTCGAGCGTCACGCGGAAACGCGAGTCGGGCAACACTTCATTCACAACGCCACTCATCTCGATCAGTTCTTCTTTGGCCATGGGCAAAACACTTTCTGGGAACACGGAACACAGTAAGCCGCACGAACGTCGCAGCAGCGGCATCCGGAGATACTGTAAAAATGGGGCGCCAATCGATGGCGCAACGTGCGGGTTTGGTGGGCTTGTCGCCTGATCCTGCTGCTGAAGGATAGGTCTCTGGCGGATGCCGCAGAGCGCTGAAAAGTCGCAAACACGCGAGATCAGAGTGTATCACCCGGGGCTTTTGCGCTTATCTTGCAGGCAACAGCCCATTTGCACTGTGTTGCGAAACCGGCAAACCGAATTTGCCGCCGAATGAACACTTTCGTTTAGCTTTTAAGTCGCTCGACCGCTTCGGCGGACGACATCACGTCGCCGAATTGCTGGATGAAGGTCTCGAGCGTGGCCAGATGTTCGTCGTCAGACAGTGCTGCGCAGCAGTCGGTCAACATCACCGTCTTGAAACCGAGCATCATGGCGTCGCGGCCGGTCGATTCGCAGCAGATATTGGTCTTGGTGCCGGCAATCAGGATGGTGTCGATCCCGAAATTGCGCAGAAGTGGTTCCAGCGACGAGGCCCCACTGATGAGCGCGCTGTAGCGGTTCTTGAACACGGTCACGTCCTCGGGCGAGGTGTACAGATCGTGCCAGACGGTTTGTTTGCCGGGCGCCAGGCTTTCGATGGTGCGGCTGCGCACCTTGTCGGTAACCACGTTGTCGAAGAAGAGTTCCCAATCGCTCTTGTCACCCAGGTGCGTGTTCGCATGCAGCACCCAGAACACGGGCACCTTCATTTCGCGAAGACGTTTCGTCAGCGCGTTGATTGCCGGAACGATGTCGCGAGACGGAGCGACTTCCGCCGGAGAACCGGGCTCGCAGAAGGTGCTTTGCATGTCGACCACCACCAGCGCGGTGCGCCTGGGATCGAGCGAGTCGAACCAGTGCAGTTTGCCGCGACGCGCCATGACGCGATCGACGATGTGCTGGCGAATCTGAACCTGATGCATGAAACCGTATCCTTCAAGAAAATCGAGCGCAACCCGAGTTCGTGCGCCGCTTTCGAATATTACGGTGTCCGCGTGTGCGAAAATCCGTCCGGTCGATGACACCCGAGGTCATCGACGTTCAATCAAGTGCGGCTGTAGCTCAGTGGATAGAGTATTGGCCTCCGAAGCCAAGGGTCGTGGGTTCGATCCCCGCCAGCCGCACCATGTCTCGGAAAGTGCATGAACCAGCACGCCGCGAGCACGAGACACAGGCACCCCGAAGCCGAGGCGCTCGGCAGTCTCACTCCGCAGTCAAATTGAGCTTCTTGACCAACGGCGCAAACGCCTGAATTTCCACTCCCAGACGCTTCGCCAGCTCTTCTGGGGTGCCGCTGACCGGCTCGACACCAAGCGCTTCGATCCGTTCGCGCACACTGGGCATTTGCATGATCTCGCGCACTTGCTCGTTGAGCTTTTGGACCACGGCAGGCGGTGTGCCAGCCGGCGCAAAAATTCCGTGCCATGCCACTGCCGCTTCGGCACCTTTAATGCCAAGGTGCGGCAAAACATCAACATCCGGCAATGCCTTGAGGCGACGCGGGCCGACTACCGCCAAAGCGACGAGCTTGCCGGCCTTTACCTGCGGCACACCAGTTCCTGAGTCGAACATGTAATCGAGTTGACCGCCGACCAGGTCGTTGATTGCAGGTGCCATGCCCTTGTAGGGAATATTGTGAGCTTCGATGCCGGCTGCCTGGTTGAAGATCTCCGTGACGAGCTGGCCGGCCGCTCCGAACGATCCGTAATTCAGCTGGCCAGGTTTGCTCTTGGCCAACTGGATGAATTCGGCCAGCGTGCTCACGTGCAGACTGGGTTGCACAAGCAGTGCGAAATTGACGTTAGCCGTCTGCACGATAGGCACGAAATCCTTTTGCGGATCGAACCCTAGGTTCTTGAAGCGCAGCACGTTGATGTTCATGGTGCTGCTGCTGGTCACGAACAAGGTGTAGCCATCGGGCTTGGCGCGCTTGACGTACATGGCAGCGATGTTGCCCTCGGCACCAGCCTTGTTGTCGACAACGAACGGTTGCCCGAGTCGCGTGCTGAGTTCCGCCGCGAGGATTCGGGCGATGGCATCTACCGAGCCGCCAGCAGATACGTTCACGATCATCTCGACGGGCTTACTCGGGTATGTCTGCGCTTGAGCTTGAACCTGAGAGGTTCCCAGCAAAAGGGCGTAGGCAGCAAAAGCGTTGAAGAGGGAAGATTTGAAAGTGCCGTTCACGTGTTCAGACTCGATAAATGTTTGTATGGCTTAGGCAGCATAAGTCGTGCCAGCGACCTCCTCGTTACATCACCGAATGGCGTTCGCTTCTATGGCACGCGACTTGCATTTGCAATGTGATGCAAAACACATTGGAGCTGAGCCTGGGCTGTTGCAACTACGACAGGACCCGGGCAATTTTTGACGGTCGCGTTCAGGCCGAAGGTTGCAGCCTGATTCCGCTGGCACTGGAACCGGAAGAAATCTTCCATCGCGCGTTTCGTGGTCAGGAGTTCGACATCTGCGAGATGTCGCTCAGCAGCCACACGCTCAACATCGCCAAAGGCACCGCCGACTATGTCGCGGTGCCGGCCTTTTTGTCGCGTGCCTTTAGACATTCAGGCATCTACGTTCGAACGGATCGCGGAATTGAAACGCCGGCCGATCTGAAGGGCAAAAAGGTTGGAATTCCCGAATATCAGATCACGGCAAACGTGTGGATTCGGGGAATGCTGCTAGATGAATATGGCGTGCGCCCTCATGACATCAAATGGCGGCGCGGCGGGCTGGAGCAACCAGGTCGCCGTGAACGTTCGCCGATCAATTTGCCGGCGGGCATCGAAGTGGAGCAAATCTCCGACGACTTCACGTTGTCGCAGCAGCTGGACAGTGGTGATCTCGATGCGGTGTTCGGAGCAAAAGCGCCTTCGTGCTTTCTGAACGGTAGCGGCAAAGTGAGGCGGCTTTTTGCCGATTACCGAAGCGCCGAACAATCGTATTTTGCAAAGACACGCATTTTTCCGACGATGCATGTTGTGGGTATTCGCAAGACGCTGGTGGACAAACATCCGTGGCTTCCGGTGAGCATTTTCAAGGCTTTCATAGAAGCCAAACGACTCGCTACCGAAGACCTGAAACAGGTCGGCCATCTTGCCGTGACCTTGCCCTGGAGCGTGGCCGAACTCGAAGCGACAAAAGCGTTGATGGGCGAAGACTACTGGAGCTACGGGCTCGCTGCCAATCGGCATGTCATAGACACCTTCACGCGCTATCACCACGAACAAGGGATTTCACCGCGCCTTGTCGATGCCGAAGAGCTGTTCTACGGGCCGTCGCTCGATCTCGCAAAAAACTGATTCCTGGCCATTCATCTTTCTCTCTGTTTTCTTCTCTTTCCTTTTTCTAAATTTTTAAACCTTCACCGGAGTTCCGACATGCAGATCAAAAAATTCGTCGAAGCGTTCGTTCCGTTCGCGGCACTGGCGTGTGTTCTGGCAGCCACTCCCGTCCAGGCGCAGGACTTCCCGACTCGTCCTGTGAAAATCATCGCCACGTTCACGGCAGGCGGCGCGGCCGATGCGACTGCGCGACTTTTTGCAGAGAAGTTGGCGCTGATCTGGAAGCAGCCCGTGGTTGTCGAAAACCGCATTGGCGGCGGTGGATCGATCGGTGCGGACGCCGTGTTCCGCGCGCCGGCTGACGGGTACACACTGCTGCTCGCGACGAATACGCACGTGATCAACCACGTGCTGCTTCACAACCTGAACTACGACTACACCAAGGACTTCGCTCCGCTGGGACTGGTGACTTCCACAGCGACCATGCTCGCGGTCAATCCTTCGGTCAAGGCATCGACTCTGAAAGAATTTACCGAGATGCTGAAAGCATCGCCAGGCAAATATCAGTACTCGGCTTGCAACATGGCGAGTCCGCAGCAGTTCGCGATGGAAATGTACAAACACGCATTGAATCTGGACGCGCAAAACATTCCCTACAAGGGATGCGCGCCTGCCGTAGTCGACGCGTTGGGCGGTCAGATCAACATTGTCATGGCGAGCGTCACGTCGCTGAGTCCATTCGTCAAGGCAGGGACCCTGAAAGCCATCGCCGTGATGTCTTCGCAACGAAGCCCGACCCTACCCGACGTGCCGACCGCCAAGGAAGCCGGCATTCCGGAACTGCGCAATTTTTCTCTCGATAACTACTACGGATTCATGGCGCCCAAGGGCACGCCGGTTGCCGTACAGCAGAAGCTCGAAGCCGACATCATGGCTGTCGCAAAGACGTTTGCAGAACCCGACATGAAGGCACGCATGGCAGCGGCAGGTCTGGAGCCCTTCGTCCTGAATTCGACCGACATGATGAAGCTGATCCGCACAGATGTGGACCGACTTGCAATCGCCGCGAAACAGGCAAACATCCAGCCTGAATAAAGTCACGATGCAAGGCAGAATCCCAGCATGACTGCTCATGTAATTTCCTACGACACGGCGCATCCCGGGGACACCAGCGATCTCATTGCGACCCTCGCGCGATTCGATCCGTTGAAGATTCGTCGCCTTGCATTGCTCGTGAAAACGGATGGCAATTCCGACGTCAACGACTTCTCTCGCAGCTACGGATTGCAGAGCGCGACCATCGCCATCGAGCAGTTCGGCGGCCATGCTCTGCTGGATAAATCGACGTTTCTTTTTTCGTCGGGATGCGAGGGTGCGATGACTCCCTTCGGTCAACTCTTCGTCGATGTGGAAGACGACGCCGAGCCAACAATCGAACGCGCGCTTGTATTCGGTTGCGCTCGCAGCCGGCCGCTGACAGGCGACGAAATCGGAACACTCGCGCAGGCCGACATCGTCACTGAAACGGTACTTGCTGCCATGGCAGATGCGGGTGTCTCGCAGCGCGATGTGTCGGTCGTCATCGTGAAGACGCCGGTCATGAGCCGCGTGCCCGCAACCGCACGCCAGGCGGTGAACAAACGCATTACTTCTGCTTATTCGAAAGCAGTCGGTGCTCTCGGTGCCGGTGTCGCGCTCGGAGAAGTCGACCGCGACAAAATCAAGCCTTCAGCGTTCGATACCGACCATTCGCTTCACGCCAACCGGGCGATGGTGTTTTCGGGCAACGAGGTCGATTTCATCGAAGTGCTGCTGCTCGCGAACAAGGAGGGCGCGTCGGGAAATCTTTTCGTGCACACAGGCGCTATGCGCGACCTTCTCGACGCAGCGGGCCTGCGGCAGATGTACCGCGATGCCGGTTGCGAGATAGGTGAAGGCGGAGAAGTGGTCAGTCCGGATCGAGTCTTGGCGACCATGGTCAAAGCAGGCGTCATGCCCGACGGTCGCGTGCGCGGTCGCCGCACCACCATCAAGAGCAGTCATATCGACATGGACAAACATGTGCGTGCGGCAGTGAGCGGAGTTGTCGGATCGATTCTTGGAGATACGAGATCTTTCATCTCTGCAAACACGGTGCATCAGGCCCCGTTAGGCGGGTGCCTTTGCACCTGCATCGTCAGTCGATAGAACTGAGCCCATGCCCAGCCTTCGCATACTTTCCGACGATGACGTCAAGAGCACTATCGACACAGAGGTGGCGCTGCGCATCGCGCGCGAAACCTTGCGAAGCCAATCTGCCGGTGGTGTGGCTTTGTCTTCGCCAGCAGCAATGTCGCTCGATGCGTCGTCGGCGGGCGGATCGATATTCAAATTCAAAGGTGCTGCGCTTGGACATCTGCAGGCCTCAGGCATCAGGCTCATAGGACGCAACGCCGACGGCAGCCGACCGTCGAATTACTGCGCCATTTTCGATAAAGGTGGTGCCGCTCTGTCGGGCCTCGTTCCAGAAAACTGGCTCAGCCGAATTCGCACAGCCGCCTTCGGAGTTGCGGTCGCAGAAAAATTGGTGCGTCCCGGTCCACTGGTTGTCTCGATGTTTGGCGCGGGCGCCATTGCCCGCGAAATCGTGCCGATGCTGGTATTGGCATTGCCAGTGAAAGAGCTTCGCATCAACTCGCGAAGGGCCGAAAGCATGAACGAATTTTCTTCGGAAATGGCCACTCGCACCGGCGCGTGCGTCATCGCCGAGCCATCCAGAAAGCGGATGACGGAGGGCGCAGATCTGATCATCACGCTGACCGAATCCAGATCGCCACTGGTGCTGGCCGGCGAGCTTGGCGCAGGTGCCGTCCTGTGTTCCATGGGCGGTCATCACGAGGTCGAATATGACGTTTTGCGCAACGCCGATCGCTTCGTGGTGGACGACCCCGACTACGCGTCCGAAGCCGGCGATGGCGGCGCGTGGATCAAGCAGGGGCATCTGAACATCAACTCGTTCCGAGCACGTATCGATGCACTTGCCTGTGACGTCGTTGCAGACAAAGTATCTGGCCGCCTTACGCCCGATGACCGCATCGTTGCCTTGCTTCAGGGCATGGCGATTGGCGACATTGGATTCGCGGCGCATGCATTGCAGGCGGCGGAAAAATTGGGACGAGGGACTGTTGTCGAGTTACCGTGATTGATGTAGCGCTCAGGCTGCAACCCTGAGCCACGGCCAACGCTCACGGTAAGAGGCCGCTTTGCGATCGAAAAGTTCTTGATGCGGCGTCATCGGATTCAATGCCAGTACGCCGTCGTAGATCAGTTGCAAGCCATGCGGTGCATAGATCTCACCGGGCCGGATGCCGACGCAGGTCGCTGGAACCAGGAAACGATCGATCCCTTCCTTGGCGCTGCGCAGTTGATCGTATGGTTTACCGAAATACTTCTCATACCAAAGGTGCACCCGAGCCTGGTTGGTCACTTCTATGCGGATTCCAAGATTGCGAAATGTGTGTTCCGTTCGAGCTTGAACTTCTTGTTCGGATGTCTCACTGGTGTTGACGGGATCGAAGTAAAAAAGGTCGTAGTCCTTGATTGCAGCTTCAGGGGATTTGTTCGACTGAATGTTCCACACCGTCTGAAAAAGGCATCCAGCGACCAGCCACCCGTCAGGTAGCGCCAGATGATCCCATCGCTCCAGGATGGCGCGGTTGTTGACGTTCTTTAAGACGTCAGCAAGAAAGCGTTTTTTCATGACCTACCAAATCTTCCACCACGGCTTGTGCTCGACCACAGGCAGCACGCTTTCCCTAGACTTGCCGAGCAATGGCTCTCGAAAAATCTCTTCACTACCTTTTGCCCAATCCTCAGTACTCCTATGCGTGCCCAGTCCCAGCGCGTCGAACTCGTCTTCGCTAGGCTGCGCGACCACTCCCATGTACCGCAACGCTCTGCTAATGGAGGAGTCTGGCCACGCCGACATCGAGTCCTCATCTTCGTGGAAGGTGGCAACTATTTCTCCGCGATCCCAAACCACAGCGTCCTGCCCTCCAGTACCGCCAAATATGTATGTGGCGATGAACGCGACCGGCCCTTGCATCGAGAGTCGTGCCGCGTAGGCACATACGCCGGGAGGAATCTCTTCGGCAGGCATTGGTAAGGGATCATGCAGAGGCAGGTCGGTTGCGCTAAGACTCGCTGAGAAATCGTCCGTGAGCGGGACAAGGCCGTACACCTGTGGAAGCAGCCGAACAACCGACCCGGGGTGGCTCGTGACGGTTTCCGTCAGGACATTTCTACGCGCGACAAGAGCTTGAATCCAATGCATGGGCCGCATCGTATCGGAAGCGATTGGGGCTTCTAAATCGCCCGAACCTTAGATGCACTTGGCCCAAAGCTCCCATACACAACCGGACATCGCGCCACGGCCTCGATTCGCTGAATCAAATCTTCGCTGGAACTCACCGCGTCACCCGAATAAACCGGCGACACGCGAGACAGCAATTCGGTCAAGCCTTGCTGATACTCCAGATCACGCACCTCGCTGGTCATGAGCCTGTCGAACTTGTCTCGCTCCTTAAGTCCCGACGAATCCTCATATCCCACATTCCACCGAAGCCGAACAGCAGGTTTCTCGAAGACGTCCAGATGACTCAGGAAGATGCCGTCCAACGGTCCGCTGGCATCCACCGCATATCGAAGAAGCACGGCATCCGGATGGCCGCGCCTGAACGCGCCTTGCCATCCGTCGCCGGTGTTGTGCGGCTCGGCCAGCGCATCGAGCGCTGGGTCGTGCGTGGGTAGCGGGCCTGCGCCGTGGCGAGTCAAATACGAGCGGAGTATTCCGAAGTGCGACATCTCACGCGCCGAGCCGCTTGCTGCAATCAGACCCAACTCGTGCGCGACTGCGCTTGCGGCGTTCGGCGCGACGCTGCTCCATGTGGTGTGCGGATGAAATCCCTTCCACTCGTCCAGAAGAATTCCTTGAGCGCCCTCGAAAACCACCGCTGCGCATCGTGACAGTCGCACGCCGATATCGGCAGTCGTTCGCGGCGGGCAAATGCGAATCAGCGACGCAACAAGATCGAGCCAACGCGCGGACACGCGATCATCGGCAAGCAACTGCATCTCCTGCCTCCAAGCTTCGGTTGATTCGCACGATTCACTTGATTCGAAGGATTCTTGAACTTCGCGCAACAAGCTTCCCCGAATAACTTCGAGCTTCCCGAGCGCGAGTTCAGCGTGTGCGAGATCGCCATACCGAAGCACCTCGCTTGGCGATTCGATTGAATGGCGCACCGTCTCGCCGACTCCGACACCGCAAGTGCCATGCGCCGCAGCTCCGCGACTCAGTTCCCTCAATCGACCGGCAGCCTGATGAAACGGCGTGTTCACCAGACACCGTTCGTCGATCAGAAGTCGTGCAAGAGGATCGTCGCTCACAAGCACCTGCAGCGCGTCGCGCTCGACCAGCAGGGCGGTCGGGTGAACGATGACCGGACTCGCCAGAACGCCGATCACATCGGGCTGAAGCATGCCCGCGCAGAACTGCGAGAAGGTGTGATGCGATCCGTCATCGAGCACCACGTTGTGGCCGGCCTGCGCGCCACCGTTGAATCTCACGACCGCCTTTGCATCCCACTCGCGACAAAGAAAATCGGTGAAGAGGCCTTTGCCGCAGTCGCCGAATGCAAGCCCTGTCAACGAAGCGAGCCGTTGGCCTCGACCCGATTTGCGGAAATCGATCATGTCTCGCGTCGGAAAGGATGCGCTATCAGTCGAAGATTCGTTTCCACCAAGACGGACGCGATGCGCTTCCCGCCTTCGATGCGTGAACTCGGGGTGCGTTCGGATCGAGCGACACCAGGTACGGCTCGATGCAACGCAACACCGCGCTCGTGCGATCGGCGGGAACGCCCGCGCCGCCAAGCGTGCGCGATACCGCACCCAGATCCGGCAGCACGCCTTCGGTCACTGCCACGATGGCTGCTGCCACCGCGCAGGCGTCGTCGGGCGACTCCATGCAGATCACGTTATCTCCGAGCAGTTGGCGCCAGCGTTTCTCGCAGTTCGCACGCCGGCTCAGATCGGGGATCAGGAAGAACAGGTGGTACATCTCGGAGGCAGCGGCAATCACCTCTTCGATGGGGACGTCCTCGTCGAGCTTCTCTCCGAAGATCGCCTCGACCTGATGATGCGACACGGCGGGGTACGGCAGCTCGTCGCCGGTCATGAACAGATAGCCGCGCTTCTTGCGCTTGCCCCAGCTGTCGCTGTCGGTGTGTTGCGCGAGTGTGTAGAACGCGAGCTCGTAGCTTTCGCTGCCGGTGCCGCCTCCGCCACCTTCAAGATAGCTCCAGGTGAGCCATTGATCCATCAACTCGGCGGTCGATTCGAACTGTCCAACCTGAACCGGGGCGTTGTCCGATGTCGCGTCCCCGATGGCCATGAACATGAGCTGCGCATCTTGAATGCTGCAGTCGCCAAGCAGCTTCATGAATGTCGGCAACTCCTGCGAGGCGAGGCTGCGTGGGATGTCTCCCATCGATCCGGTCACGTCCAGCGCAAACACCACCGGCAACGATTTTGGATGATCGGTACTGTCACGCGATTCGCGCAGCTTGAGCCCGTGCGGGCTCATCAGCGGGTGGCATCGCTGCTGCGTGAACACCTCGCCGCCCGATTGCGAAGCGCGGTCTGCCAGAAGCGCCGAATGCGCGGCGTGCGAATAATTTCCGTGTCCCATGAATGCAGTTCTCCGGTTTTGTGTTTAGTGTGATGGGGGTAAGAGCGTCTTTTATGAAAGATCAGGGAAGGACCAAAGGTACGAACCTGGGCGGCCCGAACGCTTCGATCGCGGCACGACCGATGTCCTCGTGCAGCTTGCGCGCACCCGTGCGCCTGCACCAGTTCAGATCCTCGCTTGCCAGTTGCACCAGCTTCGCAATCGGTGCGGGCACGCCTGCCGGAATACGCGGCTCGTCATCGCGTTGCGAGGCGAGGTCGCCTTCGAGAATCTGGCGCATGGTCCACGCGAGTTGCTGCAAGTCGATTGCAGGATCGCGACCTTTCTTCGCGTGCGCCCAGCCGACGATGAGCACGCCGTGGTTCTGCGGATGAACCAACAGATGGCGCGCGTCCAGCTTGCCGTGCGCCCAGCCGTTGTCGTGAACCCATGCCAGCACTTCGAGCGCTCGCCGCCAGATCCAGACGACATGCCGCGGATCCGAAACGGTGGGCGCAGCAACTGCAGCATCGAACAAGTTTCCCCAGAACCCGACAGGATGTCGCAGCACCAAAGCAAAACGGTCTTGCGAGTTCACGTTGCGCGCCACTCCCGAAGACACGAGTTGGGGAATACGCTGAGTGAAATACGCAGCGCCTGCGGTGCGCAGTGAATTCAATTCGTCGAGCGTGTTGGCCTCACGTTGCAGGGCATCTGCATCTTTGCCGGTACTCGACTCTGCAAGTTTCAAAGTCACCCAGCTCGGATGCATATGAACACGGCGCGCAAGGTACACCTCGCTGTGCGTGCCACGAGCGATCAGATGGTGTATTGCGTAGCGGTCACCCGATATGGATATCGCATTTGATGAGTTGGCGAGCGAGGCGCGAGTGCGATCGAACGCAGCACGAAAGTCGGCGCGTCGTACGGTCTCCGCGCCGCGACTCACGGTGGTGCCGCAATAAGTACAAGTGACGGTTCGCCAATAAGCGGCGCGCGGCAGCGGTGCGGCGCACTGCGGGCAATTCAGAACAACGAAAGTCATGCGGAAACCTGCCTCCCAACTCGGGAAAGTATCGCACGCGTATGTTGTTCGAAAGGTGCCGTTACAAGGCTCTGTTCGAACCGTTTTTTAACCGACGCGCTTACCGTTTTCGTCGATGACCAATTCGCCATCTTCCTTGGCAAAAGCGCCTTTCTGCGGCGCAGGAAGAATGTCGAGCACCAGCTCCGACGGCCTGCACACCCTTGTGCCGAGACTCGTCAGCACGATGGGCCGTTCCATCAGGATCGGATGCGCGACCATCTGATCGATCAACTCATCGTCTGACCAATGCTCTTCGCCTAACTTGAGTTCGTCGTAAGGCGTTCCTTTTCGGCGAAGTAGATCGCGGGGCTTCATCTGCATTTGGTCGAGCAGCGAAACCAGCTTTTCACGACCGGGGGGTGTGACCAGGTATTCGATGATCATTGGTTCCAGGCCGGCGTTTCGAATCAAGGCGAGAGTGTTGCGGGAGGTGCCGCAATTGGGGTTGTGATAGATGGTGACTTGAGGGGAGGCGGTTGGCATGCGGGCCATGGTAACGCGGCCACATGACCGTCCTGTCTATCGCATCACGAAAGGATTTGCGGTTGCGCCACTTGTGTTGACCCAGACACTTTTGGTCTGCAAATATTCTTCGATTGCTGCCGCGCCGTTCTCGCGGCCAATGCCCGAATCTTTGTAGCCACCGAACGGCGACATGAAGCTGACGGCGCGATAGGTGTTAATCCACACCATGCCGGCCTTAAGTTTTTCCGACATGCGAAACGCCTTGCCAATATCGCTAGTCCACACGCCAGAGCCAAGGCCGAAGCGCACGTCGTTCGCTTTGCGAACTGCGTCGTGCTCATCGCTGAATCGAACGATCGACAGCACCGGGCCAAACACCTCCTCTTGTGCAATGCGCATTGAATTATCGACATCCCCAAAAATCGTGGGCTCGATGAACCACCCCTCGCCACATTCGGGCGCAGTGCCGACCTTGCCGCCAAGCAACAGCTTCGCGCCTTCTTTTTTTGCGATGTCGATGTAGTCGAGAACCTTCTGATATTGCGGGCGTGTAGTGATCGGGCCGACTTGAGTGTCATCCGACATGGGATCTCCCATGCGTGCTGTCCGTGCCATAGCAACAAGTCGGTCCACCACTTCGTCGTATACCGAGTCCTGAACAAGCAATCGCGATCCTGCAATACAAGTCTGACCACTCGCAGCAAAGATTCCCGAAATTGCACCGTTCACAGCATCTTCGATGTTCGCGTCAGCAAAGATGATGTTCGGCGATTTGCCGCCTAATTCCAGTCCCACATGTTTGAGCTGACGCGCTGCCGTTTCGTTGATCGAACGCCCGGTCGAGTCCGCGCCGGTAAAGGTGATTTTTGCAACCAGCGGATGCTCCACCAGCGCGGCACCGACGTCTTTCCCGAAACCGGTAACGACGTTGATGACACCCGGCGGGAACCCCGCTTCGTCGAACAGCTTCGCGAATTCAAGAGTCGATGCAGATGTAAATTCGGAAGGCTTCACGACGACCGTGCAACCAGCGGCCAGAGCAGGCGCGATCTTCCATGTCGCAAGAAGCAGAGGAGAGTTCCAAGGGGTGATTGCCGCCACCACTCCGAGCGGCTCACGACGCGTGAAGTTGAAGTACCCCTTCTTGTCAAGCGGCATGACGCGGCCTTCGATCTTGTCCGCCAATCCACCAAAGTAGTAGAACCATTCGGGGATGTAGCGAAGCTGGCCGTGCATCTCTGCCATGAGTTTGCCGTTGTCGCGCACTTCTATCGAAGCAAGTTTCTTTGCGTCTCTTGCGATCAGATCGCCAACTTTTCGCATAAGCGCGCCGCGTTGAGTGGCAGTAAGTTCGGACCAGGGGCCACTCGTGAACGCGTGGTGAGCTGACTTCACTGCGGCGTCTACATCGGCTGCATTTCCCTGCGCAATTCGAGTCCACGCCTCGCCGGTAAACGGGTCGTGCGACTCGAAGAACGCCCCGCTCGATGGAGCGACATCTGCGCCGTCGATCCGATGCATGTATTGCACTTTGCCAGCTTCCCTTGGGTCGATCTTTGCTGTCATATCACTGTGTCTCGCGTTGCTTGCTCGTCTTACTTTTCGAGCATGAATGCCAGTTCGGGCAGCAGATAGTCTCTGAAGACCGGATAGTTCTCGACCACCGGGAAATGACCCATGCCCTTCATCTCGGTGAAGTGCGAACCTGGTATTGCGTCCGCAGCTTCCTTTGTGATGGCTGGTGTGGCCGAGTAGTCGTATTCGCCCGCGAGCAAGCTGACTTTGCACTTCTTCGTGTCGATAGTTTTGATGTGTTCGCGTGCGTCCCAGTCGTAAGCGTAGAAGCTCACGTCGCCTCGATATACGCCTGGGCCGGACTGAGCGTAATACCACCAGTTTTCACGGCGATTCCGTTCCGGGCTTTGCGGTGCGTTCAAGCCGAACGTGTAGGTCGCAACGAGTTCGCCGCCATGCACTGCAGGGTGGTGCAGGAAATCGTTGTCGCGTGCTTGCGCATATGCGGTCGTTTCGAGCCCGATGATTCCGCGAATCGAGTCCTGGAAATCGCTGGCGATTCGCAGCACGATCGCACCGCCCATTGAGCATCCCATGAACACTGGACGATCAAGCTCTAGACCATCCCACACGCTCTTGATTACATCGAGGTAATGCGCGGTTGTGAGGTTGTATTTCTCGAGCCACCATTCGCCCGGGGGTTCGGAGCGACCATGCCACGGCATGTCGAAGCACACAACCCGGAAGCGCGATGTGACTTCAGGGTCGTTCATTAGGTAACGGTACTGCCGACTGTCGGTGCCTGCAGTGTGGAGACACACTAGTGGAACGCCGGTGCCCGCCTCTTCGACGAATATGCGATGCGGTACGCCACCGATATCGATGTTGATGTAATAGCCTTTGATCGGCTCGATCTTGCTCTTGGACATCTCAAACTCCGTGCATCAGATTCATCATTCGGTGCAGCGCGCGTGCGTTCTGCATGGCATGAAGGGTGTTTCCCTCCATCACAAATTCAGGCACTCGCATCAGCATCGCAAAGAAATCGTGATAGAGAGGCGGCGGCTCCGCGCTAAGAAATTTTTCCCACACGATCTGCGGTGCGCGCATCGTGAAATCCGAGGTTTTGTCGAATTTCGGATTCGATGAGAACTCGGTGATCTTTCCTTCGCGTACAGTGATCGAATGGCGGTCGTCCGCCATACCGAGCGCGATTCGAGCGTCGAAGTGTTTTCCGATGACTCCCAATTCGGGGTCCGTGTTGACACGCGATTGGTACCGCGTGAACCAGTCTTTATCTGGCAGTGCCACTTTGCTCTCCAATTAAAAAGTAATGATCGAAATAAGTCGGCTTCGTGAGGGGGCTTGCTATCGCTTCACCCAGATTGGTTTTGCGATCGCTTCCTCTGCAGGGCTAACGGTTAGGGGTTTGCCACCCTGCCATTGCACAAGCACGACGGGTGCGTCGACGCGGCGGCCGGACGGTTCGAACTTCAGCGATTTACCGGGGAAGAATTGCGCAGGGCCGTCCGAGCGTGACGTGGCGGATAGCGCTTGCATGACTTTCACGCGATCCCGAGATCCGGCGCGTTCGATAGCGTCTTTCAGTAGCCAAATTTCTCCGTAGGCAGACAAGGTGTCTTGTGTCCACCAAGGCTCTTTGCTGCGAGTAACCAGGTTGCCGATGATCGCCGCCTGCTTTGCAGAGGGCCAGTTGCCACATACGAACATCAAACCCTCGAGCGTTTGCGCGCCGACCACCTGAAGCATTTCGGGAGAGCCGAGATGTGTGCCTTGCCCTATGATCGGCACCCGCCCACGACCCAATCCAAGTTCGGTCATCTTGTCGAGAACGAGCTTCGCGTCGGGTACGTTAGTGGAAAAGAACAGCAGGAAATCAGGCCGTGACTGGCGCACCGCTTGAACCATTGACGTCGCATCCGACAGCGGCGATCCGTAGGTTTCGTCCACGACGATCTTGATGCCGTATTTCTTGATGCCTTCATCGCGCATCCGCTTTGCGAGCATCTGGCTAACGACTGTGCTATCGCTGATGATCGCGACGGTTTGAGGTTTGCGGCCGATAGCGCGCTGCGCGACCTCCAACACCGCCGGTAACGACTCGTCGGCCATGCGTACCGAATCTGGTCCATCTTGCACGACGTACTTGAAGCCTCGCTCGGTAATCTGATTTGCGTACGAGAGCGTGACCCAGGGCAATTGAGCGCGCTCGGTGACCTCGGTCACAGCGAGCGTAAACGACGAGAGCCATGCGCCGATACCGCCCACCAGATCGGGCTCTTGCGATAGCAAGCGTTGTGCTGCGTTCTTCGCCTTCTCGACGCTGTCGCCGGCATCGGCGGAAATCAGCCGAATCTTCGCGCCGCCCATCGATTTGATCCCACCTTGTGCATTGATATCCGCAACTGCGAGCTCTGCACCGGTCTTCATGATCTGACCCGTGCGAGCCCATGCACCGGACAGCGGCGCCACAAGTGCGAGCTTCACTTCGGGAGTTTGGGCTTGCGAGTAACTGGCGCTTGACAGTCCAGCGGACGCCAGCGTGGCGGAAATGAGGGTACGTCTAGAAATTGGCATGGCTTGTCTCCATCGGTTTTTTTAAAAAGGCTCAGCGCAATGACCCGCAAGCAATCAACAAATGGGATCTGAAGCGAGTGACCTGACGCGATGTCAATAATATTTAATGTACCAACATTAAGTACGGGGTAAAACCCTAATGTACCTACATTAAGGTAATCAATACGATGCGTTCACTCGGCGGGAAGCATGTCGAGCGGTCCAAAAGAAACCATCGGAGTACGAATGTCCCCCAGTCTTATGTTGCTCGAGCAGGTGCTGCAGAGCGTGGTGTCCGGCCTCCTGCTGGGCGCGGGATACGGTCTTATGTGCGCGGCGCTGGGTCTTATCTTTGGCGTCATGAAGATCATCAACTTTGCACAAGGGGACTTCCTGATGCTAGGGATGTATGCCGGACTGGGCGTTGTTGCCATGTTCGCCTCGCCCTCGATCGTGTCGATTGCAATTGCGTGCGTGGTTACGTTCGCTGCGTTTCTCGTGTTCGGTGGCGGCGTACACAAACTGCTTTTGTCCAGAGTGATGGGCATGAACACCAAAATCGATGCGACCGAGAGCCATCAGGCAACGTTGGTGTTGACGCTCGGCCTGTCGCTTGTTATTTCAAACGGCGCTTCGATGATTTTCGGATCGACGCCGACGTCGATTCAATCGCCGCTATCGAGAAGCGCATTCGAGATCGGCCCATTCGAGCATCTCGATATCACCTTGTTCGTGAACCACGCTCGCCTGATGGCAGCGATCGTTTCGGTATTTGCGGCGTGGGCACTTGCAAGCCTGATCAACCGCACTGCGTTGGGTCAGCGAATCCGAGCAGCTGCAGATAACCCGATTGCAGCCACGTATATGGGGGTCGACGTGTCGAAGGTCCAGAGGGTCGCGTTTGCGCTTGGCGTTGCGTTTACTGCGCTCGCTGGTGTCATGCTCGCAACCTACTTCCCATTTCACACTCACGTGGGAATCGACTTCGTTGTCGTAATGTATGCGGGGGTCGTACTCGGAGGGATGGGGTCGATTGGTGGGGCGTTCGCGGGCGGTTTGATCATTGGTCTGGTACAGCAACTCGCATCGCTGGTACTTCCGACACAGCTTCAGAATCTGGCTATCTTCATCGTGTTTCTACTGACCTTACTGATAAGGCCGCAAGGTCTGTTCGGTAAAAGTGCGGAGCGTGCTTGATGTTCGATCTCAAGACCCGCAAGCGCAATCTCATCGCGTTAGTCATCTTCGTTCTCGCGTATCTGGCCGTCATTGGGCTTACGACAAGTTCCTACTATCAAGGCGTACTCGCTCTCGTTGCAATTTGGGCGGTGATGGGGCTGTCGTGGAACGTCCTTTCCGGATACACCGGTCTCGTGTCTTTCGGGCATGCTGCATTCTTCGGAATCGGCGCGTACACAGTGGCTATCCTGTTTGCCCAATACGGCTTTCCTCCATTGTTCAGTTTGCCGATTGCTGCAGTGCTTGCGGCAATCGCTGGGGTGGTCATCGGATCCATCACTTTCAGGCTCAGGGGACACTACTTCTCGCTCGCGATGCTCGCGTTCCCTTTGTCGTTCATGTATCTCTTCGAATGGGCCGGTTATCAGGAGCTGAGTCTTCCGATGGTGCGTGACGGCAGCGCGATCTACCTGCAGTTCAACGATCAGCGGTGGGGCGCGGTAGCGGCTCTCGGGTTGCTCCTGATCGCAATGATAGTCACGATGGCGTTAGAGAGAAGCCGCTTCGGACTCTCGCTGCTTTCGATTAAGCAGAACGAAATCGCTGCGGAGGCTGCGGGCATCGACAGTTATCGGTGGAAGCTCAAAGCAGTCGCGCTCAGCGCCGCGCTGGCGGGTGTCGCAGGCGGTTTGTACGCGACGATTCTGCTGGTCGTGACTCCGCCTTCTGTGTTCGGTCTGACAGTATCTGCGCAGGCGCTTGTGGTGGCCATGTTCGGCGGCGTCGGATCAGTGTGGGGCCCGCTACTCGGCGCGGTCGTGCTGATCCCATTGGGTGAAATTTTGAACGGTGAGCTGGGTAGCGTTCTGCCCGGGATTCAAGGCGTCGTCTTCGGCGTAGCGATCATCCTCATCAGTCTGTTGATGCCTCAGGGCGCGTTCTGGTTCATGCGCGATCTGTTCATGAAACGATGTGACGCCGAACCGTCACCGAACTTGTTGGAAGCCAACTCGAAACACGCCAATTTCGCTGGACACCCGCAAACTTCCCGCGCAATTGGTGCGGGATTGCTCGAAGTGCGGAATTTGTCCCAGCACTTCGGTGGCGTGCAGGCGTTAAAGGACGTCGATTTCGTAATTTGCGAAAACGAAATCCTTGGAATCATCGGGCCTAACGGCGCCGGCAAGACGACTCTGTTCAACGTCGTCAACGGCATCTTTCCTCCGTCGGTGGGAAACGTTAATTTCGTGGGTGCGGACATTGCTGCTAAGCGCTCGCATGAGATCTGTGCGCTCGGCATTGCCCGGACCTTTCAGGTCGTGCGATCTTTTCCGCGAATGACCCTGCTGCAGAACGTGGTGGTGGGTGCCTTCGTTAATGCGGAAACAAACGAACTCGCCGAAGCTTCCGCTCGTGATGCGCTATCCGCAGTGGGCCTGTTGTACATGGAAAACGCATCTGCAAAAAATCTGTCGAATTACCAGTTGCGACTTATGGAGATGGCTCGCGCGTTGGCATCCAAACCAAAGTTGCTCTTGCTCGACGAGCCGTTCGCGGGACTGTCGTCCGCCGAGATAGACAAGTTTGTTTTGATCGTGAAAGCTGTGCGTTCGTCGGGAATTACTGTTGCGATCATCGAGCACACCATGCAAGCCATGCTAAAGCTGGCGGACCGTCTTCTCGTCCTCGATCAAGGCGCAGTACTCGTCGAAGGGGCACCACGAGACGTCATTCGCGATCAGCGAGTGATCTCTGCATACCTTGGATCTGACTGGACCGAAGATGCTAGAAGTTAAAAACATAGCGGTCAGCTACGACGGATCTATCGCGCTGAATGACGTTTCGATTCATGTCGACGCGGGGGAGTTTGTGAGCATCGTCGGACCGAACGGTGCGGGCAAATCAACCCTGTTCAAAGCCATTTCCGGAACTGTCGAATTGAGCGGGGGAAGCATTCAGTTCGAAGGAGTTGATCTTTCGAAGATTGCTCCCGCACGGCGTCCCCATCTCGGAATCGCGCATGTGCCTGAGTATCGGCAAGTGTTCAAGGAATTAACCGTGCGCGAAAACCTCATGCTCGGTGCGAATGCGCTTAAGGACAAGAAAAAGCTCGCGGCAATCCTCGACTATCTCTATGACGCGTTCCCGATATTGCTAGAGAAAACAAAGCAGCTTGCGGGCACGCTGTCAGGCGGACAGCAACAGATGCTTGCGATCTCACGCGGCTTGTGTTCCGACCCAAAGTTGTTGATGCTGGACGAACCGTCGATGGGCATCTCACCTGGACTTGCAGCTCAGATCTTCGCGCGACTCTGCGAAATCCAGCGCGAACGCAACGTCACGATTCTTCTTGTCGAGCAGCGCGCTGCAGATGCCCTTGCAGCCTGCAACCGCGCCTACGTTCTTTCGACGGGACGGATCACTGCGAGCGGAACCGGCAAGGAAGTGTCTAGTAACAGCACCCTCACTAGCGCATACCTCGGTTCGGATGAGACCAGCTGAACCCGAAATTTGATTTTTTTACTTGAAAGAATACGCAATGAACAACGACGAAATGTTTGCACGCGGCGATTCGATTCGACGTGCTGTTCTAGGAGACGCATATGTTGAAAAAGCGCGTGCAGCAGCCGATGACTTCGGTGCCCCTTTTCAACGCCTGGCGACGCAATATTGCTGGGGCGAGGTTTGGGGGCGCGAAGCGCTTCCGCGTAAGACGCGCAGTCTGTTGAACCTTGCCATGTTGAGCGCCTTGAATCGGCCGCATGAACTGAAGATCCATGTTGGCGGAGCACTGCGCAACGGTGCCACACGTCAAGAGATTCAGGAAGTGTTCTTGCAAGTCGCCATCTACTGCGGTGTCCCGGCTGCAGTAGATGCTTTTCGGGTTGCACGCGAAGCATTCGCAATTTATGAATTGGAAGCGCAGCAGAGTTGAGTAATGGTGACGACTCGAGAATTATCCGGCGCGGGCTAGACGGCGCATAGAATGTTTTTACAAGTTACCCATCACTCATAAGTCCGAAAATTGTCCGCCCGTTACCAACAAATCCTCAACCAGTTGGTGCTCGACATCAGAACGGGCCGCTACAAAGTCGGTACGACCTTGCCGCCGGAAATAGAGCTTTGTGAAATCTACGGGGTAAGCCGGAACACTATGCGTGAGGCCCTCAAGCAACTTGTCGCTGCGGGAATGCTTTCCCGGAACAAGCGGGCAGGTACCTTCATTGAGTCGGCTGAACCGCTCAATCGCTATGTATCGGCAGTTTCATCGTTGTCGGATTTGTTTTCCGACGCGCACAAAACCTATCTGCGAGTGCTCGAGAAAAAACTTGTGAAGGTAGATGCGGACACGGCCAAACTTGTGCAGGCGGACGAGGGCAGCACTTGGTTGCGAGTGCATGCCATGCGATTCCTACCGGACGTAGAGCTGCCGATGTCCGTGTCGTGGATCTACGTGCATGAAGACTATTCCAGTCTAACTAAGCACTTCAGGATTAACGGCAAATCGATGTGGATGACGCTTCTCATCGAGAAATATTTCAACGTAACTCCCGCGCGGGTGGAGCAGGAAGTCTCGGCCGTGCTTTTGCCAGCAGAGGTCGCCATTGCAATGAGCGTACCAATCGATAGCGCTGGTTTGCGGGTCGTGCGCCGCTACTTCGCAGCGGATGGGAAAATGATCCTCACAGCTTGCAATTTGCATCCGTCTACAGGGATTGTCTTGAAGACAGCGTGGAAGTTGCAGGAGGGGCAGACCTATCAAAAGTGAAGCCTAAGCCCCCTATGCAGCGTCAACACAAAGTGCGTAAGTCCGACAGGATTCCGGTGAGGTTGCAAAATTTCCTATGAGCCTCCTCGACCCCACCCTAATCCGCCATTGGCACGCTCACATCTATTTCGATCAGTCGAGCCGCGATGATGCCTGGGCGCTTCGCGAAACCATCGAACGCGAACTCGCCGGCGCGATTCAGATGGGGCGGTTCCATGAGAAGCCGGTCGGCCCTCATCCTATGTGGAGCTATCAGCTTGCGTTTGCGAATGAGCACCTACCGAAGGTGGCCAGCTGGCTAGCGCTCAATCACGGCAAGCTCGATGTGTTCATGCATCCGGAGACCGACGATTCACTGCGCGATCATCGGGATTGCGCGATCTGGTTCGGGAAATCGCACAAGCTGAATCTCGAGAACTTCGGATAGAACCTGAAAGCCTGATGAGGTTCGGTCCTCGGCTTTCAATCCTTATCCATCTCCTGTTTCACGTCGTTGCGCACATAGCCTTCATCGTGAACTTCGAAAGTGCCCGCAGGAATCGGGTTCTGATCTACCGCAGTTACCTGCCAGAAAATTTTGCTGTACTCGCCAACCAGGAACATCGGGATTTTGTTCTTCGAGTCCCAGCAGATGTTGAGAGGAACACCTGCCTGAGTCATCTCGTACCAAGTGCATGGCGAAGCTGGAATCGGTATGGCCATGGGCGCGCGGCCCTTGACCAGTTGATACGCGCCGGGAGGACGTTTGATGCCGTGAGCTAAATCGAACCAGTCGGTGAAATTGCCGACCTTGTAGAGGCCGGCCCTGTCGATTCGAGTGACGATTTTGCGGGAGATGTCGAGGATCGTCATCTCGAATTCTGGGCTGCCAGCCTCACGCGTCACGTAGGTTTCGAGAGCCTTGTCGGTCACGCGTTTGATTTGCGTATCGCCGTCGCGCCATACCTCCATCTTGTGCATTCCGCCGCGCGACAGGAAATCTGCAACGTAGTGCGAGGCGGCCGGCTTTCCTTCAACATCGAACACCTTGTCGAAGGTGAGCGGGCCATCGTCATCGGCGGCAAAGCTGTTCGATGCGAAACCAAGAATGGCGATGACGCCGACAAGAAATGCTCTCGAAAAAATCATCTACGGATGGCCTTTGCGCTATCGAAATATCGGTACGTCTTGCCGTCGACAGTCAGGTCTTTGACCTTCAGATCGACGCTGTAGGTTCCGGCGGTCAATGAAGTATCGATTGTCGCGCCAGTCGGATCGGTCGGGAGCTCGAATTTCAGTCCGGTTGCCATGGTTTTGGGCGACACGACTGTCGAAGTTACCGATGGCGTCGATGAGCTGGCAGGTGATTTCAGCGCCTCGTTGACGATTCGTCCATCTGCCTGCGGCATTGCGAGCCCCAGCAGGTACGCGACCGTTGGCGCCAGATCGACGTTGCCCGTGGGATTTGCGATGACTGTGTTGTCGCGGAAGGACGGACCGTTCGCGATCAGGGTGTTGTGCACGTCGTTGGTGCCGAAACTACCGTGCATGCCGCGCTGTCCACCGGCGCTTTCGAATTCGATACCGGGGTGTCCCTGGATCGACACCGTGTCATCCCAGGTGAAGCTTGCGACCACGTCTGGCTGGCCATTGTTTTGGCGCGATGCGTTCTCGAGGTTGACCTGTGACATCTGCATGGTGCCCGCAATGTTGCCATAGCGGCTATCCACGAAAATCGCGCCGAATTCCTGGCGTTGCTGAAGAACCTTCACCAGATTCGCAACCGTTGCAGCATCGTGGCTGGGCACATAGAAATAGTCCGATCCACCATTGGCTGCGACCACGATGCTGTTCGCCGGCATGTTGGCAGGTGCCGGTACCTTGAAGCTGGCAACCGGCTTGGAAAGCGTCGAGCTCACGGCCTGATACTTGGTGTTCGCTGCGCCGCAAAGTGCGCCGCTTTGATCGAGCTTCACTGGGACTGTCGGCTTGCCTGCTGCATCCAGACCGTACATGGCCGATGTGGTGCAGCCCGCACCGTCGAAGGCGGGCATGCCGCGATAGGTGAGCAAATCGGCTGACCGGACATCGCCCGAGAAAGAGAAGCCATTCGTACTTGCGACATTGCCGACTTTTGCGTTCGAGACGCCGTTGGTCGCGCCATTGATGGCTGCACCATTGGGGGCGGCCGTTGCGGGAACGATGGTGCGCAGCGGATACAGGTTCAGCGGACCCGACACGCTGCTATGACCGTGGTCGGACACGACGACGATGTTGGTGCTGGTATCCATGCCATTGGCCTTCAATGCAGCGCGCAGTTCGCCAAGGCGAGCATCCTGCGAACGAAGTCCTGCGATCGCGTTCGGGCTACCGGGGCCGTAGCCGTGTTCCACGTTGTCGGGGGTGCGAAACCAGATGAGCGACAGCATCGGTTTTTTCACGGGCAATATGTATTGGGTGAAGGCCGCCATCATGTATTTGTTCGCTGCATCTTCCGGCGCCTGCTGCGTTGTGTCGGTCGAATCGCGAGCGGCTATGGTGTTCACACCGGTCGGATCGAAAGCAGGCGTGTTGAAGGTGATGTAGCCCGCACGTGCGGTAGGGCTGCCATTGTTCGCTGTGAGCTTCAAGGCATCTGCGCCGGTGTAGTTGAACACCGTGTTCGAGGGCAGTGCGATGTTCGCGTTCTGCAATTCTGTGGCCAGGCTGCGCGGCATCACCGTGTTCTCGTCAATGAAGTAGCCACCCTTGCCGAGATCCTGCAAGTAAGCTGCCCCCGACTTGCCAATGGTGGCGGTAACCATGTTGGCCGACTGCGCGGTAGCGAACAGACTCTTCACGAGCAGGAGCTGCCCGTTGTAGTAATCGTTGAGGGTCGCCAGCACTGCGTAGTCTTCGGTAAACACTGGCGCGACGTAATCCTGTGCTGTGCCTGCCGCACTCTTGCCCGCCGGAATTGTTTTAGCGTCGCCTTGTGGGGGTGTCCAGAACGTGTTGCCGTAGAAGCCACTCGTTGCCGGGAACGATCCGGTCGCAAAGGACGATCCGTTCATCATGGTGAACGTCGGGTAGGTCGAATGGTTGTCGCTGAAATTCACGCCTTGCTGGCGCAGGGCAAAAAGATTCGGCGTGTCGGTTGCGTTGACCGAATCGGGGCGCAAACCGTCCCAAACCATGACGATGGTTCTCGTGGGAGTCAGCGCTGCATGGTTAGCGCCGGTCGCGCATCCGCACAGAGCGATGGCTGCCGCAATCGACGCGACGGCTGGTGCGAAGAGAGGTGCAACGTAAGAGGCTTTGGAAGCAGTTTTTCCGATAAGAAGAGCTGGCAATTTCATGATCGATATCCCATTCGGCAGAACGCAAAATGGCGCGTGAGTCGATCGACTCATTGCGCGCCAGATACGTCGCTCAACCTTATGAACCGAATATTTCCATTGGGTGACAGATCGCTTTCGATGACCTTTCGACGAGAAATTTTCTTGCGGTTCTCGAGAACGTTTTGCTTCATTGGCCCCTCTTCAACGAGGGAGTCTCAACTTATTTCTCGGTCTTCCGATGTGGACCGTTTGGAATTGGGTTGGACCCGCTTACGAACGCCCGGCCATTTGCCTGCTGCGTGAGTGGCAGGTAGTTGGGCGCCGCCCTTTCCATCGCAGCCGACGCAATTTTTATGAGCAGCCCGATCGAACCTTCGCTTTTGAAGTTGTCCTGCGGTGAGTACCTGATGTGTTCATTGGTCTTCCAGATTTCCGTGCCGTCCTTGAACGCGATGCGATAGTCGAAATCGACGGTGACCTTTGTGTCGATAACCAAGTACTGGGCGTCCCATCGATTGATAGTCACATACAGAACTGCATCGGCATTGAACATTTTGGTCAGCGTTTCGGGCGACTGTGCGTGTATCTGCTCACCCTCGTACAAGCCTTCCTGTTCTAGAACCATCTTCGCGGTGTTGACCGGGAAAACGTAGTAGCCCTTTTCTGCAAGCGGCACCGTGAGCGTCGAAAGCAGGTAGTTGGGCGCATCGACATCCAGCGTCTTGTTGATGGCCGGCACGACCAGGATGGATTTAGGCGCCGCTTCTTTGAATGCCTGCAGATCCGGCGGTGCGGTGGTGGCGCATCCGGTCAGTAGTGCAGCGAACAACACTGCCACGAATGAAAAGATGAATCTCATGATGCTTTTCCTGTCTTCTCTGCCTGTTCGGATGTCGCTTTCGATGGAATGTTCTCGAGGTTTTTGATCATCGCGTCCATCAAACCGATACTCTCCGGCCAAGCCTCTCGCTCTTTGCCGTAGGCAAGCAGCGCCTTTTGCTTATCGCCGCTCTGCAGATAAAGCGTTCCCAGTTCGGCGTAGAGCCCGGGTGCAATTTTTTTCCCGGATTCCTCCATGAGCCCGATATGCGCCTGCAGCGACAAGCGGAATTCTTCAGCCTTCTCGGGGTGCGCGTAGGTTTGGTAGAGCTTCTCGTCGTATTGGCCCCACTCATACAACGAAGTGGAAGTAGTCGCGCAGCCGCTGAACAAGCAGCAGGCCGTGAGTGCTGCGACTGCCGTCTTCAATATTTTGGAATTATTCATTTGATAGTGAACGGACGCGATACGCCATCTCCGAGATACACGCGCTCGTCGAGAATCGTGTCGGCGCCATTGATGACCTGGATCCGCCGGGTGCCTGACAGAATTTGAAGAGAGTGCTTGCCGTCGATGAAATCGGCGACCTTGCCGGAGTCGAGTCTGTCCACGAGAACTCGAGCATTCGCCAGACGGCTGTCGCCTTCAGCGAACTTGAACGAGATGTTTGCCTTTTGCTCGACGACCGTTTGGCTGTGGGTCGGCATCTGCACGCAGCCTGTCAACGTAACCAATCCGATCAGCATGGAAAGCACCACGGAATATCCGGACCGATTCATTTGAAGTCTCCTGCGCGAATGACCAGTTGCTCGATTTTTTCGTTCGGCAGTGAGCCGCTCGCGATCGACGCGATCGAACCCTCCGTGGTTTCGGTTTCCCCGAAGTTGGTGTCGATCCGGACCTTGGCAATTTCTCGTCCTGGCAAGGTGATGTCGAACCCGGTTTGAGGCGATCTGATTTTTTCGCCTGCGGTGAAGACGGGAAGAATCATCCCGGGCAGGATGCCCTGCGATTTGCCGCCCGAGATGAAATACCTGCCGTTATCGGCCGACAGGAACGAGGTCTGCCATGGCCGTGCATCGAGCTGCGCGGAGAGTTTGTGCACGGCTTCGGAGATGGCTTGGCGCATCGCCGAATCGTTCAGCGTTCCGTCATAAGCGGCCTGCGATCCGAATCCCAGGGTCGATGCCGATTCGGTGGAAGCTTCGCCTGCACCCGAGGTCGCGAAAAACACCTGCCCGGTATGCACATCTACAAGTCGTAGGTCGACTTTGGCGAATGCGATCTGCTTTTTGCTTGCGGACAGAAAACCGGTCTGCCCTTCGGTTCTGCGACCGAACTCCGTCAGCGATCCGATGACCAGCGCATCCACGCCCACCAGATTCAGTTTTGTGCCCATCAATCGGCCCTCGTCCTGAATCCGGTTAAGGTCCGGGCGCTCGAAGATCAGGTAAGACCCGGATTCGGTCAGCGCTTTGCTGAGCAGGTCGGTGACTTGTTTGCCTAGTACATCACCCGCGTTGTCGCGAAGGAGCGAGCGACCATAGGAGGTTTCATTGGTGATGCGGCCCAATGCAATCTTTCGCTTGAGCGACAGTTTGGCGGGAGGCGCCGCAACTAATTCGACTTGTGCTTTACGTTGGGTCGATTCGCTTTGCGGTGCTTCGACCGGTACGACAGGTGGCGTCTGAATCGCGCATCCGGCAAGAACTGAGGCAACTGCGAAAAGCGCGCAAAAGCGGCGCGCTCGGGTTGGTCGAAATCTGAAGACTGCTGTCAATTTTTTCCTCCGTGTATTTGTATTTCTCGAAGAGATCGCTCGGTGGGGATCTCGACGGAGCGCGGAGTATAGGGGGCAGTAGAACGCCTAAAAATCTATCGCCAAGGCAATCGATATGCCCTATGTGTTCGGACTGTTTTTCTGGCGCGCGACGTGGTTACGCATGCATTTGTTGCACGCGTCGAGTCGCTCAGTGCATCGACTCGAATTTTTCAAGCGATGCAAGCGTTGCTATTGCAGAACATGAAAGTGGGCGGCCGACTGAAGAAATCCGCCCCGGATCATTTCCGCGTTGGACCGGATCCGCTTTCCTTCGCCTTCACCAACGCAACCAGCATGTCGTTGACTGGCGTATCGACGTTGACGCGACGCCCGTACCTCACCACCGCGCCGTTGATCACGTCTATCTCGCTCACCCTCTTCGCATCGTGATCGGCAAGCATCGACGGCCGCGCACCGGGCATGCGCGCACCGAACGCGTGAGCGAAAGAGACCGGGTCGTCGACGGACAGATTCAGCCCCAACGCTTTAGCGACCTTCCACGCTTCGGTGGCAGCGTCGCTGCTTATCTTCATGAGCGCCGCGTCCGCCATTACTGCGCCCACATTCGAACCGGTGAGCGCGCAGATGGCGCTGTACGCGGTGTTGCAGATCAGCTTTTCCCACTGCATGGCCTCGATGTCCTCGACTGCTTGCGCGTCGAAGCCGCCTTGGCGCCAGGCGTTCGCGACTTCTTCGAGTCGATCTTTTTCAAGCGTCGAATACGCGCCGAACTTGATCGCCTGCATGGCGTTGTGAAACACATGGCCCGGTCCGCGTCGTGACGCCCCGAACCCACTGGCGATGCCGACGGCGAGTCGATCGGCACCGACGACATTCGCGACGGTCTCTGCCGATCCGATGCCGTTCTGGATCGTGAGCACCACGGTGTGTGCACCGAGCAATGGAAGCGCGAGCGTCGCACCGCCATCCACATCCGCTGCCTTCACGGCGATGACTACAAGATCCATCGGATCGTTCGGTGGTGAATTCACGGCACGAAGCTTCCCGATGTTGTCGCCGAGCGGGCCTTCCACGCGAAGCCCTGTTTGCGACATGACCCGTACATGTTCGATTCCGCGATCGACGGCGATCACATCGTGACCGCCGCGGGCAAGAAGCCCGGCGTAGATCGAGCCCATCGCGCCGCATCCGATGACTGCAATTTTCATGAGTGTTATTTCACCAATTCGGCGATGGCTTCTGCGAGTTCCGGCTTTTCTTCCAAGCCGAAACCCGGAGCGTCGCTCGGGAACGCGAAACCCTTCGAAGTCATGCATACCTGCGGGTAACCACCGAAGGGCTGGAACACGCCGGGGTACACCTCGCATCCGCCGAGCCCGAGCGCAGCGACGATATGTAGGTTGATGAGGTGGCCGCCGTGCGGAAGAATCTGTTTGCGCGAATATCCGAACGATTCGAGAGCGTCCACCGTCCTCAAATACTCGGTGAGCCCGTAGCTCAATCCCGCATCCATCTGGAAGATATCGTGACCCACGCGCATGCCGCCGAAGCGCAGCAGATTGATCGTATCGACGGTCGAGAACAGGTTTTCTCCGGTCGCGACCGGACCGTCGTATTGCGATGTGATTTGCGCATTGAGCGCGTAGTCGAGCGGATCGCCGACCTCTTCGTACCAGCGCAAGTTCAGCGGTGCGATCGCTTCCGCATAACGCAGCGCTTCGTCAATTCCGAATCGACCGTTCGCGTCCACGGAAATATGTTCGCCGCCGCCCGCAACGTCGATTGCGCCTGCAATGCGATCCATGTCCTCTTCTAGCGAAGCGCCACCGATCTTGATCTTGAAATCGGCGAAACCAAGATCGCGGTACACATGCAGCTCCTGACGCAACCGGTCCAGCGAATCGCCGGGATAGTAGTACCCGCCCGCCGCATAAACGCCAACTGGCGAACGCGAAACTTCACGACCCGCGACCCGCGCAATGGTGGCGTAAGCCGGCTCGTCTGCGAGCTTCGCGTTCAGGTCCCAGATGGCGAGCTCGAGCGGTGCAACGGCAGCAGCCCGATCGCCATGGCCGCCGGGTTTTTCATTGAGCATGGCTGCTTTGAAAATCGCGGCTGCAGAAAACGACTTGCCGTCTTCGCTCGTGAGTGACTCCGGTTTTTGTCGCATCACGCGACCGATGAACCGCTCGCGAAGCAAGCCGCCTTGTGCGAATCGCCCGATCGAATTGAACGCGACACCCGTCACGGGTTTGCCGTTCCTGATCACATCGCTCACCACGGCCACCAGCGACACGGTGTGCTCCGAAAAATTGACCAGCGCATTCGCTACATTGCCTTGGAGGCGGACAGACATCTCGCGTATTTCGACGATTCGCATTTGGTTTGTTTGAGTGTTGGAAATTCGGTTGATCGATGGGCAAACCATATCAGCGGATCCTGAAACGGCTAATCCGTAGATACGCCAAACAACGCGCCCCATACTCATCAATGTCGGCGCCCGCCTACATTCTTCGCGCCGGTCAGATGACGCCGATGCGCAATCGATGAGCCTAATGTGAATGCCTAAACGATTAACGCAAACCCATCCATTCAGGAGTCAAGATGAAGACAGCAGAACAGAGCAACGAAGGCATGAAGAAAGTCGCAGACTTGATCGATGACATCGGCATCGGCATGCTGACTTCAGAAGACGCACATGGTTCTTTGGTGAGCCGTCCTATGCAAGCGCTTGAAATCGACGCTGCAGGTAGCCTCTGGTTTTTCACTTCGGCCGATTCGCACAAGGTAGACGAGAGCCCGAAGGTGAACGTTGCTTTCGCCGACGCGGACGACGCTTCTTATGTGTCGGTTTCAGGTCGCGGTGCGCTGGTCAAGGATCGCGCGAAGATCGACGAGTTGTGGACTGCTATGGCCAAGCCCTGGTTTCCCAACGGCAAGGACGATCCGAACCTGGCGCTCCTGCGTGTCGATGTGGATAGCGCGGAGTATTGGGACTCGAACTCAAGCAAGATGGTGCGTCTGATGGCCATGGCCGCATCCAGCATCGCTGGCAAGCCGATCGGCATGGGCGAGAACCGTACCGTGCAAAACAGCTGATCACGCAGCGAGGCTGCAATGACCAAGAACAAACGTCCGTCCCTGCGACCCGACATGCCCTCGGAGCCGACGTCGAAAGTTCCGGAGCCGCAACTTGAAGTGGGTGCGGGCATGACCGGTGTTCGCGGCAAGGACGAGGTGGTGCGGGAAGCCTCGAATCTTGCGAACGACGCGAGCATTCTTCGCGATATTCGCAAGACCAGTTCGAATTCTCCTGGACGAAAAGACGGTTAGGACGGCAGCGCGCTATTGCAAAGGCTGATGCTTCAGCTGACGAATGAAAAACGCGGCACGCTATTTTTGTAGCGTGTCGCGTTTTGCCAATTGTGGGAAGATTTTCGTCCAGCTTGCGGCAATTGCCAGTGTCGCGATTCCGCCAAAAACGACTGAGCCGACGGGTCCCAACAACGCAGCAGTCGAACCTGACTCGAACTCGCCCAGTTGGTTGCTCGCGCCTATGAATATCGAATTGACCGAGCTCACACGCCCGCGCATTTCGTTCGGCGTTTCGAGTTGAACCAGCGTCTGCCGGACCACGACGCTCACCATGTCAGCCGCTCCCGAGATGGCGAGTGCAAACAGCGAAACGAAGAAGTTGGTAGACAGCCCGAAGACGATCATGCAGACGCCGAACACTGCAACCGCACCGAGCATTTTTTTGCCTACTTTTCTCTCGAGTGGTTTTCGGGTGAGAAGAATCGAGATCGTAAACGCGCCTACCGCCGGTGCGCCGCGCAACACGCCCAGCCCCCAAGGTCCGACATGAAGAATGTCTTTCGCGTAGATGGGCAACAGCGCCACTGCGCCGCCTAAAAGTACCGCGAACAAATCCAGCGATATCGCGCCGAGAACTGTCTTGTGGTTCCAGATGAAGCCGAATCCGGCGAGCAGTGTTTTCATCGACACGGGCGCGCGCGGCGGCGTGATGTGTTCGTACTTGACGCCGAGCAACATGATGAACCCGATGGTCGACAGCACGGTGCAAGTCGCATACACCGCGCTCGCTCCCGCAACGAAAATCAACCCGCCTAGAGCCGGTGCGCCGATGACCGTGAACTGTTGACCCGAAGCGGTGAACGCCATCGCGCGCGGCAACAACGATGTCGGCACCAGCATGGGCGTAAGAGCCTGCAGCGAAGGCTGCTGAAATGCGCGCGCAGTACCGAGCACGACCGACAAGGCGAGCAGCAACTCGCGCGAATCCCAGCGTCCGGACGCTCCCACGCCGAGCGTCGCCATCATCAAGATCAAAGTGACGATGCCTTGGGTCACCAGGCAAGCGGCCACGATTCGGGCGCGATGAAATCGGTCGACGACGTGGCCGACGACCAGCGTGAGAAGCAGGGCGGGTATGAACTGGAAGAGTCCGACGAGTCCGAGATCCCACGCGCTGTGCGTGAGGTCGTACATATGCCATCCGATGGCGACCATGAGCATCTGCTGCGATGCGTTACCTGCCAGACGCGCGAACCAGGCGCGCATGAAAGAGCGGTGCGAGGTGAGATCTGCGAACGAGTTCCCTGGTACCGGCGAAAGTTTGGCCGGCGGAATTTCGGAAGAACGCTCGTGAGGAGGCTCGGAAGGAGGGGGTGCAGACACGGATCGACTTTACTTGCAGGACGACAAACCTGCCGGTCAGTTATTTTTGATTGTTTTTTATTTCCAGAGCCAGGTCGTAAACGCGATTCTTCGCCTCGCCGGTGATATCGCATGCGAGTTTCACCGCCGACTTCAGAGGCAGCTCGGCCAGCAGCAATCCGAGGATGCGCTGCAGTTCGCCATCGGCGTTGTCTTGCGCTGCTACTTCTGTGGGATGAATCACGACGACGAACTCGCCACGCTCACGCTGCGGTTTGGCACCCAGCCATGTCGTGAAGTCATTCGCCGGAAACGAATCGATTTCCTCGAACTGTTTGGTGAGCTCCCTGCCGACCGTGAGTCTTCTTTCGCCCAGCAAGCTGAGCGATTTGGCCAGCGCGTCGATCCGATGCGGCGCCTCCATCAGCACGATCGCCTGCGTCGCGTTTTTCAGCGTTGCGATCGCGAATTCACGCTCGGCGGTTTTGCTCGGCAGGAATCCGTGGAACAGGAAGCCCTGGCCGGTGGTGACCCCTGCCGCCGACATGAGGGTCACGACGCTGCTTGCGCCGGGCAGCGGCATCGCGCGAATGCCGGCCTCGCGAACCGCAGCGACCAGGCGCGCTCCCGGATCGCTCACAGCAGGGGTGCCTGCATCGCTCACGTACGCAATGCGCGATCCCGTTTTCAATCGCGCGATGACGTCTTCGGCTGCTTCGGCTTCGTTGTGCTGATGCAGCGCAATCAATTGATGCCCGGTTTTGTCGATGCCGTAAGCGCGCAGCATCGTGCCGGTGTGCCGGGTGTCTTCGCACGCAATCACATCGGCTAGTTGCAGTACGTGCAGCGCGCGCAGCGTGATGTCGGCCAGATTGCCGATGGGCGTCGCGACGACGTAGAGCGTGCCTTGTGGATAATCCTGCCCCGCCGCCGCATCACGCGAGGCATTCAGGGAAGAAGAAAAAGAAGCGCTCAATGGAACTCCAGAAAAAGAAGACGGCATCGAATCGATCCGCTGCGATCGAACACCAACAACCACCCACTACCAAAAAATCGGGCGACCAGGGCGAGAACGAGGCCCTCAAGCACCTGCGCGCCGCAGGTCTGCAACTGGTCGAGCGCAATTATCGGACGCCGGGGCGTGGCGGCGGTGAAATCGATTTGATCATGCGCGAGAACGACGGCACATGCGTCTTCGTCGAGGTGCGCCTTCGCAGCAGTGCAAAGCACGGAGGCGCGGCCGCCAGCATCGGTTTCGCAAAGCAGCGCCGCATCGTCTACGCCGCGCAGCACTACCTCATGAAACTACGCACCTTGCCGCCGTGCCGCTTCGATGTGGTCGTCGTCGAGGACCAGCTGAGGTGGATCAAGGGAGCGTTCGATGCGATGTAGGGCAGCTTGGCGGGTCATTCAACATCCTGTTGCAACCCGTGGCGTTATCATCCTTCGCCATGGTTGAGCAACGTATCCAACAGCATTTCATCGAGAGCGCAGATCTTAAATATCAGGCTGCGCAAACGCTGAGCAAACCCATTTCTGCTGCGGTGCAGGCGCTCCTCGCCTGTGTGACCAGCGGAGGCAAAGTGCTCGCTTGCGGCAATGGCGCATCTGCTACCGACGCAATTCGATTTACCGCAGCGTTTCTGGGCCGATTCGAACGCGAGCGTCCCAGTCTGGGCGCGGTGTCCCTCACTGCCGATCGCGGTGCCGTAGTCGATGCAGGCTCCGATGGCGTCTTCGAGCGGCAGGTCCGCGCGCTCGGGCAAACCGGCGACGTGCTGCTCGCGCTATCGGTCGATGGCAATTGCTCGAATGTCGTGCAGGCCATCGATGCCGCTCACGAACGCGAAATGACAGTCATTGCCATCACGGGGCAGACCGGCGGCAAAGTGGGCGACGAACTGCGTGATACAGACGTGCACATCAACGTGCCTCATGATCGACCCGCACGAATTTACGAAATTCACCTTCTCGCGCTGCACTGTCTTTGCGACGGCGTAGACGCTCAATTACTCGGAGAACAGGAACCAACATGAACATCGCTTCCAGCAAAACTAATCGATTCGTCGTCCACGCTCTCGCCATTGCGGCCATTGCAGCAAGCATGAGCGCCTGCGCTCCCTTGCTCATCGGCGGTGCGGTCGGCGGTGCAGTTGTTGCGACCGATCGCCGCACGCCCGGCACACAGGTTGAAGACGAAACGATCGAACTACGGTCGGCCAACCGTATTCGCGAAACCTTGGGCGATCGCGCTCACGTCAACGTGACCAGCTTCAATCGCCAGGTGTTGATCACCGGTGAAGTTCCGGCCTCTACCGACAAGGCTAACGTCGAGCGCATCGTTGCCGGAGTCGAGAACGTTCGCTCGGTGGTGAACGAGCTCGCCATGGGACTGCCTACGACTCTTAGCGAACGCTCGAAAGACACTTTCGTGACCGGTAAGGTGAAGGCGTCTCTGGTCGACGCGCGGGATTTGACGATCAACGCGTTCAAGGTGGTCACCGAGCGCGGTGTCGTGTACCTCATGGGCCGTGTGACTCAACGTGAAGCACAGCGTGCAACCGACATCGCTCGCGGCGTGGACGGCGTGGTGAAAGTGGTGCGTGTGTTCGAAATCCTGACCGAGCAGGAAGTAGCCGCAATGGCCGACCGTCAGCGCTGAATCTTCCTGACGAAAAAGCGGCTGATTATTTCAGGCGCTTGATCAGGCTGGACGTGTCCCAGCGGCTGCCGCCCAGCTGCTGCACGTCTGCGTAGAACTGATCGATCAACGCCGTTGCAGGCACACGGGCGCCGTTTCTCTTGGCTTCGTCGAGCACGAGGCCCAGGTCTTTACGCATCCAGTCGACAGCGAATCCAAAATCGAACTTGCCTTCGATCATGGTCTTCCCGCGATTTTCCATTTGCCAGCTTTGTGCCGCGCCTTTGCTGATGACTTCCAGCACCTTGTTCATGTCGAGATTGGCCCGCTGCCCGAAGGCGATCGCTTCCGACAATCCCTGAACCAGGCCTGCAATGCAGATCTGGTTGACCATTTTCGTGAGCTGGCCCGATCCGCTTTCACCCATGAGCGTGAAAGCGCGCGAGAAAGCTGCAGCCACAGGGGCCACTTTGTCGAAAGTTTTTTGATCGCCGCCGCACATCACGGTGAGCTGGCCGTTTTCCGCGCCCGCCTGTCCGCCGGACACCGGCGCGTCGAGGAACCCGATTCCCAGCTCTTTGGCCGCCGCGTAAAGCTCGCGAGCCACATCGGCGGAGGCGGTGGTGTGATCGACGAAGATCGATCCGCGCTTCATGCCGGCGAAGGCGCCGTCGTCATTGCGCTTGCCGTCGGCATTCAGCGATCCGAGTACGACCGAGCGCAGATCTTCGTCGTTACCCACGCAGCAAAACACCATGTCCGCAGTCGCAACCGCTTCCTTTGGCGTAGACGCAGATTTCGGCGACTTGTGCGACGCGAATTCCTGAACCCAGGCCTTTGCCTTGGATTCGGTTCGATTGAAGACGGTCACTTCGTGGCCTGCGCGAGCCAGATGGCCCGCCATGGGATGACCCATGACGCCCATTCCTAAAAATGCGGTGCGATGCGAAGCGACAGGCGCGTAGTTGCGGTCTTGAATTGACATTCTTGGGGATTCGAAAGAGTCTGGAAGATCAGACGATCGCCAGATTCTCGGTTCCCGATGACAGGTCCTGCGAAGTCTTGGCGCGTTGTGAGTTGAGCTTGATCTGAAGGCGCAGGTCGTTCACCGAATCGGCGTTTCGCAGCGCATCTTCGTAGCTGATCATGTTGTTTTCGAACGCATCGAACAGCGCTTGGTCGAAGGTCTGCATACCGAGGTTGCGGCTCTTCTTCATGATTTCCTTGATCTCGGCAATGTCGCCCTTGAAGATCAAATCGGAAATGAGCGGCGTGTTCAGCATGATCTCGACCGCTGCCTGACGACCTTTGCCATCCTGCTTGGGCACCAGACGTTGCGACACCATCGCGCGCAGGTTGAGGGACAAGTCCATCAGCAACTGGGTGCGACGTTCTTCCGAGAAGAAGTTGATGACACGGTCGAGTGCCTGGTTGGCGCTGTTGGCGTGAAGCGTTGCCATGCAAAGGTGACCGGTTTCCGCGAACGCGATCGCATGTTCCATGGTCTCTTTGTCGCGGATTTCGCCCATCAAAATAACATCGGGAGCCTGGCGCAACGTGTTCTTCAGAGCCGCTTCCCAGCTGTCGGTATCGAGCCCGACTTCGCGCTGCGTGACCACGCAGTTCTTGTGCGGGTGCACGAATTCGACCGGATCTTCCACCGTAATGATGTGACCGTGCGAATTTTCATTGCGCCAGTCGATCATCGCGGCCAGCGTGGTCGACTTACCGGAGCCGGTCGCGCCCACCAGAATGCAAAGGCCGCGCTTGGCCATCACGACGTCTTTCAGCACCTGGGGCATGCCCATGCCGTCGAGCGTAGGTAGCGTGGTCGGGATCACCCGCATCACCATGCCGACCTTGCCTTGCTGCACGAAAGCGTTCACGCGGAAACGGCCGATGCCGGCCGGCGAGATCGCGAAATTGCATTCCTTGGTGCGTTCGAATTCAGCGATCTGCTTGTCGCTCATGATCGAGCGGGTGAGCGCCATCGTGTGGGCGCCGGTCAAGGCCTGAGCCGACACCTTCGTGACCTTGCCATCCACCTTCATCGCGGGCGGGAAATCGCCCGTGATGAAAAGATCGCTGCCGTTACGGCTGATCATCAACCTGAGCAAGTCGTTGATGAATTTACTGGCCTGATCGCGTTCCATGAATATTCCCCGGGTTTCAGCTCTTGCGATCGCTTAGGCGAGCGCTGACGGTACGAAGACGAAGAGAGAGTTTGCGGGCCAGGAGCGCGATCAAACTTGCCGCTAGCTGGGGCTCGGACGTCATCATCTCGTCCAGTCCTTCGGCTCCCAACACCGCGATTTCGCAATCGGTGAGCGAGGTACAGGCAGAAAAACGTGCGCCGCTGTCGAGCAGCGACATTTCGCCGAGGATGTCTCCGGGGCGAGCTTCGGTCAAGCGCAGACGTTCGCCCCACGGTTGCAGGCGATCGACCGCAACGGTGCCGCTCAGAAGCACCACCATGAAGTTGCCGTATTCGTCCTGTCCGATGATGTCGCGGCTGGCCGGGACCGAGGCGAAATCGAAGAAGCGTTCCAGGCGGAAAACTGCATCGCCCTCGAGCAGCGCCATGTATTTGTCGCGCGACCAGAGTTCGTGAAGAATCTTCACGCCGCGTGAAGAAGACAGGCGCTTGGCGTCGATCTCGACTGCGCGCGCGTCCCACGGCACCAGCATCGACGCGTCGATGCCAAGGCCGGCGAATGCCGAGGCGAACATCTGCGAATCGTTTTTATCGTCGTCCTGTTGAGGCGCAGAACCTCGAAGGAATCCAAGTACTCTTTTCATTTCAACTCCAGAACTACGATGTCTCGACTTACTGATCTCAACCCGGGAAGTTGTCCGGAATCTTCGCTTTGCCGCGTGCTTCCGCAGGCGTGATGATGTTGCGGCGAACCAGATCGGTCAGGTTCTGATCGAGCGTCTGCATGCCCATGCTGTTGCCGGTCTGGATCGCAGAATACATCTGCGCCACCTTGGCTTCGCGAATCAGGTTTCGGATGGCGGATGTGCCGAGCATGATTTCATGCGCCGCGACACGACCCTGGCCGTCCTTGGTCTTGCACAGCGTTTGCGAAATCACGGCCTGCAGAGATTCGGACAGCATGGCGCGAACCATTTCTTTTTCTTCGGCCGGGAACACGTCGATGATCCGGTCGATCGTCTTGGCGGCGCTCGATGTGTGCAGCGTGCCGAACACCAGATGGCCGGTTTCTGCTGCGGTCATCGCCAGTCGAATCGTTTCCAGATCTCGCATTTCGCCCACGAGAATCGCGTCCGGATCTTCCCGCAGCGCCGATTTCAGCGCGGCGGCGAAGCTCAATGTGTGCGGTCCGACTTCACGCTGGTTGATCAGGCACTTCTTGGAGTCGTGCACGAATTCGATCGGATCCTCGACGGTCAGGATGTGACCGTATTCGGTTTCGTTGAGAAAGTTCACCATCGCAGCGAGCGTGGTCGACTTGCCCGAGCCGGTCGGGCCGGTAACCAGCACCATGCCACGCGGCTTCAGGGCCAAGTCGCCGAAAATTTTGGGCGCGTTGAGTTGCTCGAGTGTCAGGATCTTGGAGGGAATGGTCCGGAACACAGCGCCGGCGCCACGGTTGTGGTTGAAAGCGTTCACCCGAAAGCGGGCCAAGCCTTCGATTTCGAACGAAAAGTCGACTTCGAGGAACTCTTCGTAGTTCTTGCGCTGGGTGTCGTTCATGATGTCGTACACCATGCCGTGAACCGCTTTATGGTCGAGAGGATCGACGTTGATTCGACGCACATCGCCGTGCACACGAATCATGGGTGGCAGACCTGCAGAAAGATGCAAGTCGGATGCCTTGTTTTTCACGCTGAACGCGAGCAGTTGGGTGATATCCACAGAATCCCTCGTCGATTTGATACGCTTTGAAGCACTTCCCGATTTTTGCATTATGACGATGATTCGAAGCAACCTCCAGACAGTCCGCGCCCGAATGGAAGCCGCGTGTATCGCGGCAGGGCGCGACGTGCAGGAAGTCACGCTTGTTGCTGTGTCAAAAACGCGAACTGCGAATGAAATCGAGGAAGCGGCGCATGAGGGGCAGGTCGATTTCGGGGAGAACTATGTTCAGGAAGCTGTTGCCAAGATAGAACAGCTACGAGCCAGGCCGCTGGTTTGGCATTGCATCGGCCCGGTTCAAAGCAACAAGAGCCGGGTCGTTGCGGAGAATTTCGACTGGATTCATACGGTCGATCGGCTCAAGCTGGCTCAACGCCTCTCAGAGCAGCGCCCCTCAGCGATGGGCGATCTTCAGGTTTGCATTCAGGTGAATGCGGACGGTGGCGCGAACAAATCGGGCGTTGCGCCGGGGGAGGTATTGGATCTGGCCAAGGAAATTTCGGCCCTCCCGGGCTTACGGCTGCGTGGCCTGATGTCGATTCCCGAACCCCAGCCCGATTTCGAGAGCCAGAAACGGATTCATATGCTGGTATCGGCCCTGTTCAGCGAGCTGAAGTCGGAAGGCTTCTCGCTGGATACGCTTTCGATGGGCATGTCCGACGATCTGGAAGCAGCCATACATGCCGGAAGCACGATGGTGCGAATCGGAACCGCAGTCTTCGGCTCTCGCTGAAATTCTGGCGCGCCTATTCCTCGACCGGCTTGCGCGAGAACAGCCCCGAGAACTTCGATATCAGGGATTCGACCGGCTCGGTGCGTGCTGCGTCGCTGGCGATGAGGCAAGCAAGTGCCCGCATGAATTCTTCGTCGGTGAGCTTGGATAGCTCCTTGCGAAGTTTCAGCACCGAGATCGAATCGCGCTCGATGTATTTCATCATCGCCAGGCATTCCTTGCCGATTTCCGCAATGGGCACCGGCAATGGTCGGCCGGGCTGAAGCTGCAGTTTTTCCAGTGAGGGCGGCAGAATGGTTCGAAGTAGCTGGCGAATCGAGCGGCGCGCGTAGGTCCACAGCGCCAGTTCCATCGGGAAAATCTCGTAATCGCCCTGGGTGTAGCTGGCCGCCCCGGTGGGATGGCGCTGAACCTCGCCATGGCCGATCTGAAGAACCGTGGCATCGACCTTCACCGCGACGCGCCAGCGTGAGCAGTCGATGACAGCGATGCGCTCGCCCTGATGAACGATGTGCAGCTGGCTAGATTGCCAGATGTCGCGGTGAGTCCATGCATGCCAGCCGAGCAGATATCGAATGCGCAAATCGGTGAGCTGGCCAGCGAGTATCCGAAGACCGGTGCTCAGCTCGCCTTTTGCGGCAGTGGAGTTGGGGTTCCATTCCAGATGGGTCTGCTCGGTGTCTCCAAGCAGGTGGATCGGCCTGCCCTTGTAGCTGCCAGATGACTCGAGCACGATGCCCGATCCCGGGGCAATTCGACCACGGGTGCTGTTGGTGCGATCTTCCGGCAATTCGATGTTCCGCAGATGCGAGATGTAGGCATCCGGCTGCAGTCCGCCAGGAACGGGTATCCACTGGACCGTGTGATTGGTCTGTAACGCCGTCACCATGACCGACTTTTCCTCCAGTGGAGAAAGAGCGACGGGCTGCAAGAACGCGAGTGGCGCTGGGATATCTGGAAAAACTGAGTTCATTTCTGTTCCGCTGGTACGAACTATCGCTGCAAATGTTACAGACCTTTCGCTGGAATGGGCGTGGTTCTTCCAGCGAAGCGCGAATAGTTAGTTGAAACGGTGCCCAACATGGAAATCTGTTCCGATAAACAGCGATTTGGTTAGCGAATTTCGCCGCCCGGGGTAAATCCAATTCCGTTTGTGGGTGCGTCGAAAGAATTCGCGTTTTCCCAAGAAGTACCCCCCACCGTGCTACTGCAAAACCATCAAACCGATTGCCGTCCGCCAGATCAGCGATTTACCCACTGGGTCAGCGAAATCAGCCAGTTCTTCGGCAACATCGAGTTCGACAGTCCGCAACGTCACAACTTTCGTCAACAGGTCATCCGGGCCGAGATCGACGGCGTGCGTTTTTGCAGAAGCCGCGGCAGCGCCACCTCGGCTCGCCGACGAAACATTCCCCGTGAAATCGCGCCTCTGCCGTTCGGGCAGCAGTCGATGCCGGTCACCCAGTTGCAAACGACGAACAGTTATTGCCTCTTGCTCAAGCTCGGAGCAAGCCAGTGCGTGGTGGGGCCACGCGCCGATATCGTTCTGCGGCCAGGCGACATGGTGCTGATGAAGCTCGGTGAGCCTTTCACCATCGCTCACGGCGAGGACTCCGACTCGATGATGCTGGCGATTCCCGATTCGCTTTTCGCGTTTTGTTGGCCGAGGGTGTGTGGACGAAGGGCCGCGTGCTTCAGTCCGAGCGAACCGGCAATTACGTGTTGTCGTATCGCGCAAGCGGCACAGGTGTCGCTTCGTCGATGAGTTTCACTGTCTCTCCGAATCCGGTTTCCAGCAAAGGCGAGTCGTCGTTGTCGGAAACGATATGCGTGAACATGACCGGGCAGGTCAGACATCAGTCGGGAGTTTGCTGATGGCAGGACGAGCAGTGCCGAAGCATGCGGAATCCGGCGCGTTGATGATCGAGATTCTGGTGGCGATGCTGCTGCTTTCGCTGGGACTTCTGGCGATGGCGGGACTGCAGCGCGCCAGCATGCAGGCGTTCGGCAATTCGCGTCGAGGCGTGGAAGCTTCCATGGTTGCGCACAACCTCGCGGAAAAAATCCGCGCATATCCGGAGGCGGCATCGGCCGGTTTATTCGACGACGAGCGCCGCGCCGAAGGTCGTGACCGTGTAGACGACTCTATCGAGACGCATCTGGAACGCGGTACAGATCGCAAGCATCCGTGGCTGATCAGACTATCGTGGGATGAGCCGCTGTCATTCGCCGAGGCAGGGCGAAAGCGGTCGAACTGCGACAAGGGCGGTATATCCAGCGGCGCTGGAGTCCGCACCGCAGCCAAATCGGAGAGCACGGTGCGTTCGTGCATGACGCTGGAGTTCATGCCGTGAAGCCGATTCGACATCTCGGCGGATTCTCGCTGCCCGAATTGCTGATCGCGATGTTGCTTGGGCTTGTCATCGCCGGTGCGGCGCTCTCGACTTTGTCTTCGGCCAGCGCGGCATCGAAAGAGCAGCGCGCGCAAGCCGAACTTGCGCAGGACGCCCACACCTCACTCGCGCTCATGGCGATTCATCTGCGAATGGCCGGCTACAAGTCGCTGCCCGGAACGCTGGACACCCACCTTTTCGGTTGTGATCGTTCATTCGAAAATTCGAAAGTCTTGTCGATCGACGACCTGAGTTGCAGCGGGTCTGCTTCCGGCTCGTCGGCGATTGCGCTGCGTTATGAGGTGGACGAGTTCAATTCGGATGTCGATGTCGCCGGAACTCCCACCGACTGCGCCGGGAAGGCGATCTCGCCGTCGAAGTCGGATGGCGCGTCTGCGTCTCTATCGGCCGAGAGTCGATTCTTCATCCAGGCGAGTGCCACCACTCGCAATCCCGCGTTGTATTGCGCCGGAAACGGAGCAGGCGCGACCTTCGTTCCGCAATCGATAGCGGACAACGTCGAAGTACTTCGCGTTCTGTACGGAATCGATGCATCGACGCTCAAAGGCGCGCGCGAAATCGACGCCCTGCCCGGCGCACGAGCCGACAAGTGGCACGGCGTTCGCACAGTGCTTCTTTGCGTGCAGATGCGGAGCGACAGTGGCGTTGCTGCGGTGCGTACCGCTTATGTCGACTGCGACGGCAGGTTGACCATGCCGCCGGTAGGCGACACGCGATTGCATAGAACGTTCACCCAAAGCGTGCGACTGCGGAATGCTTTCCAGGAAACGAGCTGATGTCCAGACGAGTTCAACTTGGCATTCAGCGCGGCATGATTTTTCTGCTGATGTCTTTGCTCACCGCGATGCTGACGCTGATGGCGGGCTCTACCCTGCGCCTCGCAACATTGAAAGGGCGGAGCAGCGATGGTTTTCGAAATCACGTGCAAGCTCTGCACGCAGCGGAGATTGCACTCGCGCACTGCGAGGAGATCGTCGGCGAGCGAATAAAAGGCGCGTCTCGCAACCTGCCGGCAACGCCGTCGAGCTCCGAGTCCGAGGGCATGGGCGCGGGCCTCACTCCCCTCGACGAAGTGGTTGCGTCTGCCACCTGGCGCGATTCGAATCGCTGGAAAAAATATTCGGAAGATCTGATCGAGGTGCCTCTGTCGTCAGCCCTATCGCTACAGCCGGGGCAGTGCGTGATCGATGAATTGCGTGCGCCTCACCGATTCGTCACGACGGCACGGGGCTTCAGTCCCAACTATTCGCGGGCTGACCACGATTTCGCCGGCGCCGAAGTTTGGGTTCAGTCGGTCAGTGTTCCTGCCGCTTCGCCCGATTCGACTCACACATCACGTGCGTCCAACCGAGTGCCGCTACACAGCTGGCGGCAGCTCACATCACCACCTCATTGACCCAAATGACTCCATCAGAAACTTCAAGAAGATCAATGCGTGGGTTTTCGTTGATCGAACTGCTCGTTGCGCTCGTTATCGTGTCCATCGTTGCTGCAGTGGCCTACCCGACTTACGGCAATTACGCGAAGCGTGCGCATCGTTTGCAGGCGCAGGCGGTGTTGCTCGAAGCGTCTTTGTATCTTCAATATTTCTACGCAAGAAACGATCGATACGATGCGGAAAATGCCGACTCGGCGCCTGTCGAACTGCCCAGTCGATTGCATCAGTCGCCGTCGGAATCGGCGGCTAAGTACAAGATCAACTTGTTGGAGGTGCATCGCAATTCCTACGTGCTTCAGGCAACGCCTACAGGCACCATGACTGGCGACGCGTGCGGCACGTTTCGTCTGGCCCAAACCGGCGAAAAATCGCTTTCGCCCGACGCGACGCTTTCGATGGGTGAGTGTTGGCGATAGCTGGCGGCAAGCAGAAGCCGACGCGGCCCAGCGTGGCTGGTTAGAAACGCGGGATATCCGGATGCGGCAAATTTCCGCCGCGAACGACCACGCGTCCGTACTCGGCGCATCGCACCAGCGTGGGAATGACCTTGCCCGGATTGAGCAGACCCTTGCTGTCGAACGCCCGTTTAACGCCCAGCATCTGCTCGCGTTCTTCGGGCGTGAACTGAACGCACATCGAGTTGAGTTTTTCCACGCCGACGCCGTGCTCGCCGGTGACTGTGCCGCCCATCGCCACGCTGGTCTCGAGAATGTCGGCGCCGAAAAGTTCTGCGCGATGCAACTGGTCGGGATCGTTCGCATCGAACAGGATGAGCGGATGCAGATTGCCATCGCCTGCGTGGAACACGTTCGCGCATCGCAGCTGGTATTTGCGCTCCATCTCGGCAATCGCCAAAAGAATGTCTGCGAGGCGTTTGCGCGGGATCGTCGAATCCATGCACATGTAGTCGGGGCTGATTCTTCCGCTCGCCGGAAACGCGTTCTTGCGGCCGCTCCAGAATCGCAGGCGCTCGGCTTCGCTGCTGCTTACCGTGATGGCGGTGGCTCCGCATCCGGTCAACACTGCGGTCATGCGTGCAATCTCTTCTTCCACTTCATGCGTCGTGCCGTCGCTCTCGCATAGAAGAATCGCCTCGGCGGTGAGGTCGTAACCTGCATGCACGAAGTCTTCAACCGCGATGGTCATCGGCTTGTCCATCATTTCGAGTCCCGCCGGGATGATGCCGGCCGCGATCACTGCGGCGACTGCATCGCCGGCTTTGCGAACGTCGTCGAAGCTGGCCATGATGCAGCGCGCGAGTTGCGGTTTGGGAATCAGGCGAACCGTCACTTCGGTGGCCACCGCCAGCATGCCTTCGCTGCCGATCAAAACTGCCATCAGATCGAGGCCGGCGCAATCAAGCGCTTCGCTGCCGAATTCCACCGCTTCGCCTTCGGCGGTGAAGCCTTTGACCTTCAGCACGTTGTGGAGCGTGAGGCCGTACTTGAGGCAATGTACCCCTCCAGAGTTCTCCGCCACATTGCCGCCGATGGTGCACGCGATCTGGCTCGACGGATCGGGCGCGTAGTACAGGCCGTAGCTTGCTGCAGCTTCGCTGATCGCCAAATTTCTGACGCCGCATTGAACGACCGCCGTGCGGCTTGCAGAATCGATCTCGAGGATGCGGTTGAATTTTGCGAGTGAGAGCACCACGCCCATTCGATGCGGCATCGCGCCGCCCGAGAGGCCGGTGCCTGCGCCGCGTGCCACGACCGGAACATCGAGTGCGTGACAGGCCTTCAACACGCCCTGCACTTGCTCGTAGGTTTCGGGAAGTGCCACCACCATAGGGCGTTCACGGTAGGCGGTGAGCCCGTCGCATTCGTACGGCGTGGTCGATTCCGCTGTCCACAGCACGCTGCTCGAAGGGAGCACCTTGCCCAGAGCCTTCACCACCTGCGCCTGACGTTCGGCGCGTTGCAGAAGTGCGATGTCGGCGGGGGCGTTCATGCTTGGCTAAGTTACTTGAAGATCACCGTCTTGTGACCGTTGATCAGCACGCGGTGTTCGCTGTGCCATTTCACGGCGCGCGCAAGCACCTGGCTCTCGGTATCGCGACCCATGGCGGTCAGGTCGTCGACGGTCTTGCTGTGATCGACCCGCGCCACGTCCTGCTCGATGATCGGGCCTTCATCCAGATCGGCGGTGACGTAATGCGCGGTCGCACCAATCAGCTTCACGCCACGGTCGTGCGCCTGGTAATACGGCTTCGCGCCCTTGAAACTTGGTAAGAAGCTGTGGTGAATGTTGATCGCGCGACCGGCCAGCTTTCGGCACAGGTCGTCGCTCAGGATCTGCATGTATCGCGCCAGCACTACCAGCTCGGCGCCTTCGGCCTGCACTATTTCGTAGGTCTTTGCCTCGGCCTGTTCCTTGGTGGCTGCGGTGACCGGAATGTGATGGAACGGCACGTTGTAGCTGGCGGCCAACTGGTAGAACTCGCGATGGTTGCTCACGATGGCGCGGATGTCCAAAGGCAGCAGGCCGCTCTTCCATCGGAACAGCAGATCGTTCAGGCAATGGCCTTCCTTGCTCACCATGATGATGGTGCGAAGCGGCTGCTCGGTGGAGTGCAGCGTGAGCGTCATCGAAAAGCCCGCGCCGAATTCCTTGAGCTTGGCCCGAAGTTCTTCGGTTGCCAGCGTCTCGCAGGCAAATTGAACCCGCATGAAGAACAGCCCGGTGCCCGGGTCGTTGTACTGCGCGGCTTCTTCGATGTTGCCGCCGTTTTGCAGCAGGAATCCGGAAACGGCATGCACGATGCCAGGACGATCGGGGCACGAGAGGGTAAGGATGTAGGCGTGGCTCATCCCCGGATTTTCGCATTCCTGCGCAAGTGGTCGCTCGACCCGCTGCCGGAGCCCGCTTATTTGGCCGTGAAAGCGGCGCAATAGTCCTTGGTGGGCACGGTGGGCGTCGTCCAGATCGCGTCGTAAACCGAGGCGACTCGCTCGCTGGAGGCGGCAGCCTGCGGTTTCATCTGAACGCTCTTGAAGGTGACGGTATTGGGCAAATGCTGAGGCACGCCAAGATATTTGTCGGTGTGACCTGCGCCTGCAATCAGGACAACCGTTTTGCCAGGCACCACGGCTTCCGCAAGCGCGTGCGCCATGGATCGATCGCGAGCAATCTGAATCCGGGTCATCGGGGTGATCTGCGATTCCGGGAGCTGATCGCAATGGCCTTTCCGTATGGCCTGCTGCTGCGCCTTCAGAGCGGGCCCCGAGAGTTGCACATCGAGCGAAACGTCGGCCATTGCGTCTTTCATGCTGGAGCGCGGCACATTGGCGCCGACAACCGGAACGCCGCCAGCCACAGCCGCCATGATCGCCGGGCCGTAGTTTTTCCATGGCCAGCCTTTGTCGTCCCAGGCAAGAGCTTTCTGGACGTCGGCGGCGGATGCGGTCGGCGGGAGTTTGATCGTGGTGGCGCCGTTGTCCGCCATTTCGAGGACGAGAGCCGCCAGCTGCTTTTTCTCGACCATCGACTGGACAACGTAGGCCTCGAGCACGTGATGCTCGTCGGCATCGTGCTGCTCGCCGAGCATCAGAATTTCAGTGGGGAAAGTGGAAGAAAACGAAGCGCTGTCGAACCAGGCAGGGGCCGCGATCTTCGTTGGAGCGGTCGAAGAGGACGATACGGGCGCGGGCCCGGAGGATGTGGAGGGGGCGAAGGGGGAGCCTGCACAACCGCCGATCAAGGCCGCCATCAAAAAACTCAGGCCAAGAGCGGTGTTGCGCATGGGAAGAACTCGTTAGTGGGTGACCACCGGATTCTGCGCGAGTTCTGCGTAACCTTCGAGCAGGTCTTCCACCTCTTCCTGTGTAGGCGTGTTGGCCTGCCATGCAACGATTTGCAGCTGGAACATTTCGGCCCACGAGCCATCGAGGTAAACCTCTTTGCCTGATCGTTTGTCGACAATTTCGAATCCGTGGCGTGCCATGAGCGGCTCGACCGCGGGGGTCGAGTCGTCGGCGTCCACGTCTGGCGCATTCGCCTGCATGTGGACCACTACGAAAGAATCCGAGTCGTAAAGCATGTGCATGAAGTTTCCTTAAAAAGGCCCTTGTGGAGCCAGTACGTCAACGACCAAACGCCAGTACCTGTCAGGTTAGATAGCAACGAGCGGGCCAGTTTCAAGGACGACCGATTTTTTACGGATTCGTAACCGATTTCAGTTTTTGGTCGAGAAAATCGCCGTTCGCCTCGGAGATCCGCAGTCGAACCGGGATCCAGCCCATCTCGGGCGCAAACCACAACTCGACCGTTTGATCGAATTCTTTTCGGGGTTTGCGCGTCACCTTGATGGCCGATGTTTCGCCAACAGGCAGGGAGATCATCTCGGCAGGGGTGCTGGTGAAGGTCCACACATCGGAGTCGCGACCGCTCAGGATCTGCATCGAGAAGGTAGACGCCGAAGCCTTTGCGCCCTGTCCAGCCAGTAGCGCGGAGAGTTGCATGAAGATGCTCAGTCGGTCTTGAGCGCCGGCGGTCAACGGCACGGAAGGCGCGTTGTTGCTGAAAATAACGACCGATTTCTCGCGGTCGAAATGCGTGGCGACTTCGCTTCGGGTCTTGTCCGAAAACCTTTCCGGCTCCAGCCCGGTTTTGCCCAGCTTGCCGTAGCTGGTTTGTACGCGCTCACCTATTAGAAAAGCCCCCACCCGATATTTGAGGTCGTAGCGGTCACCATCCTGTTTCCATTCGAGCGTGGACGCAGCGTTGTAGCTGAAGCCTTTGGCGAGTCCTTGGACCTGATATGAAAGGATGGCCGAGCCTGGAACGGACGGGTTTGGAGCGATCGATGCGGTCCGGGTTTGGGCGGCTGGGGCGTTAGCTGCAGGGATCTGCGCAATCGCTGGAGTCGGCTCGACTGCTGCGGGAGCTGTGGGAGCAGTTGAAGGAGCCGAAGCGGGGACGGCAGGCGCGGAAGCCGAATCGACTGGGATCGGAGCCGCAGGTATCTCCGTCGGAGGTGCGACTTGCGCGACTTGCGTTTCGACAGGAGGGGGTGCCACCTGGCGAATCGCCGCGCGAGGTTTCGGGATCGGCGATGGAGCTGGTTTTGGCTTTGGCGTGGGTTCAGGCGGGGGCTCGACGACGGCGGGGACTTCGAGCGGAGGCGCAGGGACGATGACGCGGGTGACGAGTGCCTTGAGCGGAGGAGAGTGGTCGACCGCAACCACACCGATCGCCTTGGACAGCACGATCAAGTGCGCTATGAGGACGAGCATCCCAAGCCATAGCAGGCGCCAGGGCGATCGAAACTGCGATCGATTCGAGGACGACATCTTCAGGCCGGTTTATCCGGGGTAGCCCAGATCGGACGACAGTTTCGATGCGAATCGCTTGAGCGCTTTCGCCATTTCGCCGTCCCAATTTGCATCGAAAACGCCATTCGATCCCATGGATACGATGCCCAGAACCAGATGGCCGTCGGAGTCGAAAACCGGCGCACATAGTCCTGAAATTCCCTGCAACAGCGAGTCGACCACACGACCGATGCCGCGCTCGCGAGTCTCGGCCAGCATAGCCTTGGCGGCGTCCATCGATGCCGGGACAGCAGGCAACTTCATGCGAACCGCGCGATCGAGTTCTTCCTGCAGAAGAGTCGTGATGGCTTCCGGTTTCTGGAGCTCGAAATACGCAGCAAAGCAGCGACCTGTCGCAGAAGAGAGCAGCGGCATGACATCGCCCAGGCGCAGATTCACGGTCACCGCTTCCGGCGATTCTTCCCAATGAACGATGACCGGCCCGTGATTGCCCCACACAGCGACGGCCAGGGTTTGCCGAATCTCTTCCATCAGCGGAGTGACCCGCTCGCGCGCCATCTTGACGGCGTCTAGACGGGAAAGCGATGCAAGCCCGAGCTTGAGCGCGGCGGGGCCAAGATCGTATTGATTGCTGGAAGAATCCTGAATTACTAGTCCCAGACGCTGAAAGCTCACCAGATAACGATGTGCCTTGGCGGGGCTCATGCCGGCTGCGGCTCCCAGATCGCGCAGCATCAAAGGGCCGCGAGCGACCGCAAGTGCTTCGAGCAGGGCAAATCCCACTTCGACCGACTGAATGCCAGCCCGGGTTTTATCGGTATCCGCCGTATCCACTAGAATTTGCTCGTTTTCGTTTAGTTAAATGAGTTTAACAATGCGTAATTGCTTATCGGATGATTGTTGTCGTGGAGACGAGACAAGATTCCGAAGGTAAATGGCGCCTAACCCGAATCTGCAGAGAAGCTTTGAAAGCACAATCCCGATATGAAACTTGCTACATATAAAGAAGGTTCCCGCGATGGGCAGCTGGTCGTCGTTTCCCGCGACCTGAGCACGGCTCATTATGCGACCGGCATCGCGACGAAATTGCAGCAGGTCCTGGACGACTGGAACTTTTTGAGTCCGCAATTGCAGGACCTTTACGACTCGCTGAACAACGGCAAAACCCGTCATTCCTTCCCCTTCGATCCCGAGCAATGCATGGCGCCGCTGCCCCGCGCCTATCAATGGGCCGACGGCTCCGCGTACATCAATCACGTCGAGCTGGTCCGCAAGGCGCGCAACTCGGAAGTGCCCACAAGTTTCTACACCGACCCGCTGATGTACCAAGGCGGCAGCGACGATTTCATCGGCCCCTGCGATGACATCGTCTGCGTCGACGAAGCGCATGGCATCGACTTCGAAGCCGAGCTCGCGGTGATTACCGGCGACGTGAAGATGGGGTCGACCCCCGAGCAGGCGCTCGAAGGCATTCGCCTGATGATGGCCGTGAACGACGTCAGCCTTCGAAATCTGATTCCCAACGAACTGGCCAAGGGCTTCGGGTTCTTCCAGAGCAAGCCGGCAACTGCCTTCAGCCCGGTTGCGGTCACTCTGGACGAATTGGGCGACTCATGGAGCGGCGGTCGCGTGTCGCTGACCATGCAGAGCACCTGGAACGGCCGCAAGGTCGGCATGTGCGAAGCCGGCCCCGAGATGACTTTCCACTTCGGCGAACTTATCGCGCACATCTGCAAAACCAGGAACGTGCGCGCCGGAACCATCGTCGGCTCTGGCACGATCAGCAATAAGGACTGGAGCCACGGCTACAGCTGCATTGCCGAAAAGCGCTGCATCGAAACTATTCAGGACGGCAAACCGGCAACCGAGTTCATGAAGTTCGGTGACACGATCCGAATCGAAATGAAAGGCAAGGACGGCCAGTCGCTATTCGGCGCAATCGAGCAGGAAGTGCGTGCCCTGAAGCAGAAGTAGAAGTAGGGGGGGAGGTCCGGCGCTTCAGATTTGGCGAGCCATTTGAATAACAAGCAGCCGGACGCTTCGAAGCATCATCTCCACGGCGACCGCGACAAGGATCAGTCCGGTCAGTCGCTCGAAAGCAATCACAACCCGCGGTCCAACCAGTTTCTGGATCCGCTCGGCCAGCACCAGCACCACTGCGCAAAGCAGCATCGTCAAAGATAGCGCGCCTATCCATTCGAGCCGTCTCTCGGGTGCTTGCGAAACCAGCAGCATCACGGTGGCTAGCGCGGAAGGGCCGGCCAAAGCCGGAATCGCCAGCGGCACGATCAGCGGTTCGCCCTCCATATCCGACTCGTCGTGAAGCCGGTTCGGGAACACCATCCGGATCGCAATTAACAGAAGAACCACGCCGCCTGCCATCTGCAACGACAGATCGCTCAGGTTCATGACGCGCAAAAAGCCATCGCCGATGAACATAAACACCAAAAGAAGCACAAAAGCGATAGTGACTTCGCGAAGGATGACCAGCGGTCGACGCTTGGGCGCAACGTTACGAAGAGCGTGCGCAAACAGCGGAATATTGCCGAGCGGGTCGAGGATCAGGAATAAAAGGATCGTCGCGGAGACGAATGTGTAGCCCATGTCGAAAGATTATCTGCACTAAGTGCGTCAGGTTGGCGTATTGCGTCTTTGGCCGTAGCCGAAGATACTCCTAAAGTTCTAATAATGAGGGGGTTTCATGTCTATTCGTCCGTCCGCTGGGCGCCATTTCCCGTCCGCCAGGCGCCATTCCAATAGCGCGCAGTTCTCGCGCTTCGCGTTTTCCTCGATCGTGGGAATGGCTGTCTTTGCCGCCAGCGCAAGTTTCAATCCGGCGCTGGCCCAACATACGCTGGATCGGGTGGCGTCGAACATGCGCATCAACATCGGCTATCGCGACGATGCGATGCCGTTCTCCTATCTGGATGCTGACAAGAAACCAACGGGGTACGCGCTCGACTTTTGCAGGGAAGTCGTCGAAAAAATACGTGAGCGCCCCGGAATGGGCAACCTGACGGCGCACTATGTTCAGGTGCCGATCGACCAGATCATCGGATACGTCAGACGCGGAAACGTCGATCTGATGTGCTCTTCCACCTCCGATACACCGGCGCGAAGAGATCAGATCGGGTTCTCCAGACCGATCTATTTCACGGGGGTGAGAATTCTGGTGAAGACAGCCAATGCGGCGGACATGACGCAAATCAAGGGAAAGTCGATCGGCGTGATCAACGGCTCGACTGCCATGAAAGCGCTCGAGAGTTATTCGGATGCAAAGGCGATGGACTGGAAGCTCACCAAACTGCTGAACGGCGATGCGGGAATCAGTCAATTGCAGCTCGGATGGGTGGCAGGATTTGCTCGCGACGACGTGCCGCTGATGGTCCAGGCCTTGAAGTTGCCATCGCCTGAAGACTACAAAATGCTGCCGGAGCGGCTCTCCGTCGAGACACTGGCAATCGCTTTTCGCAAGGGTGATACCGCGATCCAGAAACTGGTCGATCAGGTGATTGCGGAATCGGCAGCCAACGGAAAAGTGGGCGAGTGGTACGACAAATCCTTCATGCAGCCGTTGCCCGGTTTAAGCAAGCCGCTGAACATTCCGATGAGCGACGAGCTGAAGACTTCGCTGGCTGCGCCTCCCGTACTGGCCAAAAAGTAATCGGGGAGCTGCGGCGATAATCGCCGGATGCAAGCACTTCGGGGTACCAGGCTCTTCACGCGCGTCACGCAATGCGTGGCGTTGTGGTTTGCCCTTGCGCTGACGGCGGCAGCGGCATCTCCGCTGATTCAACCGCGCGCACTCGAAGTCATCTGCTCCGCGTCGGGCATTTTCAAGCTCATCGTCAAGGGCGATGACGGCGGTAAGGTCGATCACGATGCACACCGCAGCATCGATTGCGCACTTTGCCTCCCCACCAGTGCGCCGCCTCCTGCTTCGGATCTGAAAGTCGCATCTGGAACAGTCGGCGCCACCTACGCACTCCCGGATATTCCGTCGCCGACCCAGCGACAACTCGCACTAACGCCACCACCGCGTGGCCCACCCTCCATCTTGTTCGTTTGAATCTGGCGGGATTCGCGCCACGCAGCGCCACATGTGCTTTCAGCGCGCGATTTCAAGCCCGACTTTTTCTGTGACCTGCGATTCCCGATATCGCTGCGTCACGGCGTTTACCGATTTCTCGAACAGGAGGGAACATGTCGTTCCACAAAAAATTTTCCCGCAAGACTTCTTCCGCAGGTCTGATCGCTACCGCTTTCGCACTCACGGTATTCACCGCATCCACAGCCTACGCGCACGTCGCGCTCACCGAGTCGATAGCCGATGTGGGGACCAATTTCAACGCGACTTTTCGGATCGGCCATGGATGCGACGGATCGCCCACCAAGGCAATCACGGTGACCCTTCCCGATCAGGTGAAGGACGCAACGCCGGTAGCCAAGGCCGGCTGGACGGCATCTACCAAAGTGACGCCCGCCGGCAATCAGGTTGTCTGGAACGGCAATTTGCCGAACGACAAAAAAGACGAGCTGGTTCTGCAAATGAAGCTTCCTGCAAAGCCAACGAACCTGTGGTTCAAGGTTTTGCAGGAATGCGAAAAGGGCAGCACCAACTGGGCTGAAATCCCGGCAACCGGCACATCGACCAAGGAGCTGAAGAGTCCTGCTGCGTTGTTGCAGGTCATGGCTCCCCAATTCGCGAATATGCCCATTCGAATCGATGGGGCATGGGTCCGTTCCACCGTACCCGGGCAAACGTCCACCGGCGCATTCATGAAGATCACCTCGCGCGAGAAGCTCACTCTGATCGGAGGCAGCACGCCTGCCGCGAAATTCGCCGAGGTGCACGAGATGAAGATGAACGGCGACGTGATGCAGATGCGCGAAGTGTCGGGACTCGACGTCGCGCCCGCCAAGCCGCTGGAACTCACGCCGAGCACCCAGCACATGATGTTGATGGATCTGGCGAAACCGCTGTCCAACGGGTCCACGGTTCCGCTGCGCCTGGTGTTCAAGAACGAGAAGGGCGTTGAGTCGAAGGTCGATATCGAGGTGCCGGTCGGCTTGTCGTTCGCAGGAGCAGCAGGCCAGAAGGATGCGGCACCCGAAGCCATGCATATGCACAAGCACTGATCTCGATCTGTGAGGAAAGTGCCGCATTCACGCGGCGCTTTCCCCTATGTGTTCGCTCCAGCCGAAATAAGCTGATATGGTGATCCCAAGACACGCATATCGACATAAAAACAGGAGCGGCCATGAGCGAATCCCTCGATTTCGGTTTCGGAAAACTCGTTCCGGGTTTCGACTTCCTTCAGTCGCTCGCCAAAGGCGCCGCGCAATCTGCACCGCAAGTTCCCAACATGGGCAGTTGGGTAGCCCCCACGCTCGATACCGAGGAGCTCGACAAGCGAGTTGCGGAATTGAAGACCGTTCAGTTCTGGCTCGAGCAGAACGCCAACGCGATCAAGGCCACCATTCAGGCCCTCGAAGTCCAGAAGATGACCGTGTCCGCGCTCAAAGGCATGAACGTGAGCATCGGCGACATGGCCGAAGCTTTCAAGATCAAGACGCCACCTTCTTCGGCGTCACCAAAAACCGCATCGGACGGAAACGCGGAATCGCCCGCAGGCGGCGCACCGCCGATCGTCGATCCGATGCAATGGTGGGGTGCGCTCACCGACCAATTCCAGCAGATTGCATCGGCAGCCATGAAAGACGTGTCGGCCGCTGCTGCGAAGCAGTCGGTGTCCAAGACAAGGACTGCAACTGCAGAAAAGCCAGTTGCAAAAAAGCCAGTCGCAAAAAAATCCGCTGCCAGTGAGTCAGCCAGTAAGGCAGCCAATAAATTAGGCAGTAAATCAGCCAATACAGCGGCGAAGAAAACAGTAGCCAGGACATCGAAGCGTTAACGACATGAAATTATTTCCCTACGGTCACGCCACTCATCCTCAATGGCGGATGGCCGCGGCCCTGGTTATTGCGCAGTTGCGCGCGCACATGGCGCTGTCGTATTACGCGTCTGCGCCGACGCTCGGCTTGCTCTACATCACCGATCACTACGCTGCGTCGGCCGGCGACATCCTCAAATATTTCGAAGGCGAACTGCCAGAAGTGACCGATTGGGCCGGAACGGTCGGCATTGGGGTTGCAGCCAACAACGCAGAGTATTTCGACGAGCCTGCGCTCACGGTCATGCTGTGCGATTTGCCTGCCGATCAATACCGGGTGTTTTCCGGCGTTGCGCCGCTCGGCATCGGATTCGATCCGTACACCGCCCTGATTCACGCCGATGCGTCCACACCCGACGTTGCCGATCTGATCGAAGAAATGGCGTCTCGTACCGATAGCGGGTATCTGTTCGGAGGACTCGCTTCGAGTCGCACTCAGCGGGTGCAGTTCGCGGTGGGCGGCAACGGCAACATCAGCGGATATGGTGCAGCGAACGGTGTGTTTACCGGCGGCCTGAGTGGCGTCGCGTTCGGTGAGGGCGTGAATCTTGTCTCGCGCGTGACCCAGGGATGCCAGCCGATCACCCCGATCCGATCGGTGACGTCCGCGTTGAACAATGTGATCCTCGAAATCGATGGCGAGCCGGCGCTCGACGTGCTGCTCGCCGATCTGCAGATTTCTCTGGAAGAGCCCGAGTCGGCTCTCAAACGGGTGCGAGCCACTCTCATCGGCCTGATGAATGCGCAAGCCGAAGATGACGACGAATTGGACGATGGCGCATTGGGCGAGTTCGGTGCGCTTGGCGTTCCGCAATCGCGCGACGTGTCTCGTCCCGGCAGCTTCGGCAGCGACGTGATCGTGCGTCACATCATCGGGCTCGATCCCGGGCGCAAAGGCATTGCCATATCGGACATGGTTCACGAGGGAATGCGCATGGCCTTCTGCCAGCGCAACGTGTCGGCAGCCCGAGCCGACCTGGTTCGAATCTGCGCCGAGATTCGCGAAGAGCTCGAGCCGGAAGAAGTCACCCTGGAGACCGCAGCCGAACTTTCGTCTTCGCCCGCTTTATCGAGTCCGCATCCCGCGCGTCGGATTGCGGGCGCTCTTTATGTGAGCTGCTCGGGCCGCGGTGGTCCGCACTTCGGCGCGCCAAGCGCCGAGTTGCAGATCGTCAGGCGAGCTTTAGGAGATGTGCCGCTCGTCGGGTTCTTCGCCGGCGGCGAGATCGCACGGAATCATCTTTATGGCTATACCGGCGTCCTGACTGTGTTCACGACCGAAGTGGGCCATTCCCACTGATAGCGACGACGAGAAAATTCGTCCGCTAGACGCCCCGCGCCCGATCCTCCGCGAACTTTTTCTGGAACTGCGCAAACGTTCCGGCGTCTAGCGAGTCCCTTACTTCCTGCATCAGATTCAGGTAGTAGTGAAGGTTGTGAATCGTCGCGAGCATCGGGCCGAGCATTTCGCCGCATCGGTCCAGATGATGCAGATACGCGCGTGAAAATCCGCCAGCCGATCCGGTGCCGTGATCGCCCCTGCAGGTGTAGCAGGTGCAGGTTTCGTCGAGCGGGCGGCTGTCGCTCTTGTGGCGCGCATTGCGTATCTTCAGATCGCCGAATCGTGTGAACAGATGACCGTTGCGTGCGTTGCGGGTTGGCATGACGCAATCGAACATGTCGATTCCGTTGGCGACCCCGGCCATCAAGTCTTCCGGCGTTCCGACGCCCATCAGGTAGTGCGGTTTGTTTTCCGGCAGCTTTGGGCCGACATGTTTGAGCAATCGCATCATGTCTTCCTTGGGCTCGCCGACGCTAAGACCACCCACCGCGATTCCCGGCAGATCCAGCTCGTTCAAGCCAGCCAGCGATTCATCGCGCAGGTGTTCGAACATGCCGCCCTGCACGATGCCGAACAGCGCGTTCGGATTCTCGAGTTTCGCGAATTCGTTCACGCATCGGCGGGCCCATCGCAGGCTCAACTCCATCGAGTTGCGCGCTTCGCGCTCGGTGGTGATGTGCCCCTTGCTTTCATACGGCGTGCATTCGTCGAACTGCATCACGATGTCGGAATTCAGCGTGGTCTGAATCTGCATCGAGATTTCCGGCGTCAGAAATAGCTTGTCGCCGTTCACCGGCGAGGCGAACTTCACCCCTTCTTCCGAAATCTTGCGCATCTCGCCGAGCGACCAAACCTGAAATCCGCCCGAGTCGGTCAGGATCGGTTTGTTCCAGCATTCGAATTTATGCAGTCCGCCGAACTGCTCCATGACGTCGAGGCCCGGGCGCATCCAGAGGTGGAAAGTGTTTCCGAGAATGATCTGCGCGCCCATGTCTTCCAGCGAACGAGGCATCACGCCTTTCACGGTTCCATAGGTGCCTACCGGCATGAAGATCGGCGTCTCGACGACACCGTGATTGAGGGTGATTCGGCCGCGTCTTGCGAGGCCTTCCTGTTTGAGCAATTCGAACTTGAGCATGGCCGGAATTGTCCACGAAGCGAGGTTCCGTGATTTAGTGCCGGGCGAAGTTGGAAACACCGTGAAATCGGGTCATCCAAAAATAGTTACAGCGCGTAACCATTGCGGGAGGCGGCAAAGACCGCTTATTTCGTCCGTCCGGACATCAACCGGTCTATCAACCCGTAAATCGTAGTTATCAAAAATTAAGGTATCGAAAGTGATCAAGCGTAGAGATTTGGGACGCCTCGTCGCGTCCGTTGGCGCCTCCTTGGGCGCCGTGGCTGCCGCTCCTCTGACCGTTCGCGCAGCAACCCCAGCCGCTCCGGCATCAACCGTCCCGGAACGCCGGGTCATCGTCGAAGCGGTGCAGATGCCCGCCTGGATTTCCCGCGACGGCCAGTCGCTTCCGCTTGCGCCAGGCGACGCGATCGAAGGCGGTCAGGAAGTCATCACCGGTCCCAACGCTGGAATCCTTCTGCGATTGCCCGAAGGCAGCATGGTGCGAATGGGCGAGAAGACGCGCCTGGGAATCAACCGTTTGCTGGTCATCGACGACGAAGGTCGAACAGCCATGCATGCCGATCTCAAGTTGTTCGACGGATTTTTCCGGTTCAACACTTCTGCCGTTGCCAAGGCCGTTGGAACACGCGACGTGAATCTGGCATTGCGCACCGCGACCGTCGGTATTCGCGGCACCGACTTCTGGACAATGACCGACCCTGTACATGACGCCGTATGCCTGTTCGAAGGCAAGGTCGATGTGGGCACCAGCGATCAGGGCAGTCTGCCGCTCGATCGTCCCAATGCGTTCTGGGCGCGCTTTTTCGAAAAACCGGCGCAACCCGTGGGACTCGCAACGCCTGCCGACCTCGCCAAGTTCATCAGCACATCCGATATGAAGCCGGGCCAGGGCATCGCATTTCCCGAAGGTCGCTGGCGCATCGTGGCGCTCGCCACGTCGAATTCACGCGAAGGCGTTCAGCTGGTAGGACGACTTCGCGCAGCCGGATTTCCCGCGAACCTGCGTTCGGTCCGCACTGCACGGGGCGGCTATTCGGTCACGCTGGACCACTTCGCGTCCAAAGACGATGCATCCGCGGTCTTGCGCAAGATCGGAGCTATCGAAGGCGTGAGCGGCCAGATCGAAATGCAGGCTTAAGCCGCGAGGTTTTTGCGAGCCAGCAGCATCGAATCGCCGTAGCTGAAAAAGCGATAGCGCGACTCGATGGCGTGACGGTAGAGCGCCATGACGTGCTCGTACCCTGCGAACGCGCTGATCAGCATCATCAGCGTCGATTTGGGAAGGTGGAAGTTGGTCACCATCAAATCGACGAGTTTGAATTCGAATCCCGGCGTGATGAAGATATCGGTCTCGCCCGATGACACGCCGGTTAGCGCCCACGATTCCAGCGATCGCACGCTGGTCGTTCCCACTGCGACGATTCGTCCGCCATTTGCCTTGGTGCGTCGAATCGCGTCCTGTGTCGTTTCGGAAATTTCGTAGCGCTCGAAGTGCATCTGGTGCTCGGAAATGTTTTCGGTCTTCACCGGCTGGAAGGTTCCTGCGCCCACATGCAGCGTGACGTTGGCGCGTGAAATCCCGCGCTCGCTCAAATGCGCCAGCACAGCTTCATCGAAATGCAGCGCGGCGGTCGGTGCGGCAACCGCACCCGGTACACGCGCGAACACGGTTTGATAGCGCGACTCGTCTTCGGACGAATCGGTGTGCGTGATGTAGGGCGGCAGGGGCACATGCCCGTGACGTTCCATGAGCGTGTAGGGCGAATCGCCAGCATCGTTGTGCAGGCGGAATCGAAACAAGGGGCCGTCGGCATCGGGCCAACGGCCGAGCAGGGTCGCACCGAAACCGCCGATCATGTCCAGCGTCGCGCCCACGAGCGGCTTTTTGCTGGTCTTCATGTGGGCGACGACTTCATTGCCATCGACTACTCGTTCGATCAAAAGCTCAACCTTGCCGCCGGTCGATTTTTCGCCGAACAGACGCGCTTTCACCACCTTGGTGTCGTTGAACACCAGCAAGTCGCCGGCTTTCAAAAGATCGGGCAGATCTCGAAAGGTGCGATCGTGAATCTGTGCCGATGTGCCATCGAGTAGACGCGATGCGCTTCGCTCGGATGCGGGATGTTGCGCGATCAATTCTTCCGGAAGCTGGAAGTCGAAATCGGTCAGAGAAAAGGTGCGGGAGGGGGTGGGCGTAGGCATAGTCGAGGCAGAATTGTCCCATGCCCGAAACGCCAGAACAAAAGTCAGAACGCAGGCGAGCCACGCCCCGAAAACAAGGGAATAAAGCAACTGCAAAAAATTCTGAAACGACGTCTGACAAGGCGTCTGAAAAGTCGGGCGTGGGAAATCAGATCAGCATCGCGCAGAAGGCCTTGATGAAGCTGGGGCTTCGCAGAGACATCGATCTCGCGCTGCACTTGCCGCTTCGATACGAAGACGAAACTCGAATCGTGAAGTTGTCTGACTCGCAGCGCGGGCGAATCCACGAGGGCGACACGATCCAGATCGAAGCAACGGTGACTCACGCGGAAGTGAGTTTCCGTCCGCGACGCCAGCTGGTCGTCACTGTCGACGACGGATCCGACACCTGCACCCTTCGTTTTTTCACTTTTTATCCATCGAACCAGAAAGCGCTTGCAGTAGGCGCGCGCGTGCGAATTCGCGGCGAACTGCGCGGTGGATTCCTGGGGCTGCAGATGATGCATCCCACCGTTCGCGCTGCAGGCGGCCCGCTTCCGGACTCCCTGACGCCTGTCTATCCGACCTCGGCCAGTCTTCCGCAGGCGTATTTGCGTCGCGCCGTGTCGTCTGGCTTGAAGCGTGCAGATCTGGCTGAGTGCATCCCTGCAAATCTGCCGGATCGACCCGCGCTGAGTCTTCGGGAGGCGCTCGAATTTCTTCATCACCCGTCGCCCGATGTATCGATCGCGCAGCTAGAGGATCGCACCCATCCGGCATGGCAGCGATTGAAGATGGAGGAGTTGCTGGCGCATCAGATATCCCAGTTGCAATCGCGCCGCGAACGGGATCGACTGCGTGCGCCATCGTTGGTCAAAGCGAAGGATGGCGTTTACGCGCGACTGCTTTCGTCGCTGCCGTTTGCGCTTACTGAGGCACAACGGAAAGTCTGCGCAGAAATCGAAAACGACGTCGCGCGCGGTGTGCCAATGCACCGGCTGCTGCAAGGCGACGTCGGTTCCGGCAAGACCGTGGTCGCCGCTTTGTCGGCAGCCATCTGCATCGACGCGGGATGGCAATGCGCATTGATGGCTCCGACCGAAATTCTGGCCGCACAGCACTTTAGTAAGCTCGTTGGATGGCTGGAGCCGCTCGGCGTACGTGTTGCTTGGCTCACGGGAAGCCAGAAGAAAAAAGAACGTACGGCCATGCTGGAGCTTGTCTCCTCGGGCGAAGCGGGCCTGATCATCGGGACGCACGCCGTCATTCAGGAGCAGGTGCAGTTCAAGCGGCTGGCGCTCGCGATCATCGACGAGCAGCATCGATTCGGCGTTGCGCAACGATTGGCCTTGCGATCGAAGATGACCGAGGAATCGCTGGAGCCACACACGCTCATGATGACCGCGACGCCGATTCCGCGAACGCTCGCGATGAGCTATTACGCAGATCTCGATGTATCGACGATCGACGAGCTTCCGCCGGGAAGAACGCCCATCGTCACCAAAGTGGTGGCCGACAGCCGTCGTGACGAAGTGATCGCACGAATCCGCGCTCAGCTTGCGCAAGGCAGTCAGGTGTATTGGGTGTGTCCGCTCATCGAAGAAAGCGAAGCACTCGATCTGGCGAATGCCACCGAAACCCACGCCGAGCTGACCGCCGCGTTGAGCACGCCCGAAGGCGAGCCGCAGGTCATGGTGGGGCTGCTTCACTCGCGAATGTCGCCCGCAGAAAAGAAGGCTGTCATGTCTCTTTTTACCGATGGCGCGATGGCGGTGCTGGTGAGCACGACGGTCATCGAAGTCGGCGTCGACGTGCCGAATGCCTCGCTCATGGTGATCGAACATTCCGAGCGATTCGGCCTGAGTCAGTTGCACCAGTTGCGTGGTCGTGTCGGCAGAGGGCGCGCCGCGTCTGCCTGCGTGTTGATCTACACAGCACCCGACAGCGGACGACTCGGCGAGACCGCACGTGCACGTCTGAAGGCGATGGTTGAAACGGCGGATGGATTCGAGATCGCACGACGCGATCTGGAGATTCGCGGCCCGGGAGAATTTCTGGGATCGAGGCAATCGGGCGCGCCGTTGCTTCGATTCGCTGACATGCTGACCGATATCGAGTGGCTCGAATGGGCACGTGAGCATGCACCGCGAGTTCTCGATGAATCGCCCGATCTGGCGGTGCGGCTGGTCGCGAGGTGGCTCGGCGACAAGGCTCAATACATCAAGGCCTGAAAACGAGTTCTGCAGGCGCTATCGGAGCTACCGACGGATCCATCAATACCTGCGCGGCGCGTTTCGAGGCTTCAGCCGAAAGCACCTTGCCCGCAGAAAAAATTCGTCGTCGGAAATGAACCCGGCTTCCGACGTTTGCGCCGTGGTACGCGTAAACATACAGATGCGGCGCACCCAGAATGCCGAGCTGATCTTTCGCTTTCAGCGCCTCGATAACGGCGATGTCTTCGTTGCGGCTGTAAGCCGGGTAGGGCGGCATGCCTAATTTCCGGCAAACCATGGTGCATTCCCAGGTTCGAACTTCACCGACGTAAGCGGTGCCGGTCAGTTGATCCAGCACGATTACCTGTGAAAGCACACAGGCATCGAATCGCGAATTCTCGATCGCAGCGATCTGGCTGGCCAGACGATCGGGTGCGTGCCAATCGTCGTCGTCCCAAATGGCGATGTATTCGCCAAAAGCAGCGTCGACCGACAACTGCCGCCGCTCGCCCAGCGAAAGCTTCTCGCTTGCGGCGCAAAGTGAAAGCCGCACCTTCGGATTCTCGAGAGAAGTCACGAACGCAATAGATTCCGCGTCGTCGTCTTCGCAGGCGACTACGAGTTCACGACTCGGATAAGTTTGGCGCAGGAAAAATCCGACCGATCGGCGAAGCATAGGCAACCGACGCCGGGTTACGCACAAACACGAGACGAGAAGGTTTTCTTGCATTTATCATGCATTGTCGCGAGGCTGGCTTCAGTGGCAAGACGCCGCTGACAGGCGAGAGCGACGAGAATCCTCATATGACCCTGACCGAACTCAAATACATCGTTGCGGTTGCCCGGGAAAAGCACTTCGGAAAAGCTGCGGAGGCCTGCTATGTGTCGCAGCCCACGCTCTCCGTTGCCATCAAGAAACTCGAGGACGAACTCGAGGTCAAGCTTTTCGAGCGCAGCGCCAACGAAGTGACGGTCACCCCATTGGGCGAAGAGATCGTCCGGCAGGCGCAGAGCGTGCTGGAGCAGGCTGGCAACATTCGAGAGATTGCCAAGCGCGGCAAGGATCCTCTGGCCGGCGCACTTCGCCTGGGAATCATCTACACGATCGGGCCGTATCTGCTTCCAGATCTGGTGAAACACTCGATCGAGCGCACGCCCCAAATGCCGCTGATGCTCCAGGAAAATTTCACCGTGAAGCTGCTCGAAATGCTTCGCACCGGCGAGCTCGATTGCGCGATCATCGCGGAGCCGTTTCCGGACACAGGGCTGGCGGTCGCCGCTCTGTATGACGAGCCGTTCATGGCGGTCGTTCCATCGGCGCATCCGCTTGCGGCGAACGATCACATCACTGCCGACCAGCTGAAACAGGAAACCATGTTGCTGCTTGGCACCGGGCATTGCTTTCGCGATCACGTACTGGAAGTGTGTCCCGAGTTCGCGCGGTTTTCGAGCGGTGCCGAAGGCATCAGGAAAAGCTTCGAGGGCTCCTCGCTGGAGACAATCAAACACATGGTGGCCTCTGGCATGGGCGTGACTCTGGTTCCGCGTCTGTCGGTGCCGAAAGAGGCGTTGACGCCACCTAAAAGCAAAGCTCGTCGTGACGATTCGAATGTCAAATACCTGCCATTCGATGGCGATCCGCCAATGCGCCGGGTGGTACTCGTCTGGCGCCGCAGTTTCACCCGCTACGAAGCAATCGCTGCTCTGCGCAATTCGGTCTACGCCTGCGAACTGCCTGGCGTCACGCGGCTTTCCTAGAATCCGCGCGTGGTCGTTCCGATCAAATTTTTATCGTTAACTGAAGGAAGAGAAATGGCAAAAGCCGCACCATCCAAAAGCAAGGGTATGTCTATCAATATCGGACTGAGCGAGAAAGATCGCGCAGCCATTGCCAAGGGCTTGAGTCATCTGCTCGCCGACACCTACACGCTGTACCTGACGACGCACAACTTCCACTGGAACGTGACCGGCCCGATGTTCAACACGCTGCATCTCATGTTCATGACGCAGTACACCGAACTCTGGAATGCGGTCGATCCGGTCGCAGAGCGCATTCGCTCCCTGGGCCACACGGCGCCGGGCTCGTACGCCGATTTCGGCAAACTGGCCTCTATTGCAGACGCGCCTTCCAGCCCACCCAAGGCGATGGAAATGGTTCGAATCCTGGTCACAGGGCACGAAGCAGTTGCGCGCACCGCCCGCAATCTTTTTCCCATTGCCGACAAAGCAGGCGATGAGCCCACCGCCGACCTGCTCACGCAGCGCCTCACGGTTCACGAACAAACCGCCTGGATGCTGCGCGCACTGCTCGAAGAATAAGTGGGCAAGTTTTCGCTGTATCTGGATCTCATCCGGTGGAATCGTCCTGCCGGATGGCTTTTGTTGCTATGGCCGTCGTTGTCGGCTCTGTGGATCGCGTCCGAAGGGTTTCCCGGCTGGCATCTACTCGCTGTATTCGTCGCAGGAACCATCCTGATGCGAAGCGCTGGTTGCTGCTTCAACGACGTGGCCGATCGCGACTTCGACAAGCATGTGAAGCGCACGGCCCAGCGTCCGGTTACGACTGGGGCGATTGCACTCAGGGATGCTGTCTTGTTGGGCGTGCTGCTTGCTTTCGCTGCATTCGTTCTGGTTCTGACGACCAACGCCAGCACCATCGTCTGGTCGTTCGCAGCGTTGCTGGTCACCCTCATATATCCACTCGCCAAGCGCGCAGTGTCGATGCCGCAGGCTGTGCTCGGAATCGCCTTCAGCTTCGGCATTCCGATGGCGTTTTCAGCCGTGCACGGCGCGTCTACCTGGGATATTCCTTCGGCCTGGCGCAGCGTCGATTACAGCGCCTGGCTGCTGCTGCTCGGGAATCTGTTCTGGGTTCTGGCCTACGACACCGAGTACGCCATGGTCGATCGCGACGACGATATCCGGATCGGAATGAAAACGTCCGCCATCACGCTGGGTCGCTGGGACGTCCCTGTGGTGATGGCCTGTTATGTCGCCTACGCGGCAATCTGGGAAATGGCTCTCTGGAGTCGAGGCCTGGGCTGGCTGTTCCATCTGGGAGTGGCGGCAGCTCTGGCACAGGCGATCTGGCACTGGACCTTGATTCGCGACCGATCCCGGGAAGGTTGTTTTCGCGCGTTCAGGGCTAATCACTGGGTCGGCTTCGCAGTTTTCGCTGGCATTGTGGCCGCCTACCAGTTCATGCCTGCTTACTAGAACTCAGTCTGAACCTGGGCGGTACAGGCGTACTCCGGCCCACTTTCTCGATGAGCTACCCCCGTCCGAATTCCTCGCCGAGTTCCTTAGCGCGCGCACTTGCAGCTTTCATCGCCTCGATAAATGACGCCGAAATGCCCGCGCTTTCCATCGACATGAGCGCGGCATAAGTGGTCCCGCCCTTGGATGTGACCCGTTCCCGCAACACCGACAGTGCATCGGGCGACGCTTTCGCGAGCGCTGCGGCTCCCGAGAAAGTCTCGATCGCCAATTTTCTCGATTGCGCGGCGCTCAACCCCAGATCCTGGCCGGCTTTTTCCATGGCTTCCAGGAAATAAAACACATAGGCCGGCCCAGAGCCGGACAGCGCGGTAACCGAATCGATGTCCGACTCAGTTTCGACCCACACGAGATCGCCTGTAGGCCCGAGAACTTTCTCTACGAGGGATCTGTCATCGGCGGAAACGGAAGGTCGTGCGAATAGGCCGGTGATGCCTTTGCCCACGAGGGCGGGAGTGTTGGGCATGGCGCGCACGATACGGTCGGTGCTCAGCCATCGCGCCATGCTGTCGCTGGGAATACCGGCGGCGACGCTCAAATGCAGTGCATGTTGCGTGAATGCGCCGACCGGCAGCGCGGCATCCCTGAATACTTGCGGTTTGACTGCCCACACGACTAGGTCGCAGCTCGACAATTCACTTGAAGGCACCGGAGAGGCGTCTATTGAAAACTGTGTCTTCAAGGCTTGCTGGGTGGAGGCAAAGGGCTCGACGACCGTGATCTGCGCCGCGGACGTACCTTGTCGAATCAGCCCGCCGATCAAGGCGGAAGCCATGTTTCCGCCGCCGATAAATCCGATTCGGCCGGAAAATTCGTTCGTTATTTGGGTATTCATATGTGTGGGCCGCTATATGGCCGTTTCCTGCGATCGACAATTTTGCACCGTGGCGCACGGCCTTTTTGCGGCAAAGCAAATATACGCTTGACCGTGTCCGCGAATCTTTGCCATAATTGCGGGCTGCGCTTTAAAAGCGCGGTATCTGCCCAGCGGAAGTGTCATGAGTGGTTCATGGCGTGGACGACGGGCCCAAGACTGACTGCGGTCGATTGCTCAGGCGAACGATCTTGGTACAAGTTGGGAATATAAGAAATGATCCAAACTGAATCCCGGTTAGAAGTAGCCGACAACACCGGCGCAAAATCCGTTTTGTGCATCAAGGTGCTCGGCGGCTCGAAGCGTCGTTACGCTAGCGTTGGCGACATCATCAAGGTGAGCATTAAAGAAGCCGCTCCGCGTGGCCGCGTCAAAAAAGGCGAGGTTTACAGCGCAGTGGTCGTTCGCACCGCTAAAGGCATTCGCCGCAGCGACGGCTCACTCGTCAAATTCGATGGCAACGCAGCAGTGTTGCTCAATAGCAAGCTGGAGCCCATCGGCACTCGCATCTTTGGACCGGTCACGCGCGAACTGCGCACCGAAAAGTTCATGAAGATCGTGTCGCTGGCACCTGAAGTTCTCTAAGGACGGAATCATGAACAAGATTCGCACAGGCGACGAAGTCATCGTGCTTGCGGGCCGTGACAAGGGCAAGCGCGGCAAGGTCGTGCTTCGTAGCGGCGACGAACGCGTTGTCGTCGAGGGTATCAACCTGGTGAAAAAGCACACCAAGCCCAATCCGCTCAAAGGCACTACCGGCGGCATCGTGGAAAAAACCATGCCGATTCATCAGTCGAACGTTGCCATTTTCAATGCCGCAACGGGCAAGGCTGACCGCGTAGGTATCAAGCAACTGGTCGATGGAAAGCGCGTTCGCGTATTCAAGTCCAGCGGCGAAGAAATCAAGGTGGCATGACCATGGCGCGTCTCCAAGAGTTTTATCGTGACAAAGTCGTTCCTCAGTTGACTGAGAAGTTCGGCTACAAGTCCCCGATGCAAGTTCCCCGCATTACGAAAATCACCCTGAACATGGGTGTGAGCGAAGCGGTTGCGGACAAGAAGGTTATGGACAACGCAGTGAATGACCTGACCAAGATTGCAGGTCAGCGTCCCGTTGTTACCAAGGCAAAAAAGGCTATCGCTGGATTCAAGATCCGCGAAGGTCAAGCCATTGGTTGCATGGTCACTTTGCGTGGCGTTCAGATGTATGAATTTCTGGATCGCTTCGTGACCGTGGCCCTGCCCCGTGTTCGCGATTTCCGTGGTGTTTCAGGTCGCGCCTTCGATGGTCGTGGCAACTACAACATCGGCGTGAAAGAGCAGATCATTTTCCCTGAAATTGAGTACGACAAAGTGGATGCACTTCGCGGTCTCAACATCAGCATCACCACGACGGCTAAGACTGACGACGAGTGCAAAGCGCTTCTCGCCGGTTTCCGTTTCCCGTTCAAGAACTGAGGTGGCTTGTGGCTAAAGTAGCTTTGATCGAGCGCGAGCTCAAGCGAGACAAGTTGGTTGCCAAGTACGCGAAAAAACACGCGGAATTCAAGGCCATCGCTAGTGACCTTAAGCGCAGCGAAGAAGAGCGTGCAGCTGCACGTTTGGGTTTGCAAAAGTTGCCCCGCAACGCAAACCCTACCCGTCAGCGTAATCGTTGCGAAATCACCGGACGTCCGCGTGGCACGTTCCGTCAATTCGGCTTGGGTCGCGCGAAGATTCGCGAAATGGCGTTTGCCGGGAATATTCCTGGCATCACCAAGGCCAGCTGGTAAGCGGGCAGGAGAGATAAATAATGAGCATGAGCGATCCCATTGCTGACCTGCTGACGCGCATTCGTAATGCGCAGATGGTGGCAAAGCCTTCTGTTTCGGTGCCCTCTTCCAAAGTGAAGGTGGCAATTGCCCAAGTCCTGAAGGACGAGGGTTATATCGACGGTTTTCAAGTCAAGAACGCGGACGGCAAGCCCGAACTCGAAATTGCCTTGAAGTATTACGCTGGTCGTCCGGTTATCGAGCGCATCGAGCGCGTTAGCCGCCCTGGTCTGCGTGTTTACAAAGGCCGTGACGCAATCCCGCAAGTGATGAATGGCTTGGGTGTCGCAATCGTGACCACTCCCCAGGGCGTCATGACTGATCGCAAGGCTCGCGCAACCGGTGTCGGTGGCGAAGTTCTTTGCTACGTGGCTTAAGCCGAGACATTGGAGAAACTGAAATGTCCCGAGTAGGAAAAATGCCGATCACCGTCCCCGCAGGGATTGACGTGTCGATCAAAGATAGCCAAATCGCTGTCAAGGGTTCCGGTGGTTCGCTCACGTTGGCCATCAACCGCCTCGTTACGATCTCTCAAGCCGATGGCAAGCTCAGCTTTGCACCGGTCGATGAATCACGTGAAGCCAACGCAATGAGCGGTACGTTCCGCCAGTTGGTCAACAACATGGTCATCGGTGTCAGCAAAGGCTTTGAAAAGAAGCTCACGCTGATCGGTGTGGGTTACAAGGCTGCAGCGCAAGGCACGAAGCTCAACCTTCAGGTTGGGTATTCGCACCCGGTGAACAAGGACATGCCTGCCGGCATTTCCGCGACCACGCCAACTCCCACTGAAATTGTGATCAAGGGCGCCGATCGCCAACGTGTCGGTCAGATTGCCGCTGAAATTCGCGCGATCCGTCCTCCCGAGCCCTACAAGGGCAAGGGCATCCGTTATTCGGATGAGAAGATCACCATCAAAGAAACCAAGAAGAAGTAAGGGGCCGCATCATGTTGACAAAAAAAGCGCAGCGTCTCCGTCGTTCACGCCAAACCCGCATCCGCATTGCCAATCAAGGCGTCGCGCGTTTGACCGTGAACCGTACCAATCTGCATATTTACGCGAGCATTGTTTCCGAAGACGGCAACAAGGTTCTCGCAAGTGCATCTACAGCGGAAGCTGAAGTTCGTCAGTCGCTTGGTGGTTCGGGCAAGGGCGGCAACGCTGCAGCTGCCCAAGCCATCGGTAAGCGTATTGCTGAAAAAGCACGCGCAGCAGGTGTTGAGAAGGTTGCTTTTGACCGCGCCGGGTTTGCATACCACGGACGAGTCAAGGCTCTGGCTGACGCGGCGCGCGAAGCTGGACTTCAGTTCTAAGCGGATCGGAAATAAACATGGCTAAATTCCAACCTCGAGTGCAAGACGAAGGTCGTGACGACGGTCTGCGCGAGAAGATGATTGCGGTGAACCGCGTGACCAAGGTGGTCAAAGGCGGACGTATTTTGGGCTTTGCTGCACTGACTGTGGTCGGTGACGGCGACGGCCGCGTCGGCATGGGCAAGGGCAAGTCGAAAGAAGTGCCGGCAGCTGTGCAAAAGGCGATGGAAGAAGCGCGCCGCAACATGACCAAGGTTTCGCTTAAGAACGGCACCTTGCATCATCGCGTGTTTGGACATCACGGTGCTGCATCTGTGATGGTTGCACCGGCTCCCAAGGGTACCGGCATCATTGCTGGCGGCCCGATGCGCGCAGTGTTCGAAGTCATGGGCATTACCGACATCGTCGCGAAAAGCCACGGATCTTCAAACCCTTACAACATGGTTCGTGCGACCTTCGATGCTTTGAAGAATTCGACGACTCCTTCCGAGATTGCTGCCAAGCGCGGTAAGTCGGTTGAAGACATCTTCGTCTAAGCGAGGAACGATATGACGACGCAACAAACGGTCAAAATTAAATTGGTTCGTAGCCCTATTGGCACGAAAGAGTCGCATCGCGCTACCGTGCGCGGTCTCGGCCTTCGCAAGCTGAATAGTGTCAGCGAATTGCAGGATAGCCCCGCAGTTCGCGGAATGATCAACAAGATCAGCTACCTCGTTCAAGTTCTCTAAGAGAGTAGATCATGGAATTGAATGGCATTAAGCCCGCAGCGGGCGCAAAGCACGCCAAGCGTCGCGTTGGACGCGGCATTGGTTCCGGCTTGGGCAAAACGGCTGGCCGTGGTCACAAGGGTCAAAAATCCCGAGCGGGCGGATATCACAAAGTTGGTTTCGAAGGCGGTCAAATGCCTTTGCAACGTCGTTTGCCTAAGCGTGGCTTCAAGAGCCATTTGCTGAAGTTCAACGCTGAAGTAACGCTCGAAGCACTGGAAAAGCTGGGTCTGGCTGAAGTCGATTTGCTCGCGTTGAAGCAAGCAGGTCTGGTTGGTCAGCTGGCTAAGGTCGTCAAGGTTGTTAAGACCGGCGAATTGACCAAGGCTGTGAAGTTGACCGGTATCGGTGCAACTGCGGGTGCCAAGGCTTCGATCGAAGCTGCTGGTGGCTCGTTGGCCTGAATTAGTAGTAAGACTGAAAGAATTTAGCTGTGGCAACTGGCGCTAATCAAATTGCAAAGACCGGAAAGTTTGGCGACTTGCGTCGTCGACTGGTCTTTCTGTTGCTTGCGCTCGTGGTGTATCGAATCGGGGCACATATTCCTGTGCCGGGTATCGATCCAGTTCAGTTGCAACAGCTCTTCAGCAATCAACAGGGCGGCATATTGAACTTGTTCAACATGTTCTCTGGTGGTGCATTGTCCAGATTCACCGTCTTTGCATTGGGGATCATGCCGTACATCTCGGCCTCGATCATCATGCAGCTTCTGACCTACGTTGTACCGACGTTCGAGCAGATGAAAAAAGAAGGCGAAGCTGGGCGTCGAAAGATTACTCAGTACACGCGTTACGGAACGCTCGGACTGGCACTGTTTCAATCGCTTGGCATTGCAGTTGCGCTAGAAAGCTCGGCTGGACTTGTTTTGTCGCCCGGCATTGGATTTAGATTGACTGCGGTCGTTAGTTTGACGGCTGGAACGATGTTCCTGATGTGGTTGGGTGAGCAGATTACCGAGCGCGGACTTGGAAACGGCATTTCGATCCTGATCTTTTCAGGTATCGCGGCAGGATTGCCTGGTTCTATCGGTGGACTGCTTGAGTTGGTCAACACAGGTGCAATGAGCCCTGTTGTAGCTCTGATCATCGTGCTGGTCGTTGCTCTGGTTACGTATTTCGTGGTGTTCGTCGAACGTGGTCAGCGCAAGATTCTTGTGAATTACGCGCGGCGCCAAGTCGGCAATAAGGTGTACGGCGGGCAGTCGTCGCACTTGCCTTTGAAGTTGAACATGGCCGGAGTGATTCCGCCCATCTTTGCGTCGTCGATTATTTTGTTGCCGGCTACGGTCGTGGGTTGGTTTAGCGCAGGCGATTCGATGCGCTGGTTAAAAGATATTGCGTCGGCATTGACCCCTGGTCAGCCGATTTATGTGATGTTCTATGCTGCGGCAATTATTTTCTTCTGCTTCTTTTACACGGCTCTCGTGTTCAACAGCAGAGAGACTGCCGACAACTTGAAGAAGAGCGGTGCGTTCATTCCTGGTATTCGACCTGGTGATCAGACCGCTCGGTATATCGACAAGATTCTTGTGCGACTGACGCTTGCTGGTGCGATCTACATTACGTTTGTTTGTTTGTTGCCTGAGTTTTTGATCTTGAAGTACAACGTGCCGTTCTATTTCGGTGGCACGTCTCTCCTGATCATTGTTGTGGTGACGATGGATTTCATGGCTCAGGTTCAGAACTACATGATGTCGCAGCAATATGAGTCGCTGCTGAAGAAGGCTAATTTCAAGACTTCGCTGGGCGGTTGACCAGGGTAGTCGGTATCGAGTTAGCGCCTCGCTAATTGAGGGGCGCGATTTGTGTTTAGGGCGATGTGATTTGCGTCCGCTAAAAAGTTTTAGGAGAGTGAAATGAGAGTTTCGGCTTCGGTCAAGACAATTTGCCGCAACTGCAAAATCATCCGCCGCAAGGGTGTTGTTCGCGTGATCTGTACAGATCCACGCCATAAACAACGCCAAGGTTGATTACAGAGTTTTAGAGGACGCACATGGCACGTATCGCTGGCATTAATATTCCGCCGCATCAGCATGCTGAAATCGGCCTGACGGCTATTTTCGGTATCGGTCGCACCCGCGCTCGCAAAATTTGCGAAGCGTGTGATATCGCTTATTCCAAGAAGATCAAAGATCTGACGGATGGCGATCTCGAAAAAATTCGGGACCAGATTGCACTGATCACGATCGAAGGTGACCTTCGCCGTGAAACGACGATGAACATCAAGCGTTTGATGGACATCGGCTGCTATCGCGGTTTCCGCCATCGCCGTGGTCTGCCGATGCGTGGTCAACGTACCCGCACGAATGCTCGTACTCGCAAGGGTCCGCGTAAAGCAGCTGCGGCTCTTAAGAAATAATTGGGATTGAGAGATCAACATGGCAAAAGCTCCCGCCAATAGCGCCGCTCAGCGAGTCCGCAAGAAAGTTCGTAAGAACGTTTCCGACGGCGTTGCGCACGTTCACGCATCGTTCAATAACACGATCATCACGATCACCGATCGTCAAGGCAATGCGTTGTCCTGGGCGTCGTCGGGCGGTCAAGGTTTCAAAGGCTCACGCAAGTCCACGCCTTTCGCAGCGCAGGTCGCTTCGGAAGTTGCTGGCCGCGCTGCTATTGATCAAGGCATCAAGAATCTCGACGTCGAGATCAAGGGTCCGGGTCCTGGCCGTGAATCGTCTGTTCGCGCTCTCGCAGCATTGGGCATTCGCATTACGTCGATCGCCGATGTGACTCCCGTTCCGCACAACGGTTGCCGCCCTCAAAAGCGTCGCCGTATTTAATTCTTATCAAGCCCACCGCTAACGCATGGCGCGTTAGCTCCCGCATTTACTTGCGGAAGATGAAAAAAGGAAGTTCAAGTGGCACGTTACCTAGGCCCCAAGGCCAAACTCTCACGCCGTGAAGGCACCGACCTGTTCCTGAAGAGCGCACGTCGCTCAATCGCGGACAAGTCGAAGTTCGACTCCAAGCCAGGCCAGCATGGCCGTACTTCTGGTACTCGCACGTCGGACTTCGGTCTGCAATTGCGCGAGAAGCAGAAGGTCAAGCGCATGTACGGAATTCTGGAACGTCAGTTCCGCCGTTATTTCGAAGAAGCCGATCGTCGCAAGGGCAACACCGGTGCAAACCTGTTGTTCATTCTCGAATCCCGTCTCGATAACGTCGTGTATCGCATGGGTTTCGGATCGACCCGCGCTGAAGCTCGTCAACTGGTTTCGCACAAGGCGATTACCGTTAACGGTCAATCGGTGAACATTCCTTCGTACATGGTCAAGACCGGCGACATCATCGCTGTTCGTGACAAGTCGAAGAAGCAAGGCCGTGTGGCTGAAGCTCTCCAACTGGCACACCAGGTCGGTATGCCTGCTTGGGTCGAAGTGAACATCGAAAAGGTCGAAGGCACCTTCAAGAAGGTTCCTGATCGTGACGAATTCGCAGCTGACGTCAACGAATCGTTGATCGTCGAGTTGTACTCGCGTTAATTTTCCGGCTCCAACAGAGCTAATTGTTGATTTGAAATTGTTCCCGGCCTGTGGGGCACCGCGGGGCGGGTGCTTCACCAGCCTTACCGGTGTAACGAGCCGGGGGTATTGAGAGGAAGTCTGAATGCAAACGAATCTGCTGAAACCCAAAGCCATCAACGTCGAGCAACTTGCCGCTAATCGCGCCAAGGTGACTCTGGAGCCGTTTGAGCGCGGGTACGGCCATACGCTCGGTAACGCACTTCGCCGTGTGTTGCTTTCTTCGATGGTTGGCCATGCCGCTACCGAAGTGACCATTGCAGGCGTGCTCCATGAGTACTCCTCCATCGATGGTGTTCAAGAAGATGTCGTGAACATCCTCCTGAACCTGAAAGGTGTCGTCTTCAAGTTGCACAACCGCGACGAAGTGACCCTGAGCTTGCGCAAAGATGGCGAAGGCGTTGTGACTGCTGCCGACATCCAAACGCCTCACGATGTCGAGATCATCAATCCGGAACACGTTCTTGCGCATCTGTCGCAAGGCGGCAAGCTGGATATGCAAATCAAGGTTGAAAAAGGTCGTGGCTACGTGCCCGGCAATATTCGCCGCTACGCAGATGAGCCGACCAAGTCGATCGGCCGTATCGTTCTCGATGCTTCGTTCTCGCCTGTCAAGCGCGTGAGCTATATCGTCGAAAGCGCACGTGTCGAACAGCGTACCGATCTGGACAAGCTGGTTATCGAAATCGAAACCAACGGTGCAGTGACTGCTGAAGATGCGGTTCGTGCGTCGGCTAAAATTCTGGTCGAGCAACTCGCTGTTTTTGCTCAGCTCGAAGGTGGAGAACTCACTGCGTTCGATTCGCCTTCGCCACGCAATGCACCGCAGTTCGACCCGATTCTGCTTCGTCCTGTCGACGAACTCGAACTTACGGTTCGTTCTGCAAACTGCCTCAAGGCAGAGAATATTTACTACATCGGTGATCTGATTCAGCGCACCGAAAACGAATTGCTCAAGACGCCAAATCTGGGTCGCAAGTCTTTGAATGAAATCAAGGAAGTGTTGGCTTCACGTGGTTTGACCTTGGGAATGAAGCTCGAAAGCTGGCCGCCGGCCGGTCTCGACAAGCGTTAATTTTTTAAAGGGCCTTCAAGGCTCAGTGCAACAGGCAGTACCTGATCCGGCTGCCTGCTTAATAACGAAAGGAATGCACCATGCGTCACGGACACGGACTTCGTAAACTTAATCGCACCAGCGAGCACCGCCTCGCGATGCTTCGCAACATGATGAATTCGCTCATCGAACATGAAGTCATCAAGACCACTGTTCCGAAGGCAAAAGAACTTCGTCGCGTTGTCGAGCCGATGATCACGCTCGCGAAAGAACCCACGCTGGCTAACCGCCGCCTGGCATTCGACCGCCTTCGCGATCGCGACAGCGTCGTCAAGCTCTTTGCAGATCTCGGACCGCGTTTCAAGACCCGTCCGGGCGGCTACACGCGTATCTTGAAGATGGGTTTTCGTGTTGGCGACAACGCACCCATGGCACTCGTTGAATTGGTCGATCGTCCTGATGTTTCTGACGCTTCTTCCTCGGAAAACGCTGCTGAATAAGCTATACTCAATCTCTTACCGCGCGATGGAGCAGCCTGGTAGCTCGTTGGGCTCATAACCCAAAGGTCGCAAGTTCAAATCTTGCTCGCGCAACCATCAAATGAGCAGATTTATCTACTCAGCAAACGCCCACTACATGTGGGCGTTTTTGTTTCTGCGGCATTTCTAGAGTTGCTTCGTAATCCGATTCATCGCTACGAGTAATTCATGAGGCTCGATAAGAGTCGTCTTCATATTTCGATGCGGCACGACAACCCATCAGCTTTAACCAGTCGTCTTTACTTCTTTTTATTCGGTCTTTGATCGAGTAATGCCGGATCCAAAGCATTGAGGTGATCGTAGATATCTTTGAGAGCCTCGCGCAAGTGCGCTACCTCGCTCTTGCCGAAGCTGTGTATCGCGATTTCCTCGAACTGCATTGCAAGCGGAATCAGTTCCTCGCTCATCGCACGACCCTGCTTGGTCAAATTAATCGACACGGCGCGGCCGTTCTCTTCGTGGCGCGATCGCGTGAGAAAGCCGCGTTCCTCCAGCCCCCCAACCAACCGAGACAGCGTCGACACCTCGAGGCTCGTAGATGCGCTGAGCTCGTTCAGTCGCTGATCACCCTTCTCGTACAGCGAGGCAAGTACTCGGTACATCGGAAGTGTCATCTCGTAAGGCTTTAGGCGTTCTATGAACAGCTCGCCAATACGCACGCCGACGCGGTTGAGTAGATATGGAAATGAATTGCTGAGTCGGTACATGCGAAAGCCTTGAATCACCTGCGGAATGGGCGTAAACCCCTACGAATATTGCACACGCAATAGTTGCATTTGCAAATGTCATGCGGGAAACTAGTGGAACTCAAGCGAGCTTTTGAATTCCAGCAAGGAGACGACGCATGAATCAGAACAACGACTCGGCAGATGTTCAAGCCTTATTCAAGCAGGCCATGCGTGGCATTGCTTCGACAGTTTCGGTGGTCACAGCGGGCGACAGCGATCACGGACATGGCATGACGGTCACCGCGATCACATCGGTATCGATGAACCCTCCCGCTTTGCTGGTTTGCATCAACAAGAACACGCTATTGCACGAAATCATGACGCGCAGCGACAGGTTCTGTGTGAACGTGCTCGGCGATGAACACACCACGATCTCGAACGCATTTAGCGGTGCAGTGCCCCCTGGCGAACGATTCATCGACGGCGAATGGTCCGAGACCGCGGAAGGGATCAAGACCTTGAACTCGGCACAAGCCCGCATCGTTTGCACAACAAAGATGACCATCCCGTACGGCACGCATTCGATCTTTATCGGAGAAGTCGCCGACGTTTGCAACGCAACATTGCCCGAACAAAGCCGGCCGCTGGTTTACCGGAACGCAACGTACTGCACGTCATCGCCCCTCGCGGCTTAACGGAACAAAGGAAACAACATGAACGACTTCGTCCAACACGAGATCCTCGGCGCAGCGCATGACGATGAAAAACATGCGAGCCACCGAACGAAAGCCAGCCGTCGCGAAGAACTCCTCGCGCAGATCAAAAATCTTCTTCCGCAGATCGCCGCGACTGCGCGACAGACCGAGACGGATCATCGAGTGCCGGCAGCTCATGTCGACGCACTCAGAAAAATCGGATTCTTCGATCTCGTGAGACCAGCCCAATACGGTGGATCCGAAAGCGGATTCGAACTGCTGGTCGAAGCCAACCTTCTGATTGCACAGAACTGCGCATCGACAGCGTGGGTTTGTGGATTGCTGTCGGCGCATCAGTGGCTGCTTTCGAGTTTTCCGGAGCAGGCGCAAGAAGATGTGTGGGGGACGGACCCGCACGCGCTGGTGTGCGGCTCGTACGCGCCAACGTCGAAAGCGACTGTTGACAAAGATGGCTACCGTCTCACAGGTCAATGGAGCTTTGCAAGCGGCTGCGAAAACTCAAGCTGGGCGTTCTGTGCGGCAATCATCCCGTCCCTTGCAGATCCGGAAAAAATGGAACCCGCGTTCCTCCTAGTACCCGACACCGACTACGAAATATCGGACACCTGGGATGTCATCGGACTCGCCGGCACAGGCAGCAAGACTCTCGTGCTCGACAACGTGTTGGTACCGAAGCATCGCGTCCTCACCTTTGCTCAATCTACATCGGGGCAGACACCGGGTGCCGACCACTATGCGTCTAATCCGACCTACCGGATTCCTATGCTGACCATGATTCCTTCCTGTCTCGCATCGGCTGCAGTGGGAGCAGCAGAGGGCGCGCTACAAAGCTACCTGGCAGCCACCGGCGGACGAGTGACACGCGGGGCGGTAGCCGGTGCGCATCAAAAAATGGCGGAGTTTCCGACGATTCAACTTCGCGTCGCAGAAGCATCTGCCAGCGCGGATGCTGCGCGTGAAATTCTGCTGCGTGACATCAGGAACATTACCGAAAAAGCGCTGCGGGGCGAAGAATTCGACGTCGAAGATCGGATCACCAGCAGACGCGGCCAGTCGTTCGCCGTGCTGATGTCATTACGAGCGATGGATGCACTGAACGCATCTACCGGCGGGCTAGGACTGCAAATGTCCAACCCGGTTCAGCGTGCGTGGCGCGATGTGAACGCGGTCGGAAGGCACATCAGCATGAACTGGGACGCGGTTGGAACGATGTACGGTCAGATGGCGTTTGGCCTGCCGCCGCGCGGTCAATACTGAGCCAACCAGCGCAACCGGATTCGCTCGAATGTCTCACCCGATGAGACGAAATTTTGACAGCCCAGAGTGCAGATGGGATAGTTCCTGACGGCGTGACTTCTTCCGCCGACAAGGAGCTGTGAGACATGACCCTGGGCGCGACCCTCAACCATCTGCACCTGCAATCGCCGGATCCGAAGAGGTGCTCGGAGTTCTACGCGAACACCTACGCAATGGACATAAGCGAGACGGATGGCGCCTGGCTCTGCGAAGGAAATGGCCGCAAGGTTGTCTGGTCCGAGGGTGCAATCGGCGTCTTGAAGCACGCAGAGTTTCATTTCATCGATGACGCCGCTTGGGATCGCTTCTGCAACAAGCACCGGCATGATCCCAGCGAGAAGATGACAACCGTCGATCCGGATGGAAATCGTTTCGTCTTTGCGCAACCTGACCGTTCATTCGAGCAGCACCAGATATCTGCAGATTTGCCACGCGCCTATCTTCAACATTTTGCGATTCGAACCCCAGACGTTGCGAAGCTGGTCGAGTTCTACGAAGCGGTAGGATTCGTGGTGTCCGATCGCGTTTTCGACGATACGAAACGACTCAAAGCCTGCTTCATGCGGACAAGCGAGTTGCATCACGTCATGGCCATTTTCGAAGCGCCGGTTGCCTGTTTCGATCACCAGTCCTTCGAGACGCACGACTGGCACGGACTCAAGGTTTGGGCCGACCATATGGCGAGTAAGCGCATAGAAATCGTATGGGGTATCGGACGGCATGGCCCAGGCAACGATGTCTTCTTCATGGTGCGCGATCCCGATGGCAATCTTGCAGAAATCTCGGCAGAGATAGAAGTGTGCGCACCGGACAGGCCGGCGGGCATCTGGCCCCACGAAGAGCGAACGCTCAACGTATGGGGCAAGGCCATCATGCGCAGCTGAATGCAGCTGAACGCAGCAGCCAGCAACTTCCAAATCAAGCGTTCCTATTCGTGAGCCTTCCTCGCTTCATCCGGATCATGCAATTGTTCGACCTGAACAAGCCTGTGGTCAGCACTGCAGAACTCATCGAAGTGCTGGGGGTCTCGCGCGCAACCGTGTACCGCGATCTGGCGCAACTCGAGAGGGCAGGATTCCTGGAGCGAGTCAGCCAGCGGGGATATGCACTCGGTACCCAGATCGTCGAGCTCGACAGGCAGATACGTCTGGCGGATCCCTTGCTCGGCGCCTCGCAACCGTTGATGCGCGCTATGGCCAGACAGACCGGTGGCGTGGTCCTGCTTTGCCGATTGCAGGCCAACAAGGTCATGTGTATTCATCAGGAGCCCGGGCCGGGTGCCACCTTCGTGAGTTACGAGCGTGGTCGCGCCATGCCCCTGTATCGCGGCGCTACGTCCAAGATCATCCTCGCGAATTTGCCTGAGACTGCGATTGACGCGCTGTGGGTACGGGACACATCGGCCATTACGGAATCGCGGCTTCCCTCGAGCCTGTCGGCGCTGAAAAAATATCTATCCCAACTTCGAGACGCACGCCTTTGCGTTACCGGAGGGGAAGTGGATGAGGGTGTCACCGGTCTTGCGGTTCCGCTACTCGATGGAAGCAAGTTGCTGGGAAGTTTGAGCGTGGTTATTCAGACCGATTCGCTCAATGCCGTGAATCGGAAAAAGATAGAGGCGGAACTGGCACGAGTGGCCAGAAGAATAGAGGCGCGAATGGAAGAGGCGCGCGATATTGCAAGACACTCGACTCGACTCGGCGCAAACAAAAAGCAGACATCCGAACGGAATTCATGAGCGACAACAAATTTCAGGTAGCCATCGTAGGCGCAGGCCCCACTGGGCTCGTGCTCGCGAATCTGCTGGGTGTTTACGGGATCCGTACTCTGGTCATCGAGCGCAATCCCTCGACTGTCGACGAGCCTCGCGCAGTGTCTATCGACGACGAGAGTCTGCGCTCGCTGCAGGCTGCGGGTGTCGTGGACGAGGTACTTCGAGAGGTCGTGCAGGGATACGGTGTGCATTACTACTCCTGGTCGGGACGCATGTTCGCAAAGGTCGAACCCACGTCGCTCGAGTATGGCTTTCCGAAACGCAACGCCTTTCGTCAGCAACGGCTAGTCGCGCAACTTCGGGAATCGTTGATTCGGTTCCCACATGTCGAAACCCGCTTCGAATGTGAGCTGCTCCGTCACGAACAGACCGACGGGCGCGTGACACTTCACTTGTCCACGCACGACATCCCCAGCGCAGTCGATTGCGAATGGCTGATTGCATGCGATGGCGGACGCAGCGGCGTTCGCGAGCAACTGGCTATTCAACTCAATGGCAGCACTTACGTAGAGAAGTGGCTGATCGTCGATATGATCGGCCGCCTGAATCCCTTCAGACATACACGCACCTATTGCGATCCCAATCGTCCCGCGATCAGATTGCCAGGTCCCAACGGCACTGTCCGATACGAGTTCATGCTGCTCGAAGGCGAGACACCGGAACAGGTTCTCGACGAGGCGCAGATTCGCGAGTGGATGGCGCATCGCGAACCGACCGACCGCGATCTCACGATCGTTCGGAAAGTGGTCTACACCTTCCATGCGCGAGTCGCCGACAAGTGGCGGCAAGGACGTGTGTTGCTCGCTGGCGATGCCGCACACCTGACGCCACCATTTGCAGGGCAGGGTATGAATAGCGGCGTGAGAGATGCGACGAATCTCGCGTGGAAGCTTGCGGCAGTGATTCGAGGTGAGCTACCCGATTCCTTGATGGAAACCTACGAGCAGGAACGCCGGCCGCACGCATGGGCGCTGATTCAGATGGCGTTGCGCATCGGTCATTTCATGCAACCCAAGACGGTCCTCTCGGCCATGATTTTTCAGGGGCTACTGCGCTTGAGCAGCCTCTATCCGCCGGCTCGCGATTACGTGCTGCAATTGAGGTTCAAACCGAAACCGCGTTTCTTCGACGGCTACTTCACGCCGCGTGAGTCAGCGAAAGGTGCGCCCACCGCTGGCCAGTTGATGCCTCAACCACAGGTCGAATTTGCCGATGGCAAAAAACGCTTGCTAGATGACGTGTTGGGCGACGGCTTCGCCTTGATTCAGCGAAGCGGGTTCGTGGCGAACGCGGCCGATCTTCGCGTGATCGAGTCGTTCCCGAGCGTTCGCAAGATTCGGTTGATAGCCAAGGAAAACGATTTCCTCGCTAATGACTTATCGGACGAATCGGACGGGCATACGGTTCGCGACATCGAAGGTGTCATTGCGAACGTCTTAACCGGATCAGGCGCGAATGCGGTTCTGATTCGTCCCGATCGCTACATTCACTCGTTCTTTTGAGCCCTTCGGCGTCTCAACGATCGAGCCAGCGAAGCATGGCGGCGCTGACTGCATCGGGACGCTCCATCGTGCTCATATGACCGGCTTCGTCGATTGCGGCGAGTTCTAGGTACTCGGGTGGTGAAGTGCCCTCGCGAACGATGTCCCGAATGCGTTCGTGTTGAGCGATCGGACTCCAGCTGTCCTGAAGACCGACGAGGAGCAGCGTCGGAATGTCGACCGTCTTCAGCACCTGCGTCGCATCGGGTCGATTCAACAGCGCGTTGATCTGCGCGCCGAAAATCGCGGGCGTTTTCCGCTCGATCATCTTCAAAATATCTTCGAACAGCGGGCTGTCCAATCGATCCGGATGCACCATTCCGCGCGCCCACTTGGCTCCCATGGCTCGCATGCCCTGCGTCTTCGCCATCTCGAGAAGCGCGTAGCGGTTCGTGCGTTCGGTGTCGGCCGCAGCACCGACAGGGATCGGTGCGTAGCCGGTGTCCATCAGTGCGATGCGCTCGACTCGTTCAGGCGCCATTCGAAGCACTTCGATGGCAACACGACCACCCATCGAATGTCCTGCAACACACAGCGGGCCGGCAGGAGCCGTGTCGAGCACATGCCTGGCCATCGCCTGAAGCGAATCGAGTTCTCCCCACGATGGCACGATGCATTCGGCCTTGCCTGAGAGAGCGGCAATCTGCGAAGTCCAGACCGTTTCGTCGCAGAGCAGCCCCGGGAGCAGCAGCAGAGTTTTCATGATTGCTTGCGGATGCAGTCTTTAGATGTCGCTCAGGTTGTCGACGTAGCGAAGACCGCGTTGCGCGAGCTTTTCACGCATGCTGTAGTAGTCGAGGCCGAGTTCGCCCTTCGCGAGATGCGATCGGGTTTTCTCTTCCTTGGCGGTGCGCTCCGTTGCCGCTTTCGCAACCTTTGCAGCATGCGCAAACGGAACGACCACCACGCCGTCTTCATCGGCAACGATCACATCTCCGGCATTGACCAGCTGATTCGCGCAGGTCACCGGGATGTTGACCGACCCCAAAGTTTCCTTGACCGTGCCGGCACTGGAAATTGCTTTGGACCAGACCGGAAAGCCCATCTCGCGCAAGGTCGCTATATCGCGGCAACCGGCGTCGATGATCAAGCCCTTCACGCCGCGAGCCTTGAGAGAAGTTGCGAGCAAGTCTCCGAAATAGCCGTCGGTGCATTCGGATGTCGTTGCAACGACGAGTACATCGCCAGCCTTGCATTGCTCGACCGCCACATGAAGCATCCAGTTGTCGGCCGGCGCGGCGAGGACGGTCACTGCCGATCCCGCAATCGCGGGCCCGGTCCAGATGGGGCGCATGTAGGGCGCAAGCAGACCGAGACGACCTTGCGCCTCGTGCACCGTGGTTGCACCGGCAGTGCGAAGTGTCTCGATGACATCGGCATCTGCGCGCGGAATGTTTCTGACGACGACGCCGCGGGTCATGAAAGTTCTCCGGTCACGGCAGGTGTGAGGCGCATATAGCCTTCGGCGTACTTGATGTCGCGCGCGGCGGTAATACCGATGTTGCGCTTCGCCTGCACCCCACGTTGCAATGCGACTCGCGTGTAGTACTCCCACAGATGTTCTTGCCCTGCCATGCACTTGATGGCTTCCATCTTCTTGTCCCACACCGAGGTGATATCGAGGAAGGTGTTGGGGATCCATTCGCACTGTTCGGTCTGATGCGGCTCGAACGCGAACACCGGCGGTGCACCGATGATTTTTTCACCGGGCTTGTGACCTTCGGCTTGTGCAATAACGCGAGCTTCCTGCGTGACATGCATCGCAAGCGGGTGATCGAAGTTGTAGGGATCCTTGGGCGAGTGGCTGGCGACGAACGACGGTTGCAGATCGCGATACACATCGACCAGGCGGAACAATTGCTCGTCACTCACGCGCATCGGGTAGTCGCCGATGTCGAAGAATTCGATTTCCGCACCGAGGATCTCGGCAGCCTTCATCGCTTCTTCGCGACGCGCTTCCTTCACGATCGCTTCGGTCATCTCCTTGCCCTTGCGCCACAGCTTCGCCGATTCGCCACGCTCGCCGAACGAGAGGCAAACCACTTTGATGCGCCAGCCCATTTGGGCGTGAAGCGCAATCGCGCCGGCCGCGCGCCAGACGAAGTCGGCAGAGTGCGCACTGATGATCAGTCCGCTTTGTTTGATGTCAGCCATTTCAGTTTCCTATCGGTAAATCACATCTACAAGTTGAATTGGGGCTCGATCAAGTCCGTGCGGATCAATGAGCCATATCCAGACCGATCAGCGATGCGAGCAGATCGGGTTGATTCAATAATTCTGCACTCGGACCACGCCAGACGACACGACCACGGTCTAGAACCATAGCGTTCTGTGTGAGTTCAAGTGCCAGCTCCGCATGCTGCTCGACAAGCACGATCGCCAGATCGGTTTCCGCGCGCAGTTTGCGAAGCGTGTCGACCAGGCCATCGACGATGACCGGTGCCAGACCTTCGAACGGTTCGTCCAGCAGCAACACTTTGGGGTTGCCGATGAGCGCACGTCCGATCGCAAGCATCTGTTGCTCGCCACCCGACAGCTGGTGCCCGAGATTGGTCCTTCGTTGAAGCAGACGAGGGAACAATTCATAAATTCGCTTGAGCGTCCACTCGCCCTTCGTTGCGGCAACCGTGAGGTTCTCCTCGACAGTAAGCGAAGGGAAGATTTCGCGCTCCTGCGGCACAAGGCCAAGCCCTGCGCGCGCACGTCTGTAGGAAGGAACTTTCGCAATATCCTTGTCCAGATATTTGACCGTGCCACCATGCACCGCGTTGAGACCGAGCAAGGTGGTCAACAGGGTAGTCTTGCCTACGCCATTGCGACCCAGCAATGCCCAGGACGAGCTTTTCTCGATATCCCAGGTGAGTCCTTCGATGACCACGGTCTCGCCGTATCCCGCGCTCAGCCTGTCTATTTGCAGGATCTTTTCAGTCATGACGTTTCCCCAGATATACGTCTCGCACACGAGAGTCCGAACGAATCTGCTCCACTGTTCCTTCGATCAGCACGGATCCTTCGACCAGCACCGTGATGCTCTTCGCAAACGCGAACACCACGTTCATGTCGTGCTCGATCACCATCACCGCCACCTCGGTGGGTAGTCTTTCGAGCAACTCGAAGAGGCGTTTGCCTTCGGTGGTGGGGACGCCGGCAAGTGGCTCATCGAGCAGCAATACTTTCGGATCCAGAGCAAGCGCGAGTGCAATTTCCACCTGTCTGCGCTGGCCATAAGCGAGTTCCGAAATCGATTTGTGCGCGAGATCGAGCAGACCGAGAGTGGCGAGTCGCTCTGCTGCTTCGTCGGTCACATCGGCGCGGCGCGACAGGCCCTTGCCGATTCGAGCATCGAGTCCCTTGCGTGCAGAAATCGCCAGCGCGATGTTCTCTGCCACGCTCAGATGCATGAACAGCGAATTGATCTGGAAGGTACGGGCCATGCCGCGCTTGACGCGTTTTTCGCTCGCATCCCGGGTCACGTCTTCGCCGGCCAGGAATACGCGGCCTGCAGTCGGTTCGACCACGCCGGTAATCAAATGCACCAGCGTGCTCTTGCCCGCGCCGTTGGGGCCGATCAACGCATGGCGTGCGCCGACAGGCAGGGTCATGTTCACGTTCTTCGTGACTTGAAGTGCGCCGTATTGCTTGCAGAGATCCTTGAGTTCGAGTGCGGGCGTGGTCATGACGCCTCCTTCGCTTCACCTGCGCTGACGTCGACGGGCTTCATGGTTTTCGGTTTGCGCATCAGCAGTCCAGCCAGGCCTTCCGGTGCGAATCGAACCACGACGATGAGCAGCACGCCTAGTGCAGCGAGCCAGTTGGTCGGATCGATCGCTGCAGCGCGGTCGGAGATCAGCATGAACAATATCGCGCCGAGAAACGCTCCGTACAGGCGACCGGTGCCGCCCAGCGCGAGCATCACCAGGACGTTCGCCGACATGGTGAACGCCAGCGTGTCGAGTCCGACGATGCTATTGACTTGCGCCGACAGCGCGCCTGCCACGCCGGCAACTGCTGCAGAGACGGTGTAGATCAGAAGCAGGCGACGCTTCACCGGAACGCCCAGCAGCGACATGCGTTGCGGGTTCTCGCGAATGCCTTGCGCAGTGAGACCGATGGGTGAGTTCACGAAGTATTTGATCAACGCGTAGACGATGATCAGCACGACGCCGACATACACGTAGGCCACCTTGCCGAAGATGTCGAAAGAAAACATGCCGAGGATAGGAGCGACCGAATAACCGGTGAGGCCATCGTCGCCATGCGTGATGTCTTTCGCGACGTTCGCAAGTTCCAGAAGCAATGTCGCGCATGCGAGCGTGAGCATGATCTGGGTAAGCCCTATCGCACGCACGATGATGATTCCGCTGACCAGCCCGATGACCGCAGCAGTCGCAGCGCCGACGAAGATGCCGCTGATCGGTTCTGTCGACACATGTATGGCGTAGAGCGCCGCACCGTACGCGCCTGCACCGAAGAAGATCGCGTGCCCCAGCGTTTCGATGCCGCCGTAGCCCTGCGCAATGTCGAGCGACAGCGCAAAAATAATCATGATCAACACCATGGTCGCAAGCGCCAGGTACAGATTTGCGAAGAAGAAAGTAGAGACGGCGGCGATCAGCAAAACCGCGTCCAGCCAACCGTACTTCTGGCGCTGAAAAGCGTGACTCAGTGATTTGCTCGATGGAGTATTCATGTTCATGTCCTCAAGCGACCAGGCCTTTGGGGCGCACCAGAAGAATCGCGAGCACCGCCAGATAGATGACGAAAGCGCCAAGCGCGGGTACGTAGTAGCGACCCCAGGTGTCGATCAGGCCGAGTAGCAGTCCGGCAAGAAGCGAGCCGCGAATACTTCCAACGCCACCCACGGCAACCACGATGAGCACCAGCACCAGATACTTCAGGCCGTAGTAGGGCTCCAGCGGAAGAATGGGGCTGCCGAGTGCACCGCCGAGTGCGGCGAGTCCGCAACCGACTGCGAACGTGATCGAGAAAACAACCGGCACGTTGATGCCGACGCAGCCCGCCATGCGACGGTTGTCGACCGAGGCCCGAAGCCGCGCGCCGAAGCTGGTTCGCTCGAGGCCCTGCCAGAGTCCGAACGCGACGACCGCGCTCGCGACCACCAGAAAGCTTCGATAAACCGACAGCGTCAATGGGCCGATGTAGAAGTTGCCTTGCAGCGAAGGCGGCAAGGCGAGTGCCTGCAACTGTGTGCCAGCGACGTTCTTCGCAATGGCTGTAATGATGAATGTGAGACCGATGGTCATGAGCAATTGCCCCAGGCTGTTCGCCCTGTAGACCCAGCGGAAAAGAGTTCTCTCGATCAGTCCTCCGACGATGATCGATGCGATCACTGCGAGTGGCACTGCGAGGTAGAAATGCACGCCGAGCTTTTGCACGAACATCAGCGCGAAATAGCCGCCGATCATCGCGAAGGCGGAGTGACTCAGGTTGACGACGCGCATGACACCGAGCGTGATGGTGAGGCCCACCGAGATGAGAAAAAGCATCATCCCGTAGGCAATGCCATCGATCGTGAGCGTGAGGAATGTTGCTATGGCTTGGGACATCTGAACCTGGCGAGACTGGCAAGAAAGGATCGCAAACCGACTCGAGACGAGTGGCTTGCGATCGCTAAGAAATCAACAACAGCGATGAGTTGTTACTTCTGATTGGTTTCGTGCCACGGGTCTTTCACGGCGGGGTACGACTTGAATTCCTTGTTCGCGTATTTGCCGTCAGCCACCTTCACGACTTTGCGCATGTACACGTTCTGGACGATTTCACGAGTGCGCGGATCGATATAGACCGGACCACGCGGGCTTTCCCATTTGAAGCCACGTGCAGCAAGCATCGCTTTGTCTCCATCGCGAACACCGTTAGTCGCTTTGATCATCTCGGCAATTACCTTCATGCCGTCGTACGCTGCGAGCGATGCGATGCTGGGCAATTCGTCTTTACCGAACTTGGCTTTGTATGCAGCGACGAAAGCCTTGTTGGTTGGATTTTCGAGATACGGCGAATAGTGAAGCGCCGTGGTCAGTCCAATTGCCGCATCGCCGATGGCGGGCAGGTCGTCTTCGGCTGCTTCGTTGGTAGCCAGCAGGGTGATGCCGTCTTTGTCGAGATCGCGTTCCTTGAATGCCTTGATGAAGCCGGCAGACATGGGGCCGAGCGGCATGAACATAAATACTGCTTGCGGCTTCAGATCGCGAACACGTTGCAGATAACTGGAGAAGTCGGTGGTGCCTAGCGGTACCTTCACTTCACCAAGAATCGTGCCGCCCAACTTCTTGTGGGTTTGACCGAACGCGTCGAGCGCGTCTTGTCCGGGCGCGAAATCGGCAGCGACGATGACTGCATTCTTCAGCTTGTTTTCGTTTGCCCACTGAACCAGCGGAATGCTCACCGACCATTGGGTGAAGCCGACACGCGTGTAGTAAGGCGACTTGTCGGTCACGCTCGAGGTGCCCGAGTTGCAAATGATGTAGGGAGTCTTGGTTTGATTGATCACGTCGGCCGCGCCTAGCACGGTGGGTGTGAACGCGCCGCCGATGAGGTACTGCACCTGATCGCGAACCACGAGTTCTTGCGCCAGCTGGCGTGCGCGTTGCGGGCTGGTGCCGGCTTCGTCGCGAGAAAGAACGGTGATCGTATGTGCACCGACCTTGTTGTTGTTCTGGGCGAGGAACAGATCGACGCCACGTTGATATTCCTTACCCCACCAGGAGTAGCCGCCGGAGAACTGGCTGAGCAGTCCGACCTTGATTTCATCTGCTTGGGCTGCGACCGAAGTCACCAGCGCAGTCGCGCAGAGTAGCGACGTCATCCATTTTTTCTTCATCTCGTCTCCAGTCATAGTTAGTGGTCTGCGCGCGTTCATCGGTCGTTAAGGCGAAGGGGTTCGCGCGTGGAAACGAGCATGTCATTTCATGGCTGATAAGTCCAATGTGATTGCAGGTCGGCGCAATGCGATTTGCGTATACCCATACGTGAAGACAACTCGAATCTCTCGGGGTAAACCCGCGATTAGAGCTATGCGACCTTGGCCGATCCGGTTGCCGAGGCCTGCATCAGATCGACCGCTGCCCGAAGACTCTCCAGCAATGCGAGAGTTGCAGGCGAAGGTGCGCCGTCCCGACGCATGGCCACCCCTATGTCGCGTGAAGTCTTTTGCAAGTCGATTGGAAGTCTGACGAGAACGCCGCTGCGAATTTCGGGCGCCGCCTGAAGCGGTGAGACGAGCGCGAGTCGATCGCTGTGCAGCAGCAGGCTCCGCACCACCGAGGGGCTGTTCACCTGCAAGAGAGCGACCGGCGGCGCGAGCCCTTCGGCGTGGAAAGTTCCCTCGAAGGAAGCACGCGAAGGAGTCTCTGGCAAAGGGACGACCCAGGCGCAATCGAGCAGATCGGCAAGCCCGTTCTTCAAGGGACTTCGAGTGATCGGGTGGTTGGTTCTCGCAATGACTGCGAGCGTGTCCTTGAACAGCAGGTTCTGTGTGATGTCCGAATTTGCAGGCTGGGTGCGCAGCGCGCCAACGATGAGATCGATGTCGGCGCATCGCAGTTGATGAATCAGCGAATCGTAGGTGCCGTCGATGATGGTGATCTGAAGTTCCGGATGCAGCGTCATCAGATGCTCCACGGCATGCGGGACAAGAAAGCTGCTCGATAACGGCAAAGCACCGATGACGACGCGGCCCCTGAGTTGTCCCCCGAAGGCGGCTAGCTCATCTTCTGCATTCGCAATTTCCGCGAGTGCCAGCTTCACGCCGCGCAGCAAAGCTTCGCCCGACTCGGTGAGCCGGGTTCCGCGAGGTGTGCGTGAGAAGAGTGAAACACCGGAAAGCCGTTCGATGTCTTCCAGGCTTCGGTGAACCGTGGGTTGAGTGACGCCAAGCTTTGCGCTGACACGAGGTTCGCTCCCGTGATCGGCAATGCCGATCAGACATTCGAGTGAACGCGATGCGACTGTATTCGCGAATCTTTCCGGAGTAGGTGCGGCGCGCGAAACCTTTGGTGCTACTCGCATCGAATCATGATGTCCGTTGGCAAGTTCGTTGAATGCGCGTCGCGCACGATTCGCAAGAAGAGATCCTGCTTCGGTGGTCGACATGCCCCGAGAGCTTCGGTCGAAAAGTGGAAACCCGAGCGATTGTTCGAGTTCGAGTATGGCGCGAGTCACTGCCGATTGCGACAGATGGAGCACCTCGGCCGCGCGTCCCGCCGCGCCTTCGTCATGCACCGCTACAACGGCGCGAAGGCTGCGCAGCTTATCGGAGAGAACCGGGTAGGTTTTCGGATGTGATTCTTGGGTCGCGCGCATCAGACTTCATAAAGAACTTCCGGTTTGCGCAAGTCCGGATCGCCGCGCCAACCAGGCTCTACGGTAATCGATCCTTCCGTCACGCGCGAGACGCAAGTGCAAATCCGTTTGCCATGCGCCTTCTGCTCTTCCGAGAAAAACACGTCGCGATGATCCAGCTTGCCGTCGGTGCCGACGACGTCGAGCACGCAAAGTCCGCATTCGCCTTTCCGACATCCGGAGATCATGGGAACACCAGCGAGGGTGAGCGCGTCCAGCATCGACGTGTCGCTCGGCACGGTCACTTCCTTGTTGAGTCTGGGAATGCGCACCGTGAAAGTTTCGGTGGGAATCGATCCGCCGGAGCCGAAGGTTTCGAACCTGAGACGCTGTGCTTGTCTGCCCTGTGCTGCCCATTCATGACGTACCGCATCCATGAGGCCGATTGGCCCACACATGTAGACCTCGGCATTGGCGGGCAGGGCGGCGATTTGTGCTTTGAGATCGAGCATCGCGCCTTCGTCGGTCGCGAGCGCGGTGATGTTTTCTCCGAGCAAATCTTCGAGTTCCGCGAGGTATGCCATCTCGGCGCGAGTGCGCGCCGCATACAGCATGCTCATCGAAGCACCACGACGCTTGAGCGCGCGAGCCATGCTCACCAATGGAGTCACGCCGATGCCACCTGCGAACAGAACGTGATGCGCATGTTGCGCACCGGACAAGGCAAACGAATTTGACGGGCGCAATACGCGCAGCACATCGCCCGGCTTGCGAGTCCACATGAAACGTGAGCCGCCGCGGCTGTTCTCGACCGCTTTCACCGCGATGGTCACGTGACCGCTCTGGTCTGCATCGACCACCGAATAGCTGCGGGTCGAATTCGCGGCGTTCAAATGCGCATCGACATGCACTTCCAGGTGCGCGCCGGGCGTGCACTTGATCGGCTCGCCGAAATCGAGCGTGAACTCACGCACCGTGGGAGTGAGATCGCGCGTCGCAATCAGCGTCGCCTGGGTCCAGTTTTTATCCGCGTCAGCCATTCGAATTCACCGTTTGATTTGTCTCGTTGTCTCGTTGTGCGTGTTTCGTCGTCTTCGTTCGATTCAGCCGTTCACCACTGCCAGCGGCTTGATCGGGATCACGGTCGACGTGCCGGTTTCTTTATCGATCATGGTGTCGATCAATCGACGTGCCCACATCGAGCCTGCATCGATGTTCATGTTGTAGAACTCCTTGTTCGGGTTCTTGTCCATGGCACGCTGCTGCGCTTCGATCACGATTTCATCTTCCATCAGAATGCCGCCGCCAGCAGTGAGCACTTCGCGCGTCAGGCGCTGTTCGTGGATTCGGTAGTTGCGCAGATGACACCAGAAGTAGTAGCAGGTCTTCTCGGTCGACGGCGTCGGAATATGGATGACCCACATGCCCACGCCCTGCGAGCGATCGCCCTGCGGCGCACCGCTATTCGCGACTGCCACGCCCACATCGAGAACGATGGTGGAAGGCGCTTTGAAATGAATGATCTGCCACCGATCGACATTACCCGGCTTGCCCAGTTGCGCCCCCCAGAACGGAGGCGCTTCCTGATCGATCACCCATCGGCGAATGGTGGCGGTGGTATCGCCGTGAACCGCATCGAAGGGTGCTTCGGCCAATGCTTCGTTGCCGATGCTCGAACCGTGAACATAGGTTTCGTGCGTCAGGTCCATCAGGTTGTCGATGACCAGGCGGTAGTCTGCTTTGACTTCGGTCATGCGACCGTCTCCGGCCCATGCAGGGTTGTCCATCCATTCGAGCTCGGGAATGAGCGAAGGATCTGCAAGAGATGCATCGCCGGGCCACACCCAAACGAAACGATGACGCTCGACGATCGGGAATGAGCGAACGCAGGCCGACGGATTGATCGTCTCCTGGCTCGGCATGTGCGTGCAACGGCCATCGGCGTCGAAGCGAAGACCGTGGTAGCCGCAGCGCACTTCGTCTCCGACGAGTGTTCCTATCGACAGCGGCACAAGTCGATGCCAGCAAGCATCCGACAGCGCGACCGCAGTGCCGTCTTTCTTGCGGTAGAGCACCATCGCTTCATCGCAGATCGTGCGCGCCAGGAGCGATCGCCCGACTTCCGCGTCCCATGCTGCGACGTACCAGGCGTTGAGTGGAAATGTGGGGCGAGCGCTCATGACGACTCCTTCTTTTATCTATCTAAAAACTACTGTCGATGCGAGATCAGTTCTTCAACTGACCGTGCGGATCGATGACGAATTTCACCGGCGCACCCGCATCGAACTGCGCATAGCCTTGCGGCGCTTCGTCGAGCGAAATCACCTTCACGCCAACGATGTCGGCAATGTTGATGCGATCCCACAGGATGGCCTGCATCAGCTGGCGGTTGTATTGCATGACCGGCGTTTGCCCGGTCATGAAGCTGTGCGATTTCGCCCAGCCCAGGCCGAGACGAATGCTCAGCGATCCGGTCTTCGCAGCCTTGTCCACGCCGCCTGGATCTTCCGTAACGTACAAGCCGGGAATGCCGATCTTGCCGGCAGCACGCGTGATTTCCATCAGCGAATTCAGGACGGTTGCAGGCGCTTCGTGCTGAGCACCTTCATGACCATGTCCACGCGCTTCGAAGCCGACGGCATCGATCGCACTGTCGACTTCCGGCACGCCGAGGATAGCGGCGATCTGATCGGCCAGCGGCACGTCGGTCGACAGGTCGGCAGTTTCGAATCCGACCTTCTTTGCGTGAACAAGACGCGCGGGATTCACATCTCCGACGATGACGACGGCCGCTCCAAGCAGTCTCGCCGATGCCGCTGCTGCAAGACCGACCGGTCCTGCACCTGCGACATAAACCGTGCTGCCGGGACCGACGCCTGCAGTTACCGCGCCGTGATAGCCCGTGGGAAGAATGTCCGAGAGGCAGGTCAGATCGCGAATCTTGGCGCGGGCCTGATCGCGATCGGGGAACTTGAGCAGGTTGAAGTCGGCGTACGGAACCATGACGTATTCGGCTTGACCGCCGACCCATCCGCCCATGTCCACGTATCCGTAAGCGCCACCGGGGCGCGATTCATTGACGGTCAGGCAAACGCCGGTCTGCCGTTCCTTGCACAGACGGCAACGACCGCATGCCACGTTGAACGGCACCGAGACGATATCGCCGACTTCCATTTGCTCGACGTCCTTACCCGCCTCGATCACTTCGCCGGTGATTTCATGACCGAGCACCAGTCCTGCAGGTGCCGTCGTGCGACCACGAACCATGTGCTGGTCGGAGCCGCAGATGTTGGTGGTAAGAACACGGAGAATCACGCCGTGATTCGCGGTACGACCGCGCGGGTTCAGCAGCTTCGGATAGTCGATGGCGCGAACCTCGACCTTGCCCTGCTCGACGTAAACCACGCCTCGGTTCGATGCATTGGATGTTGGCATGTTGTCTCCTTGTGTTGATCTTCTGTCGTGATGCAAGGGCTTAATCGCGATACAAAATAAATCGCGATTGCCTTTTCGAGATGCGCCAGCCTTCATCGGTCAGCGCAAAGTCGTCTTCGAATTCCGCAAGCTTCTGGCTCGGCTCTGCGCGTCGGCCGAACGGCCCCGCTTCGTCTTTTGTGCTGCCTGCCCATACCAGGATGGTGCAAGTGCCATGCGCGGTCTTGTCACTTGTGATGTCGATGATCGAATTGGTCACGATGTGACGGCTGATTCGATCTGCCGGGCGCGATGCGTAGGAGGCTTTCACGGCGTCGCGACCTTTTGCGCTGCCGGAGGGACGCACGAGTTCGCTATCGATCGTGAACAGCGCAGCCATCGAATCGAGATCGCCGTTGTCGATGCTGCGTACCGAACGAACGACCAGATCGCGGCACGTTTCGATAGCAATGATTTTTTCTGCGGGAGTCATGACGAATGGCACTTAGCGAGCATCCGGCACTTGCCGCGTCTTCAGAAAATCTTCGAAGCTTTCGCCGCGCATGATGGCGTAGACCTGCATGTTGCTCATCTTGGCAACGCGCGCAAATTTTTCGATCACGAAAAAGTTGGCGCCGTACTGAACCAGGCCGAGCCAGTCCTGTCTGCGCACCAGGTCCTTCTCGACATCGTTCAACTGTGCTTCGGTCATGACCGCTTCCGGATCTGCATTGAAGCGACTGCGCCATTCGGCGCGAATCATGTTCCAGAAAAACCGGTTGAGCTTGAGCGCTTTGTTGCTCACCTCGATGTCGAATACGTATGTGCCTTCCAGCTTGTCCATGCCAGCGAGCTGCGGATTCATCGTCGCGCTCATGCGGGCACCTCGCCGGTCGGCACGATCTGTTCGAGCAGTCCTTTGACGACGCCGGATTTCTTCGGTACCTCTTCGTACAACACCACAGTCATGGCAGTGGTTGTCGCCAGATAGTAGTTCTGATGCAGCGTGCGAATCTCGCCGCCCAAGGCACCGCGCATCGCAAGCCACATGATCTGCTCGACGCTTTCCGCGCCACCGAGACGAACGAAGTCGGTATGCGTCATCTTGGTGAGGCTCTCAGGATCGTCCTGCAGCAAACGCAGGAATTCCATGTCCCATTCGGTGTTGTTGAAGCCGGTGCGTTCTCCATGAATCTGATGCGACAGACCGCCGGTGCCCACGATGACGACACGAAGATCTTCCGGATAAGACTCGATCGCGCGACGCACGGCCTGGCCGAGCTTGTAGCAGCGCTTCGCCGTCGGCAGAGGATATTGAAGAACGTTGATCGCGATAGGCACCAGCGTTCCCGGCCAGTCGGGTTTATGCGGCCACAACAGCGGCAGCGGCGATGCGCATCCATGGTCGATCGGCTTTTCCTGGAACACGGTCAAATCGAACTCGTCGTTGACCAGGCTTTGCGCAATGTGCGCCTGGAACTTCACGTCGCCTTTGATGTCTGGCAGACCACGCAGTCCTGCTCCTTCGTCGGCTATGGGAAAGCGCTCGCCCACACCCAGTGCAAAAGTGGGATACATGTCGAAGAAGAACGTAGTCGCGTGGTCGTTGTAGAAGAACACGAGCACATCGGCCTTCTGTTCTTCGAGCCATTTCGCGACCGGTTTGTAGCCATCGAACAAGGGAGCCCAGGCAGCCTCTTCCTGACGACCTTTGTCGTACGCGACTCCGATGGTTGGCACGTGCGAAGTGCCGATACCGCCAATAATTTTTGCCATGAATATTCCTGATCGGGACTGAATCGATATCGTTATTTAAAACGAATATCCAGCTTCTGCGGCGGCACGGTTGTAAAGCACCCGGCGCATCAAAAGACCGGGTTTGTCCGGTGCGAAATTCAAATCGAATTGCGGTTGTTCGTCTTTGGTGACCACTTCCAGAATCCACTCGAGTGCATCGACGTCTTCCAGATAAGCCTGGGTCGAGGCGTCGTAAAGAAACTTGTCCGCCGCTTCGTCTTTGAGCTTGAAGTTCCGCGAGTTGAACCACCAGTAATGAATCGTCCCGTTGGTTTCGGGGGTCATCAGATGCGTGATGTTGAAGCGGTAAACGGAAGGCCGACCCGGCTCCGGGTTGTGATCCACGATTTGTGCGAACGCGGTGTGAATCGCGGGCGATGCGAAGCGTGCTTCCGACAGCCGGTCGACCGGCTTGCCGACAATTTCAGCCGGCACACCGTAGATCCCAGGAGGCGGTGAGTTCTTCAGGATGCGATCGATGATCACGACCTCGCCTTCCTGACGAACATCGAGCTTCGATCTTGCGTATTCGGGCGTGCCGACCGTGCCGGGATGAAGGAAGGGAAAGTGGGTTTGATCGAGAAGGTTCTCGTGCATGGACACGTAGTCGGTCTTCATGTGGAACGAGCCTGTGACGCTGGCCCATTCGGGCGAGCTCAGCCAGTGGGTGTCCGGAATCAGCTCTTCCTTGGCCATGTCCGGATCGCCCATCCAGATCCATACGAGAGGCGCGCGTTCGATGATGGGAAAGCTGCGAACGTTCGCGTTGGTCGGAACGATAGGCATCGAAGGCATCTGCGTGCAACGACCGGATTGATCGAACTGCATGCCGTGATATCCGCATACCAGTGTGTCGCCGACCAGCTTGCCCTTGGCAAGCGGGAAAGAGCGATGCGGACAACGATTGCGCACGGCTGCCGGCTTGCCATCGAGCGTGCGATACAGCGCGACATCGACGCCAAGAAATCGGCGCGCGATGATGTCGCGAGAGATTTCGGTGGAAAGCCCTGCGACGTACCAGGCGTCGCGCACCAGAGGCGTGTCCTGGTTTGCGTAGCCACCGGGCTCCATTGGCGCAGTCATCATGGCGCGAGGGATCTGTGTGGAAATAGCGGTTTCGGTCATGTGATCTCCTTCGGCTTTATCAAGCGTCTAGAACAAGTGTTTGGCCGCGAGTGCGCGACACGCAAATGCAAAGTGTCTTGCCCGACGCTTTGTCGTCATCTGACAGGAAGCGATCGTGATGATCGATAGGACCGTCGGCTTCGAGTACGGTCATTGGGCACAGACCGCATTCGCCTCGACGGCAATCGAAGAGGGCGGGAACACCGGCCGCGGTAATCGCATCGAGGATGGTGGTGTCCCGACCGACGTGAATCGTGCGGCCCAACTTTTTTAGCTGGACGTTGAACGCGACTTCGTTACCAGTCGGGCCTGAAGCGAACAGCTCGCTGTGGACATGATCTGCCGGCCATCCCAACTTTTTTGCTGTCGCACGAGCCGCATCGACCATCGGCGTCGGGCCGCATACGTACACGTGCGTGCCTTCGGGCTGGGCGAGCAGAAGCGCTTTCAGATCGACGTGCGTCACCGGACCGTTCAGGCCTGCGGGGTGGCTCTCGTGAATGGTCACGCGAGATCCTGCGAGTTCTTTGACTTCATCGACCAATGCCATATCTGCGATCGATCGGCCGGCATAGACCATGCTGAAAGGCGCGTCGCGTTTAACAACGCTGCGTAGCATCGAATAGATCGGCGTGATGCCGATGCCGCCTGCAATCAGGAGCACGTTGGGATCCCGGCGACCCAGGGCGAAATTCATCTTCGGCACCGAAATCTGCAGGCGGGTGCCGACCGCGAAACTGTCGTGAATGTGGGCAGACCCACGCTGGCGGTCTTCGCGTTGAACTGCAACCCGGTAGGTGTTGGAGGGGTCGTCGACCAAGCCGTGGCCGCCCAGTAATGAGTAATGCCGAACTATCGGGCCGCTCACGGGCGAAGTGGTGTGCAACTCGATGTGGGATCCCGGCTCGCAGCGTTCCATGGCCGATCCGTCGACGCTGGTCAGCAAATACTCGCGAATGCGCGGCGCCAACTGGCGCACGGCACTCACTTCGACGTCGACATTTCGTCTGCTCACTCTGCTTTCCTCGTGGGTTGTCTCTGGGCGATGCTGCTGTTTTAATGTTTTTGGGCGGTTCTGTTCCGCAATGGACTGATTATGATTGGATCCCAAACTGACGAATAATAGGGTTAACCACTACCAATTACAAGCATACGGGATCCCAAATTCGGATCCCGTAGATGCTTTTGCGAAGACGCCGCTTTGCCGGGTAACAATGCACGCCATGCATTCGCACCTTTCGACCAGGGCCTTCCCATGAGCGGGCAGACCACCACCATGCTCCATGTGAGGGAGATGATTCTTCGCGGGGAGCTGCGTCCCGGCGAGCGTGTCCGCGAGGCCGAACTGGCGGCCAAACTGGGCATCTCGCGAATGCCGATTCGCCAGGCGCTACCCGCCTTGGCGTTGGAAGGATTGCTCGTCCGATCTGGCAGCAAAGGTTTCGCGGTCCGCGAATTCAGCGACAAGGAGTGCCTCGAGGCGCTTCATCTGCGAGCCTCTCTTGAAGGGCTGGCGGCACGCGCCCTGGCCCAGCAGGGAGCACCCAAAAAACTCATCGCGCAGCTTCGGGAATGCCTTGCCGAAGGCGATGAAATATTCAAGAACCGGGTCATCAGCGAAGGCGACGAGACCCGGTACGCCGAGATGAACGCGCGCTTTCACACCCTGATTCTGGAAGGAGCGAACATGCCGCTGCTGATGTCATTGGTGTCGCGCTGCAACGTCGTGCCGTTTACCGATCCGTTGTCGATCGTGTTTTCGCTGGAAGATCAGAAGCACGCATTCAACCTGCTGTTCTACGCACACCGGCAGCATCACGGCATCGTCAGCGCGATCGAGCAGGGGCTGACCGAGCGGGCCGAATTTCTGTTTCGCGAACACGCGTTTGCGCAGGAGCAAAGCCAGGGACTCGACACATCGTCGAGGCAAAGACACGCGGCGCCTGCGCTTCGTCAGGTGAACCAGGGCTGACAATTGCAGCAAGCGATCAAATCGATGCGGTCCTTGGCACAGAAAATGGAGCACTAGTCTTGACGATAGATATCAAGGAAATGGGGCGTACCGATCCCGTTCAGGTGGTGGCGAAGTTCGAAGCAACCGCAACCAAACACAACCAGCCCTGCGAAGGCGGACACATCGTCTGGCGCTCGTGGGGATCGCCGCAGTACGAACCGTTGGTGCTGTTTCATGGCGGTCACGGCAGCTGGACTCACTGGATTCGCAACATCGACGAGCTTTCGAAAACCCGGAATGTGTGGGTTCCCGATTTGCCTGGCTTCGGCGAATCGAGCGCGATTCCCGGTGCACTCGACGCCGATTCGGTTCACCCTGCAATGGGCGAGGCGCTGAAAGAAATTTTTCCGAATCGACCTGTCGATGTCGTTGGGTTCTCGTTCGGCGGAATGGTGGGAAGTTTCGTCGCGGCGAATTTTCCGGAACAGGTGAAGACACTCACATTGGTAGGCGCGCCCGGCCTTGGGATCACGCAGGGACCACTCGAAGGATTGATAGGCGTGAAGCATCTGACCGATGCCGCAGAAATCGAAAACGCGCATCGACACAACCTTTCCGTGCTGATGCTGGCCAATCCGGATTCGATAGACGCACTGGCTCTATATTTGCAAACCAACAATGTCGCGGCTGATCGCTTGCCGCGTCGCCGCATGTCGCAGACAGATGTGGTTGTACAGCTGCAGACGAAGTGGAAGTGCCCGGTGTTCGGTATCTGGGGGCGCAAGGATCGGCTCTACGAAGGCAAGATCGATTTGATAAAGGGCGCTTTGAGCAAGTGCGATCTGCGTGAACTGGTACTCATCGACGGCGCGGGTCACTGGGTTCAGTACGAGAAGAGCGAAGAGTTCAACGCGACCCTCAAGCGACTGATCGGTTGAATGGCTGCTGCCAACCGTCGGTGCGCTTTATGCGGGGTCTGACGGCGTGGCCACGAATGCCATCTCTTCTTTCTTCACATACCGTCGCAGGTTCGCCAAGAACATCTCTTCGGTTCTACTGACGAACCCGATGGAAGATGCGGCGCTATGGGCCGAGATGATGCTGTTGGGTGCAGTCCACCAGGGTGAGTCTGCGGGTAGCGGTTCTTCCACGAAGACATCGCTGTAGACACCGGCCAGCGCGCCGGTTTCCAGCGCCGTGAACAGCGCGGGTTCATCGACAATTTCCCCGCGAGAAATGTTGATCAGATGCGCGCCCTTCGGCAAGGCTTCAAGAAATTCCGTGTTCACCAGATTTCTGGTCTGCGGAGTAGCAGGGCAGGCGATCATGACCCAATCGACCGTAGGAAGGACCCGGCGGATATCGTCGAATCCGATCACCTCGTCGAAATGTTCATGCGGCGCCACTTTGCGCCTGACCCCCGTCACCCGGAGCCCGATGGCTTTGCAGGTACGAGCTATGGATTCCCCGATAGGCCCCATGCCGACAACCAGAGCATGAGATCCGTCCAGATCGGGCGGGGCTTTCGCGTCGCGCAACGTAATCCACTGCCGATTGCGCTGCGTCTCGAACCAGTGCGGAAAGCCACGCGCCAATGCGAGCATGCCGCCGATTGCGTTCTGCGCTACCGCCTGGGCATTCGCGCCCGATGAGGTGGTGACGGTGACGCCGCGCTTCATCGCGCGCTGCAGCAGGGGCCGGTCGGTACCTGCCGAGCAGGTGTGCATCCATTTGAGGTTTTTCGCGCTGTCGCCTGCGTCGGTGAAAGCCGCGAGTCGCGCATTGGGCGATCCCTTGTTGCTCTCGCCCATGAGATCCGCTGAAAGAAACGAAATTTGAATCCGGGAAATTTCGTCAGCAGTGAGTGATGTAGGGCCGTCGCAAAGAAACAATTCGCATGCCGGTCCGACGATGCTGCGAATGGTGTCGCCATGCTTTTGAGCCACGGGAGAAGAGATGAGAACGCCGATGGAATCTTTCATCTGAACGAGTATGCCGGGACTTGAAATGCGGCGTGCAAGGTCGGGATTCGTTCACCGGCGAGCGGCTAATGCTAGACGAGCCGCTAGACAAGGCCGTTCACGGGCAACGCTGCCCCGTGAATAGCTTTCGCTTCATCCGACGCCAGAAACGCGATCACGTTGGCCAGATCCATCGGACTCACCCAGCCTGCGAAATTCGCATCCGGCATGTCTTTGCGGTTCTCGGGGGTGTCGATGGTGCTGGGCATCACGCAATTCACATTGATGCCCTTGTGCTTTAGTTCGGCCGACATCGCTTCGGTCAGTCGAATGACTGCACTCTTGCTCGCGCTGTAAGCCGCCATGCCACTCGCGGCTTTAAGGCCTGCGCCTGCTGCGATGTTCACGATTTTTCCGCCGCCGTTTTCGATCATCGACGGCACGATGGCACGCGCGGTGTGCACGATGCTTTTGGCATTCAGGTCGAGCAGGAAATTCCAGTCCGCGTCGGGAGTTTCGTGTACCGCTGGGCCCATGCGAAATCCACCCGCAAGATTGCAAAGCACATCGATGCGATCGAAACGTGCGATGGCTTGTCTGGCTGCGTGCTCGACATCCGAAGCGTCCATCAAGTCGGCCTTGATATGTAGCGTTCTTGCTTCGGGAGCGCTATCGGGCGTGTGTCTGTCGACAAGTACGACATTGGAGCCGCGTCCCAAGAACGCAGCGGCCACTGCGCGACCGAGATTGCCGGATGCGCCGGTGATGAAAACTGTTTTGGCGGTGGGTGCGTTCATGGCGTTGTGATTGGTTGGGGTCGAGCCCGATGATAGGCACCTGTTCCGCGATGGATCACGTCGTCCTCGGCAATGATGGTTCCGGGAGTCAGATCGTCAAGCTTCTCGAGTCGATCATAGATAGGCGCGAAGTCGATATCTGCTAGCTGCAGGACCTGCTCCAGGCTGTCCACCACGAAGTAGGTTTCCTGGAAATCGTCGATGCGGTAGTTGGTTCGCATCACACGTTCCAGATCGAATGCGATGCGGTTGGGCGACGCGTCCCTGATCGAGAAAACGCTCTCGGTCGACGACGATGCAATTCCCGATCCATAGATACGCAAGCCATCGCTTTGCTGCACCAGACCGAACTCCACGGTGTACCAATAAACCCGTGCCAGATGGTGCAGCACGCCAAGCTCTTTCGCGCGCAGTCCGCCTTGCCCGTAAGCCTGAATGAAATCTGCGATGGACGGATTCATCAGCATGGGCACATGGCCGAACACGTCGTGAAAAACATCGGGCTCTTCCAGGTAGTCGAGTTCGTGCGGACGTCTGATGAAGTTGCCCGCAGGGAATCGACGATTGGCAAGATGATCGAAAAATACTTCATCTGGCACTAGCCCCGGAACCGCAACGACCCGCCATCCGGTGTGCTTCATGAGCACCTCGCTAAGCCGATCGAAATTTGGGATTTCGTCGGCGCCGATAGTGAGTTTTTTCATGCCATCGACGAACGCATCACAAGCAAGGCCAGGCAAAAGTTTCGATTGCCTTTCAAACAGAGTTTTCCAGACGCCATGATGCTCTGCCGTATAGCCGCTCCACCCCTGATCGATGGTCCAGTCGGCATTTGCAGGTCGCGCTAAATCGCCTGCTGCGAGGCCGTGTTTTTCGGGCGTTTTAGTGAGCATGAAGTTTGAATTTTGAAATTGGATCGCTACGCGCGTAACACCGAATGTAATTCCACGTCGGTGCAGGATTCATGCAAAGATTTTGTATCTTTGCTAGCATGGACTTCACCAAAAATTGCTAAGAGTTCTCCTGTGCAGCACATCGTTTCGCAAATCGAGAAGCAACTTGTAGGGTTGCCGGTATCCGTCGCGTTAGTCCTTCCGGACGGGCGACGAGTAGGTGAAGAGAGTAGCGAAGTCGAACTCGGATTCAAGAACTGGCGCACGCTGGCGACCCTTGCGGCAGGGCACATAGGAAGTCTCGGCGAAGCTTATGTAGAAGAGCGCATGAAGATCAAGGGATCGATGCGTAACCTGATGGATGCAGCTGCCGGCCTTCTTCCCGGCAGTCCGGTTCAGGGCGAGTCGCACTGGTGGACTTCGCTTTTGCAGAAGGGCAAATCGCTTGCCTCTCACACGCACAAGGCAGACGCCGAGCAGATCCAGTTTCACTACGACGTGTCCGACGATTTCTATGCGCTCTGGCTCGACCCGAAACGCGTTTATTCGTGTGCGTATTACCAGGATCCGAGCATGACGCTCGCTCTTGCGCAGGAAGCGAAACTCGACCATATCTGTCGCAAGCTCAAGCTTCAGCCCGGGCAGCGACTGCTCGATATCGGATGCGGCTGGGGTGCCATGCTTCTTTGGGCGGCGGAGCACTACGGTATCGATGGCACCGGCATTACGCTTTCGAAAAATCAGCACGCTTACGTGACACGGCTCATCGAACAGAAGGGGCTGCAGGATCGGGTCCGCGTGCAACTGCTCGATTACCGCGATCTCGACGAGTCGCAGCCCTTCGATCGCATTTCATCTATCGGCATGTTCGAGCATGTGGGGAGGGCGAACATGGTCAAGTATTTTGCTAAGGTGAATCGGCTGCTCAAGCCGGGCGGCATCGTGATGAATCACGGGATCACCGCAGGCGGTCTCGACAATGCGCAGCTCGGAGCTGGCATGGGTGACTTCATCGAGAAATACATCTTCCCGGGAGGCGAGTTGCTTCATTCGAGCGTAGTGCTTCACGACATGGCCGAAGCGGGACTTGAAATGGTCGATTCGGAGAATTTGCGCCCGCACTATGCGAAGACGCTATGGGCATGGTCCGATGCCCTTGAGTCGCAATTGGAGGCGGCGCTCAAAATTCTCGTTGGAACAAAAGGTAGCGAAACGCAAGCTAGGCGAATCCTGCGCGCTTATAGGCTGTATCTTGCTGGATGCGCGATGAGTTTCGAGCGCGGATGGATTTCGCTGCATCAGTTCCTTGCGGTCCGTCCAGACGACAATCTGGACACTGGGGCTCTTCGCGGAGCGCAGTCGGACTATCCGTTCAATCGCGAGTACATCTATAGGTAAAGTGTTTTCATGATCTACAAGTTCAAGTCCAAATCCACCAGCGACGTCATCATGATGGAGCCCAATGCGCGTCAGATACTGGACATCATCGGCAAAGGACACGGACCTACGGGAATAGTCGAAGTCTCCCAGATGCCTGCGGCCATCGCGGCGCTTCAACACGCCATCGGCGCAATGGAGGGCGAGGAGCCCGCGGCGGTGGAGGGTGAGGAAGTCGATCACGCGCACCATGAAGTCGGCGTGTCGCTCAAGCAGCGCGCGGCGCCGTTTCTGGACATGCTTCGCCGCAGTTCCGCTGAAGGCAACGACATCATCTGGGGCGTTTGACTGGACGATCCAGACACGCCCAACGTAAAACTGCCGAAGCATCATCGCAACGGCAAGTTTCAGAACAACTACGGCGATTTCGAACCGAAGTCGCTGGCTGATGTTCTTCGCTGGCGATGGGATGCCACGCGGAACCGTTTGCCCAAGCCGCCGGCCACGCCCATTCCTGCTGTGCCGCCAGATCTCGGATTCATTCGTTCGAACGCGCTCGCCGGCTCGGAAATGCAGCCGGCCGTTACCTGGATAGGTCATGCGACATCGCTGGTGCAGATGTCCGGCATCAGCCTTCTCACCGACCCGATTTTTTCGCTACGCGCTTCGCCGTTCAGCTTTGCGGGGCCCAGGCGTCATCAACCTCCTGGCGTTGCGCTTCCCGATCTGCCGCACATCGATCTGGTGGTTGTCTCGCACAACCACTACGACCACCTCGATCTGCCGTCGGTCAAAACCCTGAGCGAGCAGAACGGCGGTTCTGCGCTGTTCGTCGTACCGCTTGGGGTGGCTGAATGGTTTCGCAAGCATGGTGTCGAGAACGTGGTCGAACTCGACTGGTGGCAGTCTCACTCGATGCAGTCGCCTCGAGGAGAAGTCGAAGTGATGCTGGTGCCCGCGCAGCATTGGTCTGCTCGCGGACTAGGCGATCGAATGATGACGCTCTGGGGCGGCTTTGCGATTTTTGCGAACGATATGCATCTGTTTTTTGCGGGCGACACCGGCTACTCGCGCGACTTCCTCGACATGCGCGCGAAGTTCGAAGATCGTCAATCGCCCGCACGCGGAGGTGGATTCGATCTGGCCTTGCTGCCGATCGGTGCCTACGAACCGCGATGGTTCATGCAAACGCAACATGTGAATGTTGCAGAAGCCGTCAAAATTCACGCCGACCTGGGCGCGAAGCGATCGATGGGCGTGCACTGGGGCACCTTCGAGTTGACCGACGAGCCGCTGGATGAGCCGCCCCGAGTGCTGGCGAAGCACACCGCCGACGTCGGCTTGAGCACCGACGATTTCTTCACCTTGGCCGTAGGCGAAACCCGTCTGATTCCGCAGCGCTCGACTGCGAATAGCTCCGCCGACTAGCCCCTCTTTGCATTTGTTCAGCAGCGTTTGACGGAGGAATCCAAGCCGCCTGTCGGCTAAAACTTTCCCGGGTGTGACTTGGCACGAGTTTTGCGTGCTGCTGTCTTTGTGCACGATAAATTTTAGGTTGTGCACAAAAATGGCGCGAAACTGAGCTGCTGGTTTCTTTTCGCACCGTCGATCAACTTGATGCCAGGGCCATGCCCCGAAAAGGAAGCTGTCATGAAGGAAGTGTCTAAAGGACTCACGCGCCGTGGTTTCAGCCAGGGAATGGTCGCCGCATCCATCGGTATCCCCGCATGGGCGCGTGCGCAGGGGAAGGGCAAAGAGCTGGTGGTCGGTGGTGCCGGTAGCCACAAGTCGTTTCTCGATCCGCTGATTCCCGTCTTCGAGCGCCAGACCGGCTGCAAGGTCATCTTCGAGGGCACGCGCTCGCTGGTGAACCTCGAGAAGATGGTGAACAACAAGGGCAAGCAATACATGTCGGTGGTCCTGATGGACGATCCGGTCATGATCCCTGCCGTGAAAGAAGGCGTGCTCGAGAAAATGACCGTTGCAGATATTCCGAGCCTCGGGAAGCTCAAGCCCGGAACGGTGCACATGGATGGCTATTGGGCCAACTACATGCAATCGACCACTGGCGTTGCAATGAACACAGGCAAGGTTAAGCAGGTTCCGAGCTACGCAGCACTCTGGGAGCCCGCGTACAAAGGCAAGGTGATCATTCCTTCGCTGCAAAACACCGAAGGCCTTGCGATGTTCATGATTGCGGCCATGCTGGAAACCGGCAAGCCGATGAAAGAAGCGCAGTACCAGCCCGAAGCTGCGTTCAAGAAGCTGAAAGCCCTCAAGCCCAACTTGCTGACCGTCTACACGCAGCTACCGCAAGCGCTCAATCTGCTGGAGCAGGGCGAAGCCAGCGTGATCGCGGGAATGATCGGCTTCAATGCTTACGACCGTAAATCGAAGGGTGCTCCTATCGACTTCGTCCTGCCCAAGGAAGGCGGTATGGCCATGCCTACGGGTATCGCAAAAGTGAAGGGTGGCCCCGAGCAGGCATTGAGTAATGCGTTCATCGAAGCGATGCTCGGCGCGTGGCAAAAGCAGATCGCAGATATCTCTCTTGCGCTACCCACCAACACCACTGTCGCCGCACCACCAGACGTGCCCAAAGGCACAGTGTTCATTCCGGACTGGGCCTACATTGCAGAACAGAGAAAGGGCTGGGTCGAGCGATGGGATCGCGAGATGGCCATCTAAGCAAGACGCCTTAACCCATCACCTTGATTCAGGAACGACAGATGAGCTCTCTGACTCTCTCGGGAATCTCGAAGCGGTACGGCGATATGGCGGTGGTCGACGGTCTGGACCTGTCCGTCGCATCCGGTGAATTCGTATCCTTACTGGGGCCGTCCGGCTGCGGCAAGACGACCTTGCTGCGCATCATCGCCGGACTGAACGACTGCGACACAGGGACGGTGAAAGTCGGCGACGCGGATGTCACGACACTGCCCGCGCATAAGCGGAACATCGGAGTGGTGTTTCAAAGCTACGCCTTGTTCCCGCATCTCACGGTCAGCGAAAACATTGCGTTCGGCCTGAAGGCGCATCGCGTGGCGAAGGACGAAATCGGCACGCAAGTGAGAAAGGCGTTGATGGCGGTTCAACTGACCGCGCAAGCAGATCGGCCTATCTCGGCGCTGTCCGGCGGACAGCAGCAGCGCGTCGCGGTGGCACGAGCGATTGCCACCAAGCCTCGCTTGATCCTGCTCGATGAACCCTTGTCGGCGCTCGATAGAAAACTTCGCGAAACCATGCAGATCGAACTGCGGCAGATGCTGCGCGACGCCGGTATGACGGCTATCTTCGTGACCCACGATCAGGAAGAAGCACTGGTCATGTCGGATCGAATCGCCGTGATGAATCGAGGACGCATTGAACAACTCGATGTACCGGAAGCAATCTACTCGCGACCGCGCACGCCGTTTGCACTCAACTTTGTCGGACTGTCATCGCAATGGAATGGAGTGGTCAAGCACGAGTCCAGCGGGATGAGCGTGGTGGAGACTGCGGCAGGAACAATCACCGCCCCATCGACCGCAATACCCGTGGGCACGAAAGTTCTGGTGGGTGTCAGGCCGGAGATGATTCGCATCGATACGGGGAACCACGCAGAAGGTGGAGGCTTCAACAGGCTGGAGCTCGAAATAATCGACACGGTGTACCTGGGATCGCGCCGTTTGGTGTACTTCCAGAACCCCGAGCCGAACCTTCCACCGGTCATGGCTGAACTTCCGGCGCATGCCGATGCTGCACCTCGAGCCGGCGAAAAAATGGTGCTGTCTTGGCCGGTTAGCGAGACCCTCGTGTTCAACGCAAACGGGGCCGCCTGAGATGGGCACGAAGAATCGGGTTGCATGGCTCGCGCTGCCCGGCGCCGGGTACTTGATGATGGTCTTCGCGCTGCCGTTGATCATTCTGTTGACCACCAGTTTTCAGACCGAAGCGGGAAGCTTCACGCTTGCGGGCTACACCAGCTTCTTCTCCGATGCATTCAATGCCACGGTGGTTTGGAACACATTGAAGATCGCGGTCATCGTCACGCTGCTGTGTTTGCTGATCGGGTATCCGACGGCGTTCGCGATGGCGCGTGCATCCCTACCGGTTCAGGGCCTGATGTTTCTCGCCCTCATCCTTCCGCTTTCCGTAGGCGTGATCGTGAAAAGCTTCGCGTGGACCATTCTGTTGCGCAGCAATGGCGCCGTGAACTCATTGCTCATGGCGTTGGGACTGGTCGACGAACCGGTGAAGCTGCTCTTCAACGAACGAGGTCTGATCATCGCGGCGGTACATGTTTTTCTTCCTTTCATGGTGTTGCCGATATTCACGGTGGCGAGGCAAATCGATTCGCGTTTTCGAGAGGCCGCATCGACGCTAGGTGCAACTCCTGGGTACGGTTTCCTGAAGGTGACCTGGCCTCTCTCGCTGCCCGGTGTCGTGACCGGATGCGCCTTTGTGTTCTCGATGGCCGTGTCGATGTACGTGATTCCGGCTCTGCTCATCGGTGACAGGTATCAGACGCTTCCTGCGCTCATGGCAAGAGCGTATCTATTCATGCGCGATCGCCAGGCCGGATCGACTATGGCGGTGATCCTGCTGCTGATCGCCGTCATCGTGGTCGTTGGCAGCACGGTGTTGACCAAGGCGCTTCAAAAACGCGCACAACCTGCGCAGGTGGCGTCATGAAAACATCGATGCTCTCGCGTGGTGCCAATGGCTTTCTTCTAATTGCAGTCGCCTTGTTCATGCTCGCGCCGCTGGTTGTGGTGATGCTCGTGTCTTTCAGCAGTTCGTCCGTATTCAGCTTGCCCACTGGCGCGTGGTCCCTGCGCTGGTACGACAGCATGTTGCGCAAAGAGGGGCTGGGATCGACCCTGCTTCTGTCGGTGAACGTGGCTCTTCTTTCGACGCTTGCGGCATTGGTGCTCGGAACGCTCTGTGCCATCGCCATCGAACAGGGGCGATTCAAGGGGCGTGAAGCGCTGCTCGCGTTTTTGGTGTCCCCGCTGCTCATGCCCGGGCTGGTGGTGGGCGTTGCCTTGTTGCAGGCGCTTCGTGCGGTTGGCATCGACGATGTTTTCGGGGCGCTGCTCATCGGTCACATCGTGATCACGCTGCCCTATGTGACCCGAACGGTGCACGCGAGTCTGTCGCTGTTCGACATGCGTCTGATCGAAGCCGCGCAAACGCTGGGCATGTCACGCAAGGAAGCTTTGATGCGAGTCATGGTGCCCTCGCTGGCGCCGGCATTTCTTACTTCCGGCCTGTTCGCGTTCCTTGCCTCGATGGACAACTATCCCATATCCATTTTCCTGACCGACGCTCGCAACAAGACGCTGCCAATCGAAATTCTTCGCTATCTGGAAGAGTCCCCCGATCCGACCATCGCCGCGATTTCCACCTGCCTCATCCTGCTTGCCATCGTGGTGCTTTTCATCGCCGAGCGAATGGTCGGCATGCGTCGCCTCGCTCAGTTCTGATGTGATGACGCGAATCTTTTATTCATGATCAATTCAATCAATTCACCTCGCGACTTTGCTGGATACAGAAACTGTCTTCCGGAAGTTCGCTGGCCGGGAGATGCACGAGTAGCCGTGTCGTTCGTCGTCAACTTCGAGGAGGGCGCGGAGTTTTCCATGACCGACGGTGACGATCGCAACGAGGGCATCTACGAAGTCATCGACCCGTTGACCACGCCGGATAAATGCATCGACAGCCATTTCGAGTACGGAACCCGGGTGGCCTATTGGCGTATTGCGGCACTCTTCCAGAAGTACGGTGCGCATTACACGCTCAGTGCCTGCGGTCGCGCGGTGGAACGATCGCCGTGGCTGGCGCAACACGTGGTATCGCAAGGCCACGAAGTCTCGGCACATGGATGGCGCTGGGAAAAGAGCACCGATCTGACGCCAGACGAAGAGCGCGCCGCCATCGTCCGCACAAGGGACACCATCGAGAACGTCACCGGTCGCGCGCCGGTGGGTTGGCATACGAGGTCCAACGCGACCGCGCACACACGCCGACTGCTTGCCGAAAACGGATTCATCTACGACAGCGATGCATATAACGACGACACACCGTACTTCGAGCAGGTTTCAGGCAAGCGTCATGTCGTGTTGCCTTACGCCTTCGACACCAACGACATGCAGTTCCAGAACACGCAGCGCTTCGGTACCGGCAAGGAATTTGCCGACTATGTTTGCGCTGCCTACGACTGGCTTTGGCAAGAGGGCGCGAACCAGCCGCGCATGCTTTCGGTCGGTCTGCACCTCCGCATGATCGGAAGGCCAGGGCGCATCGGTGCGTTGGAGCAAATACTTCTCCATATGAAAACGAAGGGCGACGCCTGGATCGCGACTCGCGAGCAGATCGCAAGACACTGGCTGTCGAATGCCGACTGAAGCGAGGAAATCCGGGTCCGCCGGAATCATTAACATCGGCGTTATGCGAGACGAAGAAGAATCCATCTACGACACGATGTCCAACGCGCTGCTGGCGGGTCGCCTGACGCCTGGAACGCCCCTTCGCGAAACTGCGTTGGCGGAAGTGTTCGGTGTGAGCCGGGAGCGAATCAGAAAGATTCTTCAGCGCCTGGGCACGAACCGGCTGATCGAACTGGTGCCGAATCGCGGGGCGTTCGTCGCCGCGCCCTCGCTGGAACATGCCCGCGAAATATACGAGGCGCGCCGGATTCTCGAAGGCGGGATTGTCGGGCACCTTGCACCGAATCTGGGGTCGCAGGACGTTGCGAGAATCAGAGAGCACATGGACCTGGAGATGGCCGCGCTCGCATCCGGCGATCGCGCGGAGTCGGTGCGCCTATCGGCACGTTTTCACATCATCCTGGCCGAAGCTACCGCGAATACTTTTGTGATCCAGCAAATGCAGGAGCTCGTCAGCCGGACGTCTATGCTCGTCGCAGTTTACGAAGCGGCGCGATCGACTCAGTGCTCCTGCGATGAGCATCAGGACATCTTTACCTCGCTGATGAAGGGTGACGGTGCAGCTGCGGCGAAATCGATGCGAACCCATCTGTCCCTGATCGAAACCCGGCTGCGTCCTGGCGTGGTCGCGCCATCTCGTGACGCCGTGGAAGTGTTGTCGGAACTCTGGGCCGCGCGAACGTGAAACTGATCGTGCTGAACCCGAACACGACCCGCGCGATGACCGATGCGGTCGTCGCCGAAGTCAGGCGTTATCTGCCTTCGGACGTTCGTATCGAAGCCATGACTGCTGACGCAGGATGTGCCGTAATCGACTCGCGCGAAACTTTTGCGATCGGTGGCGACACCGCGCTTGAAATGCTGGGCACCATTCCGGCGCAGACCGATGCCGCGATCCTGCTCGCCTGCTTCGGCGACCCGGCGCTGGACCGGCTTCGCCAGTCGACCACGATGCACGTGTCGTCGCTGGCCGAGGCCGCGATCAAACACGCGTTCGAGCAAGGCAGGCGATTCGCCATCGTCACTGCAGGCACCGCGTGGATTGAAATGCTCGAAGAACGTGTCGCCGAATGCGGCGCTTCAACGCTGCTGGCAGGCGTCTTTGCGTTAAGCGAGAACGGCAAGCAGATGCAGGCGAATCCACCAAAATTTCGTGCTGAAGTTTTGCGTCTATCCACGATAGCCGCTGACGCGGGCGCAGAAATATTGATTCTCGGGGGAGCGGCTTTTGCAGGTCTCGAGTTCGAGTTGGACCATCGCCTTGTGTCGCTCGATCCAGTCCAGATAGCGGTTGGTGAGTGCATGGAAGCACTCCTGCCTTTCTAATGATCTGCGGGAATCGGACTGGCTGACGTGACAATCCGAATCCCGAATCCGCCGATCAATGCTGCCGCAAAAGCCGACAGCGCACCGATTCCAAACGCAACGCGATAGCCGCTGCTCAGTGCCGTCGCCACTGCTGAACCTGCGGCAGTGGCAGCAGAGGTCTGGGCCGATGCGATGCTTGCCAACACTGCGAGTCCCAGCGCACCGCCCATCATGAACGCGGTATTGACGATGCCCGACGCGAGCCCGGATTCGCTGGGGCCCACATCGTTCATTGCCGCGAGCAGAAGGGGATTGAACGCGATTCCGCCGCCAAGTCCCAGCAACACCATCCCCGGAAGTACGTCGGTCAGAAACGCGCCATCTACGGGCGCGCGCGCGAACAAGGCCAGACCCACTGCGGCCATAGCAAGGCCGCCTCCCAGCGGAATCCTCAGGCCATACCGCATGACGATTTTTGCGGAGAGTCCGAGCGAGCAGAACGCCATGATGATGTTGGCCGGCAGGAAGGACAGCCCAACTTGCATCGGGGAATATCCCAGCACCAGTTGAAGATAAAGCGCTGAGATAAAGAACCACGCGAACATCGCCGCAGCCCACAACACGCCGACGATGTTGGCGGTCGCCACGTTGCGCCTCTTGAACAGAGACAAGGGCACCAAGGGCGATTTCACCTTGGCTTCGATGGCGATGAACGAAACCAGCAACGCGACTGCGATGCCCAGGAGCGAGATCGTTTGCGTCGATCCCCAACCGGCTTCGTTGCCGTTGACCACGCCGTAAACCGCGAGCATCAAGGACAGGGTAATCGTGATCGCACCGGCAATATCGAGCGACGGATGCTGCTCGCTTTTTCCGTGCGGAATCAGCGACAGGCAAAGCAGATACACCGCAATGCCGATGGGAATGTTCACCAGAAATATCCAGTGCCAGCTCAGAGCGCCAGTCAGGAATCCACCCAGCAGAACCCCGATGCTTCCGCCGCCCGCGCAGACGAATCCGTAGACGCCCATCGCTTTGGCGCGATCTTGCGGCGTGGTGAACAGATCCATGATGAGCGAGAGCGATACGGCCGAGACCACCGCGCCGCCGAGTCCTTGAATCGCACGGGCCACGATCAACGTCTCCTGGTTATGCGCCAGGCCACAAGCCAGCGATGCGAGCGTGAATGCCACGATGCCCACGAGAAACATCTTGCGATGGCCGTAAAGATCGCCGAGGCGTCCGCCCAGCAAGAGGAATCCGCCGAAGGTGAGCATGTAGGCGTTGACCACCCACACCAGCGATGTTTCGGTGAACTTGAGATCGGCGCGAATCGATGGCAGTGCCACGTTCACGATGGTGGTATCCAGAACGATCATCAAAACCCCCAGGCACAGCACCATCAGGGCGAGCCATCTTCTGCGGTCGTTCGAGGCCATGCGATCTCCGTTGTTTGCCCGCACTTTATATGCACTTTCGGCTGAACGCCACGACAAATAGTTCGAGAAGTCGCGACCGCTCAAGCATTCGACTTCTCGTATGTGCGTTTCGTCGCGCCAATCGCGTGTTCGTCCTTTTATTGGCTGCAACTCGTTACTCCCCGACATCATTTTTGGAGATCACGAACAGGACATCGCATGAAACTCTCTTGTATCTTTGCTTGGGTGCTTGCCGCGTCATTAGTTACCGCGTCACTAGCCGGTTGCGGCGGTTGGGGCGAAGACGGTGCGCCCGCTTCGCAGACCGGCACAGCGTCGGCAGACAGTGGAGCGTCGGGCGGACTCCCGGTGTCGTACGCCGGGCGGATAGACGGCCTCCATGCCGCAGGGCTGGTGCTCTTCGATGGCGTCAACGAGGTCACGATCGATCCGCAGGACCGGTCATTTCAGTTCCCTGCGTCGGGAACGACCAGCGGAGGCGTTCTTTCGGTCAAGGTCCAGCCGTCCAACCCCAGCGAAATTTGTACGGTCACCGGTACAGGTGTTTCGGATGCGGTGGTGACCTGCGTCTACAAGCAAAGATTCGTCTATGTGGCCGTGCCTTCGACCGGAGAAGTTCGGCAGTTCTCGACCGACGCATCTACTGGACGACTCACTTTCGTTCGCGCAGTCGCATGGGGTGCTCCTGGTGCAAACGACGATGCCGATGTCGCGTCCATCGTCATGCACCCCACACGAAATTTTCTGTATGTCGTATCCGAGCAGCTTGCCCAGATCGCGACCTACGCCGTAGACCCTTCGAACGGTTACTTGACGCAATCGGGCGCCGATTTCGATGTGCCCGGTGACGGCGTACCCGGATCCGGTGCATGGGAGAAAGATTTGAGTTTTTCGCCGGACGGATCGCATGCGTATTCGCTCGACGCCGATAACAAGGTGATCAATCATTACCGTGTCGATGCTGCCACCGGTCGATTCAGCCTGTCGGAGCAATTGGCAGTGAATGTGAGCACTGCGTTCGAGCCGCATTTCGCGATCGATCCAGCCGGTAAGTGGGTTTATCTGGTCGGAGCGACGCGCTTTGCGACGCGCATGACTTCGTTCCCGATCAATGCGGATGGCACGTTGGGTAGCGCTGTAGAGAGTACGCCTCCGAGTCGTATGGTCCAAAGCGGAATCGACCCGGTCAGGAAAATTGCGTACGTCACGAATCGGGTTAGCGAGGGAGTCTACGAACACATACCGTACGCGATTCAGGCCGACGGCACCTACGTCGCAGCAGCTCCGACGCCCATATCGATCGGTCAGATTTTCCGAATCGATCCCTACGACGATCTCATCGTGGAATGGCGCGGAGGCTCTGCGGGCACTCTTGCATCGCAGCGAATCACGGACCGCGCCACTGGCGTGCTTCAGGCAACCGGATTCACTGCTTCGGCACCCTATGCGGCAAACGTATTTTTTAGCCCCGATGGAAAGTACGTGATGGCTACGTCGACCGATGTCTCAAGCCCGCCCCTCGTGTTCGCTATCGGCGCGGACGGATCGTTCACGCCGGTTGCAGGCACTCCGACGCAATTCACCGAAGTGCCGGCCGCTGCGTTTGGCTACTACTGAAGAAAGAGGACGTCGGTCAGGGCCATCCGTTGCAATGAAGCGCGGCGCCCGATCAGGCTTTCGCGTGTTCGCGTGGCTCGACGTTCGTGTGACGTCCTTGGCCGATGGAAGGATCGCGACGTTGAGTTTCGTCGGGATGATCGCGCGAATCTTTGGCCGTATCGCCGATGTATTGCGCATCGGTTTTTTCAGTTTTCTCGCTCGCAGAGCCGAAGTACAACCGGCTCATCGGCGAGTCGAAATGAATGGTGTCTTTGTTCATTTCATTTCTCCAGAGTGGCAGTCAGGGTGATCTCTTTCACGCTGGCGAGTGCTTTGGACAAAGGGCAGTTTGCTTTCGCGCCTGCAGCAAGTTCCTGAAACTTCGCATCGTCGATGCCGGGTATTTTTGCCTTGAGGGTCAGCGCGATTCGAGTGATGACGAAGCCATCGCCTTCTTTCGTCAATCGAACCGCAGCAGTGGTGTCGAGTGACGTTGGCGTAATGCCTGCGCCCTCGGCAGCAAACGCGAAGGCCATCGTAAAGCAGGCGGCGTGTGCAGCGCCAATGAGCTCCTCGGGATTCGTGCCCTTCTTGTCGTCGCCGAAGCGACTGCCGAATCCGTAGGGATAGTCCTTGATAGCGCCGGTCTCGGTGCTGATCTTGCCGACTCCGGTCTTGCCGGCACCTTCCCAATGAACGCTTGCGGTTTTGTCTGCCATGTCGATTCCTTATGTGGAGTTCAGGTTTGAACTGCGGTTAGCGGTTGAAATTATTTTGGGCGCGGATTATGAAGAATCCGTTGCGGTTGCTTGAGTTCTCCAGCCCGAAGCTGGGTCACGCCTTGCACGACAGCGCGCGCGACGTTTCTTATTTCTTCTTGCAGAGTCTGTTCCTTGTCGAGCGCTTCGTGACTGTTGTAGTACGGCTCGAAATACCCGAGATAACGGTCGAGTCTTGCCAGATTGCCCGCATCGATCAATCCCATCCAGTCGAGCCAGTCGGTGAGATTTCGACGATGAACTTCAACTCCGGCCACATCGCCGTGAACGACAACGCCATACACCCGACCTTCGAGATGTTTGGGATAGCTCCATCCCGCTTTTTCGATTTCCTTCGCCTCTTGCGGTTTCTTGCCGTGTGTGCTCGTAGGGTCGGGATTTCCGCCGTCGGCGCACACCAGCCGATCGATCATCAACTTGAGCGGGCTGGTGGACTGATACCAGTGCGTGGGCGCAACGATGATCACGCCATGGGCCGACACCCATTTCTCGTAGATGTCCGCCATCCAGTCGTGGACCTGATCCAGCGAATGATTGGGGTAGCAGGTACACGGCCAATGGCACAGCGGCATGGCAGTCGAGACGCAGCCTTTGCAGGGATGAATTTTTCTGCCGAATTCCGAAGTGACATGACTTAAATCGAGAACGTCCGCAGTCATGTCCGCCGACTCGACGACTTCGCGCGCCAATTTCGACATACGCCAGGATTTGGAAATTTCGCCGGGACAGGTTCCGTCGTTGCGAGGACTCGCATTGATGATCAGCACGCGAGACTTCGTGGACTCGTGCGACCAGTTCGACTGTGCAGATTTGAGCTTGAGGTGCGTGTCGTACCACTCTTGCGAAAGGTCGTAGTCGGGGTCGGAAAACTCGCTGCCCGCCTTGCGTGTGATGGGCGATTTGCGACCTTCGATGTACGCGTCCCAGGCAATGCTTTCCAGGCGCGCTATTGCGTCTTTTTCGACGTCGAAAGCAGGGTCGAAGAATCGCGCGATGTATCGCTCGCGAAACTGTTCGCGCTCCAGCGGCGGCGGCGTCTGGCCTTTTCTAGGCTCTGTCGAATTTTCTGTGGTGGGCGTGGGCATGGACGATTACTGTGCCCATCTCACCCGTATGCGGCGATAGGAGAGCGCCTTGACGCGAATGTCGGCCTTGTCCTACAGCATGGAAAGGACAGGAAACGTCCGGATGAAAAAAAGCCGGCGCGAAGCCGGCTCACTTGAAGTCTGAAACTTGCGTTCCGACTTCCCTTATCAATCGGCGTAGACGCCGGCAGCCTTGATGATCGGCGACCATTTCGCGATTTCGGCAGCAACGAACTTCTTGTGTTCGGCCGGCTCGATCCGCTTGTCGGTAGCAACCACTGCGCCCAGCGCTTCTTCTTTCTTGATGAAGTCAGGATCCTTGAGTGCTTCTTTCAAAGCAGAATTGATCTTCGCAAGAATAGGCGCAGGCGTGCCCTTGGGTGCATACAGACCGTGCCAGATGGTGACTTCGAATCCTGGAAGGCCAGATTCCTGCAGGGTCGGCAGATCTTTCAGCAAAGGCGTGGTCAAGCGCTTGTTCGACGTGACCGCGAAAGCCTTGACCTTTTTGCCCTCGATCTGGGGAGACGTGTTGGTTGTTTGATCGCAAAGAAGATCGATCTGTCCGCCGATCAAATCGGTAATGGCCGGTGCGGTTCCCTTGTAGGGCACAGCGGTCATTTCGGTTTTGATGGCCGATTGATAAAGCAGTCCGCACAGGTGCGAAGCCGAGCCGATACCAGCGTTACCCAAATTGATCTTGCCCTTGTTCGCGGCGATCCAGGCAGTCAGTTCCTTGTAGTTGTTTGCAGGAATCGATGGCTTGGCGATGAGCGTCATCGGCACGTCATTGATGATGCCCAGGTATTCGAAGTCGGTTTCCACCTTGAAGGGCAGATTGCGAACTAGGCTGGGAATGGTGGCCATGCCGATGTGGTTCAACAGCAGCGTGTAGCCGTCAGGCGTCGCGCGAGCGACCTTCGCAGCGCCGATCGAGCTACCGGCGCCAGCCGCGTTGTCGATCACGATGGTTCCGCCGCCCATCGGCTTGCGCAACGCTTCGGCCAGATCGCGAGCCACGCGGTCGGTCGGACCGCCTGCAGCGAAGGGCACCACGATAGTGATCGAACGGTCTTTCGCAGGGAATTCCTGCGCTTGTGCTGTGAAGGCTGCTGCTACGCCAACGGCGAGCAAAGTCAGTCCAAATGCTTTTTTCATAGTGATGTCCCCTGAGATAGGACGCAAATGTTATGACGACATAAGCAGTTCTCTATCCGGGTAAAACCCCTAAAAAAGCGCTCAGCCTACGTAAGCAATAAGTCAGGAGTCTTGAGAAAAAGATGGTATCGGGGTGTCGAACCATTGCTGCCGGTCAAACCACTTACAAGTTCCGGCAATTTGGAGGGCGTCATGGTCAATCCCTTGGGCAACTCGGGCGCAAGCGCCGGCATCGTTTCGGCGACGAGCGATATGAATATCGCATTGGAGAAGGCCGTCGAGTCGGAAGCGAGACCCGCCCACGGCGTGTTCCCCGAGAAGCGGCTGCACGCCCTGACTGGCCTGTCGGCAATCAAGGTGGCCCGGCAGCTGCTGAGGTTCGGCGGCGGCAACCAGGTTATCCCGAACATCGTTCACAAAGGCGAGGCACAGAGACGACTGGTCCTGTTGCGTCAGGACCCGGCTTGGGACGGTAAATACACCGGCGGTTACGAGAATGGAAATCTCGGAAAAAATCTTGCCGTTGCCAAACAGATTGCCTGCAAGGCAATTGGTTATGGTGCCGGCAATTGCGGCGAGCTGGCGGCAGTCGTGTTTGCGCTGCTGACAAGCTTGAAGTCTCTGACTACCTCGAGCAAGTCAAAGAACCTTGATGAAGAGTTGGACGCCGCCTTTGCTGGGGTTCAAACCGGTCTTGACGCAGACGACGAGATTCACGAATTGACGGAAGACTTGTATCTAGTCACGGCAGACCGTTTCGATCACGCTTTCGTCGTCATCGGAGATCCTTATGACTCGCTTTCGATAGCAGTGGACGCATGGGCGAATTTCGGCGAGCCGCACTACATAGGAGCCGGCAAATTTCCTGCGGGCGACATCCTCGCGAAATGGAGTCCCGGAGATGCTCCGCTCCTGACGAACAAGGAAATCAGGCATCACAAGGCGCTTGGCGAAGAAGTACTCAAGCGCGATAAATACAAGGCCCAGGACGTCAAGACCAGTACTTTTCAAATGGTGATGGACAAAGACCAGAAGACTTTGTACAGACAGGACGACACCCACTTCCAGACAAACCTCCAGCGCGAGAAGCGAATTGGGGCCATGTACTCGAACGATGATTTTCTGAGCAGCCTGCTGGAGGATCCGGCGGACTTGTCAGACGAAAGCGATTCGGACTCCGACGACGAGATTGCGCCGACGCAAGACCGCGTCACGAGGTTCTAAACAGGCAAGGGGTCCCAAAGATGCCAATCGATCCCTATGCAACGCAGGTTCCTCCGGGCGCAGTCCATCGAGGTCCGATCGGACGAGTCGATTCGAGTCGTTCGTCGAACTCGCGACTCTCAGAAAACTTTCGGGCGGCCGAGCTGGTGAACAAGGTCGTCGCAAAGCTGTTTCCAGCGGGCGCTGGCAATCAGAAGGCCCGAGTCGCATCGAGCAAGGGCGAAAGTTTCTGGCGAGCCATGAAGTCTTATCAGATAGTTAGTGGCGCTCACAAAGGCGTACATCCGGAAGGTGCGCCTCACGAATTGATTTTTAGGGACGTCGAGCGCGCCATCGCCTTTCAAGGGGGTAACTGCGATCATTTCGCCAGCGCGTCCTTTGCTGTGCTTGCCAGTCTGAATTCTTTCTTTTCGCCGCAACAGGACAGTCCGGAGAGGCAGGCGGTTCTACGCGAGTTGGGTTTAGACAAGATATTTTCCGGCGCTCAGGATGTGCCAAAAATCGATGGAAAAATCCATCTGGTTGCCGATGACAAGCTGCGGCACGTGTTCGTCGTCATCGGCAAGACGGCTTTCGATCAGGACAGCGTGGTAGTGGATGCGTGGGTGCTCAATCCGAAACCGCATCTGTTGCGCGAAGGCGCATTCCAGCCGACGCGAGTGCTGGGAACGCATGACCCTCGAGTACATGCGGAAATGATCGACCCGTTCCACATCAAGGAACTTCGAGAGAAAGGCCAGTCGCATCTGCAAGGTCCCATGCGCGCCGATGTGAGAAAAGCCGGAGTTCGGCTCGGGCGAGGTAAATCCGCTCCCGGATATCAAGCGGTGATGTGGGATCAACTCTCCAGCCGAATGAAAGCCAACGAGATGGCCGCGGCTTCGGCTTCCTACCGTTCCGACGCGCAGACGCGCATCAAAAAGCTTTTTCGCTCGATCTTTGGGGGCGACAAAACGACCAGCTTGTAAACCCGGAATGGGCCGAACCGCCAAGTCGGCGAAAATCGCCGCATGTCCAATTCCGATACCAACCGACCCCCTGAACGGCCCCGTTTCACGCGAGTCGCGACTTCGAAGGCCGTCGCACCCTCTCAGGGATCGGGCGGTGTGGCTGGCGGCGCCAGCGATACCACCCGCCTGAACAAGCGCATGGCCGAGCTCGGCATGTGTTCCCGCCGCGAAGCCGACGACTGGATTTCGCGTGGCTGGGTCAAGGTCGACGGGGTGGTCGCGCCCATGGGATTGCAGGTCAAGCACGGCGTGAAAATCGAGGTGGACAGGGCGGCGCACGGTCAGCAGGCCGCGCAAGTCACCGTCATCCTCCACAAGCCGATGGGATACGTCAGCGGGCAGGCCGAGGACGGGCACGAACCCGCAGTGGTTCTGTTCAATGCCCGCAACCACTGGCACGGCGATCCGGCGAAAAATCGCTTTCAGCCTAGCCAGCTGCGTGGGTTGGCGCCCGCTGGACGCCTCGATATCGATTCGGTCGGATTGCTCGTGCTGACGCAGGACGGCCGGGTGGCTCGTCAACTAATTGGCGAAGACTCGCAGATGGAAAAGGAGTATCTGGTTCGCGTGGCCTACGACACCCCTCAGGGGCAGGTCACCACAGATGTCCAGTCGATTTTCCCGCCAGCGATGATCGCCCGCCTGCGCCACGGGCTCAGCCTGGATGGCCAGCCGCTCAAACACGCCAAGGTCGATTGGCAGAATCCGGAACAGCTCAGATTCGTCTTGACCGAGGGCAAGAAGCGCCAGATTCGCCGGATGTGCGAACAGGTGGGGCTGAAGGTAGTGGGCCTGAAGCGAATCAGAATCGGCAAGGTGCTGCTGGGACAATTGCCGGTTGGGCAATGGCGCTATCTGGCCCCAAACGAAAGCTTTTAAAAGCCTTTTGAATTTTTAGAAGTCGCCCCTAAATGCTGGGCGACAACCATTCTCTCCACCAGAAATCATGACAAAACAGACTCTCAATTTCCAGGCGGAAGTAGCCCAGCTGCTCCATCTCGTCACCCATTCGCTGTATTCGAACAAAGAGATTTTTCTTCGCGAACTCATCTCGAACGCGTCCGATGCCTGCGACAAGCTCCGCTTCGAGGCGCTCGACAACAACGCCTTGTACGAAGACCAGCCCTCGCTGGAAGTGCGCGTGAGTTTCGATCCCGAACAGCGCACCCTGACCATCACCGACACCGGTATCGGCCTGTCGCAACAGGAGGCCATCGATAACCTCGGCACGATCGCAAAAAGCGGCACCAAGGAATTCATGAGCAAGCTGTCCGGCGATCAGAAGTCGGATGCACAACTCATCGGTCAGTTCGGCGTCGGCTTTTATTCCGGCTTCATCGTGGCCGACAAGATCACGGTCGAATCGCGCCGTGCGGGCTTGCCGAAAAACGAAGGCGTGCGCTGGATCAGCGGCGGCACCGGCGCATTCGAAGTCGAAGCGATCGAGCGTGAAGAGCGCGGTTCGAGCGTCATCCTTCATCTGCGTGAAGACGCTAGCGATTACCTCAACACCTGGAAGCTCAAAAGCATCATCGCGAAGTATTCCGATCACATTTCCCTGCCGATCAAGATGCGCAAGGAAGAGTGGAAGGAAGGCGAAGACAACAAGGGTGGCGAGATGGTGCTCACCGACGAGTGGGAAACCGTCAACCAGGCCAGCGCACTCTGGACCCGCGCCAAAAAGGACATCACGCAGGAGCAGTACGAAGAGTTCTATCGCCAGATCAGCTACGACCATGAAGCGCCGCTCGCATGGAGCCACAACCGGGTCGAAGGCAACACCGAATACACGCAGTTGCTCTACATCCCGTCGAAGGCGCCGATGGATTTGTGGAATCGCGACAAGGTCGCGGGTGTGCGTTTGTACGTGAAGCGCGTGTTCATCATGGACGACGCGGAAGCACTCATGCCGACGTACCTACGATTCGTGAAGGGCGTGATCGACTCGGCCGATCTGCCGCTCAATGTGAGCCGCGAGTTGCTGCAGGAAAGCCGCGACGTGAAGGCGATTCGCGAAGGATCGACCAAGCGCGTGTTGGGGATGCTCGAAGATCTGGCGCGCCAGGAAAAAGAAGGCGAGACCGATGAGGACAAAGCGAAGTACGCGAAGTTCTACGCCGAGTTCGGTGCGGTGCTCAAAGAAGGCCTGGGCGAGGACTTCACGAATCGTGAACGGCTCGCGAAGCTGCTGCGTTTCGCGTCGACGACCAGCGATACCGCAAGCGTGTCTCTGGCCGACTACAAGGCGCGCATGAAAGAAGGCCAGGAGGCCATTTACTACATCACCGCCGACACGCTGGCCGCTGCCAAGAACAGCCCGCAGCTCGAAATCTTCCGCAAGAAAGGCATCGAAGTTCTGCTCATGACCGATCGCGTGGACGAATGGGCGCTGAATTACCTGAGCGAGTTCGACGGCACGCCGATGCAGTCGGTGGCCAAGGGCGCAGTCGATCTGGGATCGCTCGAAGACGAGGCCGAAAAGAAGGCTGCGGAAGAAGCGGCAGAAGCGTTCAAGCCGCTGTTGGCCAAGCTGAAGGAATCGCTCAAGAACAAGGCAGAAGACGTTCGCGTGACCACTCGCCTGGTCGACTCGCCGGCATGCCTGGTGGTGAAGGACGGCGCGATGTCGACGCAGCTCGCTCGTATGCTCAAGCAAGCAGGTCAACAAGCTCCCGAAGTCAAACCGGTACTCGAGATCAACACCCAGCATCCGCTGGTGAAGAAGCTCGAGGGCTCGGTCAACTTCGACGATCTCGCCAACATCCTGTTCGATCAGGCCTTGCTGGCAGAGGGCGGCATGCCGAACGATCCGGCCGACTACGTTCGTCGGGTCAACGCGCTGCTGGCTTGACGGTACTGAGTCCGCCGCACTGCGGTGGACTCATCCGCCTATCGTCGACCCGAAGCCTTCGCCGGTGCACTGGCCTTCAAGTAAGCGTTCATCACGGCGCGCGAGTCGGAGAACAGATCCCGCGTCTTCTGCGGATCGCCTTCTCTCACGGCCTGCAGACCGACATCGTTTGCTGCTGAAAAAACATCCGACAGCATCTGCATGGTCGCCGCATCCTCGAGTCCCAGTGTGACCCGATGACGGGTCGCATCGATAGGTGCAATGGTCGTGTGCGCATGACCGAAGCTCGGCCGGCTGATCATGTCCATTCCAAGACGGGTCGCGACCTGTGCAATCGATCTTGCGATGTCTCCCGCGTGTCCGCCGACTGCACTCAGCTCGGGGCTGGGCCGCAGATCCATGAACACCATGTCCGGATCGTCGTTCGACAGAACCTGAACGGCACCAGGCGCAAGTCCGGTTTCGGGAGACGTGATCATCGAAGCGGGCAGCAGCCGCATCATGCCTCTATGCTGCCGTGCAATAGCGGACCTGTATTCGTTGATCGCGTCGGCCGAATGTTTCTGGATATGCGTGTGCAGCTGGAAGTCGGTGCCCTGCATGGCGTGCGGGGAAGCGATCGACTCGTTGAACTTTGTCCAGTAACCGTCTTTGTTGTTGTAGGTGGTGACGAGCGCGACGCTGGAATTGTCCATGCCCGCCAAGTCGAATTTCAGTCCGCTACGAAACACGAGAAGGTTGATCTTTCCGCTTTCGATTCGAGAGGAAAGCGACGCAATCAGGGCGCGCAGTTCCGGTGCGTCCTGCCGTCCGATCGTGGTGTCCACCGCAATCGTGAATCGGTCTGACGCGAGACCCGATTTCAGAATGGCGTCTACCTGTTCCTGCAAATTCTGCGGATGGTAAGCGTGCAGATTCATCGAGATGTTGTCGTGGAACTGGCCAACAAAAACATCCAGTTTTTTGCCGTTCAACGACGATTTCAGGCTGGCAATCGATGCGGGAATATCGCTGCCGATCATCGGTGCCAGCTTGTCGTATTGCTTCGAGTCGGCGAGCGCGAATACAGACTCGTAGTAGCTGTTCGCCTGAGTCGCCACCTGCGGCATCGTTTTGCATGAAGCAATTTCTTCGCTCGCATTGAGAATGGCGTGAAAAAGGTTCAGTCCGCTATTTCGCGTTCCATAGACCGGCCTGATTTCGCCCGCATCCGGCATATGCAGATCCAGATCGCGCCTCTCGTACGGTTGCATCGCGGAGAGGATGGTGGCGATGTCCTCGTGGATCAGGCGCAGGTCGTTGATGAACGCCGATGTCGACCCGATGTGCGTCGCCGCGCGGGCAAGGTTCGTCTGGATTCGTTTGCGCACGTGAGACAGAAGCACGCGCTGCGCCGGGTCTCTCGCCAGCGCATCGAGCGTCGGCGCGATATGTTCCAGGCCACGAATATTCGCCAGCGTGACCGCGCCGACAAATTCGATGCAAGGTGCGACGTTCGGGACTTGGGAAGCCGAGCCGACGAGTCGAGCGGATTCGCAAGATGCGATGCTCTTCCAGCTGGGGGCATCGGAATCCGCGACTAACGAATGCATCTGAGCTTGGGCTACGAGCCCGTGTTCGACGAACGAGCGCACATGCAAATTTGCGCAGCACTTTCGAAGCGCCTCCAGCGCGGTACAGCTCGCGACGATGCTTTCTATCGCCCTTTCCGGATTCGCGGCGTATCCGGAGTGAACCAGCGACATGTGAAAGTTTTCATCCTGCGGATGACCGGTCAAAGCGAGTATCGAGCCCGGTTCCCTCGCTGCGCGTGGAAGTGGCAAGCCCAGATTGGGCGCGGCGATCACTCCGAGAATTTTGCCGGGATCGGTCATCTGTCTCGAGATTGCACGTTGCGCGCGCGGCGACGACACCGCCAGGTAAGAGGCGGTCTTGTCATGAGGCGGATGCCCCGCTTCACGAGCAGCGAATTCGTTCAGTGCTTCGTCCGATTTCAGACTGAGGTTCGAAATGTGATTGCGGTGATACGACGTCAATCCTTCGTTGAGCGGCGCTCCCTGCCAATGCAACGATTCCTCCATTCCGCACTGATGCGAGAAGGTGTACATGTAGGCCAGCGATCGCAGGATCAACTGAGATTTCGTTGCGGGATCTGTGCAATCGCTTGCGAGCTTTTGAAGCAGCAGAAAGTTGATTGCCCACTCGGTGTAATCGCTGGAAGCCCAGTGTTTAGCGTATCGGGCGCGAAGCTCCGACTCGTAGGCCGCAGCAGAATGAATGGAGGTGGGCGGCTCGGCTGCGGAAACGGCGGGCGCCGAAGCGCCCGCCTTGATGTCGGGCGTGATTGGCATGTACTACTGCTGAGGCGAACTGCTCGATGCTAGATGCTGGTTGGGAGGGTCAGAGGCGAGCGACCTGATTGCCGAACTCATCGACGAAATTAGCAGTCACGGTACTTCCTGAATGAGTCAACGACGCCTGAGGTGCCGCGGTGTTGGTCTTGGTGGCGCTGACAGCAACTCCCGCGAGTTTGTTCGTTGCGTCGTTACGCAAATACTTCGAGTCGGTTTTGGTTTGCTCGATCAGCGTTCGTGTCAGATGCTTTCTGAACACGCCATTGACCGTGTCGTTGTGACGCGCAGCCTGCAGCATCTGTTCCATGGTGATGTCTTTGCGCCGCTGCTTGGGAGCAAGCGCCAGAGGGCCCTTGTCGCCGGCGGTGAGTTTCCGGTTTTTGACGACTTCGCGAACGGTCTTCTTGAGAACGCGCGCTTTGGATTTGGCGCTTATGTCCAGGTACGTGCCGTCGAAAGGCGAGTCTGCTTTCGCATGCAATCGACCTTGCACCATTGCTGCGGTACCTTCGAAAAAACCTTCCTCCGAGTAATCGCTCAATATCGATCTCATGACCTCGAGATCGCTTTTGAGCAGGGTGGTTCGCGTGAAGAAGCTCTTGCGGCCAGTCCTGGCCAGCTTCTCGAGTTCCGCCAGGCGTGATTCCGCAGACGCGCGCTTGCCGCGCTTGATCTCTTTGTCCAGCACATGCTGAATCAGCGAATGCAGTTTGCTTCGTGCAACGCCGTCCTGCCTGTCGGTCACTCGTGAAGACGCGGCGCGCACGGTTTCAGCAAAGCCGAACGCTTCCATGCTCGGAAGCAGATCCAGCTCTTTCTGCTTCGCATCGCTCGAAGCCTTCTCTCCCAGCGCCCGTTTTTCCTTGTTCAAATACACGACGCGCTGAACTGCGCCGCCTATCGTGAGCGGAGCGCCAGCGGCGGTGAGTGCCAGACCGATCGGGGCACTCACAACACCCATGCTCGCGACGGTACCGGCAGCCATCAGCGACTGACCTGCAGCCGTCGCCGAGCCAGCGGATATCGAGTGGTGCGCGTTGTAATAGCGCCTGCGAGCGAGAAGTTCTTGCGCAGACTCCTTGGCGCCGCCCGAGATCGAGTTCCCGTACTCCGGATGCGCCACGAGTTTGCCAATCGCTGCCGAGCTTTTCTTGAGTGCTTTGTCTGCTTTGATGCCGTTCACCACGCGTACTCCGCCTTGTACGGCAATCGCGATCTGCGCAGGCAAGACAATCGCGCCGCCGACCAGCGCTGCGGTGGACCCGACGATGCCCGCATCCTTCGCAACCATCATTCCCTCGTAGAAAACCTGATTCGCCGTGTGCTCGACGATGCCTGCCGCAGCCTGAACAGCCATCGGTCCCATGCCCACGGTCATGGCAGTCATGCCTGCGGCACCCAAAACGCTCGCGTTGCGTTCCAGGCGTTCGATTTTTCGGTCGGCATCTGCTCGCTCGTAAAGGTCGATCTGATAGCGGAGTTTGTCCGACCCGTTTTCACGCAGATACGCGAGAGCCTTTTCGAACTTCGTTTCGATCTCCGTGATCTCGGTTCCGGTCAGACCTTCCTTGCGCAGCTGATCGAAGATCGCGCTTTTTTGACTGGCCAGATCGAGCATCAGGTCGGGATAGATTTCCTTGAAATGCTCGATGGATTCCGAGATCGCGCCGGCCGCTCCCATCGCGACGAAAGGCGTCGCTGGCACGACGACCCCGAGGGTGACGATCGACTGACCGAGCTTGGGGAAAATCTGGCCGACCAGCGTCGCGAATTCGTCGATGCCATCGATCGATCGCAGTTCGTCGTAGGCGCGTTTAAAGGGTCGCGCGAGTGTCGGTATCTCGCCATCGGCGTGAACGGATACGTGGCCGGTAATGAACCGGCTGCTCGTGATCGAAACTGACTGGATTGACATGCGCGCCTTCAAACAGAAAATTTAAAGGGGCGATTATTGGCCTGCGGATGCGACCTTCTCTCATTTGAAACGAGTTGGCGTCAGGCGGGCGTCAGGCGTCCAATTCGAGCACGAAATGCAGACTGCGGTTTTGAAGGGCAGCCGCCAAAAGACGCCGGTCGACTAAATCATCAGCGGTGGCTCTCTCATCTGCTCGATCTGCTCCACGAGCATCTGTACCTGCCCCTGCCAATAGTCGCTGCTGCCGAACCAGGGGAAGTTTGCGGGGAAAGAAGGATCGTCCCAGCGACGCGCCAGCCATGCGCTGTAGTGCACCAGTCGCAAAGTGCGAAGCGGCTCTATGAGTTCGAGTTCGCGCCGGTCGAATTCCCGAAACTGTTCATAGCCTTCCACCAGCGCCGAAAGCTGCATCGATCGTTGTGCGCGATCGCCGTTTTGCAGCATCCACAAGTCCTGGACCGCGTAGCCAGTGCGCGCGTCATCGAGGTCGACGAAATGCGGTCCGCCATTCGGCATTTCGACTGGCGTCCACAAGATATTGCCCGGATGGCAATCGCCATGAAGGCGGATGCCACCGGAGCTGTCTTCGCCCAGGCGCGTGTCGGATATAAGAGCGAACGCTTCATCGCAGGCGGCCTTCCAGGCGGTCTGCACATCCAGCGGAATGATGTTGTTGGATAGCAGCCAATCGCGCGATTCGAACCCAAAGGTCTGAAGGTTCAGCGCAGGCCGATGCGCGAACTTGGACCTTGCGCCGACCGAATGAATCCGCGCCAGAAACCGGCCAACCCATTCGAGCACTTCGAAGTCGTCCAGCTCGGGCGCCCGACCGCCTCGACGCGGGCTCACGCTGAAAGAAAAACCGGCGTGATGATGGAGCGTGGTGCCGCCAATGACCATCGGTCCGACCATCGGAATCTCGTCGTCCATCAACTCGCGCGCAAAGGAATGCTCTTCCAGAATCGCTTCATCGCTCCAGCGCTCGGGCCGATAGAACTTCGCCACCACGACGCTGCCGTCTTCCAGATAAATCTGATAGACCCGGTTCTCGTACGAACTGAGGGCGATGAGCCGGCCATCCGCCATGAGACCGATGCTGGCCAGCGCGTCCATGACAACGTCGGGCGTCAGCGTCTCGTAGGGATGACGCGAGGATGGTTGACCAGGGGAGGGGTGGGGCGTCGTCAAAACGGCGAGGCTCGATATCTTCAGTACGTGTAGACGCCGCGTCCGGTCTTGCGGCCTAGCCGTCCTGCCGCGACCATCTCTTTCAGCAAGGGGCAGGCACGGTATTTCGAATCGCCGAACTCGGCAAGGTAGACGTCCATCACCGCGAGGCAAACATCGAGGCCGACCATGTCCGCCAGTGCCAACGGGCCGATTGGTTGATTGCATCCGAGCTTCATACCGGCGTCGATATCTTCCGGAGTCGCGAGTCCTTCATAGAGTACGAAGAAGGCTTCGTTGATCATCGGAACAAGAATTCGGTTCACGACAAAACCGGGTGCGTTCTTCACCGTGATGGGCGACTTGCCCAGTGCTTCCGCAAGCTCCTTGACCGACGAATGAGTCTCGTCGCTGGTTTGCAATCCGCGGATGATTTCTACCAGCGCCATCATCGGCACCGGGTTGAAGAAATGCATGCCGATGAACTTGTCGGCGCGCGATGTGGCGGCGGCGAGTTTGGTGATCGAGATCGACGATGTATTGGATGCAACGATCACTTCAGGCGCGACAAGCGCATCCACTTGCTTGAGGATTTTGAGTTTGAGTTCGTAGTTTTCGGTGGCCGCTTCGATGACCATTTGCGCGCTCTTCAAATCGTCGTAATTCGACGATCCCTTGATGCGAGCCAGTGCGGCATCCTTGTCCGCCGCAGTCATCTTTTCTTTCTTGATGAGGCGATCCAGACTGCCCGAAACGGTGGCGATGCCTTTGTTCACTGCATCCATCGAGATGTCGACCATCACGACGTCGATGCCCGACACCGCACATGCTTGCGCAATGCCGTTGCCCATAGTGCCGGCACCGATGATGCCGACGGTTTTGATTGCTTGAGACATTAAGAACTCCGGAAAATAAACTTGAAAGCTGCTTGTTGATAGCGACGTTAAGCGCGGAAGCGCTTGCGCGTGAGGGCGAGTGCAATCCAGAACGCTCCAACGGCATAGACCGCAAGCACGAGAATGTGGCGCACCGGGCTCACCGGCCACTGATCCATGAACAGCGGTCGCACCAGCTCGATTGCGTTGGTTAGCGGCAGCCAGCTTGCGATCTCGCGAACTACAGGCGGCAACTGGCCGAGCGGGAAGAACACGCCGCTCAGGAACATCATCGGCGTGAGGAACAGCGTGAAGTAATACGTGAAGAAGTCGTAGCCTTTCGCCAGTGCGTTCACGATGAGCGCGATACACGAGAACGTAATGCCGACTCCGAGAAGCACGGGCCACGCCACCAGCAGCTTGGGCGTGTGCGTGATGCCGAGCGCCAGCATCACGAAAAGAATCGCGGTCACGGTGAAGATCGACTTGAAGGTAGCCCAGAGCATCTCGGCCATGACGATGTTGTCGAGCGTGACCGGCGCATTCATGATGCCGTCCCATGTGCGTTGCACATGCATGCGGGAGAAGGCGGAGTAAAGCGCTTCGAACGATGCCGCATTCATTGCGCTCATGCAGATCGATCCGCTGGCAAGGAACAGGATGTACGGCACCTTCATGGTTCCGCCGTCGGCGTTGGGAACGGTCACCTGGCCTACCAGTGCGCCCATGCCGTAGCCGAATGCGACCAGCCAGAACAGCGGTTCTGCAATGTTGCCGACCAGACTCGGAATGGCCAGCTTTCGCCAGACCAGCATGTTGCGCAGGAAAACCGGCCACCAGCGGAAAGACAGATCGGGCGTACGCCAGATGCTGGTCTTCATTGAGTTGTCGGTAGCTGCTGCGGTCGATGAAACGGTGCTCATGCATCCTCCCTGATCTGACGTCCGGTGAGTTTGAGGAACAGATCTTCCAGATTGGCGGGTCTGTGAAGCGTTCGCAAATTAGGAATGTGCGCGAGCGCGGCAATCAGAGGATGAGCATCCTGCGTGTAGAAGAAAACGGTTTCGCCGCTCTGCTCGACCCGCTTGGCAAGCTGACGCAGGCTCTCGTGTTCCGGCGCTTTTGCAAGTTCTGTCGCGCCAGCCCCGTACACCTCGACCACATCGGGTTCTAGATGCTCTGCGATCAGATCTCGCGGTTTGCCTTCGGCAATCTTCTTGCCATGGTCGAGCACAAGAAGGCGCGAGCAGAGGCGTTCCGCTTCGTCCATGAAATGGGTGGTGAGGAGAATCGATTTGCCTTGCGTCAACAGCACCTGCAGCCGTTCCCACATCAGATGTCGCGCTTGCGGGTCGAGGCCGGTAGTGGGCTCGTCCAGAAGCAGCAGCCGGGGATCGTTCACCAGCGCCCGGGCCAGGCTCAGGCGCCGCTTCATTCCGCCGGAAAGAGCGCCGGGTTTCGAGTCGGCCTTCGACGTGAGCGATGCGAATTCCAGCAGCGCGGGAATCTTCGCTTTGGTCTGCTTGCTCGATTGCCCGAAATAGCGTCCGTAGACATGCAGGTTTTCCGCGCAGGTGAAGTCGGGATCGAGCGTATCGAACTGGGTGACGACGCCGATCTGTTCCTTGATCTTCAGCGCGTCTCGCGGCATCTGCAGTGCGGCGCCAGCCACGCCGTCGCTGTGCTGCGGAAAATATTGCACCGTGCCCTGATCGGGCGCCGTAAGCCCGAGGCACATGCGAATCGTCGTGGTCTTTCCAGCGCCGTTAGGCCCGATCACGCCCAGGCACTCGCCCGGCGCAATTTCGAAGGAAAGATCATCGACAACCTTGGTTTCACCGTAATGCTTGCTCAGGTGATCGACAGCAAATAGCGTAGATGACATAAAGCCATTGTCGCAGGGTAAAGTTACGGCCATGACAACCCTCGGCACCCCCCTCACCCCTTCCGCAACCCGCGTGATGCTCCTCGGCTCAGGCGAGCTCGGCAAGGAAGTTCTCATTGCGCTGCAACGACTCGGCGTCGAAACGATTGCGGTAGATCGTTACGAAAATGCGCCCGGCCAGCAAGTGGCGCACCACGCGCGAACCATCACCATGAGCGATCCGGCACAGCTGAAAGCGCTCATCGAAAAAGAAAAGCCGCATTTCGTGGTTCCGGAAATCGAAGCCATTGCCACCCCGATGCTGCAGGAACTCGAAGCTGCCGGCGTCGTGACCGTGATTCCCACCGCGCGGGCCGCGCGTTTGACCATGGATCGCGAAGGCATCCGCCGTCTGGCTGCCGAGACGCTGGGCCTTGCCACCAGCCCCTACAAATTCTGCGATTCGCTCGAAGAACTGCAAGCCGCCATCGACGGCGGCATCGGCTACCCGTGCGTGGTCAAGCCGGTCATGAGCAGTTCCGGCAAGGGCCAAAGCAAGATCGACGGTCCGGACGATGTGAAAAAAGCCTGGGATTACGCAATGGCCGGCGGCCGTGTGAGCCATGGCCGGGTCATCGTCGAAGGATTCATCGACTTCGATTACGAAATCACCTTGCTCACCGTGCGCTCGAAAGGCGAAACCTCGTTTTGCGAGCCGATCGGCCATGTTCAGGTGGCGGGCGATTACGTCGAGAGCTGGCAGCCGCATCCGATGGCGTCGGCTGCGCTAGAAAAAGCGCAGCACATTGCGCGCGAGGTCACGGGCAATCTTGGCGGCAGCGGACTGTTCGGCGTCGAGCTGTTCGTCAAGGGCGACATGGTCTGGTTCAGCGAGGTCAGCCCGCGCCCGCACGATACCGGCATGGTCACGATGGCGACGCAGTGGCAGAACGAATTCGAGTTGCACGCCCGCGCGATTCTCGGACTGCCGGTCGACACGTCCATCAAGAGTCCCGGTGCAAGCGCTGTCATCTACGGCGGCGTCGATGCCAAGGGGATCGTGTTCGACAACATCGACGAGGCGCTCAAGGTGCCAGGCGTCGACATTCGTCTGTTCGGCAAGCCCGAGAGTTTCGTGAAGCGCCGCATGGGCGTGGCGCTCGCGCACGACGCGGATGTCGAGGTAGCGCGCACTCGCGCGAAGAAAGCGGCTTCTCTGGTGAAGCCGCGCACCGCCTGATTCCGCTTGACTCCGCCCGCAGCTTCTTCGGGTTTTCGCCTTACTGAAACGCTACTTCCGCGAAGCTTCGCAGCTTGCGGCTATGAAGGCGGTCCACGCCGCCTTCGCGCAGGATTTCGACCGCGCGCATGCCGATGCGCAAATGCTGATCGACTCGTTCCCGGTAGAAATGATTCGCCATGCCCGGCAGTTTGATTTCGCCATGCAGAGGCTTGTCGCTCACGCATAGAAGCGTTCCGTAAGGCACGCGGAACCGGAATCCGTTCGCGGCGATGGTGGCGCTTTCCATGTCGAGTGCGACCGCACGACTTTGACTGAATCGGCGTTGGGGCTCGTTGTTGGGCAGCAGCTCCCAGTTGCGGTTGTCGGTGCTGGCCACTGTGCCGGTACGCATGATCTTTTTCAGATCGCTTCCGTCCATTTTTGTGATGTCGGCCACCGCGGTTTCGAGCGCAGTCTGGATTTCCGCGAGAGCGGGAATCGGTACCCAGAGCGGCAGCTCTTCATCGAGGACGTGGTCTTCGCGAACATAGGCGTGGGCCAGCACGTAGTCGCCCATTTGCTGGCTGTTGCGAAGGCCAGCGCAGTGACCCAGCATCATCCAGGCGTGCGGCCTCAAGACGGCGATGTGATCGGTAATGGTCTTCGCGTTGGATGGGCCGACGCCGATGTTCACCATGGTGGTGCCGCTGTGGTCGGCGCGCATCAGGTGATAGCCGGGCATCTGCGGCAGGCGTGGCGGCGCGGCGCCGAGTTCGTCGCCTGCGAGGGCGGGCAGGCCTCGTCTGCGGGTCACCACGTTGCCGGGTTCTACGAAGGCGATGTATTCGCTATCCGGGTTCGCCATTTCTTCATGCCCGAGCCGGATGAATTCGTCTATGTAGAACTGATAGTTGGTGAACAGCACGAAGTTCTGGAACCACTCCGGGGCGGTGCCCGTGTAGTGCCGAAGGCGATGCAGCGAATAGTCGACGCGAGGTGCCGTGAACAGCGACAGAGGTTGAGCCTCGCCGCCGTTCACTTCGCGTGTTCCGTTCGCGATGCCGTCGTCCATGGCTTCCAGATCGGGCAGGTCGAACACGTCGCGCATCATCGAGCGGCGATTTGCAGGGAGCGTGCCTTCGATGTGCTCGTTCTCGGCGAAAGAAAAATGCACCGGTATCGGTTGGGTGCTGGTGCCTACCTCTAGCTGAACGTTGTGATTTTTCATCAGCAAACGGAACTGCTCCGAGTAATACCGACCGAAAAGATCCGGGCGGGTGAGGGTGGTTTCGAATCTGCCCGGGCCGGCAACGAAGCCATACGCCAGCGGCGATTCGGCGCGCAGCACCGTGTCGGTGTGGATTCGCACGAACGGGTAGCAAGCCCTCACATGACCGGGTAGATCTTCGCCGGCAACGAATCGATGCATGGCACCTCGAAGGTGATCGATGCTGCCGTCGTAGATGGCCCGGACCTGAGCAAGTGCTTCTGCGGGATCGGTGTGTCGAGTGGGCGCGATGAAAGGGGGCATGTAAGGCATGCGCTCATTGTGCAATGCCGAATACGTCTTTCGATGAAAGATGATGCTGTCGAAACGCTCTTGGGAAGCCCTAAAACCTCTCCTTAACGATGTTGCGGTTTGTAAGTCTGTGGACTACATCGTGTCTGGAATCGGCCTGACTGCTTTCTCCAACTTTGTTTTTTACATTGGTTTCAACAGAACCCAAGGAGCTTCGCATCATGTCAACCCTGAATCTCATGACCAACCCCTTCGTCAGCTTCATGAACCCCGAGCTGGTGCTCAGCGCAGTGGAACGCTCCCCAGGTCTGCGCAGCCTGCGCGGCCAGCAATATCGTCCCCTGGATACGCCCCGCAAGTTCGTCGTTGCCGACATGGAACTGTCTGCATTCGATGAAGAAGTAGACCGCACTCCGATCGAATTCCCCGCAGAACTGATCGTCGCGTCGGAACGCGAACGCATGCTCGATCTGTACAACTAAAAATTCATCTCTCGCCTCGCGGTATCACTTGCGTGGTTCCCGCAAGGTGACGAACTCCTCTGCAACGGTCGGATGTATTCCGATCGTTGCATCGAAAATCGCCTTGGTCGCACCGGCCTTCATGGCGATACCCATCCCCTGAATAATTTCTCCGGCGTCTGCACCCACCATGTGCAATCCCACCACACGATCGGTTTTCTTTTCGACGATCATCTTGATGAAAGTGCGTTCGTGGCTTCCGCTCAAGGTATGGCGCAGCGGCTTGAAGTCGGTCTGGAACACGGTGATCTCACCGAACTTTTCTTTTGCATCTTTCTCGGTGTACCCGACCACTCCCATGTTCGGGTGCGTGAAAACGGCAGTAGGAACGTATTCGTAAGACATGTCGCGCTTGCCCTCGCCGAATAGGCGATCGACCACCACCATGGCTTCCGCGAGGGCAACCGGCGTTAGCTGGATAGACGTGGACACATCTCCCACGGCAAAAATGTGGGGCACCGATGTTTCGTATGAGTCGTTCACCACGACGGCGCCCTTGGCGTCGACTGTGACTTCCGCTTTGTCGAGACCGATGTCCTTTGTGTTGGGGCTTCGACCGGTGGCATAGAGCACGGTGTCTGCTTCGATGACATCGCCGCTAGAGAGCGCCACATGTTTAGTTTTACCGTCGTCTGCCAGCGTGATGCCGGTCACGGTGCATTCCATGCGTGTTTCTATGCCGGCCTTTTTCATTTCGGCGGTAACGAAGGCGGAAGCGTCTTCATCGAAAGCGGTGAGCAGTTTTTTGCCGCGCGGAATGAGCGTCACTGTCGATCCGAGTCCATTGAAGATCGAGGCGAATTCGCAGGCGATATAGCCACCGCCGACGATGACCAGACGCTTGGGGAACGGGTCGAGATCGAACATGTCGTCGGACGTGACGACATGCTCTGCTCCAGGCACGTGAGGAACGCTGGGACGCCCGCCAACGGCGATGAGTATGTTTTTTGCGGTGAAGGTTTGAAACGCGCCGGGGTTCGAGTTGAGTTCGACGCTGACCGAATGAGCATCGACCAGCTTGGCGTAGCCCGGCATAGAGGTCACGTTCGCGCCATCGAGCAGCCCTTGGTAAATCGAGTTCAACCGCGAAATTTCCGAGGCGCGGCGCTGTTTGAGCTTTGGCCAGTCGAGTTCGGGCTTGTCGAGCTTCCAGCCATACCCGGCGGCTTCCTCGAAAGCTTCTGCGTATCCGGCCGCGTAGCTGTAAAGCTTTTTGGGAATGCAACCGACATTCACGCAGGTGCCGCCCAGCGCCCCGACTTCCGCAAGCCCCACCTTGGCGCCAGTGCGACCCGCCATTCGCGCCGCTCTGACGCCGCCGCTACCGCCTCCAATGATGAAAAGATCGAAGTCGTACTGAATGTCTGCTGGGGTCGCCATGTGAGCCTGCCGAGTCTCTGTGTAGGGAGACGCGACCTTACCACTGGCGGCAATTATTTCCAGTGTTTCGAGATAAGCCCCGCGACTTCGCTGCCACTGGCGCAGGCGCCGTTCAAAAGCGCCTGGGAAAGGTAGTCGCCGCAGTGATAGAGGCGCTGCCGGGTCACCGATTGCCAGGCCAGAAAGTCGCGCACCCCGCGCAAATAGCCCGGATAGAAGGTCGGCAGCTTGCAGTCGATCCACTGGTTATGCGAATGCACTACGCGCGAATCGAAATCGGGAATGCGCGCACGAATCTCGTCGCGAATCAAGGCGTCGATGTTCTGTGTCAGGTTGCGGTCGATCGCCTCTTTCACGGCTTCGGGCGTGAGCTGGCAGTAGAGCATCGCAACTGTTTCGCCATTCGCTCCTTTCGCGGCAGGCGATTGCTGCCAGGTCGCGATGCGAGTCGATTTTTTGCGGAGCGAGAACTGCATCGAACGATCGAGTTCGCCGCGCAAGGCATAGTGAACTATTGCGAGGCTGTTGTAGCGAACGCTCTCGTGCAGACGTTTCTGTTCCGGTGAAGGATTGCCTATGAGCTTGCCGACATGAGCGCCTTCGGTCGCGCAGACGACGATGTCGCTTTGAAGCGTGAACGACTCTCCATCGACCTCGTATTCGACTTCGCAGGATTTTTCCGACGAGCTTGCAATCGTTATTCGGTTCACTTTCGCGTTCAGCGTGACGTTCAGCTTTGCTGCTATCGCGGAAGTCAACGCGCCCATGCCGCTGCGCAGAGAGTAAGTCGTGTCCTCGCCGATCAGATGAGGGGTGGTGCTGAGGTAAAACGCGGCGGACAGATCTTCCGCATTCCAGCTGCGGGTTCCGCGAAACACAGGATCGATCATTCGCTCTAGTACGTTTGGACCGAGCTTGTCTCGTGCGTAATCGGCCAATGATCTATCGTCTATATCGACTGCAGACACGGCGTGATCCGGATTGGTTTTGCTGCGCAGCCTCGAAAGTGAAATGCCGGAAATTGCCAGGCGGATTCGCTCGGCCAGCGTGATGCCGGGCGTTGCCAACGCAGACGCATCGGGCATCAGCTTCACCCGGTACGACTCGTCGTCGCTCACGCACTCGGCGCTCAGTCCTTTGAGCGCGATCATATCGCCACGCAGATTCATTTCGTCGATCAGGCTGTGAAGCTCCTTGCCGAACGGATAGATCAAACGTGCGCCGGTGTTGTAGCTGATAGGCCCCGATACACGATGCGCCATGCGGCCGCCAGGAATGTCGTTTCGCTCCAGCACGCGGACGATGAATCCCCGCTGTTGCAGGCGATACGCGGCGGTCAGACCCGACAGACCCGCGCCGATGACGATCACGGACCTGGTCATTGAGGTTTGCTCAACGATGCAGGCGTTTGTACTTCGATCAAGCGAACGCCCTTGCGCGAAAGCATGTCCTTCAACACGCCTTCGAACTCATCGGTCTTGGTGACAAGCGCTGCATGCGCTCCGAACGATTGAGCGAACGACACGAAATTCGGATTGCGCAGATCGGTTCCGACGGTGCGTCCGAACATGCGCTGCTGCGAGGCACGAATAGCGCCATAGCCATCGTTGTTGATAAGAAGCACAAGCAGGTCCATCTCGTTCTGAACAGCAGTGGCCAGCTCTTCCGGATGCATCATGAAGCAGCCGTCGCCCGCGACATCCACCACGGTTTTCGACGGATCGAGAAGCGATGCCCCTATGGCGGCGGACAGGCCGTATCCCATCGCGCCGCTCTTGGGGCCGACCAGGGTGTGCGGTGCGATGAAGTCGAAGTAGCGATGCAGCCACACCGCGTAGGCGCCTGCACCGACTGCGACAACCGTCTCCGCGGGAAGTTGCTTGCGCAGTGTCTTGAACACTTGGCGCAAATCGACTGGGCCGGGCGACGCGCCGCTGTTCATGAATGCGGTACGCGCATCGCGGAAAGATTGGGTCCACGCGCCGTCGCATCTGGACATCGCAACGTCACCGATCGCTCGCATGAACTCGTTCGGCCCACTTGCGATCGCAATGTCGGCATGGCTCACCTTCTGCAATTCGCTCTCGGCATGAACATGAACCAGCTTGCGAGAGGCGGAAGCCTGCAATGCCTTGAAGCCACCGAATCCTCCAGGTCCGAATGTGTTGAGTTCGCCCAGTCGAACGTTCACCGCAACGACTAGGTCGGCTTTTTCGGTGAGTGCAAACAGTGCCGGATCGATACCGATGCCCAGCTCGCCCGCATATTGAGAGTCGGTGTTGTCGAACAGGTGACTACGCCGATAAGTGGTTGCGACAGGCCATCCGCTTGCTTTAGCAAATTGCGTGAGGGAAGCAAGACCTTCGTCCGTCCAGCCAGTGCCGCCCACGACGATAAGAGGACCCTTTGCATTGGCAACGAGCGCCTTCAAGGAATCGAGTTGAGATGCCGAAGGTGCAGATGCCGCGATGACTGGCCGCCTCGCGTCCTTCGCATCGCTTTGCTGATGCATCAAGTTTTCTGGCACGACCAGCACCACAGGACCCATACGTCCGCTCGCTGCACGATGCCATGCGCGCGACAGCATCTCGGGAATACGGCTCGCATCGGTCACATGCATGACCTCCTTCGATATCGGGCCGAACACGCTGCTGAATTCGAAGCCAGACATACGGTCGCGCTCGGCTTGATCGAACGCGGTTTGGCCGATGACCATCACCATCGGCGCCGCATCGGTGTCGGCGGTGTGGAGGGCGAGGGCGGTGTTCAATGCACCGGGCGCGCGTGCAACCAGGCAAAGTGCCGGCTCACCGCTGATCTGCCCGATTGCCAGCGTGGCGTAGGTCATGCCGCCTTCGTGGCGGAAAGTCGTTTGTCGAATCTGGGGGTGACGCGTCGATAGTGCGTCGATCATTTCCAGAATGCCTTCGCCGGGAATCGACAGTACGTGTTTGAAACCGAGAGCCGCTACCGCGTCCGCGAAAATTTCTGCACCCGAACGCGTGCCTTGGCTGGTTGAATCCGTCATGCGTGCAAGGCTAAGGCAAGAGCCGAAGCCCGGCAATAACGACCATCCCGCAAACATAGGCCATCAGGTTCGAACATTGAGGCAATCGGGTCATGACGCTGCGGCGTTCAGCTTTTTGCCAGCTTGGCGCGCCAGAATCCGCACATCCGTTCACTCTGAGGCCACTGCCATGCTTAGTTCGATGAAATCTTCGCTTCGTCCGCTCGTCTCTGCTGCCGCGATGACGCTGGCCTTCACTGTGTCGCTCGGCGCGTCGATCACCGCGTCTGCCGAGACGATCATCGGAATTGCCAATCTGGGCCCGCACCCGTCGATTGCACAGACCATCGCCGGCTTCAAGGCTGAAATGAGCAAGCTCGGCTACATCGAGAACGGCAACACAACATACGTGTACAGCGATGCCAATTTCACGCAATCGATGATGCCGCAGATGTTTACGCAGATTCAATCGAAAAAGCCGAACCTGATCCTCACGATCACGACTTCGGTGTCGCAAACCGGCTTGTCGTCGGTGACCGACAAATCGATTCCCATGATCTTCGCGATGGTGACCGACCCTGTGAAGGCCGGGCTCGTTCCCGATTGGGAGCACGGCGGCCCACGATACGTTGGCGCATCCGACATGCAGAATTTCGACGCGGTTCTCGAGTTCGCCAAGAAGCTTTATCCGCAGGCGAAATCGTTCGGCACGCTCTACAACCCCGGTGAGGTCAACGACTTGGTGACCACCGAGAAGCTGACCGAAGCCGCGAAGAAGGCCAATCTCGATTTCCGCCCGATTCCTGTCACGAGTGCCTCGGAAATCATGCAGAACGCACAACGACTCGACGGTGTGGGTTTCATGTACGTGACCGGATCGAACGTGGTGCAGTCGGCCATTCCGGCAGTCGCATCGGCAATGAACCGCCTGAAGGTGCCGATGCTCAGCTCTGAAACCGAATTGGTGAAGACCGGTCTGGCATCGGCCAACTATGCCGTGTCTTTGCAGTCGATCGGCAGCAACGCCGCACGTCTGGCCGACAAGGTGCTGAAGGGCACGCCCACTACCCAGTTGCCGGTTGCCCGCCCGTCGGCGATCGATTACGTCACCACCATCAATCGTGGAAAATTCAAGGAACTCGGGCTGGCCATTCCCGCTTCGCTCGAGTCGTGCGGATGCTTTATCAACTGAACCCCAACCGGACTTCGCCTGTGTCCTCTTCTGAAATCAAGGCGCCGCTGCTGACGGCGCATTCGCTGAACAAGCTCTTTCATGCCGGCACGCCGGATGAGCGCGCCGCAATTAACAACGTGTCGCTCGATCTGGCCCACGGCGATTTCGCGGTCGTGGTCGGCGGAAACGGCGCTGGCAAGTCGACGCTCCTCAATATGCTGGCTGGTGAAGTAATCGCCGATTCCGGGTTCATCCGAATCGGCGGCGAGGACGTGACTTCGCTTCCCACGCACAAGCGTGCGAAGTACGTGTCGCGCGTGTTCCAGGATCCGTCCATCGGAACCGCTGCGGCACTGAGCATCGAGGAGAACCTCGCGGTGGCTGCGAATCGCGGCCAGAAGCGCACCTTCGGGCGCAGCCTCACCCCCGCTTTGATGGAAGAGTTTCGGGCGCGTCTGGCGAGCTTCGGTCTCGGCCTGGAAAGCCGCATGAAAGCGCAAGCCGGACTGCTATCGGGCGGTCAGCGTCAGGCGCTTTCGCTGTTGATGGCGGTGATTCGCGCGCCGCAATTGCTGCTGCTCGACGAGCACACCGCCGCGCTGGATCCGCGCACCGCAGAGCTCGTCATGCGAGTCACGCGCCAGGTGGTTCAGGAATCTGGACTCACCACCTTGATGGTCACGCACAACATGCATCACGCCATCTCGCACGGCAATCGACTGATCATGATGAAGCAGGCGCAAATCGTGGCCGACGTGACCGGTGACATCAAGCGAAACATGACGGTCGAGCGGCTCGTCGCGGCCTTCGAAGACGAAGCGCCCTCGCTTCAAGTGGTGAACGGCTAGTCCACCGGACGGCCAGGCGCAGAGACAAGGTAGAAATCAAATGACCGTATTCAACACATTCGTGAACCTGCTGCCGATCGGCTTCATGCAGGGCTTCATCTACGCACTCATCGCCATCGCGGTGATGATCCCGTTCCGCATACTCAACTTCGCGGACATGACCGGCGAAGGAACGCTCGCATTCGGCGCCTGCGTCACGGCCAAGTGCCTGCTGGTCGGCATGCAGCCGGTAACTGCGTTGCTGGTCGGTGCCATGGCGGGTTTCATCGGCGGAAGCCTTACGGCCTACATTCACGAAAAGGTCAAGATCAACACGCTGCTCTGCGGCATTCTGGTGTTGTCGATGCTGTATTCCACCGACATCCGCGTCATGGGTCAGCCCAACACGGCGCTGTTCCAGTTTCCCAGCATCTTCGCGTACCTGCCGGGTGACGACAGCAGCCTCACGATGCGCATCGTGCTGCTCGCTGCAATCGACGTGGTTCTGGTAGGCGTGATTTACTGGGCGCTCGGCACGCAACACGGCATGGCCATGCGTGCAATGGGATCCAGCCTTCCGATGGCGAAGGCGCAAGGCATCAACGTGAAGGTCTACACGCTGGTCGGCCTGGGACTTGCCAACCTGATCGCTGCGCTCGGCGGCGGTTTGCTCGCGCAAAACCAGGGCTTCGCCGATGTGAACATGGGCTTCGGCACCCTGATCAACGGACTCGCATCGCTTTTGCTGGGCGAAGCGATCATCGGCAACCGCACCATCCTGCGCCAGGTGATTGCGCCGGTGATCGGATCGGTCGTTTACTTCCAGCTGATTTCGGGTGTTCTGGCATTCGGATTCCAGCCGTCGGATTTGAAGATGATCACTGCGCTGTTCGTTCTGGTGACGCTGGTGATTCTGGCGAAACGGAAATCGAAGAAGGTGGGACCGAAGCCGCTGGCAGGGACCGCCGCCGCCGCAAAAGCGTAGGTTTTGTTCGTCGGAGGATCACAGGCCATATATTCGAGGGATTCTTACTTCATCACCTTGGACGCACATGGACAAGATCGACAAGGACATCCTCGAAATTCTGCAGAACGACGCCAACGCGTCGCTGCAGGAAATAAGTGAACAGGTCAACTTGTCGACCACGCCTTGCTGGCGACGCATTCAACGACTGGAGAGCAGCGGTTTTATCCGCCAGAGGGTGGCGCTGCTCAATGCAGAAATGCTCAATGTCGGCGTGACAGTATTCGTCTCGATCCGGACCAGCGAACATAACGAAAAATGGTTCAAGCGCTTCACTGCTGCAGTGGCTGCGATTCCGCAGATCGTCGAGTTCTACCGCATGAGCGGCGACGTGGACTACCTGCTTCGGGTGGTGGTGCCTGACATCAAGGGCTACGACGCGGTGTACAAGCGGCTGATCCGCGAAGTCGAGTTGTCCGACGTGAGTTCGAGCTTCGCAATGGAGCAAATTAAATACACCACTGCCTTGCCACTGGAATACGCCTGACGAGCTACGCCGTTTCGAATCGAGGCTGATCGAACGCGCGAACTTCGGGCGCCTCTTCGGTCCAGAGGGCAACATCGACCAGTGCTGTCATGGCGCTGCTGCCCTGAGTCAAGCGCGACGTACCGATATCTACAGTCAGCACATTCGGGTTGCCATGCCGCTCCAGATGCGCGTCTGCCGCATCGAACCAGGCACCGGTGGACATCACGACAACACCCTCTTTCAAAGACTGATCGAGCACTGCTCCGGCAAGGCACATCCCCCGATCGTTGAACACCTTCACGAGCGATCCCTGCGCGATGCTGCGCGCTGCAGCGTCGTGCGGGTGAAGGCGAATCGACTGGCGCCCATTGACCTTGCCTTCGCGCGAAAACGCACCGGCGTCCAGCTGCGAATGAAGCTTGTCTGGGGGCTGTGAGCTCACCATGTGCAGCGGCCAGCGCGAAGCTTCCGGTGAGCCGAGCCACTCCGCCGGAGGAATCCATGTGGGATGACCGGGACAGTCGGCGTAGCTAAAGCCCGCCACAGTATTCGAGAAAAGCTCGATGCGGCCACTCGGTGTTTTAAGGGGGTGTTGCTGAGGATCGCTGCGGAAATCGGCAAACATCACGAACTCCTCGTCGGGTCGAGGCAGCGCAACATGACCGGCCTTCCAGAACGCATCGAAGTCCGGCGCGTCGAAGCCGCCCGCGCGCCAGCGAGTCGCCATCGCGTCGTAGATGTGACGAATCCATTGCGCCTCGTCTTTGCCTTCGGTGAAGGCTTGCTCGCAGCCTAGGCGTTGCGCCAGCGCCCGATAGATATCGAAGTCATTACGGCTGTCGCCCTGCGGCGCGAGCGCGCGATGCATCGCAATCACGTATCGATCGCGCGACGAGCCACCGATGTCGTTGCGCTCCAGAGTCGTCGTCGCCGGAAGCACGATGTCGGCGCGTCTTGCGGTGGGCGTCCACCAGCTGTCGTGAACCACTATCGTTTCGGGCTTGGACCAGGCGCGTACGAGCCGATTCAAATCCTGATGATGATGAAACGGATTGCCGCCCGCCCAATACACCATGCGGATATCCGGATACACGCTTTCCTTGCCATCGAAGGCATAGCGTTCGCCAGGAAGCAGCAACATGTCGGCAAGACGGGCTGCGGGAATCGCGCTGGCGGCGGGATTTTTCCCCGCACTCATCTCGGGTGCGGGCATATCCGGCCGTGGCGTTCCTGCGCCGTTGATAGAGCCGTGTCCAAAGGAAAAGCCGCCGCCGGGTAAACCGATTTGGCCCAGCATGCTTGCCAGCGCAATGCTGGTCCAGTACGGCTGCTCGCCGTGATGCGCTCGTTGCAGCGACCAGGTGCAGTTGAGCATCGTTCGTTTGCCAGCAGCTTCATGCGCGAGCTTGCGAATGCGTTCGGCGTCGACACCGCAAATGCTGGCGGCCCAATCGGCGTCTTTGGCCTGACCGTCGCTTTCGCCTGTGACGTAGTCTGCGAAGGCGTCGAAACCGACGCAGTATCGCGCGAGGAAATCGGGATTGTGCAACCCCGACTGCAGCAGGGTATGAGCCATGCCCAGCATCAACGCGGTGTCTGTGTTCGGACGGATACCGATCCATTCGGCGTCGAGTCCCGCAGGTACGTCGGCCCGCGTCGGGCTGATCACCACGAAGCGAATACCGCTCTTGCCCGCGCGTTCTATCCATTCGCGGCTGCTGTGTTCGCCCGCACCACCCGATGTGATTTGCAGGTTGCGCAGCGGCAAACCGCCGAATGCGATGAACAGGCCCGTGTTGGCGAGCAGGCTGTTCCAGTCGGTCACTCGCCCGGTGACGGGAGCATAGGTTCCGATGACATGCGGGAGGAGAAACTGCGCTGCACCCCAGCTGTAATTACCCACCTGATTCGTGCATCCGCCGGTCGCATTCAGGAACTTGTGAGTCAAGGTCCGCGCATGGTGAAGCCGGCCTGCAGAAGACCAGCCATACGAGCCGCCAAACACCGAGGCCGGTCCATGGTCGTCGTGAACACGGCGAATCTCGCCGGCCACCAGATCGAGTGCGGTGTCCCAATCGACCTCGACGAACGCGTCGCTTCCTCTCGCTGTGCGATCGCTGCCGAGCCGCTGTTCCAGCCATCCTTTGCGCACCGAAGGGCGCTTCACGCGCAAATCCGAGTGCACCATCCCCGGCATCGATCGAAGGATGTTGGAGGGAGCGCCGTCGTGCTCGAAAGGTTCGCAATCGATCAGCCGTCCGTCCTGAACGACCGCGGTGAACGCACCCCAATGGGACAGGGAAGGAAAGCGGCCGCTGTCCGCATCGAATCGGTTACCCATCAGATTTATTCCATCGCAAAGCGTTAGTCCGGTTTTCCATCATATCGGCGCGTCTATTTTGGCGGCCGCGTTGGAAAATAATTTCCTAAAACCGGCATTTGGCGCCATGAAATTGAGAAAAATATTCTCTCTTCGCCAATCTAGACTCAATTCCATACGCGGCGCATAACGCCGAACAGTGCCAGGCCTGGCGCCAGGGCAGGTCGACTCGAAGGATCCGAAAACATGAAAGTAAACACACAGTTGGTGGTCGCAGGCCGCCATCCCGAACGATTCGGCGGAGTCGTGAACACACCCATATTTCGGGCGTCGACCATTCTTGCCAGCTCCATGGCCGAATGGGACGCCATGAAGCACGCCCAAGCGTCGGACCGACATGGTGCCGCCACATACGGACGTTACGGCACGCCCACCACCCACGCGCTGGAAGAAGCGATCGCCGACCTGGAAGGCGGTTATCGCGCGCTCCTTTATCCCTCTGGGCTCGCCGCTATTTCGACGGTGCTCACAGCTCTCCTGGCATCGGGAGATCACGTGCTGGTACCCGATAGCGCATACGCGCCAAGCAGGCAATTTCTGCAGCAGGTCATGGTGCGTTTTGGAGTCCACGTGGAGTATTACGACCCGCTGATCGGGGCTGAAATCTCCACGCTGATTCGTGACACCACCCGCGTGGTCTACGTGGAGTCGCCGGGTTCGGACACTTTCGAAATTCAGGACGTGCCTGCGATTGCGGCTGCCGCTCATGCGCGCAATGCGTTCGTGGTGATGGACAACACCTGGGGAACGCCACTCTTTTTCAAGCCGTTCGAACACGGAGTAGACGTGTCGATCCAGGCCGCGACCAAATACATCATTGGGCACTCCGATGCCACATTGGGTATTGCGACATGCAACGAAGCCGCGTGGCCCAAGGTGAAGGCTGCATCCGAAAGCATGGGCCAGACCACCGGACCGGACGACGCCTATCTGGCACTGCGGGGTCTTCGTACCATGGGCCTTCGCCTGCGTCAGCATTCGGCGGCGGGTCTTCGAGTCGCGCAGTGGCTGCAGGCTCGCCCTGAGGTCGAAGCCGTGCTGCATCCTGGCTTGCAGTCGCACGCTGGCCACGCACTCTGGAAACGCGACTTCAAAGGCGCGTGCGGACTGTTCTCGGTGGTGCTTGCCACCACCTCCCAGAAGACGCTGGCTGCTTTCGTCGATTCACTCGAGCATTTCGGCCTTGGACTGTCTTGGGGCGGCTATGAAAGCCTGGTCATCCCGTTCACGCCGGGCAAGGCGCATGTCGGTGCACGGTGGCCCTACAAAGGACTGGCCCTGCGCTTGCATGTAGGCTTGGAAGATGTCGAAGATTTACTCGATGATCTCGATCAGGGATTCGCAGCTATGCGTCAGTCGGAAAATGCACAGCAGCCCGCTTTCGCCTAGCAACCAGTTAATCTTTATCTACCCGTCAACTTTTTATCCAGAAGACCAGACACCATGAGCAAAATGAAGATCGAAGGTTCGTTCGTCGCGATGATCACGCCGTTCAACCAGGATGGCACGACCGATTTCGCGGCATTCCGCGAACTGCTGAAGTTTCAGGAAGACAACGGCACCAAGGCAGTGCTCATCATGGGATCGACCGGCGAAGTATCGATGCTGTCGCAGGCGGAGCGCCACGCGATCATTGTCGAGACCGCCAAGATGAAAACCGGCAAGATGAAATTCTTCTACGGTTGCACCGGCAACAACACCGACACCACGATCGACTACCTGCGTTTTGCCCATGCCAACGGTGCCGATGGCGCGGTGCTTGCAGCCCCCGCCTACATCTGCGCGCCAGAGGCCGACATCACCGACTACTTCCTCGAAGTGGCCGATGCAACCGATCTGCCGCTCGGTCTTTACAACAATCCGCCGCGAGTCAAATCGGATCTGCACTGGGATCAGTTGCTGCGCATCTTCAAGCATCCCAACTACGTGGTGCACAAGGAATCGACAACCCGCGTGGGACAGGTCGCTCAAGTGATTGCCGGACGCCCCGACGTGGCCGTGATGTGCTGCGATTCTCCCAACCTCGGGCTGGTCGTACCGACCATGAGCCTTGGCGGTCACGGCACTGCCAACATGACGGGCAACATCGCACCTGCCGAAATGGCGCTGATCTCCAAGCCCTGGACTTCGCCTGAAGCGTCGGTGAGCTTTCGCGACGCCTACATCCGCAACCTGCCGATGCTTCACTACTCGTACTCGGCGATCAACCCGGTGTCGATCAAGTCGCTCATGAAGGCGGTCGGACTGCCGGCTGGCAACTTGCGCAAGCCGCTCAAGGGCCTGGAAGGCGAGGCGCTCACCAAGGGTCTTCGCATCGTCAAGGAACTCGAACTCGACAAGAAATACGGCTGGAACTCGCCCCAGTTGAAGGCCATCTGAATCGCCGGGCAGGAGCAGCGATATGGATATGGGAATCACAGGCCGATCGGCGCTTCTGTTCGGCGCGAGCAAAGGCATGGGTCGCGCATGTGCACAGCGGCTGTCGCAAGAGGGAGTCGATGTCGTCATCGCGGCGCGCACCGAAGCTACTTTGAAGCAGGCCGCTGATGAAATCTCGGCGGTGTCAGGGCGCGCGGTGCGCTACGTCGTCGCCGACATCACCACCGAAGCCGGACGCGATGCTGCGCTCGCAGCGTGCCCCGCACCCGACATCCTCGTGAACAACGCAGACGGCGCGCCTCCCGGTGATTTCCGCCAATGGACCACGGACGACTGGCACAAAGCCATCGACTCGATGATGCTCGGCCCGATCGAGATGATGCGTCGCACGGTCGATGGAATGATGGAACGCCGCTTCGGGCGGATCGTCAACATCGTCTCGCGCAGCGTCAAGACGCCGCAACTGGAACTGGGCTTGTCCAACGGCGCGCGTTCCGGATTGGTCGGTTTCGTTGCCGGGCTGGCGCGTCAGACGGTTCGCCAGAACGTGACGATCAACAATCTGCTGCCCGGTGTGTTCGCGACCGATGCCCAACGACATCACATCAACGGCATGCTGGAGACCACCGGCAAGAGCTTCGATCAACTCTGGCAGGAGCGCGGCAGCAACAACCCTGCAGGCCGATTCGGCGAGGCCGACGAATTCGGAGCTTTGTGCGCCTTCATTTGCTCGGCGCACGCTGGCTACATTTGCGGACAGAACATCCTGATCGATGGAGCTGCCTACCCGGGCACGTTCTAATTCGGCAGGCTAAGAATAAAACAGAGATTCAACGGGACATCAGTGCTTTTTTCTCTAATTTGTTGAGGTCACCATGAACATGCTTTCCCCCAGGTTTCGCGGCTCTGCGCTGTCTGCTTGCGCCGTCCTTGTTTCAGCCCTGTCTGCTCTCTCCGCCCCCCTTGCGGCACATGCGCAGGCACAAGCTCAAGCACCGTCGGACTATCCCTCACGCACCATTACTATCGTGGTGCCCTATCCTCCAGGCGGCTCGGTCGATGGCGTCGCCCGTACTTTTGCGGACATGCTTCGCGAGGAACTGAAACAATCGATCGTGGTGGACAACCGCGCAGGGGCGTCCGGCATGATCGGCGCCAGCACGGTTGCCAGAGCTGCGCCGGACGGCTACACGCTCTACATCAACGCGTCGATTCACAGCATCAATCCGCTGCTCTACGCAAAAACAATCAAGTACGACGCGGTTAAAGACTTCACCGCCATCGGCATGCTGGCGCAAGGCGCTTTGATTTTCAGCGTCAACCCGCAGGTGCCCGCGAAAACCGTCAGCGAGCTCATCACCGTGGTCAAGCAGCGCCCCGACAGCTACAGCTTTGCGACCACCGGCTACGGTTCCGCAAGCCACCTGGGCATTGCGCAATTCATGTACGAGAGCGGCATCACCCAACTCAACGTTCCCATCGTTTTGTACAAGGGAGGCGGACCGGCGCTAGCCGACCTGATGGGCGGTCAGGTGCATGCGCTCATGGACCCGATGCTCTCGTCGCTACCCTTCGTGAAGGGCGGCAAGATGCGTGCGATTGCGGTCACCGGCCGCGAAAGAAGCCCGCTGCTGCCTGACGTTCCTACCATGCGCGAATCGGGCGTCAAGGACTTCGAGCTCTATTCCTGGTACGGACTCTGGGGCCCCGCAAAAATGCCCCCTGCCATTACCAAACGCCTTGAAGCAGCATCCGCCAAGATCATGGGATCTGCCGAGATGAAAGCCAAGCTGGCATCGCTCGGCTTCGAGTCCAGCTACAGAAACTCTGGCGATTTCAGCAAGTTCATCGAGGTCGAAACGAAGCGCTATCAGGGCGTCATCGACGCTGCACACATTACCGTGGAATAAAGCGATGCGCGTGCTGGTGCTCGGGGCTGGAGTCGTTGGAGTCACGACTGCGTATTACCTCTGGCGCGATGGCCATGAGGTGACCGTGCTGGATCGGCGAGAGGCCGCCGGCATGGAGACGAGCTTCGGCAATGCCGGCGGACTTTGCCCTAGTTTTGCTGGTCCCTGGGCAGCTCCCGGCATGATCGGCAAGGTGCTGAAAATGGCGCTGCAAGCGGACTCGCCGATCAAGTTCTCGCTCTGGCCAGACCCCGAAAGATTGCGCTGGATACTCGAGTGGGCCAATAACTGCAACGTGTCCCGATTCAGCGCCAACAAGGCTCGCATGCAGTCGGTCGCTCACTACAGCATCAAATGCCTTCGCGCATTGTCGGAAGAGGCTGGGTTGCACGATTTCGACTTTCACGCGGATGGCGTGCTTCAAATTTTTCGCACGGCGCAGGAGCTGGAAATGGGGCGGTTATCGGCCCGCACGCTCGAGTCGCTTGGCATCCCCTGGCAACTTTTGACGACGGCCGAGGCCTGCGCCATGGAGCCCACCTTAGCCGCGTCTGCATCGACCATGACAGGCGCCCTCAAGCTGCCCGCCGATGCCTCTGGCGACAGTCACAAGTTTTGCACTGGGCTTGCAGCGTATCTGGAGGAACGCGGCGTGGATTTTCGATACGGCGTGTCGGTCGAGTCGCTGCAGCGTGATGGGCGCGAGATCAGCGGCGTAGACATCACGGGTGTGGACGGCGGCGAAACCGAATCGCTGAAGGCCGATGCATATGTGGTTGCGCTCGGCAGCTTTGCGCCGGCGCTTTTGCGTCCGCTCGGTCTGCGCTTGCCCGTGTACCCGCTGAAGGGCTACTCCATCACGGTGCCCATCGTCGACGATGCCGTCATTCCTCATGTTTCGATAATGGATGAGCACTCCAAAATCATGGTGTCCCGCCTCGGAGATCGCATACGCGTCGCCGGCATGGCCGAACTGGTCGGACATGACCAGAGCGTGCGTGACGACCGATGCGCTCTGCTCACAAGACTCACGCGCGAACTATTGCCGACAGGACTCGATTTCAGCAGGTCGACTTACTGGGCCGGTCTGCGTCCCATGACGCCCGACGGTCCGGCAGTCCTCGGACCCACGAAAATAGGCAAGCTTTTCCTCAACGCAGGCCACGGATCCAATGGCTGGACTCAGGCATGCGGCACTAGCCGTGTCGTTGCCGATTTGATCGCGGGCAGAACGCCCGAAATCAGTACCGAAGGTCTGACCGGGCACCGCTTCGGGCTGACTTAGGCGTGTAGTGCCAGGAGTGAAGTCCCAACAGTGAAAGTCGCAGAAAAGCCCGCTGACTGACGTGAGCGGGCTTTCTGCTATCGACCCGTCGAATGGGTCGATTCCGAGTCGATTGCGAAAGGTCGAAGGACTTAGCCCTTCATAGCCTTCTTGGCGTTGTCGTGTTCCATCTTGGCGGAATTCTTGCAGGTCTTTTCTGCATCGCCCTTTTGATCTTCACATTTTTCCTTGGCGATGTCGTATGCAGAGTCGGCCTTCACGGTCGAGACCTTCTTCATGTTCTTGTCGCTGGGCTTGTAGCCTTGTTCGAGTTCTGCCTTGGCGATGTTTTCCTTGCCCTTGGCCTCTTTCATGCAGACGTCCTTGGCGTTGTCCTTCATGGCGTCGCAAGCCTGTTTGTCGGACTTGTAGGTTGCTTCGATCTTGTCTTTTGCGACCTTGTATTCGTCCTTGGTCATTGCAGAGACAGAGCCGCATGCAAAGGCGGCCATGAGAGCGATAGTTGCGATGTTGTATTTCATTTGAGATCTCCTGTGGATGTGGTTGAGTACGGAGTGATTCTTTGAAGTTGTGAATCTCGTGCACGTAGGCCAATGCCGCATGCGGCGGTAGGCTTTCATTGAATCCGCTCGACCATTGGGAACTTATCGCCTGAAGAGAGGGTGAACTGAAATGCAATTGAAAGCTTATTCAGAAAGTAAATCGATAGATGGCCAATTTATTTGCGTTTGTATTGCTGGTTCACTATCTGTCTAATTCAGATACAGAACTACTTCATTCATCGCCCAAGGCGAAGTAAGGCAGAGGACAGAGGACACATGGACTACAAAAAAGAAGACGCCAAGGCGTTTGCTAAAAAGCATTTCGTCGGCGTGTGGGCCGCATTGCTCACGCCTTTCAATGCCGACGGCAGCTTCGACGAAGCCGGCTTCAAGCGCAACGTGAACCATTGGGTGGGTGATCTTCAACTTGGCGGCATGTTCGTCAACGGTAAGCAGGGCGAGTTCTTCTCGATGACCCTGGCCGAGCGCAAGCGCAGCTTCGAAATCGCTGCAGAACTGGCGCACGGGCGCTCACGTACGGTCATGTCCTGCTCCGACGCCAACCTCGACACGGTGATGGAACTCGCGAAGCACGCGCAGTCCGTCGGCGCCGACTGGATCGTCGTGCATAGCCCCGTTTTCTATTTCGGCGCAGACACCGAGGAAACCATCTACGAGTACTACAAGTACCTGTGCGACAACCTCGACATCGGCATTGCCATGTGGAATCACCCCGACTGCGGATACGTCATGAGCCCTCAGCTTTGCGCGCGCATTGCCGAGCTGCCGAACATCGTTGCCATCAAGTACAGCGTCGATCGCGCCCTGTATGTGGAGCTGACGAAACTGGTCGGCGAAAAAATTCAGGTGAGCACTGCGTCGGAAGACGAATGGTTCGAAAACATCGTCGAACTCGGATGGCGTCTGTATCTTTGCTCAACGCCTCCGCTGCTCCTGCAGACTGCGGTCGACAGACGCATTCACGATTACACGCAGCTCGCTTTCGCAGGCGATATTGCGCGAGCCAAGGAAGTGCGCGACAGCCTGAATCCGGCTCGCGACGCGTTCAAGAAAGGTCGTGCCGTCGGCAAGCCGCAGGCGTACAGCAAATACTGGCTGGAGTTGCTGGGGCAGGTGGGTGGGCCGGTTCGTCGTCCCTTGCTTCAGTTGACCGACAACGAAAAAGCGCTGGCCCGCGAGATGTTCGCGCAAAGCGGCATCCGGCTGGCTGATTGATCGGCTCCCGCCAAATCGAAATCGCAAGAACGAAGGAGCCGACATGTTGAAGTACGGATACCCGCTCAACTTCTCCAAGTGGACGAAGGATCACGAAAAGGAGCTCGCTCCTCCGGTAGGAAACCAACAGATATGGGGTGGCTCCGATCTGATTTGCACCGTCGTTGGCGGACCGAACCATCGCTCGGATTTTCACGACGATCCTCTCGAAGAGTTCTTTCATCAGACTGTCGGCACCGCGTACATCCTGATCTGGGATCGCGGACAGTACGAGCGGATCACGCTGAACGAAGGCGACATCTTTTTGCTGCCGCCGCATGTGCTGCATTCGCCGCAGCGTCCTCAACCCGCAAGCCGTTGCACGGTCATAGAGCGCGATCGTTCGACAGGCGACAAGGACGCGTTTCAGTGGAACTGCGCTCACTGCGGCAACATGGTGGCCAGGCACGAGTTGCAACTCAAAAGCATCGTGACCGATCTGCCCGTCGTCTTCAACAATTTCTACGGCAGCACCGACGAAGAACGCACCTGTACTTCGTGCGGCACCGTGCATCCGGGCAAGCAATGGCAGGCCTGGCATGCGCAACTGAACGAAGCGCATCCGGCAGTCGCTATCCCGCATCCGAACGAAGCGTTGGCCAATTCGCCGATCAAATAACCGAACGATATTTTCGAGAACTACATGCCTTCCTATCCAGAACTGAAGCTCTACATCGGCGGCGAGTGGCGCACTGCGTCGGACACGATGCCTGTCGTCAACCCGTCGGATGAATCGGTGCTCGGCGCCCTCCCTGTGGTGCGTACATCCGATCTGGATGACGCGATCACCGCTGCGCAAAAGGGTCTGAAAATCTGGAGTGCCACCGCGCCGCGCAAGCGCGCTGAAATCATGCTGCGAGCTGCGATGCTCATGCGTGAGCGCAATGAAGAAATCGCATTCGCTATTTCATCTGAGCTCGGCAAGCCGATTCGCCAGGCGCGCATGGAAGTGATTCGCGGCGCTGAATTTTTCGAGTGGGATGCCGGCGAAGGACAGCGCATGTACGGCAACACGATTCCTAGCGAGCCCGGCATTCGGTACATGACGGTGCATCAGCCCATTGGCATGGTCGCAGCATTCTCGCCGTGGAATTTTCCGATGAGCCAACCAGCTCGCAAGGTGGCTGGCGCACTGGCATCGGGATGCTCGGTCATCCTGAAGGCCGCAGAAGAAACTCCAGGCGGCGCGATTCATATTGCGCAGGCATTTCACGACGCAGGTTTGCCTGCAGGTGTGCTGAACCTGGTGTTCGGTGTGCCTTCGCACATTTCCAGTTACCTGATCCCCAAAGACGAAACCCGATTGATCGCATTCACAGGATCGACGTCTGTGGGCCGTCACCTCACCGGCATCGCCGCGCAGCACGGCAAGCCGGTGCTCATGGAGCTTGGCGGGCACGCACCGGTCATCGTTTGCGACGACGTCGATCCGGTCAAGGCAGGTGTCTTGTCGGCCAGCCGCAAGCTGCGCAACTCGGGTCAGGTGTGCACATCGCCCACTCGCTTTTTCGTTCACGAGAACGTGTTCGACAAGTTCGTCGACTCGTTTGCCAAACACGCCAGGTCGACCGTGGTCGGACGCGCACTCGACGAAACGACCGACATGGGGCCGGTTGCGAATTCGCGCCGAATCGAAGCACTCACCATGTTCGCAGACGATGCGGCATCGAAGGGCGCCCGCATGCTGACCGGCGGCAAACGGATGCCCAGCAAAGGCTATTTCTTCGAGCCCACGGTTATGGCGAACGTGCCCGACGACGCACGCGTGATGAACGAAGAACCCTTCGGCCCGATGGCGATCATCAATCCCGTGAAGTCGCTCGAAGAGGCGATTGCCAAGGCCAACTCGCTGCCGTATGGATTGGCCGCCTATGGCCTCACCCATTCCGCAGCGAACGTCGACAGGATGATCGATGGCGTGGAGGCCGGCAACCTGTCGATCAACACGCTGGAAGCATCGGTTGCAGAGACGCCCTTCGGTGGCGTGAAGGCCAGCGGATTCGGTCGTGAAGGCGGTGCCGAAGGTTTGCTGCACTACACCATCGTGAAAACGGTTTCGCACAAGATGGAGCTCTGATCGGGCATAGTGCTCAGCATCACCTCAATCGTTTCGAAGGCGTCGCGTGGCAAAAAGCAAATCCTCATCTGAACCGAAGCTCGAAGATTTCCAGTTTCGCGGGTCGCTGAAAAGCGGGGACGCAAAAAGCTTTTCGCTGAAGAAATTCGAGCCGGGCGCCACGCCGTTCTCGAGTAAAGACAAAGAAGCCGACAAGCTACAGGTTGCGCGTCTCGCCACCGAGCTCGACGCGTTGCAGGATCTTTTCTACGCAGATAGACGCTACAAACTTCTTGTGGTGCTACAAGGCACCGACACCAGCGGCAAGGACGGCACGGTGCGCGGCGTGTTCGGACAAATGAGTGCGCTCGGTGTTCATACGGTCGGCTGGAAAGCGCCGACCGAACCCGAGAAGTCGCATGACTATCTCTGGCGCATCCACCAGCAGGTGCCCGGCAACGGCGAAGTGATGATCTTCAATCGCAGCCACTACGAAGACGTGCTCGTGCCGGTGGTGAACCAATGGATCACGCCCGAGCAAACGAAGGAGCGCTATGCCCACATCAACGATTTCGAACGCATGCTTTGCGAAACCGGAACGCTGGTGCTGAAATTCTTCCTGCATATTTCGAAAGACGAACAGCGCGAGCGTCTTCAGGAGCGCCTGGACGATCCGACCAAGATGTGGAAGTTCGCGAAGGGCGATCTGGATGCGCGCAAACAATGGAAGCAGTATCAGCAGGCGTATGAAGATGCCATCGCTGCCACTGGAACTTCTTGGGCGCCGTGGACCATCGTTCCCGCCGACTCGAAGACGCATCGCAACCTGATGATTGCGCAGGCAGTGAAGAAGGCGATGCTCGGGTTGAAGCTTCGCTATCCGGACCCCGATCCGACTCTCAAGGACTTGAAAGTCGTCTGACTGGAGGCGGTCTATTGGTGGGCTATTGGCGGGTTATTTCAGACCCACCCACCAGCGCTTGTTGGTCCTTGGCTGGCCGATGGTGAGCACTTCACCAATTTCGGGCGTCGCCAGCTCGATGTTCTTTGCTGCCGTGAGATCCGCGATGCGATCTAGCGGATCGTGCCAGGTGTGGAACGCCAGATCGAAAGTGCTGTTGTGCACCGAGAAAAAGACCTTTGCCTTCAAATCCTGAAACGCCTGCACGCTCTGCTCCGGTGTCATGTGAACCGCAGGCCAGTAGCTGTCGTAGGCGCCGTTTTCCATCAGCGCCAGATCGAAACCACCTGCCTTGTCGCCGATTTCCTTGAAGCCGTCGAAGTAACCCGAATCGCCGCTGTAGAAAACTTTCTGGTTGCCACTCTGGATGATCCACGACGCCCACAGCGTGGTGTTGCGATCGGTGAGTGTGCGACCCGAAAAATGTTGTGCGGGAGTTGCGGTCACTCGTGTGCCTGCGTGCGCCGTCGTTTGCCACCAGTCGAATTCCTCGATGCGATCTGCCGGCACGCCCATCTCGATCAATCGTTTCTTTACACCGAGTGGCACGAAATACCGCTGCACGCGACGCGCGAGGTATTCGATGGTCGGCACATCGAGATGATCGTAGTGATCGTGCGAAAGGATCAAGCCCTCGATGGGAGGCAATTGTTCCAGCGTCAGAGGCGGTGCATGAAATCGTTTAGGCCCCAGGAAGCTGAACGGCGACGCGCGTTCGCCGAACACCGGATCGATCAGCCAGAACTTGCCCTGGAGTTTCAGTAAATGAGACGAATGGCCGATACGCACGACATGGTTGGCTTGAGGATCGAGCGACTCGAGTTGCGCCGTCGTGATGGGTCGGACCGGAATCGGATCGACGGGCACCGTGTCTTGCTTGGTGCCAAAAACAAATCGGGTCCAGATGGCCCATCCACTTGCGCCAGGCGGTGTGTCGGGGTTGGGCCGATTCGCAAAATGGCACTCCTTGTATTGCGATGATTTCGCGTACGGAGAATTGCAATCGCCGGTGCTCATGCAACCTGCGAGCAGGAGTGCAGGCGCGAGATACGCGAGGAGTCCGAAAAAGTGTTGAAGCTGCATGAAGTGCTGCGCGTTTTACTTCGCGTACGCCTTTCTCGATCCGTCTTCAAACACCTCGTCGTCGCGTACCAGCTTGCCGTTTTCGTCCCACGATTTTTCGCGTGTGACCTTGCCTTTGTCGTCGTAGATCGACTCGCCGACCACCCGGCCTTTTTCATCGAAAGCCTTGTGGCTGCCGACAGGGAGCGCCGACTGACCGCGGAATCGAGTGCGCGTCATGGCGTACTTGCCTTCGGTTGCGAGCTTGCCGCTGTCGAAATAAGTGCTGTCGGTACGGATGTCGACCTCGCCTTCCTTGGAAAACAAAGACTTGTCCTTCGGTTGCCCGTTCAGGTAGTAGCTGATGTCCGATACAGGCATGCCGTCGTTCGTCCATCGCTGCTCGCGCACCAGGCCGCCGCGCTCCGAGAATTCCTGCTCCATGACCTTGTAAGACCGGCTCGGCGTTTCGCTGGATACGAAGGTTTCTATTTCACGCCGCTTGACGCCGTCGTCCGCGAATCGGCGCTCGATGCGGCGGTTGGCCGAGACCTCCTGCTGCATCTGCATCTTGCCGTTGTCGTAATAGGTTTCGTACTTCGTGCGCTTGCCCTCGAGGTAGTTGCTCCTGACTTGCAGCACGCCTTTGCTCGAGAACATGTCTACTTGCGAGGCACCTGAAAAACCGCACGCCTTTTTGTCATCGAACGCAGGCGCCAGTACCGGTTTATCTGTGCATTGCAGTCGGTTGATCTGTCCCGATTCGTTCCATTCGACCGATGCCTTCTCGCGATCTTCCTCGTAGTACGTCGCGCGTTTCGGCTTGCCTGAATCGAAGAACCACCGGCCCAAGCCGATGTGCTTGCCGTTCTCGTACATGTTGTCTGATATGGTGGTTCCACCGTTCGAAAATTCGCGCGAACGTCCGTCCCGATTGCCTTTTTCGTTGACGTTGTGTTCGCTTTTCAGCACGCCTTTTTCGAAGTGCCGAACCACACCCATGAAGATGCCGTCTTTCAGTCCCTGCTCCCGCTCTATCTGTCCGGTGTCCCGATCCTTGCAACGGATCAGTCCGGTCTTGCCTTTGGTGGTGTTGCCGTTAGACGTGTTGATGCTTTCGCCGTTGAGCTCGCAATCCTGGATCGCGTAGGCCGATGTGCTGGCGAGGGTGGTCACCGCGGCTATCGCGGCCATGCTCCAGCCGATAAGGTGCGCACGAGAGGGAAGTGATCGCATGGGGAAGAGGGTCCTTTACTTGAATTCGGTGCGGCTGTATCCGCCACAATGTTTCTTATGCGCCATCCTACATTCCATATAAAGCCGCGCCGCGACAACTTTGTGCGAACTGCTGCACGCTTTTCAAGGGGATTTGCCTTGTTACTGCTTACCTCTTTCGGCTCGCTCGCGCAGGCACAGTGTGATTTGAATGACTTCGGAAATACCCCTCGAACGGTGTTGTGCGCCCCGGAAAAATGTGGGCCATCCGATTACAAAATTTCTGAAATCGATGGAATCAAACGTGGGGCATTCGTAGTGTCGAGCAGCTTTCTGGGGGGATCCGGGTACTTCATCGGTATCGACCTCGACCGGAGCCAGCTGATTTACGTTCGGACCCAGTTTCCGCGTGCGAACCTCAAGCTGCCCGAAGTAGCGGGCACACCGCAGGACTTCATTCGCCAATATAAAAGCGGCGACTTCGAACGCTTCGAGATAGTTCGAATCGCCAAGTTGTCCGATGCAGCGCTTCAGGAGACGGGATGCGCCGCCCAAGCCTGGTTCGAGTGGGTCACGCCGCCCCGCAAAGGGCCGCCGGTTCAACCCATGACCGATGTGTTTCACACGATGGTGCTGGTATCGGGCGACAAGCGTAGAGAATTCGGATCGCTCGACTATCGGGAGGTGATCCAGCCGTTCAGCCAGTTGCTGGAGCGCTTTCGCGATCCGCAGTGGAAATAGTCACATTCAGGATGCAAATTCGAGATTCAAGGAAAAGCCAATGGTCAAAAAAATGAAACTACACATCCTCCGGCTGGCTCTGAGTGCGGCTGCAGCCATGTGCTGTACGGCATCGTTCGCGGCCGGCCCGGCCAGTATCGACACCGCACTCAACTGCATTCGCCCGTTGCAGTGCCCCTATTTCGGCGATCTTTTCAACGACGATGCCGCCTTCAAAAAGGCAGTCAACGACTCGTTCGCGGAAGGCAAACGCAGGCCGCCCGCATGGCTCGCGAAAGGTGCGAGCACCCCCATGCGGCCGCTTCTTCTTCGCGGCAAGTGGTATCTCATCGGCTCTGTCTCGGAGCCGAACAAGGCGGCTCACATGGTCATGGCTTTGTATGCAGCCGAGACTCAATCGGCCTCGGTGCTCTACGTCGATCCGAAAGGCAGCAACGTCGCGCTCGGCAACGGTGATGCCGAAGCCTGGCGCGTGCTGGAACTGGTCAGCCGGAAAGACACGCCCCTCGCGCAAATGGTGAATGCCGATGACGCGCCGCTGCCTATCGCGCTCGACGGGATGATGCGATAGCACCGGTTGGCTGGCGTGAACAACACCGCTCCCCAACTCTCGGTCGATAGAACCAGGCAGGGTTTCAGCTGGATAGATGCGCTGGTGGTGCTGGCGCTGTTCGGCTTCCTCTGGAGCGCGCTGCATTTCGGTCGCGGCATGTGGATCGCGTTCGATCCGGCCACATCGCCGGAACTCGATTTGTCTGCGAGCCAGATTCCTTATTACGCTGGCCGCACCTTGCTTCGAATGTGGATTGCGTTCGGGTTTTCGCTGTTCTTCGCGATATCGCTCGGATACCTCGCCGCAAAGAATCGCATCGCCCGTTCGGTGATTCTTCCTGCGCTGGACATTCTTCAGTCGGTTCCGGTGTTGGGCTTTCTGTCGGCAACGGTTGCAGGATTCATGGCACTTTTTCCCGGCAGCCTCATGGGTGTCGAATGTGCGGCGATATTTGCAATCTTTACCGGTCAAGTCTGGAACATGGCCTTCGGTTTCTATCACTCGATGGTGACCGTACCCAAGGACATGCATGAAGCGGCATCGACCTACGGTTTGACTCGCTGGCAACGGTTCAGGACGCTGGAGTTGCCGTCGTCGGCGCACAGCCTGATCTGGAACTCGATGATGTCGTTCGGGGGTGGCTGGTTCTTCGTCGCGCAGAGCGAGGCGATCAGCGTGATGAACAAGGACATCAAGCTTCCCGGGCTCGGGTCGTACATGGCCAGCACGATCGAGCGTGGCGACCACCACGGCGCGATGCTGGCCATCGTGGCCATGCTGGTGATCATCCTGGCCAGCGATCAGCTGGTGTGGCGTCCCTTGCTCGCGTGGGCAGACAAATTCAAGATGGAGTTGAGCGAATCCGGACAGCCTCCGACCTCCTGGGTTTACGAGTTGCTGCGCGGTGCGTATCTGTTCACCTGGCTGAATCTGAAGCTGTGGCAACCGCTCGAAGACAAACTGCGCTCGGTTGCACGCCTGTTCCGGTCGCGAGCGCCAAGCGTGCGCAGACGACCTCGCAAAGGTTGGATTCTCAAAGTCGTCGGAGTGGTCGCCGGTACCTGGCTCGCCTACGAGGTGCTTTCAGGCGTGCTGTTCGCTCTGGCAGCGGTGCATGGCGCGCTTACCTTGCCTGAGCTTCTGCACATCGTAGGACTCGGCTTTCTTACGCTGTTGCGAGTGCTCGCGATGACTGTCATTGCGACGCTGGTCTGGACGCCGATAGGTGTGTGGATCGGGTTCAAGCCGAAGATCGCGCGGTTCGCCCAGCCTCTTGCGCAAATAGGTGCTTCGTTCCCGGTGAACATGACGTTCCCGTTCGTGGTCGGTTTTTTTGTCGCGACACATACGTCCATGAACTGGGGCAGCATTTTGCTGATCGCGATGGGAACGCAGTGGTACATCCTGTTCAACGTGATCGCCGGCGCAATGGCGATTCCGAACGACCTGAAAGAGGCCGCGCAGATCTACGGTTTGAAGAAATGGAAGCTCTGGCGAACGCTAATCCTGCCGGCGATTTTTCCTTTCTGGGTGACAGGTGCATGTACCGCTGCCGGCGGCGCGTGGAACGCGAGCATCGTGGCCGAACTCGCGACGTGGGGCGACACGACCCTGAAGGCAGATGGTCTGGGCGCATTCATTGCCGATGTCACCAAACGCGGAGATGCCCCGCTCATCATCACGAGCATCGCGGTCATGTCGCTGTTCGTGGTGCTGATGAACAAGCTGGTGTGGCGCCGGCTTTACACCTATGCGGAAACCCGTTTTCGCCTCGAATGAATGTCCGATGAACGTCGAATGAATCGATCATGAAAAGCAATATCGAACAGGGCAATGTCCCGCTGGCGGAACTCTCGGCCGTGAACAAGACTTTCGTGACTGCAGGTGGGCACGAACTCAAGGTGCTCGAGCAGATCGATGTGACGATCCACGAAGGAGAGCTGCTCGCCTTGCTGGGGCAGTCGGGTTCCGGAAAGTCGACCATTCTTCGATGCCTCACCGGTTTGATCGAGCCGACTTCGGGTCGTGTCATGAGCCGGGGCGCACCTTTGCACGGCATCAACCCGGATGCGTCGGTGGTGTTCCAGACCTTTGCGCTTTATCCGTGGCTCACGGTCGAGCAGAACGTGGCAGTCGGATTGATGTCGCGCGATGTGAGTCGCGAAGAACGCGATGCTGCGGTGAATCGTGCGATCGAGCTCATCGGCTTGGGCAACTATCACGCGGCGTATCCGCGCGAGCTTTCGGGCGGCATGCGGCAACGAGTGGGAATCGCGCGCGCACTGGTGTCGCAACCACGGCTGCTTTGTCTGGATGAAGCTTTCAGCGCACTCGATGTGCTCACCGCCGAGAACTTGCGGCAGGAATTGATCAGCCTGTGGCGCATGCCGGACACCGGGCTCAGTTCTATTTTCATGGTTACCCACAACATCGAAGAAGCGGTGGAAATGGCGACTCGAATCGTCGTGCTGTTCCCGCGCCCTGGCCGATTGGGGTTGATCCTCGAAAATCCGATGCCCTATCCGCGCGATACCAAGAGTCCCGAGTTCCAGCGCCTGGTCAGCATCATTCATGAGTGCATCACGACCACCACGCTGCCCGATCACCCTCTTGAAATGCCGGTAGCCGGTCAGCCGATTTCCCGTGCGCGCAACCGCATGGAATCGATCCCGCTGGTGCCGGTCGGCCAGATTTTGGGTCTGCTCAGCATTCTTCACGACTCGCCGGAGCTCTCGAATATCTACGACATCTCCGACGAAATCGGACGCGAATTCGGCGAGACCATCTCGATTCTGAAAGCTGCAGAAATTTTGGAGTTCATCGATACGCCGAAGGACGAGGTCCGATTTACTTCGCTAGGGCGTCGTTTCGTCGCCGCCGACACCGACGAGAAGAAATCGATATTTGCCGAGCAGGTTTTCAAACTTCGTTTATTTCACATCATCATCGCGCTACTTCGCGAATACGAAGAGGTCGAGTCCGAGAGGGTCATCAGGGACATCGGCAGTGCACTACCGTACGACAACCCGGACAAGGTCTTCGAGACCATGATCGCTTGGGGCCGATACGCCGGGTTGATGGATTTCAACGCCAACACCGGCATGGTGTTCGTGCCGGAAGGCGAAGAGCCTGAAGACGACGCGCGCGCCTGATAGCGCCCGATAGCGCCTGATATTTAGGCTGTTCAGCCCGTTAATATGTCGCCCTTGCCGTGGTAATCCACTTCGGCGTTCGTAAATTCTTTGAGGTCGAAACATATGTCAGCTTCCATCACGCTTGTTCGCCAGACTCCCTGGTTGTCCTCGCAGTCGCGCTCGATACAGGTCGCTGCGGTCATTTTGGGCACATTGCTTCTGGCAGCTTCGTCGCATGTATCGGTGCCCATGTACCCGGTTCCCATGACCATGCAAACGCTCGCGGTGACTTTGATCGGCGCAGCCTACGGATGGCGTCTGGGTGGGTTGACTGTTCTGGCTTGGCTGTTCGAGGCCGCAATCGGCCTTCCGGTCCTGGCGGGCGGCGCCGGCGGAATTGCTCATTTCTTCGGCCCGACCGGCGGATATCTGTTTGCATTTCCGATCGCAGCTGCGGCCTCGGGCTGGCTGGTTTCGCGCGGATGGAACGGACAGCGTGTCGTTTTCGCTTTCCTGGCCATGCTCGCCGGCAATGCAATCTGCCTGTCGGTGGGCGGAGTCTGGCTGGCAGCCATGATTGGCGCGAACAAAGCCATCACGTTCGGCGTATTGCCGTTCATTGCTGGTGCGGTATTGAAGTCGGTGCTGGGTGCGGCTTTGTTGAAGGCTGCGAACGCTCGTTCGAATCGCCGTTCGGCTTGATTGATCAGGTGAATTTGGCGCCGTTCAATTCGCCTGAGTTGCCGAGATGACCGTTCGGCTTCGGGCACATCACTTGTTGTGCTCGCTCACATTCAAGGGTGAAGGCTACTCAGCGGCGTTTGTCGCGAACTACGAGCGTGTTGTTGCGCGTTTGTCTGGAGGTGAGGACGTACTCATCGTCCAGGGACCGGACGACGTGTGCGCGCCGTTGCTGGCGGACAGCGCTGTCCATTGCCTGACGGCGGGCGTGATCGAGAGAGATGAGATAGCTGCGCATCAGGTCGGTCGTTTGCTTGGTTTATCGATTACTGCTGGTACCAGACTCGAACTCGGTGCCGAGCGAGTCGAAACGATGCGAGGTGCATTTGCGAATCGATCGACGCGTGACGCGTGTCATGACTGCGAATGGTCCGAGCTTTGTTCCGACATCGCAGGGCAAAATTTCCATCAAGTGAAATTCTTGCCCTTGGTCTAAGCCTTGGTCTAAGTTCAGCTAGTGCCTTCCGCAGGTACAACGCAGCCCGGAAATCTCCGGTTGACGCCAGATTGAAACTATTTGGTTCACTCCTGAACCATCTAGTGCTCAATCAGCACGCAATCATTAGGATTCGGTCGGGAATCCAAATGTCCTATTGACGCTACAAAGCTTGAAAACCAACATGTAGTGCATGAGCAACACAAACAGCCACTGCGTGATAACCGGATCCAGTTCCGGGATCGGCCTTGCGCTCGTCCAGAAACTTCTTGCGGAAGGATGGACGGTTACCGGCATCGACATGGCCGCCTCGCCCGACGCGGTCGAAAACCCCAACTATTCACACCATGTGGTGGCGCTGCAGGATCGTGGGCAGATCGACAGGGTCTGCGCCGAGCTCGCAGGTAAGCCGGTTACCGCGCTGGTTCACTGCGCAGGAATCGTCAGGGCGTCCAGCATCCAGGATTATTCCGAGACCGAGGCCGAGCTCATGTGGAGCATCCACGTCGCCGCTGGTCTGCAGCTTGTTTCACGACTTTCCGCAGATATCGAAAACACGCGCGGCCGGATCGTTCTGGTTTCCAGTCGCGCAATTCTGGGTCGATCGCATCGCGCTGCCTATAGCGCGAGCAAGGCTGCACTAATAGGTATGGCCAAAAGCCTAGCCGCTGAATTCATCGGACGCGGTATCACCGTCAATGTCGTTGCGCCCGGGGCTACACAAACCCCGATGCTGGTCGATCCAGCGCGCGGACTGCCTCCGGTCAATACGCTTCCACTTGGCAGACTTATTGCTGCGGAAGAAGTGGCGGCCACGATCGCGTTCTTCATCGGACCCGACGCCGGTGCGATTACCGGACAAACACTCTACGTATGCGGCGGCGCCTCTCTCGGCGCAGTGCCGGTTTAGTTTTAACGAACAAAGTCAGGAATCGATTTTGGCGAATGATTCAAGTCGTGTTGCGATCGTCACCGGCGCTGCCGGCGACATCGGCTTCGGTATCAGCGAAGGATTGATCAAGCTAGGTCACCGTGTAGTGATGGCGGATTTGAGTGCCGATCGGGTCCGAGAGCGAGCGTCCGAAGCTGGCCTTCAGTCGGACAGTTTTCGCGCGTTGACCCTCGACGTTTCGCAGGAGGAATCGGCAAACGCAGCAATCGAGTTTTCAATCGACGAATTCGGTGCGCTGGATATTCTGGTGAACAACGCGGCGACGGTCACGCCGTCGTGTCCGCTCGCCGAGTTATCGGTCGATCTCTGGAAGCTGGCCTTCGACGTGAACGTGACCGGCGCCTGGCTCATGAGCAAAGCGGCCATTGCGCATATGAAGCCGAAGAAGAGCGGCGTCATCCTGAATGTGTCGTCGCAACTAGGACACGTCGCCGCGCCAGGTCGCGGTGCATACAGTTCCACGAAAGCCGCGCTGCACGCCTTGACTCGCGCAATCACCGCCGACTATGGCGATCAGGGCATTCGTGCCGTGAGCATTTCGCCCGGTGCGATCCTCACGACCCGACTCACGTCACGCTATGGCTCCGCCGAAAAAGTGTTCGAAGCACTCGGCGACAAATATCCGGTCGGTCGTCTGGGCACTGCGGAAGACGTCGTGGCGACCGCAATGTTCCTGCTGAGCGATGGCGCCGCTTTCATCAATGGCACCGACACGCTGGTCGATGGTGGCTACACCGCCGTCTGATTTTTTAACTTGCCGCCTTCACTCCCTTATCCGCTCTTCCATCCACTACTCCATCCACTCTCCCCTCCATTGAAAGTTCTTATGCGAATGAATAAAACGATCCTGCGTGCAACCGCAGTTGGCCTTGCTGCCATCGTTACTGCCGTCGGCGCGAATGCCCAGTCCGATTACCCGACGCGTCCGGTGACCATCGTCGTGCCGTTCCCCGCAGGTGGTGCAACCGATATTGCCGGTCGCCTTGTTGCCGAAGGTCTCAGCAAAAAATGGGGCAAGTCGGTCGTGGTGGACAACAAGCCCGGCGCTGGCGGAAACATCGGATCCGAGTTCGTCGCGCGCGCTGCGCCGGACGGCTACACCATCATTCTTGGTGTGACCGGATCGCACAGCATCAACACGTCGCTGTACAAGAACATGCGTTACCACCCGCTCAAGGATTTCGAGCCTTTGACGCTTGCAACGCTTTACCCGAACGCAATCGTGGTGAACAACGATGTGCCCGCCAAGAATCTTCAGGAGTTGCTCGCGCTGCTGCGCGACGGCAAGCACAACTACTCGTACGGATCCGATGGCAATGGCACAGCGTCGCATCTGGGCATGGAGTTGATCAAGCAGCAAGCCAAGGTGTCGCTCACGCACATCCCGTACAAGGGCAGCGCGCCGATGCTCACCGATTTGCTCGGTGGACAGATTCAGGTGGGCATTACAGGAATGCCTGCAGTGACACCGTTCGTGAAGTCCGGAAAGCTGCGCGTGATTGCGGTGACCACAGGCAAGCGTTTCTCCAGCGCGCCTGAATATCCCACCGTGGCAGAGCAGGGCTTCCCCGGATACGACGCTCCGCCATGGTCCGGATTCTTCGTTCCGAAGGGCACGCCGAAAGCACTGGTAGACAAGATTTCCAACGACATGCGCGAAGTCATGAGCGATCCTGTTGCCAAGCAAAAAATGATCGACGCAGGCAGCGAATTCACCCCGACCTCGCCGGAAGATTTCCGCAAGTTCGTGCAGGGACAAATCGACACCTGGGCGAAGGCAGTTCAGATTTCCGGCGCGCAAATTGACTGACCTGTCGAGCGATCTTTCCAGATGGGATGGTCACCTCTCGGTGATCCGTGACGTCGTCGAACGTCACGTCGCCCACGGAGTGGACGAGGCGTCGCTGGCGCAGGCAAAGCGTCTGTTCGTCGACACCGTGGGTTGTGCCATTGCAGGAACCCACGCGCCGGAAGTTCGCAGCCTCGAGGACAAGCTCGCAGCTATAGATGCGGGCACATTCAATTTGCCGAACGGCAAAGGTCTCGGAGTTCATGGCGCTGCGCAAGTGTTCGCGATGGCCGCGACCTGGGACGAGGCCTGCGAAGGTCAGCCCTACGCGCATGGCCGTCCCGGCCTTCCTTTGATCGCAGTTCTCCTGCCCTTGGCTATCCAGCGAAACGCAACGCTCGCGGAACTGCTTGACGCGTTGGTGCTAGGTTATGAAGTGGGTTCTCGCGTCGGTGGATGGCTGCGAGTGCAACCCGGCATGCATGTCGATGGCAACTGGCCGTCGACCGGCGTCGCTGCCGGGGTCGCGAGATTTCTGGGTTTGTCTAGCGAAGAAATCCTGCAAGCGGTCGACATTGCGGCCTGTCAGCTCGGGCGCTCTTTGTATCTACCGATCAAGACTGGCAATACTTCGCGCAACACTTATCTGGGTCACAGCGCGCTGCTCGGGTTGCAATCGGCGTTCGCCAGTGCCGCAGGAGTCGATGCTCCTTCGGACGCACTCGCGCACTGCGCGCAGGCGAATGCGCCGTCTGCCAAGGAAGCTCCGCCCGATGCGCAGCGCCTCCTCATGAACGAGGGCTACCTCAAACCGTTCTCCGCTGTAAAGCATGTTCACTACGGCGCGACCGCTGCAGCGAAGCTCAAGGACCGCTTGAACGGAACGCGGGGTATCGCTTCGGTGGTTCTGAAAATCTACGAAGAGGCTACGGTGTATTGCGGCAACCGCGACGCCAGCACGCCGATACAAGCGCAATTCAGTTTGACCTTCGGCCTGGCTGCAATGCTGCGTTTCGGCGACATCGACCCTTCGGTCTATTCATCGGAAAAATTCTACGACCCCGAATTGCGACGCCTTGAAAAGTTGATCGAGATACAGGTCGATCGAGACTTGACCGCTGGCAATCGTCGAGGTGCGACAGTATTCATTGAGTCCAACGGCGAGTCGCTCCAGGCGTCGGTGACGACAGTACTGGGCGATGCTTCGAATCCATTGGACGACGCGGCAGTGACGGCGAAATTTCTCCGGTACACCACAGATCAGGTGAGCGAATCCAAAGCGCAGGAGTTTTGCGAGAGTGCGATGAGTCACCTCAATCCGCAGGTTGCCACATTGTGGCGCGCCTTGTCCGGCTAGGTCATTTCCGGGTAAGTTAGATCCGGGTGCCCCGGATAGAAACTTCAGACCAGCTTTACTGCGGAACGGCGCTCGGCGGAATGACCGTGGCGCGGCCGTCGTTGGACGTCACGCCTTGAGTTGCCGCTTCGGGAGGGAGCGGTGTGACGGGTCGGCTCGGCAATGCAGATTGCGGCACCACGTTCGCGCGTCTGTCCAGCGTAGTCGTCGTATCGGTGCCGGTCGGCCCGCCTCGCGAGGCGGCATCGAACGAATCTTTTGCTGCCTTCAGGCAGTCGGCTCGTTCTGCTGGCGGCAAGCCTGTGTTGCATCGGCTCACTTGCGCGTCGTAACGGGCCTGCGCCTGTGCTTGAGACGGCGGCACGACCGTAGACTGCGCCTGCACTCCAACCGAGAAGAGCGTCAGAGTTAGCGACGCAAGCGAACAGGCTGCTGATCTCGCTAGGCGATCTGCGACTCTGGACGACGGGTGTTGTCTACGGATGGATGTGCTCATGCTCGAAATATGGCTGAGGCAACTTGCGCGATGTGTCAGCCAAATCCGATGCAGGACGTCGGACGCCTTCCGGACCGCTTTCAAATCGGGACGAAAGCTTTTGTCCGAGCTCCAGATTCCGATCGAACACGATCGACGAACCCGATCAAATTCCGAATGACTACGTTCCCGATCGGTTTAGCGATGATTTCGACACGCGCCTCGCTTGCGGCACGAAGGTTGCTCACTTACATTCAAAAATACAAATGTATTTGCCATGCAGGCGTACTAACTCGAATTGCATGAAACGAATGTCACGCTCAATATCTTCACCCGCAAAAACCGCCTCGAACACCTTCGAGCCGATTTCGCGCCCCGAATCTCTGCCTGAGCAGATTTACCGAACCGTTCACGAGAAGATTGCCAGCGGCGACCTCGATCCTTCACAGCGAATCACCGAAACCCGCCTTGCCGAAATGCTCGGTGTATCTCGTACGCCTGTGCGCGAGGCGCTGGTCAGGTTGCGCCGTGAAGGCTTGCTCGACGGCTCACCCAAAGGCTCGGTGATCGCATCGCTTTCCCGCGCCGATCTCGAAGAGATCATGGAAGTGCGGGATCTTGTCGATCCCTACATTGCAGCTCGTGCAGCCGAGCGCGCAGAGCCGGATGGAGTGGAGCGACTCAAGAATGTCCTTGCAGCAGAAGAAGCTGCCATGACCCAGCGATCGGGCCAGGCGTTCTCGATGGCGAATCACGATTTCCGGGTCACGCTGACCGAGCTTGCAGGCAACAGTCGACTCTCGCAAACTGCAAGCCGCTACGACAGCCAACTGCAGCTCCTTCGCCGCGCGACGCTCGAAAAGCGTGCGAACCGCGAGCTCGTGGTGCGTCACCACAAGCGACTCGTCGCAGCGATTGCGAAAGGCGATACCGTCACCGCAGAAAAAGTCATGCGCGACCTCATCACACATGCAAGCGGCGCAATTCTCGCGCTGGGCGACGAAAAATCGGCGAAGCGAACAACGCGTGGGTACACGGGCACCAACACAAGAAAAATCAAAAGCAAGGACAAGGTTTAAGTCATGACCGCACAAGCACGACTTGGAATCGACATCGGTGGAACCTTCACCGATTTCGCTCTAGAAACCATTGAGAACGGACACACGCGGCACTACTTCGCGAAAGTTCTCACGACACCGCAGGCGCCCGAAATGGCGGTGCTCGAGGGAGTCGATCGCGTTCTTGCGCAAGCAGGCCTGCGCGCAGACCAACTCGTGTCGGTCGTACATGGCACTACGCTGGCCACCAACGCAGTGATCGAGCGGCGAGGCGCACGAATTGCGTTCATCACTACTGAGGGTTTCCGAGACACATTGGAGATGGGCACGGAAAGTCGATACGACCACTACGATTTGAACGTGGACAAGCCGGCGCCGATGGTGCCGCGTGACCTGCGATTCGTCGTACCCGAGCGTATGTCTGCTAGCGGTGCGGTGCTGAAGCCACTGGACGAATCGGCCGTTCGTGCCCTGTTGCCGAAGCTTGATGAAGCAAACGTCGAAGCCGTCGCAATCGGCTTTTTGCACAGCTATGCGAACACCGCGCACGAAAAACGGGTGGCAGAAATCCTGCGAGAAGCGCGGCCGCATATTCAGCTTTCGCTGTCGTGCGAGGTTGCGCCGGAAATTCGCGAGTACGAGCGGTTTGCGACCGTCTGCGTGAATGCGTATGTTCAACCGGTCATCGCGGGCTATCTGGAGCGACTCGAAAAAGCGCTTGCGAGCAAGGGCGTGAGAGCGCCGCTGCTGCTGATGCTGTCGAACGGCGGTTTGTGCGAGGTCGACATCGCTCGCAAGTTTCCGGTTCGCCTGCTCGAATCGGGTCCGGCGGGTGGCGCGATTCTGGCGGCCGATGTTGCACGTGCGTTGAACATCGACAAAGCGCTGCTAGTCGATATCGGAGGCACTACCGCCAAGCTGTGCTTCATCGACGACGGCATGCCGCAAACATCGCGCACCATGGAAGTCGCGCGTATTGCCCGTTTCAAGGCCGGAAGCGGAATACCGCTGCGATTCCCCGTAGTCGAATTGGCAGAGATAGGTGCCGGGGGCGGATCGATCGCGCATCGCGATGCCATCGGGCGTTTGCGCGTGGGTCCGGAAAGCGCGGGATCGGTGCCGGGACCGGCGTGTTACGGACTCGGAGGTACATCGCCAACCGTGACCGACGCACATCTGATTCTGGGCCGACTCGATCCGAACGAATTCGCTGCGTCCACCATGACGCTCGACACATCGGCCGCTTTGCGCGCTTACGAGCAGCTCGGGACGTCCTTAAATCTTTCCCGCGACGACGCAGCCTGGAGCGTTTGCGAGATCGTTGACGAGAACATGGCGAGCGCGGTGCACGAGCATGCTGTCGAAGTCGGCAAGGGGGTAGACGGTCGCACGCTGATCGCGATCGGCGGCATGGCACCGCTGCATGCCGCGCGACTTGCCGAGAAACTCGGACTCGACCGTGTGGTGATTCCTGCAGGTGCCGGTGTCGGATCGGCACTTGGTTTTCTGAGGGCGCCCATCGCGTTCGAAACCACACGAAGCGTGCAACTGCGACTGTCGGCCTTCGACGCAAGCACCGCGAACGCCATTGTCGAGAAGCTGCTCAAAGAGATGCGCGTCATCGTCGAACGTGCAGCACCCGGTTCACCGATACGTGTCCAACGCACTGCGTGGATGCGCTATCAAGGGCAGGGTCATGAGATTCGAGTGATGCTTCCCGAGCGTGATTTCGTCGAAGGCGATGGCGCGGTGATCGCAAAGGCGTTCGAGGATGCGTACCGCGAACTGTACGGACGCATCATCGAAAGCGGCGCGATCGAATTGCTGGGATGGACCGTGCGAGTCGAAGCGGCGCCGCCCGAACGTGCGCCATCGCAAGAACCGATTCGGTCGTCGGAAGCAGCGAAGGAGCCGAAGACGCGAAATTTCTTCGATCAGGAAGTTCGCAAATTTTTGCCTGCGCAGGTTCACCGCGTTTCTTCGATAAATGCATCGCAGAAAGTCATGGGGCCGGCGCTTCTGGTCGAGGACGAGACCACCATCGTCGTGCCCGCAGCGTTTGCCGCCGAAGCCGGATCTAACGGCGACATTCTTCTGACGCGCACGTCGAGTGCAGGCGCCCATCGCGACGCATCAACAATGCCTGAGGACATTCGTGGGCAGGTCATCTGGAGTCGTCTGATCGCCCTGGTGGAAGAGCAGGCTCGCACACTGATGCGCACCGCGTTTTCGGCAACCGTTCGCGAAGCTGGCGATCTGGCTGCCGGACTCTTCGATATAGAAGGGCGACTAGTCGCGCAGGCCGTCACCGGCACGCCTGGCCATGTGAATTCGATGGCCGCTTGCGCAGGACACTTCCTCGCCAAATACCCCGCAGCAACGATGCGCGCGGGCGATCACTTCATCACGAACGATCCCTGGTTGACGTCGGGTCATCTGCACGACATCACCGTGTTGTCGCCCGCATTTCAGAACGGAAAGATCGTCGGCTTCTTCGCATGTACTTGCCACCAGGTCGACATCGGCGGATTGGGGCAGGGGCCGGACGGCAAATCGGTCTACGAAGAGGGCCTGTACATCCCCATCCTAAAGCTCGCTCGCGAAGGTCGAATCAACGAAGACCTGATCGACATGGTTCGCGCGAATGTGCGCCAGCCCGAGGCGGTGGTGGGCGATATCCTTTCGTACATCACGGCCAATGAGGTGAGTGCGCGGCGCCTCGAATCGACGCTGACCGAGTTCGGCGAAAATGGGCTTGGCAAGCTCAGCGAATTCATCCGCGAGAAATCCGCTGCTGGAATGCGTGCGGCCATCGCGAAGCTTCCGAAGGGCGTCTTCAAGAACACGCTCGAGCTCGACGGCTACGACTCGCCGGTCACGATTCAATGTGCTGTCACGCTCGGTGAGGAGAGCATTCATGTTTCGTTCGAAGGCAGTTCTGCCGCAAGCAGAAACGGCATCAACCTGGTGCTGAATTACACGAGGGCCTACGCGGCGTTCGGCGTGCGTGCAGCGGTCGCGCCCGACGTACCCAACAACGCGGGATCGCTGTCGCTGGTGCAGGTTGATGCGCCGATCGGATCGATCCTCAACGTCGAGCATCCGGCGCCGGTTTGCGCGCGGCACATCATCGGTCAGTTCCTGCCCGAGGTCGTGCTGGGTGCACTCGCGAACGCGTTGCCGGGACGAATTCCTGCGGAAGGTGCCGCCTGCAACTGGGGTCTGCAACTGCGTGGCACCCGGCCTGTCGATGCTGGCGCAGGCGAATCGAAGCGACCGTTCGAAATCCTGTTTTTCAATGCCGGTGGATCCGGCGCACGTCCCGCGAGCGATGGCTTGTCCGCGACCGCATTCCCGAGCGGCATTCGCGCGATTCCGGTGGAAATTTGCGAGACCGCCGCGCCCATCGTGATCTGGCGCAAGGAGTTGCTGCCTGGCTCGGGCGGTGCCGGCAAACATCGCGGCGGGCTGGGCCAACGTGTGGAGGTATCTACGGTCGATGGCTCGTCGTTCCAGTTCTTCGGCATTTTCGATCGTGTGCAGCACCCTGCGCGCGGCCGCGATGGCGGAAGCGATGGAGCGCCTGGATGGGTAGGCCTGACGTCGGGTGCTTCCCTTCGCTCGATGGGGCTGCAATCGATTCCCGCAGGAGAAGTCCTGCGCATCGACGTGCCTGGCGGCGCTGGCCTTGGCAAGCCGTCCGAGCGCCGCGATGAACGGCTTGCAATCGATGCAAAGCTGGGCTATGTGCCCGTGACCGAAGCAAACGGTGTTTCAACGCCAAAACCTTCGAAAGTAAGTTTCTAGATCCCCGCGATTTTTCTGTCCCTCAACCTTCTACTACCTGGACAAACCATGAAAACATTTTCAGCTTCAGCTTTCCGTCGCATGGCCAGTGCCGTGCTTTTGGGCTTGGTCGCGTCTGCGGCCGTCGCCCAGTCCGATCAGCCGATCCGCATGCTGGTCGGCTTCGCACCCGGCGGTGTCACCGACCAGGTCGCACGCGTTCTCGCGCAAGGCATGCAAGCGGAACTGGGTCGGACAGTCGTCGTCGAGAATCGCGCCGGTGCTGGCGGTCAGATCGCGGCGCAGGTGCTCAAGGCGGCCAAGCCCGACGGCAACACGATCTATCTCACCAACAGCCACACCACCGCGATGATTCCGTTGACCATGATCAACCCGGGATACGACGCGCAGAAAGACTTCGTGAACGTGGGCATGGTCGCGACCAACCCCAATTTTTTCATCGTCAACCCTGCAGTGGTCGATGCATCGGTCAACACGATCAAGGATTTCGCCGAATGGGCGAAGAAGAATCCGACTCGAGGAAACATCGGTGTTCCCGCGCCCGGCAGCACGCCGGAATTTTCGGTAACCACGATGGCCACCACTTATGGCGCCGATCTGAAAGCTGTTGCCTATCGCGGTGATGCTCCGCTGGTGCAGGACGTGCTGGGCGGCCAGATTCCCGCAGGAATTGCTGGCGTTGCCACGGCCATGCCGCATATCAAGGCAGGCAAGCTGAAGCTGCTCGCCGTCGATGGCCCGAGCCGCTTGCCGGATTTCCCAAACATTCCGACCTACACCGAACTTGGCCTCAAGGGTCTTGAAGATGTGATCTTCATCGGTGTGATCGCACCTGCGGGCACGCCTTCGGACATCGTCGCCAAGTACAACGCGGCCATTGCCAAGACGGTCGCATCGAAGAGCTTCATCGATCGCTTGAGCGAAGCCGGCATAGTTCCCAAACCGGGTACGCCCGAAGAGATGGCGCGCATGACCGAGGCCAGCCGTCAATCTAACGCAGCACTCTTGAAAGCGGCGAATTTCAAACCTCAATAATTTTTCTCACCAGGGCCGATGAGCAGCGACGTTTTCGGCAACCAGGAATGGGCGGCTTCGGCCGCCCATTTTTTATTGGTTTAATCGGTACCCATGCCGGTAGAAACTCCGCCCCCGAACACACATCCTGACGACGAGCCACACGTTCCCCGTCGTGGGCGATTCGACCCGGTCATGCCCGCGGCCAACACCGTCCGGATCTGGACCTGGGCCGCGGTGGTCGGTATAGGTGCCGCTGCAGTGGTGGTGGGATTTCGCTGGGTCATGTACGAAGTCGAGTTCGTTGCAACAGGCCATCGCGGAGGCCTTGTCGACGCTGCGCTTTCGCTGTCGCCGTGGATGCGGGTCGTGGTTTGCACCAGCGGTGGTCTGCTAGCAGGGCTGGCTCTGTATCTCGGTCACAAATGGGCTGCGAACGGACCTCGCGGAGCCAAAAATCTCGACTACATCGATGCAGCGCGCGAAGGACGAGTCGACCTGAACGATCGCACCACATTGACCCGCACCGTATCGTCCCTCCTTTCGGTCGGCACAGGCGCCTCTATCGGTCGCGAAGGGCCTATGGTGCAAATGGCAGCGTGGACGAGTTCGTGGCTGGCCCGGCTGGTCGCCAAGGCGCCGGAAGAGCGAAATACCCTCATGGTTTGCGGCATCGCAGCGGGCATTGCATCTGCTTATCACGCGCCTGTGGCCGGTGTGGTGTTCGTGCTCGAACTCGCGTTGGGATTTTTCTCGCGCAAGACGGTCGCACCTGTGCTCATCGCATCGGCGTCGGCCAGTGCAATCATTTACTGGATAGACGAGCCCAAGCCGCTCTACACCATGCCCGATGTCGCGATGGTTCCACCCAGCCTCTGGATCGCACTGCTGGCGGGAATCGTGTTCGGTGGAATCGGCTGGGGCTTTCTCGCATTGCTGGAGCGTGGTCGAAAGTCGTTCGGTCGGATCGACTCGCCGGTGTGGCGATTGGGTCTGGGCGGATTGCTGGTGGGCATAGTGTCGATGGCTGTGCCACAGGTCTGGGGCAACGGATACAGCGTCGTCTCGCAGATTCTGGATATCTCTCCGGTGTGGCAGGTGCTGGCGCTTATCTTCCTCGCGAAGGTTGTCGCTACAACTCTAAGTTCTGGAAGCGGTGCAGTAGGCGGCGTATTCACGCCTTCGTTGTTTGTGGGTGCCGCAGCAGGCAGTGTGCTTGCACAGGTTCTCGCGCAATGGATCCCGGTTGCACTGGTTGGCGATCCACGCATGCTTGCGGTCGTCGGCATGGCTGCGGTTCTGGCGGCTGTCACACACGCGCCACTCATGTCGATCGTCATGGTGCTGGAGATGACCAATCAGTTTCAACTCACGGTACCGGTGATGCTCGCCTGCGGCGTCGCGCACGCCATCAGCACGCAGTTCGGGGTCAAGCCGCTGTATGGCAATCCGATTGAATTGCCTGCGGCGAGCGAGCAGACGGGCTCTTCGAAAGCGGCGTAATTACTCGGGCTTGATACCTGCCGATTTCACGACCTTCGACCACTTGTCCATATCGGTTGCGATGGTCGTTTTCAAGAGCTCAGGGCCACCGGTCCAAATTTCATAGCCCAGTGGAACCAGGCGCGATCGTGTCTCCGGCGCCTGAAAGATTTCCTGCAATTCGGCAGACATCTGTTGAACGATGGCGGGCGGGGTTCCTGCCGGCGCAAATATTCCGTACCAGGCGCTGACTTCGTATCCGGGAACCGACTCCGCGATCGTCGGTACGTTGGGCAAGGATTGAATTCGCTTTGTCTCGCCAATGGCGATGCCGCGCACTTTGCCGCTGTTGACCATGGGCAAGGCAACGTTGATGGTTGCCCACATCACCTGCACCTGTCCGCTGATGACGTCCGTGATAGCCGGAATGGATCCGCGATAAGGGATATGAACCATGTAGGTTCCCGTCATCGATTTGAAAAGCTCGGTGCCCAGATGGTGCGGAGTTCCGATACCTGTCGATGCGTAAGAGAGCTTTCCGGGATTCGCTTTCGCATACGCGATGAGTTCCGGCATGGTCTTCACTGGAAGATCGTTGTTCACCACGACGTAGAAAGGTGTCGTCGCAATCATCGCCACGGGCGCGAGATCGCGTTGCGTATCGAACGGGATTTTCGCGAAGATGAATGGGTTCATCGTCAAGGTATTGGTGCCGAGCAGCAGCGTGTAGCCGTCGGGCGCAGCCTTCGCAACCATATCTGCGCCGACATTTCCGCCTGCACCGGGACGGTTGTCGACGACGACCGGTTGTCCCCATTTCTCCTGAAACTTCTGCGAGATGATGCGTGCGAGCAAATCGTTTCCGCCGCCCGCCTGGAACGGCACGATGAGGCGAATCGGCTTCATTGGAAAGGACGGGGCGGGCTGCGTTTGCGCGAGCGATGCAAGCGTGGTCGCCACGAGGATCGCCGCAGTGAGCAGCCTGCCGAATCCGTCCACGGTGCGAAACTTCGTACCAGTCGAATTTCGTGAACGGAGGCGCGTCGTGTTCAAGGATGCGGCATCGCGGCGATAGCTACTCATCTTCAAGTCCGTTTCTGTGAGTTGAGAGATTGCGAGGTCTGCTGGCGATTCACATCGCCGCTCATATCGGTGTCGTAGCCTGGCATGACGCAAACGTCTATCACGCATACCTTGCCATCCATTACTGCTTGCAAACCTTGAGCCACGGCGTCGTCTAGCGAAGCCTTGTCTGTGATTGGGCCGAAGGCGAGTGCGCCCTGCGCCCTTGCGATCGCGGCCAGGTCGATGTCGGGGTCGCTCATGCGCTGGCCGATCCAGCGGTTCTCTACCGGACGGCCACGTTCTTTCGCGACGCGTTCCTGATGCATCTCGTCGTTGAAAAAAGAGTTGTTGTTCGACACGATCAAAAGCAGTGGAATGCGGTAGTGGCAGGCGGTCCAGATGGAGGTCACGCCCATGAGGAAATCGCCATCGCCTATGACTCCGATCGGAATGCGGCCGCTGCCTTGCAAAGCGAGCGCCGCGCCGACGCACATGCCGGGTCCGGATCCGATGCCACCGCCACCGTCCATCCCGAGATAGTCCATCGGATGAGCGAAGTCTCGATAGCCGCCGTTCCATCCCAACGTCAAGCGAATGAGGCAGATGTCTTTGCCGGCAGTCGCCGTGTTCAGCGTGTTTGCGATGGAGCGATTGCTCAGTTGCGTCGGTGAGCTTTCAGGAAGTCGTCTGTACGAGATGGCCGGGTTGTCGAATGCAGGAAGTACGAGATCGAGCTTCTTTGCCACTGCCCTGACGAAAGTGTCTGAATCGCAAGCCAGGAACACGTCCGCATGCGGAAGGCCGAAATATTCTGCGTTCCAGCCGCGATGCAATTGCTGCTCTTGCGACACGTGAATGATATTAGCCGACGGTGCGGCGCCCCCGAACGATTGTTTCAAGGCACCGGCCAGATCGACCCAGTCCAGGCTCACGATGAGGTCGGCTTCCGCCAGTGTCTTAGCTGCAGCGGCTTCGAGATAAAAGCTGGGTGGACCCAGATGCAATTCATGGGCAAGAGGAAACGCAGCGCCAAGCTTCATATCGGTGACCACGCGTGCAGAAAACTTTTCGGCAAATGCGATTCGGCATTGCCAGTCTTCGAAGTTGCGGGAAACACGCCCCATCAAAACAACGATCTTTTTCGACGACGACAACAGCGAGATCGCCTCTTCCAGCGCCTCCGGGTTTGGAGCGGGCGCAGCCGAGGGCTTGAATCGGCTTTGATCGGGGAGGGGGAGTTTTCCCTCGATCCGCTGCTCCTGCAGCGACACATCGAGGTTCACATACACCGGCCCTTTTGGAGTTGTGTTCGCGATCTGATTGGCGCGCGAAATTGCTTCGATGGCAGCAGGAACCGACGCCGGCTGGTCGTCCCACTTCGTGAAGTTGCGAACCACGCCGCCCTGATCGTTGCTTGTGTGAATCCAGTCGATCCAAGGCCGACGCTTGTTCGCGTCTACCGGCCCGGTTGCGCCTAGCACGACCATCGGAACCCGATCGCACCATGCATTGAAGATGCCCATCGAGCCATGAAGCAGGCCGACGTTGCTGTGAAGGATCACGCCCATCGGCCGACCTTTCACTTTCGCGTAGCCGTGCGCAATCGAGACGGCGTTTTCCTCGTGCACGCAAAGCAGCATCTGCGGCTTGCGATTGCCGTTGTAGTTGACCAGACTGTCGTGCAATCCGCGGAAGCTGGCGCCGGGATTGAGCGTCACGTATTCGAGTTCGATGTTGCGCATCGCCGCGGCCACCATGTCGCTCCCCCAAACGCGAGCGCCTTCCGGACTCTCGGCCGGAGTTTCGATTGCCGAGAGCGGCAGGTCGTTCGAGGGCGGTGTTGACGTGCTCATGGACGGGATCGATTCAGAAAAAGAAAGCGATCCCGTCGAGTTCAGACTCCGAATTGATCAAATCGATTCGCTTGTGCCGGATCTTGTATTCGCCGTTGATCGTCACGAGTTTGTGCGTGACGTTCGCCGCGAACATGCGTTGACGCTCCTTTCGATACTCGAATAGAACCAGCGTCGAATGAACGTCGATTTCTGCAGCGTCGGGCGGCGATTGCACCAGCACGTTGCTCACCTGATGCACGGTGCGCGTCAGCGGAAGACGGGCATGCGCACGCGGATGGTTCTGCTGTCTCACTCTAATTTTCATCAAGTGCTTGTCGTCGTAGATGATCGAGTGAGTGTTGATCGCGTCGGGCTGATTCGCCTCCAGCGGCACCCAGTAGTGGGCGTCGTCGGTGTACAGGTCGAGCCACTCGTCGAAAGAAAAGTGATCGAGCAAATAGGCTTCGTACGAGAGAAACTTCTCTATGCGACGCGCGAACAGGTCCTGCTCCAATGCGATATCGGTACTCATGCCTTCTCCGTTTTCTGATCGTTGGCGGTCATGTATTTTTTCCAGGCTGCGAATTGATTGCGAATGTGAATTTCGCTAATGCCCGAGCCCCCGCGCTGCATTCCGAAGTCATCCGTCCTGTCGTCGCCGAAGCCGCGTCCGATGTAGACCCAATCGCTCAGCTGACCTTCGAGTCCTTCCTGCACGCGTTCGTAAACTTCCAGATCGTCGGTGAGCACCCACGATGCCGTTCCGTTCACCACGTTGCCGAATGCAATCGTGTCTTCGTAGAGGCGGGCAGGAGCGCCTTTCATCTTGAACGAATAGGTGTAGACGACCGTTCTGTCCACCGAGATCGGATGCACGATGCGCAACTGGCGGAACTGGCTCATGAATGAGCAGTTCGGATAAACGATGGAGTTGAAGCGACTCACCGACAGCACGTCGTGCGTGCGCTCTTCCCCGATGCGTGCGGTGAGCAACTCGGCATATTCCTCGAACACCGGGTTCTTTGCACCGGCGACAAGGCGCTTGTCGTCGTGGTAGTCGCCCATGAAGCTGTGGCCCTCGCCGGCGGTCCAAAGTCCCAGGTTTTCCCAGACTTCCGAAGATGCTCCGTTCTGACGCATCTGGCGAATCGAAATGTCCGCCACCTGCGAGTTGGGCGCATCGTGAGCCGCGCTTGCCGCATACACAGACGACGCATGAACGAATGCGGGATGAACCGTGTCGTTATGGTTCTCCAGAACCAGTTTCCAGTTGCCGTTGTAGGCGTGCTTGAAGACTCCCCCTGCGATCTCGATTTCACCCGTGGGGGAGCGATCGACCAGGTCGTCGAACGAAGTCGTGATGTTGCCGAGGAACTCGAGCAGAGGAAGTCCCTCGCTGGCCAGTGACGCGAAGATGAACCCGCGATAGGTATCGACGCGGCCCACAGGCGCCAGATTCAAATTGGGATTGCTGGTGGGATCGGTTCCATAGTTCTGCGCAAGCGGAACGAAGCGCAGATTGCCGTTGTTCTCGAAGGACCAGCCGTGGTACGGACACACGAACTGCTTGGCGTTGCCCTTGTCTTCGTGGCAGACCTTCGCGCCACGATGGGTGCACCGGTTGAACAGGACGTTAAGGCTGCCGTCCTCGTGCAGCGACACGATCACCGGTTGCCGCGCCATTTCGGTGCAAAAGTAATCGCCCGGTTTCGACACCTGGCTCTCGTGCCCCAAAAGCAGCCAGGCTTTGCCGAACAGCTGCTTCATCTCGAGCTCGAAAATAGCGGGGTCGCTGTAAACAGCGCGGTGAATCTTGTCTCCCTGAATCAGGGATTCGATTTGTTCGGAGCTGAGATTGCTCATGTGATCCTCATCGTGGTCGAGGGCCGAAGCCGCCAAAAAGCCTACAAACGAAAGGCATTCGGTATTATGGGCAGAAGCTCCGAATTTGCAAATTCATAGCGTGCCGGTGGGTCTCTTGCACGGAATCGTGCAGTAGACTTTGCCCTATGGGGCAAGTCAAAAAAACCGCAGTCATGGAGGCGATTCAAGCAGCGGCTTTCAAGCTGTTCGTCGAGCTGGGATATGCGGGCACTTCCATGCCTCAAATCGCAAAAGCGGCTGGTATCTCGACCGCAAATGTGTATGTGTACTTCGGCTCAAAGCTCGAAGTCCTCTATTCGATCTACGACCCGTGGATAAGAAGTCGGCTCGATGCCCTGCAGGCCGAACTGGCAACCATCGACAACCCGTCCAAGCGCTTATTTACGCTCTTCAAAAGCTATTGGCGCGACATTCCCGCCGAGCATGGCGGATTCGTCAACAACATCATCCAGGCGCTTTCGACAGCCGAGCAGGACGATCTCTATCAGCCCGCGTTGGCCGAGTGGATGGAAGAGCGTCTCCGGGAAATGGTGCTGGAGGCGCTGCCAAAGAATCGCCGGCACCTGATGCGCAAGCCCGCGTTTGCGCATCTCATGTTGATGGCGTTCAACGGGTTCATCGTGTATCACCACATCAATCCGCAGCGACCCTGCGACGACGACACCATCGATCTGATGTGCGTCATGTTGCTGGGCGAAGACTTCTCCAGGACAAAGGCCAGACCGCGCTGATGCGGTCGTTCGGTACGATAGCCTCCATGCTCACCAAGCCTCGCATTCTTGTGGTCGAAGACGAATCCGGCATTGCCGACACGATTCAGTACGTGCTGGCAACGGACGGATTCACGCCTGTCATCTGTAGCACTGCCCAGCAGGCACTCAAGGAATTCGCGAACGACTTGCCTGCTCTGGCGATCCTCGATGTAGGACTGCCCGATCTCAACGGGTTTGAATTGTTCAAGCGATTGCACGCCCTTCCAGGCGGCGCAGAAGTACCGATGCTCTTCCTCACGGCGCGAAGCGACGAGATCGATCGCGTGGTAGGTCTGGAACTCGGCGCGGACGACTACATTGCCAAGCCCTTTTCCCCCAGGGAGCTCGTTGCCCGAGTACGAGGCATTCTGCGAAGAAGCGTCAGGCCGGTTGCCGTAGCACCGAGTCTCTCGAGTGCAACGCAAGGTGCGTTCCCTGCGGCGAAGTCGGCAGGACCTTTCGTATTGGACGAGGAAAGAAAACAGATCCGGTTCTACGGAAGAACGCTGGAGCTATCGCGCTATGAATACGGGTTGTTGCGCGTACTCGTTTTGAAGCCGGGCCGCGTCTACACGCGCGACGAGCTGCTTTCCCGTGTTTGGGAAGACGGAAGCGGCAGTGCCGACCGCACGGTCGATGCGCATATCAAGACCTTGCGTGCGAAATTGAAAATGATCTACCCGAACGCCGAGCCCATTCGAACTTCCCGCGGGTCAGGCTATGCGCTGGCCGAAGACTTACCGCCTGCAATCGGATGATCATCAGATGACCAAGCGCAGCCGGATCTTCATCGGCATTCTGCTGATCTACGCAATAGGCATCGCTTTCATTCTTTATCGGGTAGTTGCAGATATCGATCCACGGTATCGCGAGTCGGCGGAAGAATCATTGGTCGAGACATCGAATCTGCTGGCGAGTCTGGTGGAGCAGGATGTGCAGGCCGGTGCGATAGACACGTCGAAGCTCGAGCCGCTATTTCGAAATCTTTACGCGCGACAGTTTTTGTCTCAGATTTACTCGGTCACTAAAACGCATGTGGAAATGCGCGCTTACGTGACGGATCGATCGGGGCGAGTTCTGTTCGATTCGCTCGGTAAATCGAACGGCGCAGACTTCTCGAAGTGGCATGACGTGGGCTACACCTTGCGCGGCGATTACGGCGCCAGAACCTCGCGCGATGTCGAGACAGATCCGAACAGTTCCGTGATGTATGTGGGTGCGCCAATCCGCTGGAATGGAGAGATCATCGGCGTCGCGACAGTCGGCAAGCCGGTTGCCACCTTCGGGCAATTCGTATCGGCGGCGCGTGAAAAAACTCTGTACGTGGGCCTGCTCTCTGCCGCTGCTCTCGCTCTTCTCGCGATCATCGTCGCGGTGTGGCTGGTACGACCTTTCGGTCTCATTGCCGACTACGTGCGTTATGTCCGCGCCCAGAGATCGCTGAGCCTGCCTCGACTCGGAAGGCGCGCCCTGGGAGTCATAGGTGCGGCCTTCGATGAGATGCGCGACGCGCTCGCAGGACGTAACTACGTGGCCGATTACGTGCAGACCCTGACTCACGAGGTGAAGAGTCCCTTGTCTGCCATCAGGGGTGCTGCCGAACTCCTGCAGGAGCCGGGGATGCCGCAGGCACAACGACAGAATTTCCTTTCGAACATCACGCGCGAAACGGGTCGCATACAGGAGATGGTCGATCGAATGATGGAGCTGACCCAACTCGAGACGCGTCGTTCTCTCGACAAGGTCGAAATGGTCGATCTTCAGCCGCTTCTCGAAGAGGTTGTCGCAAGCGGCCGTGACGCTGCCGCGCCTCGTGGCATACGCATAGAACTGGAAATCCACGCCGGGGCGCGAGTCGAGGGTGACGCTTTTCTGCTTCGGCGAGCCATCAGCAATCTGCTGGACAACGCGATCGACTTCTCTCCGGTTGGCGGGACGGTGCGACTGTCGCTGAAGATCGAGAAACGCGGTGTTCGAATCGACGTGACGGATGGCGGACCCGGCATACCGGAGTACGCGCAAGACAAGGTTTTCGAAAAGTTCTATTCGCTCGCCCGTCCCGAATCGCGCAAGAAGAGCACTGGATTGGGCTTGCCGTTCGTTCGTGAAATTGCCAACTTGCATCACGGCCGGATAGAGCTCAAAAATGCGTCTGATGGCGGTGCAATCGCGACTCTGACCTTGCCTCGCGCAGAGGATTGAACCGAGATTTTCTTCACGCAGATTTCACACGGATTTCTCGAACAATTCTTGGACATTTCTTAAGAAATTCCACGCGTCTTCGCGTCGGTTCGCGATCCTTCGATCCATGCAATCGAGCATGTATTTTCAAGGAGCGCACATGAACCCCAACCGGATATTTCTCGTTCCCAAAGCCGCAGCAGGCCTGTTGTGGATGGCCACTGCGACGGTGGCGACCGGATGCTTCGTCGCACTCAGCATGGCGAGCGCGTACGCGCAAGATACCGACGCACCCCGTCAAAAAACCGAGAGTCCTTATTTCTTCGTCAAGAACCCGGACGCGAACCTCGATGCCTTGCCGCTCAAATCGACTCAGGTCGATGTACGCATCGCAGGCGTCATTGCAGATGTGACGGTAACCCAGGTCTATCGCAACGATGGCAAGAGCGCAATCGACGCGCAGTACGTATTCCCGGGGTCGACCCGCGCTGCGGTCTACGCCATGAATGTTCGGCTGGCCGATCGTCTTCTGACGGCGGACATCCGTGAGAAGCAGCAAGCCCGAATCGAATTCGATGCGGCCAAGAAAGAGGGCAAGACTGCCGCTCTGCTTGAGCAACACAGACCGAACGTTTTCCAGATGAACGTCGCGAACATCATGCCGGGCGACGATGTGAAAGTGGAGCTGCGCTACACCGAGCTCCTGGTGCCGCAATCCGGAAACTATCAGTTCGTGTTCCCGACGGTCGTTGGCCCCCGATACAACAGCCCGCAGTCCGCCGATGCGAACTCCAAGTGGGTGTCTCAAGGCTACACGCGCGCAGTGCAGACCTCGGGCGACGCGTCGCTCGACAAATCGTCTACTCCCAAAGCTCCGCCCTTCGATATCAAGGTGCATATGGTCACCCCGGTCGGCATCAAGGAAGTGAAGTCGTCCTCCCACGGCATCGACGTGGAGCGGGGCACGAGTGGCCAGGACTCGGACAAGCGAGCGGAAGTGTCGCTGCGTCAAGGCGCTGCAGTTGCTAACAACCGCGATTTCATTCTCGACTATCGGCTGTCGGGCGATCGGATCGAATCCGGCGTGATGCTCTACAAGGGTGACGGCGGCAAGGGTGGCGAGAATTTCTTTCTTGCCATGGTGGAGCCGCCCAAGTACTACCCGTCGCAAAGCATCAACCCACGCGACTACATTTTCGTGGTCGATATTTCAGGATCGATGGGCGGATTCCCCCTCGACACTTCAAAGGAGATGCTGCGCAATCTCATCGGCAAGCTGCGTCCTACCGACACGTTCAACGTCATGCTGTTCTCCGGCAGCAACCGCATGCTCGGCGCCACGTCTGTTCCCGCAACGCAAGCCAATATCGACCGTGCGATTCACGAGATCGACAACAGCAGGGCAGGCGGATCCACCGAACTGATCCCTGCGCTCAAACGTGTCTACGCACAGCCAAAAACCGCCGATGTATCGCGCACCATCGTCGTCGTGACCGATGGCTATGTGACGGTGGAGCAGGAGGCATTCGATCTGGTTCGCCGCAACTTGGGCCAGGCAAATCTCTTTTCGTTCGGCATCGGTTCTTCCGTGAACCGTCATTTGATGGAAGGTCTTGCGCGCGCTGGAATGGGCGAGCCCTTCATCATCACCAAGCCGTCCGAAGCGGCAGCGCAAGGTGAGCGTTTTCGCCAGATGATTCAATCGCCCATCCTTACCAGTGTGAAAGCAAGATTCGAAGGTATAGATACCTACGACGTGGAACCCGCGCAATTGCCCGATGTATTCGGTGAGCGTCCGGTCATCGTCTTCGGCAAATGGCGCGCTGGCGCCAGCGGAGAGGCAGCGGGTCGCCTGATCATCGAAGGACAGGCATCGACTGGCCCCTACTCGCAGACCTTGCAGATGAACTCGGCGGCTGGACAAGGTGCGTCCGCGCTTCGCTATCTCTGGGCTCGTCATCGCATCGCAAGTCTGTCCGATCAGGAGTCGCTCGACGGCGGTCAGAACTACAGGCAACGCATCCTCGATCTGGGACTGCAATACAACTTGCTCACCCAATACACGAGCTTCCTGGCTGTCGACAAAGTCGTCCGCAATCCCGACCCGGCGTCGACCCCAACGATGAATCAGCCGCTTCCGATGCCCGAAGGCGTGAGTAATCTGGCGATAGGCGCAGAAGTCCCGGGCACGCCGGAGCCCGGCACCTGGATCAGCATGTTCGTGATGCTTTCGCTGCTTGCCATGCTCGCCCGTCGTCATCGCCGCATGCGCCGTCGCACGACTGAAGACGGTGACGTGTCTCGCATCCGTTTCACTGCCTGAGGAGCGCGAACATGGATGCATTCCATCAAGTCGTGTCGCCTTCGAAGGAGGCCGCGAATTCAAGCAGGCCCCGTCGTGAGTCGATTCGCGGACGTCTCTTGCGTCAACCGAGGTTCGTGAAGTGGGGAATCTTCGTCGACCGTATTCCGGAAGAGATATTGCTCGCGTTGCTGCTCGCTGCGATGTGGCCCACATGGGTGTGGATGTGCCAGCGCGTCGTGGATCGGTCGGACGATCCGTTCGGTCTGCTTGCGCTCGGCGCTCTAGGGGTGCTGTGCTGGCACCACCGCCGAGCGTTGCGCGCTGCGCCCAACCTGGGGTGCGTTGCACTCGCGCTGTTCGGTGTGATGATCGCCACGGTTGCACAGGGATGGTTGCCGCCGTTGCTGGTCGGACTCGTGTCTTTGCTGACGCTGGCCATTGGTCTTATCGGCTTCCTGCCCAAGTCGGTTCCGACCATGCCAGTCATCGGACTGTCGGTGCTTTCGCTGCCCTTGCTTGCGTCGCTTCAGTTCTACGCGGGTTACCCGCTGCGCGTGATCACCGCAGAGGCAAGTCGCACGCTCCTATCGGTGAGTCATGTGGTCGAGCGGGCCGGTGCGAGCCTGATGGTGGACGGACAACTCGTGATTGTCGATGCGCCGTGTTCCGGCGTGCAGATGGCCTGGCTCGGTTACTTCACCGCCTGCGTTGTCGCGCTGTATTTTTCACGATCCAACCGAAGTTTTCTGAGTCGACTTCCGCTGGTTGGATTGCTGGTACTCAGCGGCAACATCGTGCGCAATACCGTGCTCGTCGCGCTGGAGGCATCTGGAGAAAGCATTCCGGGGTGGTCGCACGACGGGATAGGACTGACAGCGCTCGCGGCAGTCTGCGGGTCGATCGTTTGTGTGATGGCGCGTGAAGAGCGTCGTTATCGGATTGCGTGAGGAGATTCGCATGTTGTCCAACACATTTATCAATCGAGTCTTCTGCAAAACCCTTTGGCTGCTTCTTCTGCCCGTTTGCTTCATGGCGGCCGCGGTCAACGCTGCGAGAGCCGTATCCACGACAGAACCGACACCGACGCCGATGAGGGAGCTTCCTGCGGAATGGAAAGGTCAGGCATTGCGTCCGCTTGCTTTGAGCGAAGTCGAAATGCGGTTTGCTTCCAGCTTTCCCGGAACCATCAGCCGCATGACAGACGACCGGGAGGTGCTGGTGCTTCGCGATGTGACTCGCCCAACGCGCATGCTGCATCCCGCGGCGGATTGCTACCAGGGGCTGGGTTATCGGATCAGCGCTCAACAACTGGTGAATGATGCGGACAGCCAGCTGTGGAGATGCTTCGAAGCCACTCGTGGTGCGCAGGGACTTCGCGTGTGTGAACGCATCGTCGACGCCAGGGGCCAGGGGTTCACCGATGCATCGGCCTGGTATTGGTCTGCCATGCTGGGCAAGTCGCAAGGTCCGTGGCAGGCGATCACCGTCGCGAGTTCGTTATGAGAGCGCGTCGTTACTTGAGCCGCTGGATCGCGAGGATCGTCGGCGCCGTGCTGGGTTTCGTCGCCATCGTGTGCGTGGCCATGTTCGTTCTGGTCAAGGTCGCTGTGGCGCCGTTGCCCGGCGAGTGGACCACCGAGCTGCATGCCGGCCCGATCAAATTCAACGCTGGCGTGCCATCGTTGATCCGGGTCGCGACTGCCCCATGGGTCATGCCGTTGCTCGACGGCAGAAGCGTGTCGACACGCGCTGGGCGAATCGATCTGAAGTACGTATCGGCAAGCAAGGCGTTGACCCTCGATTGCTCGCCGTGCTCCATGCCGATTCCCGGAATGGGTAAAGAGCGTCTGCCCTTGAAAGCGATACATGCCACCCTGACGAGGGAGGCAGATCTCCTTCAAGGAAAAATCAGCTCCGGCTCGGCCGAGGCTGCTTGGTCTGCGCGCCTTTATCAAAAGGAAATCGTGATCGACTTTGTGCTTCCCGCGACGCCCCTACGCGATATGTATGCACTTCTCGAGGAATCGATTCCGGAAGTGAAGCGCGCGAATATCGAGGGAAACGTGAAGGTCAATGCAAGACTCACGTTGCCCGGCGGCAAGTTGATCGCCAATCCGGTGATCGAAGGTTTCGGCGTGAGCGGACTCGGCACCGAGGCGATCATCAATTCGAGATCGACCTGCAGCAAATACAAATCGCGTTTGACCAAAGACAGCCTGCTCTCACGTGCAGTGATTGCGGCTGAAGATCAACGCTTCTTTTCGCATCCCGGATACGACGCGATCGAGCTTTCGCAATCGTTGACGACGAACCAGGACGAAGAAAGGATTGCGAGAGGTGGAAGCACGATCACGCAGCAGGTCGCGAAGATGCTGATTGCCGGTAGTGAACGATCGCCTGTCCGAAAGCTGCGCGAGTTGCTCTACGCGGTGGAAATGGAGCAAACCTTAGGTAAGGCAAGAATATTGAATCTTTATCTGGCGAATGCGCCGTGGGGTGATGGTGTTTGCGGAGCGGAAGCGGCATCGCGCCTTTACTTCAAACAGGCTGCGCATCTGCTCTCGCCAGCTCAGGCTGCGTGGCTCGCCGCAATGCTGAACAACCCAAATGCTCATGCAGCGGAATGGGCCAGCAGCGGGCAGATAGACATCGTTCGCACCCAATGGGTTCTCAAAGGAATTCGTCCTGCGTTGCGCAAGACGAGCGTCGACGAGTTGGCGGCGATGCAGTTGCCCTGAGGTATTTCGATCGCTCGATTCACTCGACGATGTTGCGATAGAACTTGAGCGAGTCGATCAGGTTAAGCCGGGTGATGTGCTCGGCCTCGATCGGCCGTCTGTCCGCGAACGCCGCAGTCAACTGCTTGTTGAATTCCAGCGATGCGACCCGTGCGCCATGAAACTTCAGCGTCGCGATTCGCACTGTCTCGACGTGGTTCTGAAGTCGCCCGATGATCTCGACCAATCGGGGGTTCGAGGCTAAGGCCAGCCATGTCGACCGGAACTCGCGATTCGCATTCATGGCGGCGAGTCGATCCTTTTTTTTGATTGCCGCTTCAGCAGCCTTGAGAAGTGGCTTCAGACGGGCGACCAGATCGTCGTTCTGATTGTGCGCAACGATGCTCGCCGCGTAGGGCTCCAGTTGCATGCGGACATCGAAGATATGCTCCATGTCCTGCATCGAGAATCGCTTGAGCATGAAGCCGCGATTGGTCACCACCAGAAAATCTTCGGACTGCAATTGAAGCAGCGCTTCGCGCACCGGCATACGGGAGACATCCATGGACTTGGCGATTTCCGTGTCGAGAATCTTGTCCTCGTACGAGTATTCGCCGGACATGATCTTCGCCTTGATGTCGTCGTAGACGATGTCCTTGAGTTTCTTCTTCGATGTCATTGTTTTGGTTGTCGCGGAGCAGTCACTCCAGGTTCTTGCTCCGCGAATGTTCGAGATCGTTATTCGACGGTGGCACCGGAATCGATAACCACCGGGCGCAGTCTTTCCATCTCTGAAGAAATGTATCGACCGTATTCGGTGGGCGTCATGGCCGAGCGACTGTAGCCGAGATCGGTGAATTTTTTGAGCGTCGCGGGGTCGTCGATTGCCGCGACAAACGCATCGTGCACCTTCTTCACGATCGCGTCGGGAGTTCCCTTCTTCACGACCACGCCGACCGCAAGATCCATGGCGATGTTGGGTTTGCCGAGCTCTGCCATCGTGGGCGTGTCCGGAAAGTAAGGGCTACGCTGACTTGCCGCGAGCGCAATAGGTTTGACTCTTCCTGAGCGCGCGAGCGTGAGTACGTTCGGTACGCCGTCGAACATGATGTCCACCTCGTTCGCCATCACCGCTTGAATGGCAGGCGCGGCACCCTTGTAGGGCACGTGAATCAGATTCGAGCTGGCCTGCGATTTCTTCAGCAGATGGCCCAGGATGTGCGAGCCGCTTCCCGCACCCATGGACCCGTATGAAATCTGGTCGCCCGAGGCCATCAATTTGTTGAGCGCGTCGACGCTGCTGACCTTATCGGTCGAGCTCGCGAACATCACCATCGGTGCGCGAATCAGGGGAGTGACGGGCTCGAAGTCCTTCAGTCCATAGCGAATATCTTTGTAGAGCGTGGGATTGATCGTGAGCACGCCTATCTCGAGCGCAAAGATTGTGTAGCCGTCAGCTGGCGCGCTCAGCACCGCAGCAGCCGCGATCTGCGCCCCGCCGCCGGGCTTGTTGTCGACCACCAGCGGCTGCCCGAGTTCTTTCTGCAAACCAGGCAGCAAATTGCGAACGGTGTTGTCCACCGCGCCGCCGGGAGGGTAGGGCAGGACGATGCGAATCGGCTTATCGGGATAGCCCTGCGCATGGGCAGCAATAAGCGGGCTTAGCCCGACGCAGATGCTGGCAACCAGCACCAGCGGTTTGAATGACGATTTGTTCATTGATCTACCTCGTGGACTTTAGAAGTGGCGACGAATGGATGCGCTGTACGACAGAATCAGCATCTACAATATATTTCAAGAATTTGATTCTGACGAGGAAAATATTGAAAGCGCTCTTCGAGAAATGCTTTCGTCGACCTCCTAAAATATATTGAAACTTCAGGCTTTAAATGACCTCTTCCGACAGCCCGCTTCTCGTTCCCGAACCCTCCGACAGACACGTCATCGCGCTTCTTCTTGCGCGAATCGCGAAAACTCCCAATCGGATATTGATGTCCGATGGGTCGAGGGAAATCACCTCGGAGCAGTTGTTGGACGCTGGCAAGAAGGTTGCCCGAAGCTTCCTCGATGCGGGTCTGGCACGAGGCGACCGGATCGTGATCTTGTCCGGCAATCGTTGCGAGTTCTCGGAAGTGTGGATTGCCTGCGCGCTGGTAGGCATCGTGTTGATTCCGGTGAATACCGCGTCGAAAGGAATACAGCTCGCGTACTACTTGAATAACTCGCGCGCCAGCATGATCGTCGCCGACGCTGCGGCGATGGCCAACGTCGAGAACGCCTACGCAGCCGATGAGCACAAGCTCAAATATGTGAAGCAGATCTGGTGCCTCGACGTTCTTCCCTCGAAGATAAACGTGGGCGCAGTTTCTGTCAGCCAGTTTCCGGCGAACGACAAGCCCATCGACGCCATCGAAAGATCTGCCGCTTCCGACATGGGCGTGGTGATGTACACCTCGGGCACTTCTGGCCCTTCAAAGGGAGTGATGTGCTCTCACGCACAACTGTATTTCTACGGCAAGGTGACCATGAATAGCCTTGGCGTGACGAGCGATGACGTGCTGTTCACCTGCATGCCGATGTTTCACATCAACGCTTTCAACACGTTCTATCAGGCGCTCATTTCGGGCGCGAAGTACCACGTCAGCAAGAAGTTTTCTGTCACGAACTTCTACGGCGACTTGATCGCGGCGAAAGCGACCGTGACCTACGTGCTGGGTGCGATGGTGCCGATGCTGTTATCGCGAAAGATCGATGCGAGCGAATCCGCGCACTCGGTGCGTATCGCGTTGGCTCCCGGTGTGCCCGCGCAGTATCACAAGGAGTTCGAATCGCGTACTCACATTCTCATCGTCGACGGATACGGATCGACAGAAACCAACTGCACCATCTCGAGCGTCATCCCCAACCTGAAGCCGGGCTGGATGGGCAAGGTGATCGATGGATTCGAGGCGAAAGTGGTCGACGAAGCAGATAACGAAGTGCCGCGAGGAACCGCCGGTGAATTGCTGTTGCGCAACAAGGAGCCCTTCTCGTTTTCGCTCGGCTATTTCGAGATGCCGGACAAGACGATAGAAGCCTGGCGCAATCTCTGGTTTCATTCGGGCGATCGAGTGACTCAGGATGAGGACGGTTATTTCCGTTTCATCGATCGCATCAAAGACAGCATCCGTCGCAGAGGCGAAAACATTTCGTCTTTCGAAGTCGAGCAGGTGATCACCTCTTTGCCGGGAATCGAAAACGTCGCGGTGTATGCGGTGCCTTCCGAGCTGGCTGAGGACGAAGTCATGTGCACCATCCTCATGCGTGAAGGTGACACGCTCGACCCGCTCGACGTGATCAAGTGGTGCGAAACACGCATCTCTTATTACTCCATACCTCGATTTATTCGCTTTGCGAAAGAGTTGCCGCGCACGGAAAACGGGAAGGTGCAGAAATTCAAACTGCGCGAGATGGGCGTAGTCGAAGGCACTTGGGATTTGACAAAAAGTGGCTACAAGGTGAAGCGATGAATCGATCGCTCATCAGGGGCGCTGTCGAAGTGCCATATGTTCGCCGTACCGAACTGAGCACCGCGGACTTGCTGGCAAAGGCGTTCTTCGCATTGATGGAAGATCAGTCCATCTTGCCCGCCGACATCGACGGCTTGGGCGTTTCGTCGTTCACGGTGAAACCCGATCGGTGCGTCGATATCGCCTGGAAGCTTGGGCTCAACATTCAGTGGTCGATGGACGACAGCAACGGTGGCATGGCAACGATCAACATGCTGCAGCACGCCGTGGCGGCCATCGAGACCGGACGTGCGAAGAACATTGTTCTTCTTGCTGGAGATTCGTTCAAGCCTGCCGACTTTGTCGACTTGATCACCAACTACAACCTGACCACCCGCAATCACCTCAAGCCTCTCGAGATTGCATCGCCGAATTCATTCTTCGCGCTGCTCACCAAAAAGCATATGGCCAAGCACGGACTGGATCGACGCGACTACGGAAAAATCGTGGTCGATCAACGTTCGTGGGCCGCGAAGAATCCGCGCGCTGTCTATCGATCGCCTATGACCATCGATGACTACATCTCGGCCCAGACTGTCGCCGACCCGCTTTGCATTTACGACTGCGTGCCTGTGGTGTCAGGTGCGAACGCTATTCTGGTGAGCGATGCTTCGTCGTTGGCATCAGGGCCGAAAGGGGTTCGCGTGAAAGCACTGGCCAGCAGCTACAACTTCGATGGACACGAAGGCGACGGACTGCAAACGGGCATGCGTTCAAAGAGCGTCGAGCTATTTGCGCAGGCTGGCATCTCGCGCGATCGGATCGATGTGGCCTGCATTTACGACGACTATCCGGTCATGACTCTGGTGCAGCTCGAAGATTTGGGCATGTTCGAAGCTGCCGACATCAAGTCGTTTATTCACGACTCCAAGCTGCCGCTGAACACATCGGGCGGGCAGCTTTCGGTGGGCCAGGCAGGCACCGCGGGCGGTATGCACGGGTTGGTCGAAGCGATCACGCAGTTGACTGGAAAAGCGGGTGCCAGGCAGTTGGCGAAGGCCGACCATGCTCTGGTTTCCGGCTACGGAATGATCGAATATCGCTACGGTATGTGCGCCAACGCGGCGATCCTGGAGGCGGTGCGATGAGCTTCGAAGTACAGCGATGCACGGTTTGCGGAACGGTCAACTTTCCGGCGAAATATGTGTGCGCGAAATGCCACGCGATTACTTTCGAAAAGTCATCGCTAGACGAGGCGAGCGTGTCGTGCTTCACCAAGGTCGAGAAGCGAGCGGCGGGCTTCCCTTATGCCTGGATGGTGGAGTTGCAGGTGCCCGGTGCGCACATTCTTGCAGTGTCCGATTTCGAACCTCGTGTCGGCGAGACGCTGAAGTTCGAAGAACCTTCGCCTGGGCTGTTGGTGGTCAGGCGCTAGGCAATCGGGCGCGAGCAGTCAAGCGCGCGGAATCATTCGGCGTTCTATCACGTTGCCTGAAATGGTGATCGATCCGTCCGATATCAGATGCATCAGCGTAGGCACAACTTCTTCGGGGCTCGAAACGCCCAAGGAACGTTCGTACATCGCAAGCTCTTCTGCGCTTGCGGATTCGAGAAACACGGGAGTCGCGACCAGTCCGGGAGATAGCGCGTTGATGCGCACACCGAACGAACGCAACTCGTGCGCGGCTGTTTTCACCAAGCCAACAATGCCTGCCTTCGTCGATGCGTAGGCCGCCGCACCCGGCCAGCCTGCGCTTGCAAGTCCCGAGGTGAACGCGACGATCGATCCGGACTTCTGCGCCTTCATGATCGGGAACAGCTCTCGCAGAAAATAAAACACGCCCGAGAGATTCACATCGAGATGGCGCTGCCATGCGTCGTCGCTCATCTCGTCGATCGGGATTCGTTTCTGGATGGCGCTGGTGAGGATCGCGGCATCGATTCGGCCGGTGGATTTCATGATCGATGCAACCACATCTTTGACGGCCGATGAGTCGGCAATGTCTACCGTGTGGCAGACGCATGAAGTGCCGCTCAGCGTGGCAAGTCCCTTGGCGTCGATGTCGACTGCGAAAACGTTGGCGCCGGCCTCAAGGCAGCCGAGCGCTGTCGACCGGCCAATGCCGGAGGCGGCGCCCACGACAACTACCGTGCGACCCTTGAAATCGTATTGAACATTCATTGATTTTTCTCTGAAGCCAGACGCAATTATTCGACAGGCGCGTCCATGCCGGTAATCTGTTTATATAGTTTTGCAGCTTGATCCGGCGACTTGTCGAGTGGCACGACGTAGGCGATATGTTCATCCGGTCGAACCAGCACCAGCGTATTCGTAGGGCAGCCCAATCGCTTGAACAGCGCATCGCCCGGGTCGAGCAGACTGCGATCGCGCAGACCGGAGTCATGCGGTGCGTCGTATCGCGACACAACGAAGTGCTTGAGGGCTGGCGAATCGTTAACTGGAACGACAGGGCGTCTGCGAACATCGCTGAAATAAAGCGCGGTGAAGTGTCCCGAGCAAACGTCGTGAATGCGGCGCTCGTCGCCCTGCGGTGCGTGAACCAGATAGTCGGGAAGGCGATCGCCTGCGGTAATCGCCGGACGGGTGCTTCGCGTCACCATCGACCATTCATTGGTGCCGTTCACATCGAGCTTCACGCCGAGCATGGTGCGTGTATATGCGTTTGACCAGTTGTTGTCCGATAGCGCGGTTGAGGCTGCAGTGCTTCGCATCGACATCGACAGACGCGCGGCTTCCGCCATCTCGCCTGAGCCGTGAATCGCAAGTGGGCGTTGCTCGCTTTCGTAGCCGTCAAGGACTTGCTCGGTTGCCCAGCCGCGCAGAAACCAGGCCATGCGCCACGGAAGATTCGATGCGTCAAGAGCGCCGGTGTTCAAACCGAGCGCCCACATGGGTGTGATCAAATGCGCGGCGTCGCCCATGAGGAACACACGCGAACGTCGCCATTCGGTGGCAACACGGTGATGCACGCGATAGGTCACGCGATTGACCACCTGCACGTTCGAGACTTGTCCGATGAATGACAGCGACTTGTCGCGCAGTTCTTCTTCCGACGGATCGTCTGCGCCCTCGGCCATCGGATAGAGGAAACGCCAGCAATGCGGATGCCGAACGAGAACCATCCATTCAACAGGGTCGGCAAAGTAGGCGAGGTACGGGTAGTCGCGCGGGTTCTCCAGGTCGAGATCGACTTTCAAATCGACCAACGCGTACTTCACCGGAAGCGACGTGCCCTCGACTGCGATGCCCATCTGTTCGCGTACCGTGCTTCGCCCGCCGTCGCACGCCAGAAGCATGGTGGCGCGCTCTTCGGCGATACCGTCTTTGCTCTGCACTTTGACGGTTACCGAATCGCCGTGATCTTCATAGCTCAGAAGCTTGTGCCCCATCTTGAGCGTGATCAACGGATTGGCGTTCAATGCCGCACCCAGAATCGGCTCCAGATCCTGCTGGGGAAGATTGATCACGAACGGGTATCGGGTCTCCGCGGACAAGGCATCGAGCAGCACGGGGAAGGTGGACTTCTGCGTGCGTTTGTCGATCTCGCCGATCTCGTCTACACGAAGCGCTTTTGCAAGCACTGCATCGGCGACGCCGTAGCGACGAAAGATTTCTAGCGTGCGCGAGAGGAGGGTGCCAGCCTTGGTGTCCGACGAAAGTGTAGTGTCGTCTTCATATACAACGCACGGAATACCGTAATAGGCGAGGCCCAGCGCGGTGGTCAGGCCGATCGGTCCTGCGCCGACGATAGCGACGGGCAGAACCGAGGATTTCTCAGAGGGCATGAAAGTGCTGCGAGTTCAGGGCTTGATGGGCGGTGAGGGCAAGTATCCGTCGACCATGATCTGTTCGGCAACCAGCTTGGTGCCGGGCACATCGACGTTGTCGTTGATGAACTGAACCGTGCGTTTCATCTTGTCCATCGACATCGTGCCGAATCCGTTGGCGGTCACTTCCGGCGTGATCGCGATACGGCGCATGATTTTCAATTCGTCCGCAATGATTCCAGGATCGAGAGCCTTCAAATACTGGGTCTGGATGCGTGCTGCTTCTTCGGGATTGGCCATCGCATCCTTCCATCCTCGGAAGGCGGCGCGAATGAATCCCCGCACCACTTCGGGATTCGCCTTGAGGAAATCTTCCTTGACGCCGATGCTATTGGCGTAGATGTCGAGGCCGTAATCGCTGAGCAGCAGGCACTTGGCCTGTGCATCTCCGGCGGCACGACGAATCGAAGGCTCACCCATGATGAATTGATCGATAGCCGGCACTTTGCGTGACACCAACATGGGGACACGCGCCGCACCATCGATGTTCGTGATCTTCAACGTAGAGCCATCCAGCCCGTTCATCTTCATGAAAGCCGCAAAAATTCTTGGCATGAAAGATGCACTGCTAGAACCGATCTCCAACCCAACCATGTCTTTAGGCGACGAGACGTTGGCACCCGGGTTCAGGCTGAAGACGCAGTACGGTGCTTTTTGATAGGTGCTCGCAACGATTCGGATCGCGCTGCCCGCACTGCCTGCTGCGACCAGGCTGGGAATGTCGATGAAGCCGATGTCGGCGAGGCCGGAATCGACATAGCGGATTGCGTCGGCAGTGCCTTTGGTCGGCAGGATGGTGACGTTGAGTTTCTCTTCCTTGAAGTAACCCTTCGAGAGCGCGACATACCAGGGGGCGTGTCGCCCGAGAGGAATGAAATCAAGTGCGAACTTGATGTCTCTCTCTTGAGCGAAAGCAGGTTGACTTGTCAGCGCACTGGTCGCTAACAAAACTGCGGTGAACGTCGAGATGGCGGCTCTGAAAAGTTTCATGGTGGGTTCCTATCGCTTTAACATGTCTGCTAATATATCACTGAGTTTTTACAAAGCAACAAAAAACTGCCGCAGTAAAAACGTCGATTACGCCATCGATAGCAGTAGCGATAACTGCGCCGATGACAGCAGCGACGACACAGTGATTAAGGGAGCGGTCGATGTCTTATGGGGAAGTGCGCAACGTGCGCAAAGTCTTTATGTCGAAGGCGACTAAAGACTCGGGAGGAATGGTCGCTCTCGAAGATGCGAGCTTCGATTTCGAGCGCGGCGACATCGTCGCGCTGCTCGGCCCGAGCGGCTGCGGCAAGACCACATTGCTTCGTATGGTCGCAGGTCTCATCGACAAGACATCGGGCTCCATCCGAATAGGCGATGTCGATGTGGACGGGCCGTACAGCGACTACGGATTCGTGTTCCAGGCACCAAGTTTGATGCCCTGGAGAACGGTTCTCGACAACGTGCTATTTCCGATGGACGTTTTGCATCGCAACGATAAGGCGGCTCGCGATCGCGCGAAAGAATTGCTGGGTATGGTGGGCTTGGCAGACTTCCATCAATCGCGCCCGCATCAGCTATCGGGCGGCATGCAGCAGCGTGTCGCCTTGTGCCGCGCGTTGATTCATTCCCCGAAACTTCTTCTGATGGACGAGCCATTCGGCGCGCTCGACGAACTCACACGCCTGGAAATGAACGATCTTTTGTTGAAGGTGCGCGATGAGACTGGCGCAAGCGTTCTGTTCGTGACGCACTCGATTGCAGAAGCCGTGTATCTCGGGGATAAGGTGCTCGTGTTCAGCAAGCGCCCGGCGAAGATCGCTCTGGAAATCGACGTGAAGTTTCCGGTGAAGCGGAATCAGGCGATCAAGTTCAGTCCGGAGTTCACCTCTGCAGAACGCAAAGCCAGCGAAGCGCTAGGCATCGTGCCAGCGATGGAGGCGGCGTGATGAATCGAGATTTCTTCGGACGGATCATGTGGCCCGCAGCGGGGCTGGTTCTTGTACTTGCCGTGTGGCAGTTGATATGCATGCTGTGGAAAATTCCGCAGGCAGTGCTGCCAACTCCTGCAAACGTCCTGGCGGCCCTGGTGAAGTTCTGGCCTGCCTTGCTGGAAGAAGGTTGGGTCACCATGAAGGCGACCATGTACGGCTTCTTTCTGGCGTTGCTGCTCGGCATACCGATTGCAGTGGCAGTGTCGAGCTTTCGGTGGATCCACCTGATGTTCTACCCGCTGCTCGTGGCGCTTCAAGCTGTGCCCAAGGTTGCACTCGCACCGATTCTTCTGGTGTGGCTGGGCACTGGCATGGAATCCAAGCTCGCAATTGCCTGGCTGGTCGCCTTCTTTCCCATCGTCGTCGACACTGCCGCCGGCCTTCAGTCGACGCCGCGCGATCTGATGGAGTTGTCTCGAAGCCTGAAGTCGTCACGTTGGCAGACCTTCTACATGGTGCAGTTTCCTGCGGCGCTTCCGTTCGTAATCACCGGAGCGAAAGTAGCGGTTACCTTGGCTGTCATCGGTGCCGTCATCGGCGAGTTCGTGGGGTCAAGCGACGGCCTTGGATTCCTGTTGCTGAGCGCCACTTCGCAGATCAACACATCGCTCGCATTCGCCGCGCTGTTCGCGTTGTCGGTGCTCGGCATGCTTGCATACCTGCTGGTGGTGATCGTCGAGAAATTGCTGTCTCCGTGGCTGCCGCCAACGCCGGCTACACACTGAAATACAAATGGAGTCATTCATGCGTCGAGTCTCATCTTTTTTCTCACTTGTCCTGATTGCAATCGGCATCGGCTCGGGTGCGACTGCACAGGCCCAATCTACTGCGCCGACGTTCCCCACGAAGCCGATTCGATTCGTGGTTGGCTATCCGCCGGGCGGCACCGCAGACTTGCTCGCGCGTGAAATTGGACTTGGACTCACGCAAAAGTTCGGTCAACCGGTCGTCATCGACAACAAGCCTGGTGCCAATGGAAATCTGGCCGCAGACATCGTCGCCAAAAGCGCGCCCGACGGCTACACGCTGTTGATGTCCGCGCCGGGGCCGCTCGCAGTGAACGAGAGCCTGTTCAAGTCGCAGCCGTTCGATGCGCACACGGCGTTCGCGCCGGTGTCGCTTGCGGGCGTTGCGCCTCTTGTTCTGGTGGTCAATCAGAGTCTCCCGGTGAAGACGCTGCCGGAACTCATCGCGTACATCAAAGCCAATCCCGATAAGTCCACCTACTCGTCGCAAGGCAACGCGTCTTCAGGGCATCTGGCCATGGAGCTGTTGAAGTCGCGCACAGGCATTCCTGCCACGCATGTTCCGTTCAACGGAAGCGCGCCTGCGTTGAACGCAGTGCTCGCGGGTCATGTGCTGATGATGTTCGACAACGCCGCGAGCAGCCTGCCGCATGTGAAGAGCGGCGCTTTGCGTGCGATTGCGGTCGCGGAGGCCGACCGCATCGTGGGCGACCCGAGCATTCCGACGGTCGCAGAGCAGGGCGTTCCCGGGTTCGTCGCCACGCCGTGGTTCGGAGTCGCAACGGTTGCAGGCACTCCGCCTGCGGTGGTGAACGCATTGAGCGCTGCCATTAGAGATACCTTGAATGCGCCCGCAACGAAAAAGAAATTTCTGGACGGCGGCGTAGAAGTTCGCCCCAATACTCCGCAGCAGTTCGATGCTTACATCAAGGCAGAAAACCTGAAGTGGAAAGAAGTGGTCAAGACTTCGGGTGCTCGCCTCGACTGATGAAAAGACGAGGAGAAGATCAGATGTCCATCGAACCCGCGAGGATCCGGTTGTGAAGCGAATGAAGATGCTCTTCCATCGCGCTGCGAGCCGCGTTCGCATCATGCTCGGCGACCGCAGAGTAGATATGCATGTGCTCACGCTGATTGATGATGAGGCCATCCTCTTTCATCACGCGCAAGTGCCAGATCAACTCGGAGCGTTCGTGCATAGGGCGTTGCGCGTCGGCAAGAATTTTGTTGCCCGCTGCTTCTGCAATCAAGCCGTGAAAACTGCGATCGAGTTTCATGAACGACATGCGCTCGCTCTGGTTCACGATGCGCTTCGATTCGGTAATCAGCTTCTTCAGTTGCGCAACCTGTTCCTTGGTCGCACGCTCCGCGGCGAGCGCAGTGATGTTCGGTTCCATGACAAGGCGTGCCTCCAGCAGGGCGAGCATGTCTTTGAGCGAGTCGGGCCGAATGACCAGTCCCTTGCGCGGAATCACTTCTACAAGACCTTCGGCTTTCAACCGATGCACCGCCTGATGCACCGGCATGCGGCCGATGCCGAGCATCTCGCTCAAGGCGAGTTCGTTGAGGAACGCGCCGGGGCGAAGTTGCAGCGTCAGGATCTTTGCTTTCAGCTCGACGTATGCACGTTCGGCCAGCGGCATCGGGCGTTCGGATGAGGACTTGTCCATTCTTTTTTCAGAGATATATCAGATAGTGTAGCCAACAGAAAGAGACGATGACCATGGAATCAAACACTTTGAAATCACCGAATCTCACCGAGATTCTTTTGCAGACCGCATCGATGCCCTGGCGTGAAAAATCGCTCAAGGGCGTGCACGAAAAGTTGCTGTTTCGAGACCCGGATACCAGCGCAACCGTCGCGCTGATCAAGTTCGACAAGGGCTCGGGAATTCCTCAGCCGCATTCGCATGCTTCGAATCAGTCGATGTTCTGCCTGTCTGGCAAGTATGAGTACACATCGACCGGCGTGACCCTGGTTGCAGGCTCGTTCTATTGCAATCCGAAGGGCAACGTTCACGGCCCGACCATCGCTCACGAAGAAACCATCGTGGTCGAGATTTACGACGGCCCGCACTATCCACAAAAGCCGGATTGGTACACCGACGAAAAGGATGCCCATTGAGCGCCGGCAAAGATCCGCTGCTCGACGTTCCTGCTTTGCAAGCGGGCATCGCCGCGCTGCTTCGGGCAAACGGAGTCTCCGAAAAAGACGCGGCAGTCACCGCGAGCTCGCTGATATCGGCAGAAGTCGAAGGTGTTTCGTCGCACGGTGTGGCACTGGTTCCACTTTATGTCGAGCATCTGGCGGCCGGTGGTGTTAACGCGAACGCAAAAGCCGAGATCGTCGATGACCTCGGTGCACTCGTCGTGATGACCGCCAACCATTCGCTCGGACAGGCGTCGTCTCAGGTGGCGGTCGACATCGCGATCGAACGCGCGAAGAAGCATGGCATCGCGATGGTCACAGTGCGCAACGGATTTCACTTCGGCACTGCGGCATTCTGGGCTAAGCAGTTTGCATCCAAGGGAATGGTAGGCGTCGCGATGTCGAACACGCGGCCGTTGATGCCTGCGCCCGGTGGAGCCGAGCGTCTGGTCGGCAATAACCCATTGGCAATTGCGTTTCCTTCCGCAGAAGGCCTTCCGCTCGTCGTCGATATGGCCATGAGCGCGAGCGCAATGGGCAAGATTCGCATTGCAGACGCAAAGGGCGAGCCGATCCCTCTTGGTTGGGCCACGAACGAGGCGGGCGACCCGACCACCAATGCCGCAGATGCAATCAAGGGAATGCTGCTTCCAGCTGCCGGACCCAAAGGATTCGGTCTCGCAGTGGCTATCGATCTGCTTTGCGGCGCCATGTCCAACGGTGCATTCGGATCTGCCGTGAAGCCCTTGTACGGCCCTGGCAACCAGCAGTACGACTGCTCGCATGCGTTCATCGCCATCAATGCTCAAGCCTTGAGCGATGGTGGAGGCATCGGCAAAGAAGTTACCTCGTTCGCTCAGCAAATTCGTAACTCGGCCACGGCTCCCGGTATCGACACGATCTTTGCTCCAGGTGATCTGGAGCGCGCGCGTCGCAAGCAACGCGAGGCGAAATGCCCGATTCCGCAGACGCTGATCGACACGTTGAACAAACTAGGCAGCGGCTTGAACCCGCCTATCTCGTTCGGTTGAGCGAGCTTTTTCAAATTCGACGAAAGAACCTCATGAAACAACAAGTCACCTCGCCCAAACTCGCGAAGCCAAACGGCCACTTCTCTCAAGCCACAGTCACCGAAGCGAAAGGCCGATTGCTTTTCATCTCGGGCATGACCGCACGTACGCAGGATGGAACGATTGCCGGCATCGGCGATATCGAAGTGCAGACGCGTCAGGTGTGCGAGAACCTGAAGGCCGCATGCGAAGCCGCGGGAAGCTCGCTGGAAGATATCTGCCGCGTGGATGTCTACGTACGCAACATCGAGCACTTCGAAAAGATCCACAAGATTCGTCGCGAGTATTTCCACGCACCGGTCCCGGCATCGACCATGGTCGAGGTCGCGAAAATGGTGAGCCCCGAATACCTGATCGAGATCAGCGCGATTGCAGTGATCCCCGATTGATCGGACACTGCTGACAGGTAGTCCGACTGAACCTCAAACATAGAAGAAATCGCGATGGAAACCCTACGAGTACATCACCTTGCCGGCTACGGTCTGGAAGTTCCAGACGTGGCGGTCGCAGAGAAGTTCTACACCACCTTCGGCCTCACGCCCGATCCGATCGGCGACGTGGTGCAGATGCGAACCAATCATGCGAGTCCACCCGAAATCGTCCTGGTGAAGGGCGGTGTGAAACGACTTCACCATCTTTCTTTTGCCATCGATCAAAACGATATGGCTCGTTTTGCCGAGCAGATCAAGAGCGTCGGCTTGAGTGTGGTGTCGCCTCCGTTCGGTGCAATTCGCGACGGCCTCTGGTTTCAGGATCCCTGGGGAACCTGGATCAATCTGGTGCCGGTCGAAGTTGCGCCGCCGTTGACAGCGATGGAAGCGGTGCTGGTGCAGCCGCGTGTCGACAGGCACTTGTGGCAGGAACTGAATCGGGACATACGCCCGCAGAAACTCGGCCACATGCTCATGTTCACGCACGACTACGACAAGGTCGAAGCATTCTTCTGCGATGTGCTCGGACTTCGCATCACCGACAAAGTACCAGGCAAGGTCGCTTTTCTGTCGGGCGGCACAGGCATTCGCGATCACCATTGCTTCGGCCTGATTCCGAGCACGCACCGCGGTTTCCAACACGGCAGCTTCTACGTCGAAAGCATCGACGACATCGGCTTCGGCGCAATGCAGATGCGCAAGGCGGGTTACACCGAGGGCTTCGGTTTGGGACGTCATGCGCTCGCATCGAACCTGTTCTATTACGTGCGCGACCCGTGGGGAAGCTGGGTCGAGTACTACACCGACATGGACAAGATCAGCGAGGCCTGGCAAACGCGAGACTGGAACGGTTTGCCGTATATCTGGCCGGACTGGGCGCCCGAGTTCTGGGGCAAGGAAATGAACGGCAACTTCGAGCCGAAATAATTTTTAGCGGACAGGCAAATCATGATCGACCTCGATGTTCACACGCATCTCGCCCCCATCAATCCGGACAAGCTCGCAGCACTGAACGCAGTGACTTGGGACGAGAAGACCGAAGCGCTTTCGCTTGATGGCCACAAGGTTGGAATGAAGAGTCTGTTTCATCCAGAGAAGCTAATTGCGCGAATGGACAAGGTTGGCGTGAAGCGCTCGCTGGTGTCGATCCCGCCACCGCTCTATAGGCAGGATCTGTCTGCACAGCAATCGCTCGAATGGGTTCGTTATTCAAACGCTGAACTGCTCTCGATTGCAGAGAAAAGCGATGGACGATTCGGCGCCTTGTTCTATGTGCCGCTGGAGCATCCATCGTTGTTCGAGGCTCTCATGTCCGACTACGAGCAGGGAAAGTACGAAGGCATCGCACTCGCCGCCGGCGGTCATCCGGGCATCGTTTACTCCGACTCGAGGTATGTCCCGCTTTGGGAGTTCTGCGAAGCGAAGAAGGCGTTCGTGTTCATGCATCCGGGCACCTGCGCCGATCCGCGTCTCGCCAAGTTCTACCTCGAGAACCTGGTCGGCAATCCAGTGGAAACAGGCATTGCGGCAACACATCTGGTCATGGCGAACATCCCATCGACATATCCGTCGATTCGATTCTGTCTTGCGCACGCGGGCGGCATCTTCACGTCGCTGGTTGGCAGGCTGGAGCGCGGATTCGACACCGAACGACCGGGTGTCGATCTGATCGTCGAGCGTCCGCTACAGGCCGCAAAACGCTTCTACGCCGATTGCATTGCACACGACCCGCAGACCCTTGCATTCGCGAAGCAGATCTTCGGAGAGGACAAAGTCGTGTACGGATCGGACTGGCCGTTCCCGATGGGACTCGATGCTCACTGACCGGTGAGCCGTCTTATTGGGCGGCGACTACTTCCATGCCCTTCTCTTTAAGGATGACGGCGGTGTCCGCACTTTTGAGCAGGTCGAGGAAGGCACGTGCGGTAGCGCTACGTGGCGTTGTCAGCGAAGCGCCTGCGGCGTACACGGTGTAGTTCTGAATCGCGGCAGGCAAGGGGCCGACAAGCGTCACTCCCTTCACCGGAACGATCTCGCTGATCTGGTGAATGCCGAGCACTGCGTCGCCTTTCACCAATCGATCTGCCACATACCCGCCGTTCACTAGAACAGCCTTGGGTGCGATTTGAGCGTCGATGCCCCATTGCTTGAAGAGCTGCGCCAGGTAGATGCCACTCGATCCGCCCGATGCGGGATCGATGTAGGCGACATTCTTGGCGTCGAGCAAAGTCTTGCGAAACTCTTCGACAGTTCCTATCGCAGGCATCGGAGCACCGGTCGGCACCATCACCCCTACACCCACGCGGGCGAGGTTCGCGACGCTATCGGCTGCAACCTTGTTCTTGCCCACCATCTCCTTGATGAGGCTTGGTGTGAGGACCACGACATCGAAGGTCTCGCCCGCATCGATCTTCTTCGCTAGGCCTCCTGCGGTGTCGTTATCGACGATGACTTTATGGCCGGTGCGCGATTCGAAAACGGGAACCATAGCGACGACGACTTGCTTGAACGCGCCGGTGGTGAGTACCTTGATTTCTTCGGCGCACACGCCCGAGCTCGATGCGGCACCCGCCAGCAATGCCAATAAAAAATTCCATTTACCGATGAGTCGCATGTGAAGCTCCATGAAGTTGTGTGAAAGCCTATTTGTTCGGCGTCAATTTTTCTGAACCACGCAATGAAAAATATGCGACCAGACCCGATGCGAAGGCAAGCGCAGCACCGGTCAGCGCGGCAATGCGAAACGCGCCGGTCAGTTCTGCGCCGGTGTGCGCGATGACCGCGCCCGCAAGAGCGGTGGCAATCAATCCGCCTGTCCGTGCAATAGCGCTGTTGAACCCGGACGCAGTTCCCGTGTGCTTGTCGTCGACCGAAGACAGCACGGCGGAAGTGAGCGGTGCGACTGCGCAAGCCATTCCGGCCGCAATGACGACCATCGCGGGAAAAACGCTTTTCCAGTAACTCGATTGCGGATCGAACGACGCGAACACGGCGAAACCTGCGGCGGTCACGATCGGGCCGATGGTGAGCAACCAGCGAGGACCGGTTTTTTCACTCAGACGCCCCATGGGGCGCGATACGGTTCCAAGAATGACGGAGAACGGAAGTAGGGCAGCTCCGGCTTGCACAGGCGAGTAATGCGCAGCTTCGATCAGCATGTAGGGCACGAGCACGAAGACGCCACCGAGTGCGCTGTAAAGCAGAAACGTGAGAAGCGTGAGGCCGACGAATTCCTTCGATCCGAAAAGTGTTAGCGGCATCATCGCGTCGTTCTTCAAACGACCTTCGACATACAGGAACAATGCGAGCAACGCGACGCCAATGAAGGTGCCGATCCATACCCAGTTATCGGCCGACTGATTGCTCGACCATCGTGTGAGCGACCAGGTGAGCGCACCCAATGCAGATGTGACCGTGAGGGCGCCGAGCCAGTCGAGCGGCCGGTCGCCGTCGCCGCTTTCCCGCACGTATCGCGAAGCGATCAGGAATGCGCCGATGGCCAAAGGAATGTTGATGTAAAAAATAGTGCGCCAGCCTGCCACCTCGACCAGCCATCCGCCCAGTGGCGGGCCCACAGCCGCGGCGATTGCGCCGACTGCAGCCCAGGTGCCGATGGCGCGTCCGCGTTGCTCGCCGCTGAACGCGTTGCCGAGGATGGCGAGGCTGTTCGGCATCAGCATCGCGGCACCGACGCCCTGCACTGCGCGTGCAGGAAGCAGCACGGCAAGCGATGGCGCGAGGGCACATGCAATCGATGCGAGAGCAAATATGACGAGGCCGATGAGCAGCATGCGGCGTCTGCCGAATCTATCGCCAGCCGCACCGCCTAACAGTATCAGCGCGCTAAGCGGCAACAGATACGCGTTGATCGTCCACTGCAGGTCGGCCGCGCTTGCATCTAGTCCGTGACCGATCGATGGCAGCGCGACGTTGATCACCGATCCGTCCACGAATGCCAGACTCGATGCGAGGATCGTCGCGAGCATGGTCCAGCGTGGATGAGGTGTGGTCGATGTCATGAGTGGTAGCGGGTCCGGTTTTCTCGAGAATCGCTGAGCGCTAGAGAAGGAACGATGCCCAGGATGAATGCGAGGGGCAACATGACCGACGGCGCAAACAGCGAATGAAAAGTCGAGGTTTTCATGCCTAGCGACGGTCCGAGAAACGAGGGAACGAGAAGCAGGACAGTGGTCGCGATCAGCAGGACTGCGGAGAACCCGAACCCTGCAGCTACGGCGCCGATCCACGGCATGGTCCGCCCGCGAAAAATCAGGATGCCTGCGTGCCCTATCAATCCAATCAGGAACATGGTGACTGCAACGAATGTTCCCCCGTTGCTAGCGGAGTGCTTGCTACCTTCCGTATACATGCTGAAGAGTCCGGCGTACATCGGCCAGAACAGCACACCCAGCGGTGCTACGCCGACAAGCCACGCGACCGAGCTTTTGGCAGTGTTCAAGAAGCGCAACCTTCAGGGTTGAAAACGCGGGTGGTAGATGCCGGGAATTTGTCGAGTTTCGCTGCAGGACGTCTCGGACGCCGGATCAACTCGCCGCCGCAGTTGGGGCAAACGCTATTGAGTTTTGCTTCGGCACATTCAACGCAGAAGGTGCATTCGAATGTGCAGATGCGCGCGTCGAGTGATTCAGGCGGGAGGTCGCGGTTGCAGCATTCGCAGCCGGGGCGCAGTTGAAGCATGTCGGGTCCTGCAATGGATGTTGATCGATCGCATCAGCATAAGCGATGCAATCGATCTTCCGACTCGCTATTAAAGAACCTTACCCGGATTCAACACGTTGTTCGGATCCAGCATTGCCTTGATCCGACGCATCAGCGCAAGCTCTTCCTCGTTGCGCGTGTAGTGCAGGTACGGCTTCTTGATCACGCCGATTCCATGCTCTGCCGAGATCGTGCCACCCACGCTGCGCACGATCGCGAAGACGATCTCGTCGACTTCTTCCTCGGGCTGGTGCGTACCGGCAGACGGGACGTTGATCACCACGTGAAGATTGCTGTCGCCGATATGTCCGTAGGTGAGAACGCGCGCATCCGGAAACTTCGCTTTCACATCGGTGTCGATTCGCTTGACCACGTCACCTGTGAGTACCGTCGGCAGTCCGATGTCGAATCCGATGATCTTGCCCAGCACGCGTGTGTATTCCGACACGCTGTCGCGTATCGCCCAAAGCGCTTGCGAATCGCGATCCGATGCGCCCATCACAACGTCGGCGACGATGCCGTCTTCGATTGCCGAGCCGAGACACGCTTCGAGGTCTTCGGTGGCTGCGTTCTCGCGAAATCCGCTCGCTTCGATCAGCACGTAGATGCCGTGTTTTTCCGAGAAGGGTTTGCGCAGCGCAGGTAGTCCGCCGGTCATGGTGTCGACGAAGCTGGGCCACATGACTTCGAATGCGGTAAGCGAGGGGCCGAGCTTGGCGCGCGTGGCTTGAAGCAGCGAGATGACCGCTTCGAAGTCGGGGCATCCGCACATGGCCGACGCGACCGAAATCGGTTTGGCCTGAAGCCGCAACACGGCACGCGTGACGATGCCGAGCGTGCCTTCGGATCCGATGAACAGCTGCTTCAAGTCATAAGCCGCGTTGTTCTTGATCATCTTGTTGAGCGTGCTCACGATGGTGCCGTCCGGCAGCACCACTTCCATACCGAGCACCTGCTCTCGCGCCATGCCGTAGCGAATCACGCGATTGCCGCCGGCGTTGGTCGAAATATTGCCGCCTATGGAGCACGATCCGCGTCCGCCCAAATCGAGCGGAAAGTACATGCCGGCAGCTTCCGCCGCGATCTGGATTTCTTCCAGAATCGCGCCGGCCATCACAGTCATGGTGCCCATCACAGTGTCGACCTCTTCGATGGCGGTCATGCGCTCCATCGAAATAACGACGCCACCTTCGACAGGATGCGCACCGCCCGCGAGTCCCGTCAGGCCGCCCTGCGGAACGATGGCGATGCCGAGCTTGTTGCACAGCTTGAGCGCGGTCGATACGTCTTCGGTGGATCGGGGCTTGATGAGTGCGAGCGGCTTGATCGGATCGAGGCCGCTCCAGTCGTGCCAGTATTTTTCTTGAATGGCGTCGCCGGTGAAGACGATGCCTTCTGCGAACGCAGAGACGAGTTCGCTGATTGCTTGAGTTGTCATGGAGAGAAAAGAAAAAAGAGTCCGGACACGACTCTGATGAGAGCTGCGGCCGGACTCGTATCGTTCGATTGAATGTGTCGATTAACGGTATTTCATCTCTGCGGGCAGGATGTAGCCGTTCTCGAACAGAGTGGGTGCGAGTTGCGGCGAGTAAGCCACTGTGGCCGCGGCTTGCAGCAGCGGAATCGCCCAGGATTTTTCCGACGATTCGACGTTGAGCGCCTTGTACCCGGCCATGCGTTTCGCTTCGTCGGTCTCGGTCATGAGTCCATCGATGCGGGGCGACAAAGCCATGTCTTTCCAGGTCGCGAAGCGCAGACGCGGATCGAAAATGCGGCCGGCGTAGTTTTCCGGATCGCCAGTGCTGTTGGCCCAGCTGTACAACAGCGGTCCGGTGAGCTTGCCGTTCTGCGCGGCTTCGACGAGTTTGGCAGGAGTGGTTTCTTCGATGGTCGCTTCGATGCCGACTGCTTTCCACATTTGCGTGATCGCGCGTGCGACGTCGTAGTCGCTCGGGAACAGGCCGTTGGTGGACAGGAAGGTCATCTTGAAAGGATTGCTGGGGCTATAACCCGCCGCCTTCATCTCGGCGATGGCCTTGTTCTTGTCAAACGGATATTTGAATTCGGGAACATACGATGGCGTGCCTTCGGGTGTCATGACCGACAGCGGTTTTGCGACACCGCCGTAGAACGCCTTGGACAGTGCTGCCTTGTCGATCGACAAATGCATTGCAGCGCGGATGTGGTCGTTCTCCATGCCCTTCACATAGTTCGGGATGCGAAGCATGTAGACCTCGGAGAACGGGTAGATCTTGGTCAGGATGCCGGTCTTCGATGCAAGGCGTTGTACTTCACGCAGCGGCAGTTGCGATGCGAACTGCGCGCGCCCGGATTCGACCAACGCCACGCGTGCTGCAGGTTCGGGAACGATCTGGAACACCACCTGTTTGATCGGGGGTGCGCCGCCCCAATATTTGTCGAATGCTTCGAGCACGATGCGCGATCCGCGTTGATGCTCGACCATCCTGTAAGGACCTGCGCCGATCGGTTTGGCGTTGAAACCCTCGGCGCCAACCTTGGTGAAGTACTCGCGGGGAATGATGTAGCCGCAAAGAAACGCCAGGTAGATCGGGAATGCCGGTGTCGGCTTGGACAGCACGAACACGCCTTTGGTCGGCGATTGCACTTCGACGTCGGTCACGGTGTTGAGCATTGCGCCAACCAGCAAGCGCTTGTCGGCTTTTCCGCGCTCGGCCAGGCTGAACTTCACATCGTCCATCGTCATCTTGGTGCCATCGTGATAGACGATGTCATCGCGCAAGGTGACTTCGAGGCGAGTGGCTTTGGAGTCGGCCCACTTCCATTCCTTGAACTGACGCGGCTGCAGCTTGAGCTGCGCCGAATAACGCAGCGGCGAATCGAAAACCGATGCGTAGATCGCCTGAATAGTCGGAATCGACACTGCGCCCGGATCCCAGGTCGGCACATCGACCGGGTAGGCAATGGTCAAAGTGGATTTGTCGACGATCTGCGCGTTTGCCATTTCCCAGGGCAACAGGCCGCCGACGCCAGCGGCGAGCGAGCCCAACAGCAGACGGCGGCGAGCGGAGTCGTGCGAAGCGGTGGATGCATCGGCCTCGGACAGTTTGGTCGGTGAGCGTAGGGAGTCGGTCATGGTCAGGATTTCGATCAAAGGGTTGATGAAAAAAGAATTGCAAATTTCTGAATGCACAATCAATATACTGAATTCGATTTCGCAATGAAAGTGCTTTCGCGACTTTATTTTTGGTGCGTTATGCACCATAAGTGAGCATTTCCTGCGGTGGTATGTTTAAATCAACAGGTTTTTTGAGTAAACAGTATTTGGTATACTGAATTCGAAATGCTGTTTATGGGCCGGTTTTGGATCCTGTCAGCTTATCCAGCTTAATTATTTATGGCAACGACCCGCAAAGAATCGACCGTCCGCGTGCTCAAGCGCGAAGGCAATTTGAGCGACCGCATTTATGCGGAACTGCGGTCGCGCCTGCAAAAAATTCCCATGGGTCCGGACGAACGCCTGATCGATCTGGAGGTGGCCGAGCAGTACGGCACCTCGCGCATGCCGGCTCGCGACGCGCTTTTGCGCCTTGCCAACGAGGGCTATCTCGTAGGAACCACGCGTGGGTTCGTGCGACCGGTTCTGAGCCTGGACGACGTCCGCGACATTTTCGAAGTGCGCCGCATGCTGGAGCCGCAAGCGATTGCCAGCGTCGCAAAAACAATCGACGGTGAAGCTGCGGAGGCGCTCACCAAAGCAATTCTGCTGGCGCGCAAAGCCAATCTGGACAACGACGGCGAACTCATGACCGAGGCCAATATGGCGTTTCGTCATGCATGGCTCAGCCGGGTTCGCAACAAGCGACTAGCCGACACCATCGCCCGCTTCGTCGATCACGTTCAAACCGTGCGCCTCAAGACTTTGAGCGACGAGCAGATTCGTCGCACCGTGACCAACGGACTCGAAGGCTTGTACGAAGCCTTGATGACCCGCAACGAAGAGCTTGCGCGCTCCCGCATGGTCGATTTCATGATTTCTGCCGAAGAAGGTTTCTTCTTCACCCGGCAAGCCGAGATTCAAGCGTCCGAAGCCGCAGCATCTGCATCGTCGAATGGCGCAGGCGGTTCGGGCCAATCAGTTCCACAGGAAATGTCTGCATGAACAAACTGCATCCGCTCAAAGGCCCGAATAAATTCAAACTCGGGGTGTTCTCGGCCAATGCAGACGGCGGGCTTGCCATTACCGATGTGGCCGAGCGTTGGCGCGCTCGCTGGGACGACAACCTCGCATCGGTCGGAATTGCGGATCGTGCCGGGCTGGAGTTCTTTCTTCCGATCGCTCGCTGGAAAGGGTTCGGCGGAAAGAACCAGGTTCGCGAATGGTCGTTCGAGACCTTCACCTGGGCCGCAGGTCTGGCGGCAGTGACCGAGCAGATCGGACTGTTCATGACGGTGCATGTGCCGCTGGTTCATCCGGTGTACGCCGCGAAAGCATTGGCGACGGTCGATCACATCAGCGGTGGACGGGCGGGCTTGAACATCGTGTGTGGCTGGAACCCGGATGAATTCGCGATGTTCGGCGCGAAGCTGAGCGACGACGCTTATGGCCAGGCATCAGAGTGGCTCGAGATCATCGAGCGCTGCTACGGAGGCGCGCAACCCTTCGATTTCAGCGGCAAGTTTTACGACTTGAAGGGTGTCGTGAGTCGTCCGGCCAGCATTCAGGTGCCGCGTCCTCTCACGATGAACGCGGCGTTCGGCGCGCCGGGCCGCGACTTCGCAGCCAAGAACTGCGACTTCCTTTTCTCGACCTTTTCGGAAATCGACGACGGTAAAAAACATATCGACGACATTCGCCAGCGTTCGGCACTTCAAGGTCGCGAGGTCGGTATCTACACGGTGTGCCATGTGGTGTGCCGCGAGACGCAAAAAGAAGCCGACGAATACTACGAAAAATATGCGGTGACGCAGGCCGATCACGGCGCGGTCGATACGCACATGGCGAAGAAAAAAGAGTTCGCGAACTCGCACGACAAGAATGATTTCAACATCTATCGAAAACGTTTTGCCGGTGGTGCAGGCACCTTCCCGCTGGTTGGCACGCCCGAAAAGATCGTCGACGACATGATCAAGATTTCGAATCAGGGTTATGCCGGATCGGCGCTCACGTTCGTGAACTACACCTACGAGCTGCCCTTTTTCTGCGATCGCGTTCTGCCGCTGATGAAGCAGGCCGGCCTGCGGGTGGTCTAAGGAAAACCGATGACCGCAGCAGCTCCCGAATCGACGCCGATCGAGACGCCGACCCCGGCCCCCGAGGCGAAGGTCAAGTCGTCGGGCAGCCCTCGATTCAAGCAGGGCATGCGTGCATTGACGAGTGGTGTCTGCGTCATCGGCGCTTACGGCGTCGACGGCGCGCCTATTGCGATGACCGCTACTGCCGTGTCGTCGTTAACTGCCGATCCACCGTCGCTTCTGGTTTGTGTGAATCGCAGCGCATCGATGGCGCCCTCTCTTGTGAAAAGCAGGCGTTTCTCCGTGAACGTGCTCGGCGCAGACCAGATCGATGTCGCGAAAGCGTTCGGCGGACAACTGCCGGTTCGCGGGACCGGCCGATTCATCTACGGCAACTGGCATCGTGTCGATGACACCGAAGTGCCGCTGCTGACCGGATCGCGGGTGTCGTTCGAATGCGAGGTTTCGCATGTGCACGATTGGGCAACGCATCACATCGTGATCGGCACCGTGCTCGACATTCACTTCTCGAATTCAACCGCCAAGTCGCTCGTGTATTCGGACGGCGCGTATCACGAAGTCGGCTAGTCCTGGCAAAAGACACACCGAAGCCACTAGCCGAAAGCCAACAAGAGACACTTATGTTCAACCCTGAACGACCCACACTCAAAGCGCGAATCGCACGTGGCGATTGCATCGCGCTGACCTGGCTCAACCTCGGGTCCGTCGCCCTTGTCGAAGCCGCCGTTCGCGCGAAGCCGGATGCAATTGTGCTCGACCTGCAACATGGTTTGTGGGAGCGCAAGGAGCTCGAAGCCGCTATAGGCATCGTTCCCGAACACATCCCGGTGATCGTGCGCACGGCAGAAAATTCCGCGCTTGCAGTCGGCACTGCGCTCGACGCCGGCGCAGAGGGCGTGATGATCCCGCTGATCGAAACTGCCGAAGACGCGAAGCGCGCGATCTCGTACGCGAAGTACCCGCCGCATGGAATTCGTTCCGGCGGCGGCGTGCGCCCGCTGATGAACTTCGGCGCCTACGTCAAAGGCTCCAAGGACATTGCAGTGATGCTGATGATCGAGACTGCAGAAGGTCTGGCGAATGCACGTGCAATTGCGGCGTATCGCGGCATCGATCTGGTCTTCATCGGCACTGGCGATCTGGCCCTGTCGCTCGGCACCATGGATGGCGATCGCGCCAAACATGAAGCGGCCTGCGCTGCGATCAAAAAGGCTTGCGACGATGTGTCGCTGCCTTGCGGCATTTTCACCGGCTCGATTCAATCAGCTATCGACTCGCGCAGCAAAGGCTATGGCATGGTCGTTGCTGCTAACGATACCGATGTCGTGGTCAGCGGCTTCGCGCAAGCCAACGCTGCTCTTCGCGATGCGCCATCTGCCAAGACGAACAACGATTTTTACTCACCCAACGACACCCCCACTTCAAACAGGAACAAAGCCATGAGCACGAACTTGATTGCCGATTTCGGCGCAGCTATCGCCGGTGGATCGATCCGCATGGTCGACTTGACCCACACGCTGTCGGAAGAATTCCCTGCGCTGATTCTTCCGCCCGAGTTCGGTCAGGTCTGGGCGTTCAAGCAGGAAAAGATTTCTCATTACGACGAGAAGGGCCCGGGCTGGTACTGGAACAACTTCACCATGGGTGAACACACCGGTACCCACTTCGATGCACCAGTGCATTGGGTCACCGGCAAGGATCATCCGAACAACACCGTCGACACGATCAACCTGAAGACATTCATGGCGCCCGCTGTCGTGATCGACGCATCGGCAGAAGTTGCGAAGAACGAAGACTACGTGCTCACCGTCGAATTCCTGCAAGCGTGGGAAGCCAAGCACGGCAAGATCCCGAAGGGTGCATGGCTGCTGTTCCGCACCGACTGGTCCAAGCGCGCCATGCCCGATGCGTATCTCAACTTCAAGGAAGACGGCCCACACACCCCTGGCCCTGCGAAGGAAACCGTCGAGTGGCTGGTGAAAGAACGTGATGTTCTTGGCTTCGGCGTCGAAACCATCAACACCGATGCAGGTCAGTCTTACGCCTGGCCCGTGGCATATCCCTGCCACACCCTCATGCACGGCGCGAACAAGTACGGCCTGCAGTGCCTGACCAACCTGGATCAACTGCCTCCGACCGGCGCGATGATCGTCGCCGCTCCGCTGAAGATCAAGGACGGCTCCGGCAGCCCGCTGCGCGTGATGGCGTTGATCCCTGCGTAAAACTGTACTCATAGTTTTGATGCGCAAGAAGCCGACGGCCGCATAAAGCATCGTCGGCTTTTTACTTTCCGAAATCGAATATCCAGATAACCAGATAGCGAGCCTCAGCAGTCCATGAAAGTTATCGAGTTGAATGAATACGGTCCCGCCGATGCCTTGCATCTGGCGGACATGCCTACGCCCAAGCCTGGTGCTGGCGAGATGCGCGTGAAGCTTCAGGCGGCAGGAGTCGCGCCTATCGACACCAAACTTCGCGCCGGGCTTTTGCAAAAGCATTTCGCGATGACGTTTCCCAAAGTGCTCGGACGCGATGGCGTCGGCATCGTCGATGAAGTCGGCGAGGGAGTGACCCACTTCAAGCCGGGCGACAAGGTCTGCCTGATGGCCGAGCCGTCGCAAAACGGAACCTACGCAGAAGGCGTGATTTGCAAGGCCGATCGCGCGGTGCCACGCCCGGGCAATCTGTCCTTGTTCGAGGCCGCGATCCTGCTCCAGCCAGCGCTCAGCGCGTGGATACCTGTCATGGAAACCGGGGCAGTGCAATCGGGCATGAAAGTGCTTGTGCACGGCGGCGCTGGCGCAGTCGGCAGCCTGATGATCCAGCTTTGCAGACATCTGGGCGCGCACGTCACGGCCACATGTCGCTCCACCAACATCGATTACGTGAAGCAGCTCGGCGCACATGAAGCCATCGCCTACGACACCGACGACTTCACCCGACTGCGCGACCTCGACATCGTGTTCGATGTCATGGGTGGCGACACCCACGATCGTTCTTACAAGGTTCTGCGCAAGGGCGGCCATCTGGTGTATCTCACCGCCGCGCCCATCGTCGATCGCGGCGAGGAGTTCGGCGTGAAAGTGAGCCGCGCCATGATCACCGAGAAGCCGTATGTGCTCAATGCAGTTGCCGCCTTGGCGAACGAAGGCGTGTTGAAGCCCCGGGTCGCGGGCGTTTATGCGCTTGCGGACATTGCCATGGCGCACAAAGAACTCGAGAACGGTCGCGTCACCCGCGGTCGTCTGGCCATCGATATAGACAGCAAAGGTGAAGCGAAATGAGTAAAAAAGTCGAATGCCGCTATGTTCAGACCAGGTCAGGGCGTATTCACATCGCAACGGCCGGCGAAGGTTTTCCGTTGCTGCTGCTGCATCAGACCCCGCGTTCGTGGGACGAATTTCGCGATGTGATTCCGCTTCTTGCCGAAAAGTACCGCGTCATCTCCATGGATACGGTTGGCTTTGGAGCTTCCGAGCCGCTTCCGTATGCCGACAACACGATCGAGCGCTGGGCGGTCGCCGCCTTCGACCTGCTGGATGCACTCGAAGTGGGCAATGTGGCAATTGCCGGGCATCACACCGGTGCAGTAATTGCCCATGAGATGGCTGCAAGCCAGCCAGAGCGAGTTTCGGCGCTGATTTTGTCGTCCTGCCCGTTCATCGACGAGGCCGGTCGAAAGGCGCACGATGGCAAACCGGTCGTCGACGACGTCACCCGCAGTTCGAACGGCAGCCATCTGACCGAGCTCTGGGCTCGCCGCCAGCAGTTTTATCCGGAGGGCGACATCGACCTGCTCGACCGCTGCGTCATGGATTTCCTGAGGGCGGGCAATCTGGCGGCGGAAGGGCACCGAGTAGTCTGGCGTTACGCTATGGAAAAACGAACACCGCTCGTTAAATCTTCTACACTGGTGCTCGCGGCGACCAAGGATCCGCATGCCTACCCGAATACTCAGAAGGTAGTGAACATGATTCCCGGAAGCCAGCTGATCGAGATCGAGGGGGGAATGGTGCCGATGCCGGACCAAATGCCCGACGCATTTGCTAAAGCAATCGACAAATTCCTCTCGGGAATTACATTGAAGGCATGACTTATGCAACGCAATGGCGCCACCGTTCCATTGCATTGAGCTACGAAGAGTAATTGCGTGAGTCGAACCCACACTGAAAGAAGTCCATGGCTGAAAGATCGTTCGTAGAAGAGGTCAAGAAACTACGATTGACCGAGGGTGAAGTGTTCAGCGGCGAAGGCATCCTGGCCGTCACCAAGGCGTTGCTGGAGTCCGGCGTGAACTACGTTGCCGGGTATCAGGGCGCTCCCATCTCGCATCTGATGGACGTGCTGGCCGACGCTCAGGACATCCTCACCGAATACGGCATTCGTTTCGAGAACAGCGCGAGCGAAGCCACGGCTGCGGCAACGCTTGCTTCATCTGTCAACTATCCGCTGCGCGGCGCGGTCACCTTCAAGGCACCGGTCGGCACCAACGTCGCTTCCGACGCGCTGGCCAATCTCTCGTCGGGTGGCGTGATGGGTGGCGCACTCATCATCGTCGGCGAAGACTACGGCGAAGGCTCATCGATCATGCAGGAGCGCAGCCATGCGTTCGCCATGAAATCGCAAATGTGGATGCTCGACCCACGTCCGAATCTGGAGAGCATCACCAAGGCTGTGAAGCAGGGATTCGAATTGTCCGAGGCCAGCAACACGCCGGTCATGCTGCAGTTGCGAATCCGTTCGTGCCACGTGCACGGACAGTTCGTCTGCTCCGACAACAAGAAAGCCAAGTTCACCATCGAAGAAGCAATGGAGAATCCGCAGCGCGATGTCAGCCGTATCGTGTTGCCGCCCGCCAGCTTCTTGCACGAGCACGAGAAGATCGATTCGCGCTGGCCGAATGCGGTCAAGTACATCCAGGACAACCAGATCAACGAGTTCTTCCCCGGTAGCGATATCGACATGAACGATGTCGGCATTCTGGTTCAGGGCGGTTGCTACAACACGCTCGCACGCGCACTCAACAACCTCGACATTGCCGATGCCTATGGCAACAGCAAGGTGCCGATCTACGTGATGAACGTGGCGTATCCGGTGGTCGATGAAGAAGTGATCCGCTTCTGCGAAGGCAAGAAGGCAGTTCTTCTGGTCGAAGAAGGCCAGCCGAATTTCGTCGAGCAGAACATCGCGATGATCCTGCGCGCCAAGGGCCTGGACACCGCTCTGCATGGCAAAGACATGCTCACCATGGCCGGCGAATACACGACCGCAATGGTGCTCAAGGGCTGCCGCGCGTTCCTGGAAAAATACGGTCACGTCGAGCCCGCACCTGTGGTTCGTAAAGTGATCCCTATGGTGGCTGCCCCTATGTCGGCACCTGTCTCAGCACCTGTAGCCGCAACCGTCGCTGCGCCCGTGCCATCGGAAGCGCCAGTTGTCGCTCCGGTTGCTGCAGCGCCGGTTCAAATTCAGATGAGCGGAAGCACGCCCATGTCAGAAGCGCCTTCGAACGCTTACTCGCCCACTTCTGCCCCCGTTCCTGCTTCTGCCTCGATGGCGGCAGCGGTGATCGAACCCGAATTCGTTCCCGTTTCCCCCATCGGCGACAGCGTGCAAGGCCGTCCTCCAGGCTTTTGCACCGGCTGCCCGGAACGTCCCATCTTTACCGCGATGAAACTGGTCGAGCGCGAGCTGGGCGAGCATCACGTGAGCGCCGATATCGGCTGCCATCTGTTTTCGATCCTGCCCCCGTTCAACCTCGGCAACACCACCATGGGGTACGGTCTGGGTGCGGCGAGTGCTGCGGCAATGAACATGCCTTCGTCGCAAAAGCGCGCTATTTCCGTGATGGGCGATGGCGGCTTCTGGCACAACGGCCTCACCAGCGGTATCGCGAATTCGGTGTTCAACAAGAGCGACAACCTGACCATCGTGGTCGACAACAGCTACACCTCGGCCACGGGCGGTCAGGACATCCTGTCGTCCAAGGCAGAGAACGCTACCCGCAGCACCAACCATGCAATCGAGCAGGCGGTACGCGGTGTGGGCGTGAAGTGGGCCAAGACGGTTCGTCGCACTTACGATTTGAAGACCATGGTGGCGACGCTGCGCGAAGCGCTCACCACGGAAGAGAAGGGTCCCAAGGTACTGATTGCGCAAAGCGAGTGCATGCTGAACAAGCAGCGACGCGAAAAGCCGAAGGTCCGCAAGGCGATTGCCGCAGGCGAGCGCGTGGTTCGCGAGCGATTCGGTATCGATGCGGACACCTGCACCGGCGATCACTCCTGCATCCGTCTTTCCGGCTGCCCCTCGCTCACGATCAAACCGAATCCGGACCCGCTGCGTACCGATCCGATTGCGGCGGTTCTCGACAGCTGTGTCGGTTGCGGTTTGTGCGGAGAGGTCTCGCATGCCGCCGTGCTGTGCCCCTCGTTCTATCGCGCCGAGATCATCAGCAACCCGACGGGCTGGGACAAGTTCCGCGCAAAAATTCGCGACAAAGTCATCGGTTATCTGCAAGCGCGCGACCAACGCCGCATCGACCAATACGCGTTTTAAAGATGAGCAAAAAACCAATCAAGATAGCCATCCTCGCGATGGGCGGTGAAGGCGGCGGCGTGCTGGCCGACTGGATCGTCGATCTCGGCGAAAACAACGGCTACATCGCGCAAACCACGTCGGTTCCCGGCGTTGCGCAACGCACCGGCGCAACCATCTATTACGTCGAACTGTTCTCCGAAGAGCAGGCGAAAAAAGATGGCGGCAAGCCAGTCCTCGCGTTGATGCCGCTTCCCGGCGATGTCGATATCGTCATAGCGTCGGAGCTCATGGAAGCGGGTCGTGCAGTGCAACGTGGCTTGGTCACGCCCGACCGCACGACGTTGATCGCATCGACTCATCGGGTCTATGCCATCGTCGAGAAAATCGCGATGGGCGATGGCCGCGTGGATAGCAACGAGCTCATCGCACACGCTGCAACGAACGCAAAGCACTTTGTTCGCTTCGACATGGAGCAAGCCGCGCAAAAAGCCGGCAGCGTGATCAGTGCCGTGCTGTTCGGCACGCTCGCAGGTTCGGGCGTGCTGCCCTTCAATCGCGCGCAGTTCGAATCGACCATCGAGCGCGGTGGCGTCGGCGTCAAGCCAAGCTTGCGTGCTTTCGCGATGGGCTACGCCCGCGCGACAGGAGATGTTGCCGACAACGAAACCCTGCCGCATCCCGCCAAGCCGCTGGAGCACAAGGCGACCGATCCCAAAGTGATTGCGCTGCTCGATCGCGTGAAGACGAAATTTCCCGAAGACGCGCACTACCTGATCGTCGAAGGCGTGCGTCGTTTGATCGACTATCAGGATCCCGAGTACGCGGGCCTGTATCTCGATCGCCTCGAAAAAATCAGGGCGCTTCCCGACGACAACGATGGCAAGCTGCTGCGCGAGACCGCGCGTCATCTGGCACTCTGGATGTCATGGGAAGACACGATTCGAGTGGCCGAACTGAAGGTGCGTAAGAAGCGATTCGAGCGTGTTCGCGGCGAAGTCGGCGTGCAGGACGGACAGCAACTCAACATCAACGAGTTCATGCATCCGCGCCTTGAAGAAATTGCCGAGACCATGCCTGCAGGTATCGGTCGCTGGCTGCTGAAGCCTGGCATCGCGCATAACGTGCTCGGGTACTTCACCCAAGCCGGACGCGTGGTGCAGACCAGCTCGCTCGGCGGCTACATGCTTCTGTGGTTTCTCTCGCGATTCCGCGCCATCCGTCGCAAGACGCTGCGCTACGAAATGGAGACGCCACGCATCGAACAGTGGCTCGCGTATATCGCAAAGACTGCTGCGATCAATCCGTCGCTGGCGCTCGAAGTGGCAATGTGTCAGCGCCTGGTCAAGGGCTACAGCGACACCCACGCTCGCGGCCTGAAGAACTACCTCACGCTCATGGGCATCGTCGAGAACCAGGGTTCGAAGCTCGCACCCGCCACGCTGCGCGATCTGCGCGATGCGGCACTTGCCGATGAACACGGCAAGAAGCTGAAGGTCGTGATGGGGAAATATTCGCTGGCTTGAATGCGGTGTGCAATCGTTGCGACGACTTAATTTGTCATCGCGACGAGGGTTGCTGCATTCGCCTGCGCGATAGATCTGAATTCGTCGCGGATACGATCGTCGCTGCTCGCGGTTTGCCAAAAATGAATCGCGGCTGCAGCTGCTTTCTTCCACGAGTCTCGATCTGCAGGCAAGGGAAGACGCGGCGCAAAGTCTCGAACAGGAAGCTCGACACCACGTGCCGGCGCGTAGAGCATGGGCAGCATGTCGTAGATCGGCGCAACGCGAAAAGATGCGACATTGCCTATCACCTGGGGAGTAAACGACAAGTTGCCGTCGTGCATGTCGGTATTGGCGATAAGTTGTCCGAACTGCCACGCAAGCCGGATCGTTTCGACGTCTTCCGACGATAGCCAACTCATTGCTTCCAATTCGCGTGCGCCCTCGAACCAGGGGCGACCTGCGGTTCCCAAAAACGTATGGTTCAGAGTGGCCCAGGACACCATCGGAGACCGTCCGCTACGCCCATGTCTATCGAATCTGTCCACCTCCAGAAACACGCGGCCTTCGAATCGATAGATGCGGGTTTTTGCGGAAGCAATGCCGAGGTCATTGCGCACGATCTCGGCGGCGATGTGCTCACAGATCAAAAGGTCCGACCATCGACGTGCGCCGGGCGAATCGTCAGATCCCGAGAACTTCACGAT
>OZ245725.1:0-25831 GCA_965227035.1 Burkholderiaceae bacterium
GATCAGAAGGCCGGTTCCGGAGCGGGTGAGGGGAGCAACTTCCTTGTCGGTGGCGAAGCGCGCCGAGCCGTGGGTGTCGGCCTGGACGTTGCCGAAATGGAGAAGGACGCTCGGCGTGACCATTGCCATGAACAGGATCACCATGAAGACGAGGAAGCCGATATTGAATGCGGCCCATCCCCATGTCCCTTGAGCGAAACCCGCCTCTGCCATCGACGAGCTGCCCCAGATGCCGGCGACCAGGATGATCGCGATATAGAGGACGGCGAAACGCAGGCCGCCTTTCGAAAGTGCGTGGAAGAGAAACGCGCCGACCGCCCATCCGGGGTTTTTGGCGGCGGTGCGGAACATGGTGGAGAATGCGCTGACCACCCTCATGCCGACTTCTCCGGCGTGCCCTCCATGATCGGTCTTTCAGCGCCGAGCAAATCAGCAAACAGTGCTTTGTCACCATCGCGAGTGAGGAAGCCGGGCAGCTCACGGCGGAGCCAATCTGCGAGGCGTTTTGTAAATTCCGGATCGCCTGCGTTTTCGAGACGATGGAGGACCAGGGCACCGAGCAGAACCTTGCGCCGCGTATCGTTGGCCCGCTCCTGTTTTCCCAATCTGGCCTTGAGTGCCGACCGTTGTGCATCCAGTTCCGCCAGCCGCTGTTCAATTGTCTTGCGTGCCAAATACCTACTCCTCTGAATAAACGTCCTTGATCCTGCGAAGTGCTTCTTCGCTGCTCATCTCCCCGGCTTCGTGAGATGCGGTAATCGCCGCGATCTCTTTTCCGCTTTGCAGAAAATGCGGATTTTCAGCCGTGGCCATATGTTCGGGCCGCGTGCTGGTCGCAGGGAATACAATGCCGGTAATGTCGGCGTCGTTCTTGAATACAGATCCGATCAGGGCATCGACCGTCTCCATATACCCACTCGGAAAATTACGGCTGGCAGATATGTCGCCATGTTCCGTCTTGATCGTCACGCCACCCAGCGCCGGCATGAGATCGAATACTTAGCCGCAGCGGGACACCGATGATTTCGAGAGCGTAGCGAACAGGATCATAAGGGCGCACTTACGACTTGCTGCGCAAGTCAGTGCTTGTTAATCTCCTCGGCACTCGGAGGATGCCGTTTGGCGATTTATCATCTCAGCGCAAAACCTATCTCGCGGTCATCCGGCCGCAGCGCTGTTGCATCCGCCGCGTATCGCTCTGCCGTTAAGCTGACGAACGAGCGCGACGGGCTTGTGCATGACTTCACCCGAAAAGAGGGCGTTCAACACACCGAGATCGTTCTTCCCGAGCCGGGTGCCGGCGCCACAGGTTCGGCCGAATGGGCTTTGGATCGTTCAGCCTTGTGGAATGCGGCCGAGTTTGCCGAAAAGCGCAAAGACGCCCGCGTCGCTCGCGAGTTCGAAGTCGGGCTTCCGCATGAACTGTCGGCCGAAGGGCGGATCGAGGCGACGCGGACGTTTGCCCAGGATCTGGCCAATCGGTATGGCGCTGCTGTCGATTTCGCGATCCATGCGCCGCATGAGAAAGGCGACGTCCGGAACTATCATGCCCACGTTTTGATGACGACGCGGCAGGTGGGCGAGGGTGGTCTTGGGGAAAAGACCTATCTTGAGCACAAGAATGCCCGGCTATTGTCGAACGGGATGGCGACCACGGACATGCAGCTTCGCGACATCCGGCAATCGTGGGAGAGCATTGCGAACAGCCAGCTTCAGCGTGAGGGGCTGGATATCCGGATCGATCACCGTTCGCATCAGGAGAGGGGGCTTGAGCTTTCGCCGACCGAGCATGTCGGCGTTCATGCCACGCAGATGCAGCGGCAGGGGATGGGTGTCGAGCGAGCGCGGCTGGATGCCGAAGCGGCTCAGAAGAATGCCGACCTGATCCGCGAAAAGCCGGAACAGGTTCTGACGATCATCTCCCAGGAGAAGAGCGTATTCGATCGGCGCGACGTTGCTCGTGCCCTGCATCGCTACATCAATGACGACGCCCAGACGTTCCAGAATGCGTTTGCGTCGGTGATGGCATCGCCGGGGTTGGCAGAGCTTCAGCCGGAGCGGATCGATCCGCAGACGGGCGAGATCGAGCTTGCGAAGTATTCGACCCGCGAGATGGTCAATCTTGAATCCGGCATGGCGCGATCGGCCGAACGGATGGCGGATGATCGCAGTCATGGTGTCGATCGCCGGCATGTCGTTGGCGCGATCGGCCGGCAGGATGCGGCCATTCAGAAGGCGTCCGGTGATGGGGCTGCGCGACTGTCGGATGAGCAGCGCCAGGCGATCGAGCATGTGACCGGGCCGGAGCGCATATCGGCCGTCGTCGGGTTTGCCGGGGCGGGCAAATCCACGATGCTGGCGGCGGCGCGTGAGGCGTGGGAAGCGCAAGGGTATCGGGTTCATGGTGCGGCGCTTTCCGGTAAGGCGGCCGAGGGGCTGGAGGAGAGTTCCGGTATCGAGAGCCGGACGCTTGCGTCCTGGTCGCATGGTTGGGAACGCGACCGGGGGACGCTCAGCCGCGGCGATGTTTTTGTCATCGACGAGGCCGGCATGGTCGGCAGCCGGCAGCTCTCTGGCTTCATTGGCGAGGCCGAGAAGCGTGGTGCGAAAATCGTTCTTGTCGGGGATCATGAGCAGCTGCAGGCGATCGGTGCCGGTGCGCCGTTCAGGGCCATTGCCGAGCGGATCGGCCATGCCGAACTGTCCGAAATCCGCCGGCAGCATGAGGGTTGGCAGCGAGAGGCGTCGGTGTCGTTTGCCACCCATAAGACCGCTGACGGTCTGGCCGCCTATCGGGATCATGGCGACGTTCACTTTGCCGCCGATGGTGACGCAGCGCGGGCGGCCATCGTGCAGGATTATCTTGCCGATCGCGAGGACCGTCCAGCCGGCAGTCGTGTCGCCATGGCGCATCGTCGTGTCGATGTTCGCGCCATCAATGATGCGATCCGTTCGGGGCTTCAGGAGCGCGGCGAGCTGGCTCGGGTCGCGCCTGGTGGTGCCGGCGTTGACGAGCTTTCCATCGGAAAGGGCAGGGGCGAGGAAAGGCCTCGGGCGCTGACTTATCAGACCAATGACGGAAAGCGCGATTTTGCCGAAGGCGACCGGATCGTGTTTCTGGAAAACGATCGGGATCTCGGCGTCAAGAACGGCATGTTGGGGAAGGTGCTCTCCGTCGAGCAGGACGCGATACAAGTGCAGCTCGACGGGAGAACGGCGGATAGATCCGATATCATCAATGTACCGGTGAACAGTTACCAGGCCATTGATCACGGCTATGCCACCACCATTCATAAGAACCAGGGCGCGACCGTCGATCGTGCCTTTGTTCTGGCGTCGGGCACGATGGATCGGCATCTGACCTATGTCGCCATGACCCGTCATCGTGACGGGGCACAGCTCTATGCCGACAGCCAAGAATTTACCGACAAGAGAGCCGGCCGGCTGGTGGCGCATGGGGTTGCGCCCTATGAGCACAAGGCCGGCAATCGCGACAGCTATTTCGTGACGCTGGAGAATGCCAACGGCGAGCGCTCGACGACGTGGGGTGTCGATCTGGGGCGGGCGATGGCCGAGGCGTCGCCGGAGATCGGCGCGACGATCGGCCTTCGTCATGAGGGGGCGGTTCCCGTCACCTTGCCGGATGGCACACAGACGCACCGTAATGGGTGGCGGGTTCAGGATGTGGCCGAGCTTGCTTATGATCAGCTCGAAAGCCGGCTGTCGCGTTCCGGGGCGAAAGAAACGACGCTGGATTATGCCAGGGACTTTGCCGAGCGGCGTGGCATTGCCGAGGCGATCGGTGTTCGCAGCGAGATCGATCTTGGTGATGCCGCAATCAAAGGGCACGAGGCGCCCTCCCTTGCTGGCTCGACAGCAGGGGCTGTTCAGGATCGGTCACACAGCGAGCGTTCTGCTTACGAGGAGCGTGCCCCCTCGCAGGCCGATCCTGAGCGCATGGAGCGTGCCCCCCGTCGCGGCATGTTCGATGGCCTGAAGCTGAAATCCGGCCGAGGCGCTGCGCAGGCTGAACGGCCGGCGCGGGACGGCGAGCGGCGCGAGGATCGTGGCGAGCGGGATAGGTTGGCCGAGCGGGTACGGCCCATGTCAGGCTTTGAGCAGGCCGTTGATCGCTATGCGCAGGCCTATAGCTCCGTCGATCGTCAGCTCAGCCAGGATCTACCTGTCCTCGATGCACAGAAGCAGGCCTATCGTACAGCGGCAGCCGACATGGACCAGGTGCGGCCGGGATCGCATGCGCTGGTCCGCTCGGCCATGCATTATGATCCACACACCGCCGATGCCATGACGCAGCTCTCCGGCCGCGAGCGTGTCGGTCAGCTGGTCTCCGGCATGGACAGGGAACGCGCCCTGCAGGCCGATCCGAATGTCCGGGCCGATCGGTTCATCGAGCGCTGGAATGAGCTTCGTTCCGAGCGTCAGGAGCTTCGGGGTTGGAACAATGACGAGGCGCGGGGTAAGGTCGATGCGGAAATGCGCGGGATGAGCCAGCGCCTTGGCGGCGACCCGCAGCTTGAAACGACCCTGCGCAATCGCGCCCAGGAGATGGGGATCAGCTATATCGGTCGTGATCAGACCATAAGCCACGAGATGGAGCGGCAGCTGACCCAGGGCCGCAGCCAGAGCATGGGGCTTGAACGATAGAAGGACGAGACGGCATGACGGACGATGATCGCAATCACCATCCCGAGGACATGGAGCCAGCAGCGTTCCACGACGAGGATGATGCCGGCGATCCGGCCGCTGCGTTCGAGGCCCTGCGCGATACGGTCGAGGATCTGGCCGCCGATCTCGGCCGGGAAATGACGACGATCCGCAAGGGCGTCGAGTCCGCCTTCGATCAGCTGGAGCGGCAGGGGGCGGTGGTCGATTATAGCGCCGAGCTTGGCCGCATGACCCAGCAGCTCGCCATAGTGGGCGAGCACCTGCAGGCGATCCATCAGGCGCCGGTTCTCCGGCAGGGGGCCGAGCATTATGCCCGTGTTCTCGAGCGCAGCGGGGATGGGCTGGTTCGGTCTGCTGTGCAAAAGCTCGAGCAGCAGTCCTCCGATCTCGAGCGCATCAGCAGTGTGCTCGCCTCGCACACTAAAAGCGCTCTGTATCGGAAGGATCAGGATTTCCGGATGTGGATGATGGCCGGCATTGGCGTCGTTGTCGGCGCTTTCCTTCTGGTAGTAGTGCCAAGGTTTCTGCCGTTCTCTGTCGATAGCCGTGTTGCCGCGCTGGTGATGGGCGGCGATCGCGTCAGCGCCGGCCGCGCCATGATCCAGGCAGCCGATCCGCAGGGAGGGCGGGACTTTGTGACGGCCGGGTGGGTTTATGACACAAACCGGGAGGCGCTGGATAAGTGCATTTCGGATATGTTCAAGACGCAGAAGGAGCAACGCTGCGGGCTGACATTGCCTGTCGTGCAGAGTTCTGGCCACCCTTAGAGGATGGTCAGATCAGCTAGCTTTGCAGTGACAATACCCATCGGTCCGTCTGCAGTGTTCAGTTGCAGAGCCGGGAAGAGTAACGTGAAGAGGACTGGTTCGGCCTTTCCTGAATCATCAAGCCAAGGCGATTCGCTTCGTTTATCGCACAAAATAGGCGCGCCGCATCAGGTCAGATTTTCAGGCGGGAGCCCAAATTGTTATGATTGTAGCAGTGGTATATATCGCCCCGATGAGGTCAAAGAAACATCAATACCCGCGTAATAATACCCAGCTGTTCCTCGCTTGAGTGACAGCCACCCTTCTGGCTATAATCTCCGAAGGGTCGCCCCTTTAAGGCATCTAGACATAACAGCCCATACGCCATCTTGATTGGAACCGGCATAGTGCGCAGATCTGGCGAGGATGCCCGGAGCGATTTGGCCAAACTGCTCCGGGTGGGGATTACTCGGTTCAGACGCCGATTGGCATGTGCTCGGGCGAACGGTTCACCGCGCGAGGCGCCGTGATCTCCTTCCACTTCGACAATGCTGCGTTGACAGCCGGGAATGGCTTGCGTTTTATTAGCTTGCCGCGGCCGGGCTGCGCCTGCGAGTTCTGGCCGTCAGCCCAGACGACCTCGCCCCGCGAGATCGTATAGCGTGGCAGGCCGCGCACCTCGACGCCCTCGAACACGTTGTAGTCGATGATCGACTTCTGGTTGGCAGCAGAGATTGTCTTGGAAAGCTTCGGATCCCAGACGACAAGGTCGGCGTCTGATCCCGGCAGGATTGCGCCTTTCTGCGGATAGATATTGAGGATTTGGGCGATGTTGGTTGAGGTTACCGCAACGAACTCATTGGCCGTCAATCGTCCCGTCTCTACGCCCTTTGTCCAGAGCACGGAGAGCCTGTCTTCAACGCCTCCAGTGCCGTTCGGGATCTTGGCGAAATTACCGAGGCCGAAACGCTTTTGCTCGGTGGTGAAGGCGCAATGGTCGGTGGCAACCACCTGCAGTGAGCCGGCGGCGAGACCGGCCCAGAGACCGTCTTGGTGGCTCTTATCGCGGAATGGAGGCGACATCACGCGCTGTGCGGCATAATCCCAGCTTTGGTTGAAATATTCGCTCTCATCCAGGGTCAAATGCTGGATCAGCGGCTCGCCATAGACGCGCATCCCTTTCTGGCGGGCCCGGCGGATAGCCTCATGCGCCTGTTCGCTGGATGCGTGCACGATGTAGACCGGTACGCCGGCGGCGTCGGCGATCATGATGGCGCGGTTGGTCGCCTCACCCTCGACCTCGGGTGGTCTTGAGAAGGCGTGACCCTCTGGACCCGTGGTTCCCTCTCCGAGCAGCTTCTGCTGCAGGGAGGCGATGATGTCGCCGTTTTCGGCATGGACAAGGGGCAGCGCACCGAGCGCTGCACAGCGCTGGAAAGACGCAAACATCTCGTCGTCATTCACCATCAGGGCGCCCTTGTAGGCCATGAAGTGTTTGAAGGTGTTGATGCCAAGATCGACGATCTTGGCCATCTCGTCAAAATGCGTCTCCGACCAGCCGGTGACGCACATGTGGTAGGAATAGTCACACGAGGTTTGGTGCGCAGCGCGGCTTTCCCATTCGGCTAGCGCCGCCAGCATGCCGGACTCGCCCGGGATGACGAAGTCAAGCACGGTCGTCGTACCACCAGAAAGGGCGGCGAAGGAGCCAGTTTCCCAAGTCTCGGCTGCCGTGGTGCCCATGAACGGCATTTCGAAATGTGTATGTGGGTCGATGCCGCCCGGCATTATATAGGCGTCAGTGGCGTCGATAACCGTGTCGCCGGAAAGATCCGGCGCGATCGCCTGGATGGTCTCTCCCTCGATGCGGATATCCGCCTTGTATGTACGGTCGGCGGCGATGATCGTTCCGCCCTTGATCACAGTAGACATCTATCGTTCCTCATTATGTTGGGTAGGTGGCTTTCGGTGGGTCATCCGTCGAAACCGGCTGTTTCCAAGGCGGCGCGCAGGAGCACATTTGCTCCATTGGCCGCCCATTCGCAGTTGATCGCCTCGTCTTCGTTATGGCTTAGCCCGTCGACGCAGGGGCAGAAGATCATGGCCGTCGGTGCGATCCGGTTGATCCAGCAGGCGTCATGGCCAGCTCCCGAGATAATGTCGCGATGGGTGTGGCCCTGAGACGTCGCCGCGGCACGGATGCGCTGCAGCAAATCGGTGTCAAAGGCGACCGGCCCAAATTCGCCCACGGTTTCAACTTCGAAGCCGAGGCCAAGCTCAGTGGCAATCCGCTCGACGCCGCCGCGAAAGCGCATCTCCATGTCGGCGAGGACAGAGCCTTCGGGGTGTCGGAAGTCGACGGTCAGGACGGCCTTGCCGGGTACAACATTGCGGGAGTTCGGCTGCTGGGACAGCTGACCGACGACACCGACGCCGTTTGGCTCGTGGCTCCAGGCAATTTCCTCGACCAACTCGACGATGCGCGCGGCGCCCAGCCCGGCGTTCCGCCGCCTTGACATCGGGGTCGAGCCGGCATGCGCCTCCTGCCCGGTGAGTGTTGCTTGCAGCCATTTCAGGCCTTGGCCATGGGTAACGACACCGATGTCGATACCCTCATCTTCGAGGATCGGACCCTGCTCGATATGGAGCTCGAGATAGGCGTATGGGCGGTGTCCACCCGCGGGATCGGTGCCCAGGAAACCGATACGGGCCAGTTCGTCGCCCATCCGCAGCCCGTCGACGTCCGTGCGCGAATAGGCCCACTCGACGCTATGTACGCCGGCGAAGACGCCGGAGCCCAACATGACCGGTGCGAATCGGCTGCCTTCCTCATTGGTCCAGTTGACAATTTCTATCGGCCGGGACGTGCGGATATCGTGCTCGTTGAGGGTACGGATGATTTCCAGTCCGGCGAGCACGCCCAGCACGCCGTCGTAGCGCCCGCCGGTCGGTTGAGTGTCCAGATGGCTGCCAATCATGACTGGAAGCGCCTCGGGATCCGTTCCTTCGCGCCGTGCGAACATGTTGCCGACAGCATCGACGCTGACCGTGCAGCCGGCCGCCTCGCACAATGTTTGGAAAAGCAGGCGGCCGTCGCGATCTGCGTCGGTCAGCGTCTGCCGGTTGTTGCCGCCGCGGAGGCCCGGGCCGATTTCAGCCATGGCAGCGAGGCTCTCCCAGAGGCGGTTCGGATTTACGCGGAGGTTGTCGGCACTGCTTGCCATCGAAAGTTGTCCTTGTCGCGGGTGCGCGCCGCTAGTTGTGCCTTCAGCGCTTGCTGTGACTGAAAGCGTCGAGTTCGTCGTGCAGTTCGTCGATCCGGTTCAGGCGGTCGATGCCCGCCTGCCCGAGATGAAGCGCCAGCGAGGTCCCAAGAAAGTTCAGCACGCTGAGCGCCGCGGTGTAGGAATCGTAAAGGTAGGGACCATGACTGTGGCAACGGAATACGACGTCCGCGAGTTTGGCTGTCCGCGAGGCGCTGATGTCGGTGACATAAACGGTTTTGACGCCGATGCTCTGGGCCTTGCTCATCACGGCTCGCAAGGCCATAGGCCGCCGCCTGAAGCCGATGATCAGCATGCCGTCCCCGGGTTTCATGTTAAGAACTTCTTCGGCGAAGCTCAGACCGCCGACCGGAATAAGGCGGACATCCTCGCGCAGCATGTTGAGGATGAAGCGCGCATAGTGGGCCAGTCCGAAGCTGTTGCGCAGCCCTAGGATCCAGATCGTCGGCCCCCGCGCCAGAATATCGAGCGATTGCTCGATCTGATCCGCACCAATGCGCTCAAATGTCTTGCGAAGATTGTCTTGATCAGTCGTGAGATGCTCTTCGACGTTCGGTGCGACCTTGGCCTCACCGCGCGCCTCGAGCTGTTTGAGCGGAGAGCCCCAATGATTAACGTTGCGGGCAATTCGGCGGGCCTCTTCAAAGCTCCGATAGCCGAGTCGTTTGAAAAGGCGCGCCGCTGTTGCTTTGGATACCTTTGCTTGTTGCGCCAGCTCCGTGGCGGTGTATCCGATAAAATCGCTACGCTGGTCCATAATGAGATCCGCCAAGGCGCGCTCGCCTGGCGGAATCTCCTCGTAAATGGCCAGTATTCGCTTTTCGATCGACTTGTCCGCATCAACCATCAAGTCAATTTCCCCTTAATTCGCGCCAGACAAAACGTTTACCGGCACGTCTGCCGAAGCTGTTACAATCTCGACGCTGGCCCGTCGGCCGGTCAGCCGAGGGAGACTTCGTCTGCGAGAGGCGGCGGCATGGCGCCCTTCCGCTCGACGATCAACTTGTATGATTCGGGCTCGCGATGACGCGCAAAATCGAAGATTGTTTCGCGATAGCGCTTGCCGATGTCGAGATCAGCCTTCGCGGTGATTACTTCGTCGCCGATCGAGGAGGCCATGGAGACGATCTCTCCGGAGGGGGAAACGATCACGCTTTGCGCCAGCATCTTGGAGCCTTCCTCGGTTCCGCACTTCGCGGTACCAACGACCCAGGTGGCGTTCTGATAGGCGCCTGCCTGCATCGACAGATGATTGTGGAAACTCGTGAGCGCGTCGATGTCGTCATGGCCGGTGTGGTCGAAGGGTGTGTTGTAGCCCAGCAATACCATCTCGACTCCCTGGAGACCCATCACGCGATAGGTCTCGGGCCAGCGGCGATCGTTGCAAAGGCACATGCCCATGACACCACCGAAGCCGCGCCAGACCGGGAAGCCGGTGTTTCCTCGCTCGAAATAGCGCTTTTCGAGGTGCTGGTGCTGCCGTCCGGCCTGGGGCTCGGAATGCCCCGGCAAATGGACCTTGCGATACTTGCCGATGATGACGCCGCGGCGGTCAACAAGGATCGACGTGTTGAATTTTCGGAGCCGACCGTCTTCCTGGGCGAGTTCCGCATAGCCGAGATAGAAGCCGATCTCAAGCCGATGGGCCTCGTCGAACAGCGCCTGTGTCTCGGGACCTGGCATCGCCCGTTCGTAGTACTGGGTGAGCTCGGCCTCGTTGTCGATCAACCAGCGCGGAAAGAAAGTGGTGAGGGCGAGCTCCGGGAACACTACCAGTTCCGCACCGCGCGCCTTGGCTTCGCGCATCAACGCGATCAGGCGGGCGACGACCTGGGTACGGGTCTCTGACTTGGCGATCGGGCCCATCTGGGCGGCAGCAACATTGACAAAGCGTGTCATTCGTCTGGTCCTTGCAATTGGTGCGCGAAGCAAAGGCGCGCGCGGGCTGAATGGATGCGCTCGGGTCGCGCACCGATGGTGGTGCGGCATCCGATAGGATGTCGGTCAGGCCCCGCGGGGCCGGTGACTTGCGTTCTCATGCGTTGCGCTCGGCTGGGATGGCGGTCGTCAGCGGAGTGTCCGCTCCGGCTCTGGGGCGACGGAACATCAGATCGCGACCCCTCATGATGCCGCTCGGCCGGGCAATCAACACGCAGAGCATGATGACCGCCAGTCCGACTTCTGCAAGCCCTGGCATTTCGCCGACCGAAACGCCAGCAATGCTGAAGCCGCCTTCGAAACGCCGCAGGATCTCAAGCAGCAGCGACACTAGGAGGGTTCCGATCACTGCACCGCTCAGGCTCTCCATGCCACCCACGACCAGCATCGCCAGCGTGATGAAGGTCAGGTCGAGGAAGAAGGCGTTGGCCGAGAGAATACCGAGGAAGTGGCCGTAGAGGGAGCCACCGACTCCCATGACGAAACCGCTGACGACCAGGGCGATCAGACGCTGGCGATAGACGTTGACGCCAGAGGCCCGCGCAGCAATCTCGTCGCCGCGCGACGCACGGATCATCAATCCGAGGCGGCTGCGGGTAAAGGCCCATGCGATAATCAGGGCGACGATTGACCACGCGCAGGCTACCAAAGGCGTCACGTAGACCGGCAGGCCAATCAGCGAGCCGCGCCCGCCGGTCAAGCCATCCCAGTTGCCGGCGATCGAGATCGTCACAATCAGTACGGCGAACGTGCCGATGCTGGCAGAGATACCGGTCAGCCGAAGCAGCGGAATGCCGGCCACCAGGGCAGCGAGAGCTCCGGCGCCACCGGCGAGCAGGCTCGCGGAAAAGACATCGAGTTGAGTCGCCTGAATAACGTCCGGCAGATCATGCAGGCGCATCTTCTTCATCATCGGCGCGATTGTCAGCCAAGCGGAGACATAGGCACCAATCGCCATGAAGCTCATATGGCCGAAGGAGATCACGCCGGTATTGCCGATGAATATAAACAGGCCTACCACCACTATGAGCTTGATGAGCCAGTCGGTCACGGTGCGATCGAACGATCCAGGACTCAAAAATGTCAGCGCCACCAGTGCCACCAAGATCAGGACAAGCGGCGCCACTTCGCGCAGCATGGTATTGAGGGTGCGTAGCAGGCTCATCAGACGCGCTCCTTGGCCCAGGGCAGGATGATGATGCCACGGGGCCGCACGAGTAGAAGGGCAAACAGAACCGAGTAGAGGACGGCGTCTCGGAACGGGCGTAGTTCAGGCGGTAGCGCCATTTCGATCAGAACGGTCAGGCTTCCGATTACGAAGCCGCCGATCGCGGCGCCGGCGAGGCTGCCCAGGCCGCCGATGACGGTGGCCACGAAGCCGACTACGGCAGGTTGAAGGCCGAGTTGCGGTGTGAGCGCTCCGATCTGGGCCACATAGAGAAGCGAAACAACACCAGCCAGCAGGCCGCTACCGGCAAAAGCCACCGCGATGATGCGGTTGGCCTTGACACCCAAAAGACGGGCCATGCGGAAATTTTCCGCAGCGGCGCGCATCTGGATGCCGTAGCGGCTGTATTTCAAAAAGGAGGCGAGGGCGACGAGCAGTAGCAGCGTGGTCACAATCATGACGATCTGTAGGTAAGATACAGTGATCTTGCCGAAGCTGACGCTCTGCAGCAGTGACGATCCGAAATTGACGCCGCGAGGCGTGGCGCCGATCGTCATCAGGACGAGGTTCTGCAGCAGAAAGCTGACGGTGAAGGACCCGATCAGCAAGGTCGGGGTGCTGCGCTGTCGGAGCGGCCGGAACGCACAGCGTTCCATCACAAGGGCGACCAGAACGACCAGTGCGATCACCAGCACTGCTGCGATGGCGTCCGGCGCGCCGGATAGCAGCAGCAGGCCGTAGCCTCCGATCATCACCAATTCGCCATGCGCGAAGTTGACCAGTCGCATGATGCCGAAGACAAGGCCAATGCCGAGCGCCATCAGGGCGAACAGGCTGCCCATACTTATGGCGTCGACGAGGCTTTGGACGAGGTTCTCCATCAGATGGCCTCCACCGTGAGATTGCCGAAATAGGCTTCGCGGAAATTCGGATCGTCGCGCAGCTGCGCCGACGGTCCGGACAGGACGACCGAGCCCGTCGAAAGCACGAAGGTGCGGTTGGAAACGGAGAGCGCGCGCTCCGCGTTCTGTTCGACGACGAGGATCGACAATCCTTTCTGCCGAAGCAGGGTAATGGCGTCGTAGACGCGATCGATTACGACGGGAGCCAGGCCGAGCGAGGGCTCGTCGAGCAGCAGCAGTCGCGGCAGCGACATCAAAGCGCGACCGATGGCAAGCTGTTGCTGTTCGCCGCCGGAAAGCTTGCCTGCACTGCCGTGCAGGCGCTCTTTCAGGATCGGGAAGAGCTCGAATACCTCGTCGAGGCGGCGCTCGAAGTCGGCCCGGGCCCGTGGTAGTGTGCTGCCAAGCGAAAGATTTTCCCGCACGGTGAGCGACGAAAAAATACCGCGATCCTCTGGCACTAGGCTGAGACCGCGTTCGGCGATCGCTTCCGGAGACAGGCCGGAGAGGGACTTTCCATCCAAGGTGATTTCGCCTTCCGAGCGGGTAATGCCCGTCAGGCTCAGCATCAGAGATGATTTTCCGGCTCCATTGGGCCCTACGACGCTAACGATCTCGCCACGGCTAACGTCGAGCGAGATGCCCCGCAGTGCGACGATCGAGCCATATCGGACAAAAAGATTTCGGATTTCAAGCATGATCTTTCGAAACGCTCCGTCCCAAATATGCTTCCGTCACGACGACATTTGCACGGATGTCGGCCGCGGAGCCCTCTGCGATCGTCTGACCGCGTGCCAGTACTTGAATTCGATCGCACAGTTTCATGATCAGCCGGATATTGTGCTCAATGATCACCACCCCGCAGCCGATGCGATCGCGTACATTCAGGATGATCTTCACCAGATCATCGGCCTCGCCCATGGTGAGACCAGCCGCCGGCTCGTCGAGAAGCAGAAAGCGCGGCTGCATAGCGAAGGCGCGTGCGATGCCGACGCGCCGCTCGATACCGTAGGGCAGCGCCGTCACGGCGACATCGGCGACCGAAGCGAGGTCGAGCCACTGCATGATGGCGTTCGCCTGCTCGCGTGCGTCCTTGCGGGATGCCCCCATCGATACGGCGCCGACCTCGATATTTTCGGAGACCGACAGCCCTTGGAACAGGCGGACTGACTGGAAACTACGTACTACGCCGTGACGGCTGATCCAGTTACTCGGGCGCCTGTCGATCCGGGTGTCTCCGAGCCAGACCTCGCCGGATGTTGGGCGCTGAAACCCTGACAGGACGTTGACGAGGGTCGTCTTGCCGGCGCCATTGGGCCCGATGAGCCCGACGATCTCGTTCGGCGCGGCCTCGAAATCGACGGCGGTGACAGCGGCGAGTCCGCCGAAGCGGACATCGATGTTGTGGCAGCGAAGGGAGCCACTTTTATGCCTCCGCGACACGACAGCTGACCCAGATGTCGTAGACATTGCTAAAGTTTCCGACATGGCCGTTCCTATTTGAATGGGTTCGGAACGCTGGTGGGCACCTGCCATTCGACGGCCTTGTGTTTGCCGTCCTCTACTTTCATGATCAACTGACCACGGTCGTAGTTGATGTGACGGTCCTTGGTGAAGGTGGTCTGGCCGACCAGCAGCGGTTCGGCCTGGAATTTCTCCAATTCGGCCACGACGGCGTCAGCGTTGAGCGACTTGGCGCGTTCGACGGCCAGTGCATAGGCCTGGATGACGCTGTAGCCTGTCAGGGCCTGCGAGGAGATCGGCTTTGTGCCGAACTTAGCCGTGTATTTGTCGACAAATTCGCGGACCTTAGGGTTTGGATCGTCCCCGAACAGCGAGCCGTAGGCACCATACTGGAAGTTCGACAACTTGGGCACGGATTCGAGCCAATTGTCGCCATCCATCGAGTCAGAAGCGAGGATCTGTGTCTCTACTCCAGCCGAGCGGATCTGACGCAGCATGGCGACAGCGCCGCCTCCGGCCGAGCAGAACATCACGAAATCAGGCTGCTTTGGTAGGTTCTTGAGCCGGCTGATCTGTGCCGGGTAGGACATGTCGTTGCCATTGAACGTGTCCGAACCGATGATTGAGTCGGTTCCGGCAAGCTCCGTCCATACCTTTGTGAAGCTGCTGCAGACAGACTTATTGTAGTCGAGCATGGTGTCAAGCATTACATAGGCTGTCCGCCAGCCGGCCTTCTTGAAGGCCCATTCGGCGGATAGCGCGCCGAGGCCGGGCGTGGCGGTCGCCATCGAGAAGGCGTAAGGGCCGATAGCAAAAGCGTCGAACTTCGGATCCGCGGCACAGGTGCCAAACGATACGACCTTCTGCGCATTTGCTGTCAGCGCGGCCGGTGCGCCGTAGTCGAAATCGCAAGACGCGATCACAAGTTGGGCACCTTGGGCCAGTACTTCAGAGGCGGCGCGAGCGCTGCCGGCAGGGTCCGTCTTGCTGTCGGAGACGACCAGGGACAGGGGGCGACCTAGAACACCACCCTTGGCGTTGATCTCTTCGATCGCGAGTTGGGCGGCGTTAAGTGGGCCTTCGTCGTACTGGACCATCCAGCCGCTACGGGCGACGGCCGCGCCGACGACGATCGAATCCGCCGCCGACGCGGATGCCGCCGAGGCGATTGTTCCACTGGCTAGCGCGACAGCGAGCACATTTCGTCCGAAGTTCTTCATCAAGTTCTCCCTCTTTTTCTTGGTTTCCCCGTCCCATGTGAAACACATAGCATCAGGTACAGTGCTTAAAAAAACAAATGTTTCGTCATTAGTCAACGATGATGAATATGTTTCTTTGATCGCGACCGTGCGTGCCTGTTGATTATGGGATGGCGCGTCCTTCGAAAGACATCGAGTATGATGATCCGCGATTGAAGGAGGAGCCGGTCCATGACGATTTCAATTTTGGGTATCGATATAGGCAACAATAGCTGCATCCCAGTCCACCAGCCAAAGCCCGGTGAGTGATGCGGATACCGCGCTGGATCGCCACATAAAGGATGGATTCAAGCGCTGATCGCGTCGGCGTGAGAATTCTTCGACGCCGCAATTCCTCCGCCACCCTGTCTGCCAATTTATCTTTCTGGCGTAAGGGAACGATTTGGGGGATAAATTCAGGTCCCCGCTCAACGGCAAACTACAGAGTTACGCCGTCAATCTCGGCCCCTGTCCTGGACCAATGCTGCCTTGGAGTTCTCTTATCTAAAGGCGAGCGTTCTGGCGCGAGGTAATCGTGATTTCCAGATTGCAGCCTTCGGCTTAGCTTGGTGTCGCGAAAGTCCCGAGTTTCGTTCGATTTGATCTCCTGGATTTCGCGTTGTTGCAAAATATCGATTTTCGCGACGGATTCCACGCGATAGATTCCGGCCAATGCCACAGGAACGGAAGCCGTCTTGCTAATTGGATATGCCCGCGTTTCGACCGATGATCAGACTTTGGACCAGCAGCGCGCGGCGCTGAAGGCGATAGGCTGCAAACGGATCTTTGAAGAAAAAGTGTCAGGCGCTAAGCGTGATCGGCCGCAGCTCGCTGCATTGGTCAACCAGCTCCGCGACGGCGATGTTGTTGTTGTCACTCGATTAGACCGCCTTGCACGATCCACACGCGACCTTCTCGATATTGCCGAGCAGCTGGAAGCTGCCAAGGCAGGGTTGCGCTCATTGGCTGAACCATGGGCCGACACCACGTCGCCGGCCGGCCGCATGGTGTTGACGATCTTCGCAGGCATTGCCGAGTTTGAGCGATCCTTGATCCATGATCGTACCAGCACTGGGCGAGCTGCTGCGAAGGCGAAGGGCGTTAGGTTCGGCCGCCCCCCTGCCCTATCCGTGGAGCAGGTCAACGTCGCCCGTAATCTTGTCAATGAAGGGCAGTCACCGCGTAACGTCGCTAAAATGCTAAGAGTGCATCCGGCCACGCTCTATCGTCATCTGGCTGAAATTGCGTCGTAGCTCTCCGATCGATATTTACTGCTTATAAAAAGATAGCAGATTACAAACTGTTTGTAATTTGAAGCAAGTATCTTTCGCCTCGCATTCCGCGTGGTGGGGTTATGCAAGGTACAGCTACAAATTTGCACCTTGCAGAATCAGTGCGAATCGCAGTTTCCTGTAACGATGAGCACAGCGAAACCAGTCAGAGAAAAAGTGGCCGCCCACCGCCAGCGTTTGCGCGAGGCAGGGCGAGTGTACGTAAGTACCGATCTTCCGACCGATCTGGTGGACTGTCTTGATCGGATCAAGTCAGAACGCGGGCTGGCGTCGCGGGCTCAAGTGTTTGAATTAGCTTTAAAGGCGTTCGTTGAAAATGAAATGAGGGCATAACGAAAAAACCCCTCGCCGCTGGTAACGGCTAGGGGTTTTCGGTCAGTTACGACATCGGCTTTTGAGGCCACACAATCTAGGTCTCAAGATAGTCGAGTGTTCAAGAACCTGCAAGAGGCGTCTCTTGTCGGGACGATGAATCTTTGTCCGCTGTCCACAGTCGTGCCCGCCTGAAAAAGGAGGCGGAAAGGACCATGTTTGAACAGATTGGGGCGGTGCTCGAAAGAGCACCAGCCGAGCGGGAACGCACGCCCGTTCGGCGGCAAAGCCGTGCGCGCGGACGATGCGAGGGCGTATTCTGGCGACGGACGAACCGACAGGACGTGCGCACGATTGTGCTGGCGGCACGACGTTATGAACTGGCAGGCCGTCAACCAGGTGCTCGCAATGGACCCTTAGGAGGCGTGGCGATCGAGCTGCTGGAGCTGTTCGCCAATCTCGTTGATTTCCGTACCGGTCGGCTGGAACCGTCGATCGACACGCTCATGCTGAAGCTCAGGCGCTCGCGTGACGCGATCGTGCGGGCGTTGAAGAACCTGCGTGCCCATGGCTTCCTCGACTGGCTGCGGCGCTATCAGCCGACAGGCAACGAGGGGCGCGGCCCCCAGGTCCAGCAAACCAGCAATGCCTATCGCATGTCCCTGCCCGATCGTGCGCGGCAGCTCCTCGGACGTTGGGGCCCCCCCCCTCCGCTTCCAGACGATCATGTTCAGGCCGAAGCAGAACGCGTCGCTGACATCGAGGCGCATCGGATATCGCTCGATATTGAAGCCCGAACTCTGTTCGATGTTGGCGATAACCCCTTGGGCCAGGCGCTTGCTCGCCTTGGAAAGGCAATCAATCTACGTGAGTCCGCCAGACAGACTGAATCCCTACCTGGTTCTATAAATAATAGAAAAGAATAAGCGGACGTCGCCATTCGGACCTCTTACGAGGTCCTGCGACGGTTAGGCCCGCGCTTATTGCGGGCCGGCTTGGCACCTATAGCATGAGACAACGCAGCTTCGCACCTGCGGCCAACGTCTTATGGCTTTTGAAAAAGTGGGGAGGGAAAATTGGCCGTGAAATAATTTAGCAGCTTACAAAATGATAGCTTTTTATTGGCTGATAGTAAGCTGCATGTAAATTGTTTATAAATACAAATCTGCTAGCTTTCAGCTAATTAGCAGATTTGGAGATATGTCATGCCAGTCATTTCATTCGTGTCGAGCAAAGGCGGAGTCGGCAAAACGACATCTGCTGTTGTGCTTGCTGGCGAGTTCGCAGCGGCTGGCCGCAGAGTGGTCTTGATCGACGCCGACCCGAACCGTCCGCTCGAAGCCTGGGCCCGCCTGAAAGGCACGCCGGACACCGTGCGGCTTATGATTGATGATTCCGCTGAGACCATAATCGATACGATCGAGGAGGCCCGGGCAAATGCTGATTTTGTTATCGTTGACCTGGAAGGCACGGCAACTGACCGAATTGGTTTTGCGATTGCCCGCTCGGATCTCGTTTTAATCCCGCTCCAAAGCTCTGTGCTCGATGCATCGGAGGCCGCTAAATCCGTAAAACTGGTTCACCAGATGAGGAAGGTCGCCAACCGCGATATTCCTTACAGGGTGTTCTTTACACGTGTCCCGCCAGCTATTCGCGAGCGAACCGCTCGCGACATCGATCGACAATTTTCCGACGCGGCAATACCGGTCCTACCTGCAACTCTGATCGACCGCGCCGCTTACCGGGCACTTTTCTCCCTCGGCGGAATACTTCGTGATCTGGAAGCGTCCGACGTGTCGGGATTGCAGAGTGCCAAGGAAAATAGCCGCGAATTTGCCCAGGCTGTTATCAACGCTTTGAGAGGAGAGGGAGCATGAGCACTGAAGATAAGAAGCGTGCGACCCTCGATTTTGGAGGTCTGGACAACACGCCAGCGCCGCCAGTCGATAATAATGCAGTTAAGGCCGCGACTAGAGCCGCAGGATTTAGAGAAACACCGAAGGCTGCCAGTTCCGAAGCTGCTCCCACCATTCGGGCGATGCGTAGAACGCGCCGGAAAACGGGACGTACAGAGCAATTCGCAACGCGCCTTCGCGCAGAGACTATCGAAGCGATCTACAACTATGCGGATCATCATGAGATCACGCTGGCAGAAACGATTGAGCGAGCAATTGAAGCTCTCAAGAGAGGGGCGGAATGAAGCTCTTGAAGGGTAACGCTCAGCGTTATATATTTGGGGATAAGGAACCGGCGTGAGAGTTTTCAAAAACGGTTGGTTTCAGAAATTTGCCCGAAAGGAGAAAATCTCTGACGCCATGCTTTGTGAGGCTATTGCGCGCGCCGAACGCGGTCAGATTGATGCCGATTTGGGTTCTGGTCTCATCAAGCAGAGGCTTGCTCGGCCTGGTGCGGGAAAGTCCGGTGGATTCCGAACGTTGGTTTTCTTCCGGACGCAGCAGAGGGCTGTTTTTGCATTTGGCTTTGCCAAGAGCAACATGGCCAATCTTGATGATGCCGATGAGGCTTATCTGAAAAAGGCCGCGAAGCTGGTTCTAGGATTTTCAGATGAGCAGATAGACGCGGAAATCGCTGCGGGGCGTATGTCAGAGGTGAAATGCGATGAGTAAGACCTACAAAAGTGAGGCATTGGCAGCCGTCCACGAGATGATAGAAGGTTTCTACGAGTCCGGAGCGATCGACAAAAAGACGATGCGCGAATTTGATGAAGGCTGCCTGACAACCGTGGCCTCCCTGACTCCGGAAGAAATCCGTTCGATCCGTGAGCGCGAAAGCATTTCCCAGCCCGTGTTTGCCCGTTACCTCAATGTCAGTAAAGGCCTGGTTTCTGATTGGGAACGCGGTGTGAAGCGGCCGAGTGGTCCGGCGCTACGATTGTTGACCGTCGTGCGCAATAAAGGACTGCAGGCCATCGCTTGACGCGCCGTCGAGCATATTGACCCGCTCCCGGCCGGCCCTACGGCCCTTTTGGAGAGAGCGTGCCGGCCGAGAGCTACCGACACAGGATATTGATAGATTGGGGCAGGGTAGCCGCCATAAGCCTAGCTGGTCGGGCAAGTCGTTGAGGGAGATCCAGAATGCCGACGATGAAGTCTAGTCGTCTTGCCCGCGAGATTGCCGAATTGGCAGACGCACAGCGCCGCCTCGGTATCATGGATGAGGCAATTTATAGGAAAATTACGGCGCCGCATCTTGGGGATGGGCGGCGGTAGCCGCCCCGCTCCGGAGGCGAACGCGCTCCCCCATTGCGCCGAAGAGAGCCGGAGGAGCGGCCAGAGACATGCCCCGGTGCGTCAGCGCCGGGACCGTTTTTCCCATTGAGCGGGTTCGTGGAAGACCTTATTGCGCCGCCGCTCTTTCATCTCTTCTCCTGAAATACCAGGTCGAGGATCATCGATCGCCGCCTGTATCCCGCGCCTCATCAATTCGTCACGCAGATCGATGTGAGGTTCAAGCTCGTGGGCTTCGCCCAGGAGGACGAACGCCGCTTCGGATGGATCGATAAAGTGACCCTGTTCGATCCTGTCGAGCAGCCATAGCGCGAGCGACGGCGGCAGATAGGCGTCACGACACGAAAGTGTTGAATCTGTCCGACTTTTGAGAACGTATGGTGATCACGCTGCGAGGATGGATGTTTCGCGCCGTAGCGGCCTGAGATCGAGGCTTTCCGTCGAGGTCCAGATGTAATCGCCAGTGAGACTGATGTGTTGCCACCCGAGCGGGGTGATGTGTTTGACTAGGTCGGGCGGCGTGGCGATACCCTCCCGGTTGAGCTCGGCGAAAGCCGGTTCGAGATAGAGCGTATTCCAGTAGACGATGGCATTGATCAGCAGGTTCAGCCCGGACGCCCGATAGAACTGGCTCTCGAATGTCCTGTCCCGCAGTTCTCCAAGGCGATTGAAGAACAGCGCGCGGGCCAGGGTGTTCTGGGCTTCGCTCTTGTTGAGGCCGGCGGTAGCGTTTCGGCGCATTTCGGGGTCCTGCCACCATTGTGGCAGGAAGATGGACCTGTTGATGCGTCCGATATCGCGAAGCGCGAGCGCCAGTCCGTTTTGACGCGGAAAAGCGGACAGCTTCGCCAGCAAGGTCGAAGGCCGGACTTGGCCAGAGCGGATCGTCGTAACGAGGCGGAGGATATCATTCCAGTTTGCCTTGATTCGCTCGACATTGATGGGGTCGCCGACGAGGGACGCGAGATTTTGGGGAGGCGCGTCACCCGGGAAGAGATACAGCTTGCGATCCTTGAGGCCGCGCAGCCGAGGCACAAGTTGGAAACCAACGAGGTGGCAAAGCGCAAAACTGATGTCGCTGACCCCGCCGGTATCGACATAGTGCGTTTCGATAGCGAGATCGCTGCCGTGGTAGAGCAAACCGTCGAGAACATAGATGGCCTCGCTCGCATTGGCATTCATGGCGATGATGTAGAAGGCGCCGTACTGGTCGGAGGTGAAGCGGTAGAATTTGGCGCCGGGGTTAGGCCCGTACCGCGCGTTGAGATCGCCGATCGCCTCGGCATGCCCTCCCGCCGGAAAATACTGGCCATCAGAAGATGACGTGGTTCCGTCTCCCCACAGCTTCGCGAGAGGCAATTGCCTCTGGGCGTTGACGAGGATGGCGTGGGCGGCGGTGTAGCCTTCCTCGCGAATGTGCCAGTCATGTGCCCAGGCGAGCTGACGCATCGTCAACCCGGGCGAAACATCGGCCATTCTCGTCAGGCCAAGATTGATGCCGTCCGCCAGGATTGCGGTGAGCGAGCTTGTCGTCGGCCCCTCGACCGGTGCGCAGATGTGTGAAGGCGTTGGAAAATCCCGTGCGGGCATCCACCTCGAGCAAAAGATCGGTGATGCGGATCGCAGGCAGACGGCTTTCCACCTTCGGCTTCAGCGACTTGGCGATGTCCGGAAACATCGCTTTGTGCGGCGTGACACTGAATCCAGCCCCGGTCAGTTCGACATCATCGAGCTCGCCGGCGGCCGCAAGACGGGAGAGGTCAGCCAATCCATCATTCAGAATCTGGCGCTGCTGGCTGAGATAGGTTTCCACGTCGGTATCGACGGCGACCGGAAGCGGACCTTCCTCGCGCATCAGCTCGAATGTCGGCGTGGGAATGAGAAAACTTTCGAATGACTGGAAGCGCTTCGCCCCCTCCACCCAGACATCGCCGGCATCGAGCCGGCGTTTCAGCTCGGTGAACACGCAGAGTTCATAAGCTCTCCGATCGATTCTGCCATCCTGAAGGACGAGCGGCATCCAGCCTTTCGGCGCGAAGGATATGGGAGCGTTGTCCGGTATTGCTCGTTTCCCTGCACGATAGAGATCGGCAATCACGGAGAGCGCGCGCAAAAGATTCGCCGCTACGGCGTGACCGCGGAACACGAGTGTCGAGAGGAATTGCGGCGCAAGTTTCCGGATCGTCGGATAGCGCTGGAGCATTTCGATTTTACCGTCGATAACATCCGGCGCGATGAGCGTATCGATCGCTTGGACACTGGTTGTAAAAGCTGGCCATTGGATGACCCGATCAAGCGCTTTGGCCATGTCCTCACCCTTCTCTCTGGCCTCGATGATCGCATGGCAAACTTTCGAAACGTCCTTCAACGGCTTCTGCACTTCCCGAACGGATCGGGTGACGCGAGCAGCCGCCTGGTTATTGGCTCGCCGCGTCAGGATGCCCATGAGTTTCTTGAACATGTCGATCGCGCAATCGGTGAGATGGCGGGAAAGGTGGAGCACTGTTGCAGCCAGGACAGCATGTCGGCGTTCGGTGTTAAGGTCGCGCAGATGCTGCGCGCTCATTCGCGTCCCCTCTGCAGCAAATTCGTCAAAGACCTTGACCGGAATTCGATCCATCAACGTCGTCGGCAGGTTCAGAGACCGGAGAAAGCGAATGCGCTCGGCAATCCTGTCGAGGTTGACGGCGGCTGGCGACAATGCCGGCGTTCTCGCCCAGGCAAGAATGGTCACGCTTGTCCCCTCACGCGGATCGAGAAGCTTGTCCAGATCGAGCTTTTGGCCTTCTGAGATCCCGTCGGCCAAGGCCCGATGAGCAATACGAATGCCGGCCTAATCGCCACATGAATGATGGCTTCGAGCGCTGGCCGCGCTGGCAAGAGAATTCTCCTGCGTCGCAGTTCTTCCACGACCATGTCCGCCAATACATCGGCCTGGCGCAGGGTTTGCGCGGCAGGTGTCAGCCAGCCTGTGAGTACCCGCACGTCCGAAGGCACAAACGGACGCATCTGCATTCTGTCGAAAAGCAGGGCTAGATGCTCGCGCCGCGTCTGTGGGCGCTCGAAATAACGATCGATCTCATGGTGATCGACGCCGATCTGCCGCGCCAGAAATTGTAAGACGCCAGCCGGCAGGACCTCGCCATCCGCAAGCGGTCGGCCAGGGTATCGTATCGTGGCCAGAACACAGGCGAGGCCCAGTCTGTTCGAGGCCTTGTTCTGTCGCATGATCAGGTCGAGATCCGATCGATCCAGCGTGTAATGTTTGGCGATCTCCCTCTCGTTATCGGGGATGATCGTCGCCTGTTGCCACCATGCCTCGCTCAGTAAGGCTCTTCTCGCCATTCTCTGATCTTCCCGTTTCGCCGCAGAGAGTGCAGCGAAACGGAAAATGCGTGTCCGACAAACGAACGTTTCGCGGCATCCACAGTTTTTGTCCGCAAACCTTGTCATGAAACGGCAAATCGGACAATGTCCGAATTCAACGCGAAAACGGACAAAGCACGTCTAATGACCTCTATCGGCTATGCAAGAGTCTCCACCGGCGAGCAGGACACAGCGCTGCAACTCGACGCTTTGCGCAAAGCAGGTTGTGAAAGGCTGTTCGAGGATAAGGCATCCGGCGTCAAGACTGACCGGCCCGGATTGGCTGAGGCGATCCGCTACGTTCGCGACGGCGACACGCTCACAGTCTGGAAGCTCGACCGCCTCGGCCGGTCGATGAAGCACCTCATCGAGATCATCACCGAACTGGAAGCCAAAGGCGTCGGCTTCCGATCCATCACCGAAAACATCGACACCACGACATCCGGCGGTCGCCTGGTCTTCCACCTGTTCGGCGCGCTGGCACAGTTCGAGCGCGATCTGATCCGGGAACGAACACGTGCCGGTCTGCAAGCCGCAGAGGAACGCGGCCGCCGCGGTGGCCGACAAGTCGTCGTAACCCCCGAGAAACTTGCCAAAGCCCGCCAGCATCTGGCGGCCGGTTTGAACGTCCGGGAGGCCGCAGCCCGCGTGAAAATCGGGAAAACCGCCCTCTACGAAGCTCTCAGGGCCGAAAAAACAACGACATCTACGGTTAAACCGACCTGAGTTCCGGATACGTTCCCAAAAGTCGGACAGATTCACTACTTTCGTGTCGTGACGCCAGATAGGCTTCGAACCGTAGCCCACCTTTTACCACCTGGTCGCGGAGCCGTTTGGCTTGTTCGACCGCATAGGCCTTGTCGGCAGGATCGGGCCATTCAAAATTGTCGTCGTGATCGTCGGTCATGCTGGCTCGAACGCTCCTCTGAACTCCGGATCTGCATAATAGGCCAGCTTGCCGGCGGCGATCGGCCGTTGACCGGCAAGAAACAGCAGTTCGAGATTTTGCGGCATGTTCCGCACCTCGTCGGGCGTCAGCAGCGGCCGACCGACATGCTGTTGGCTGTAGGATATGCCGGTCTCGTCGGAATCGATAGCGCGTGCCATCGTCTGGAAGACGACAGTTTCCTGTCCGAGCAGATCGGAGACCAGGCGGGCGCTGTCGTGGTCGTTGACGCCGAAGACCTGAAGGACGCCGGCATTGGAGAGGAAGGTTCCGGCCTTCTGCCCATATGTCGCCCGCAGCTGATGGACGTCCTGCAGGATCGGCCAGAGCTGGACGCCATAGCCGGCCATTAGCCCCATGGCCCGTTCGACCGGCGCCAAATGGCCGAGGGCGGCAAACTCATCCAGCAAATAGAGGACCGGGGTTGCCGGCTTTGCCGGATCGCGGGCCATGTCGAGCAGGCTTTGCGTGACGAGGAGACGCAGCCAGCGCGAATAGGTAGAGAGCCGATCGGGTGGCAGGACGAGGAAGACGGATATGTTGCGCCGCTTGAGGTCGGCAAAGCGGAAATCCGATCGGCCGAGCACTGCCGTCATGCGCGGAATATCGAGAAAGTGCGTATGACGCTGCGCGGCCGACAGCACGCCGGCCGCCTCGCGATCGGACTTGCCGAGATGACGATTTGCAGCACGGGCGATGAGGCCGACCGCCGCGTCGGTTGCCTGCATCTGTTTCAGCAAGGCGGCAAAATTCTCGGGGGCGAGCGTCAGATATTCGCGCAGCGTCCCGAGGTGCCGGCGGCCGGCCGGCTCGACGGCTGCGATCGTCAGCAGCAGCCCCGAAATCAGCGCCTTTGCCTCTTCATTCCAATGGGCCTCTCCCGACATGCCAGGCTCGTCGAAGACGAGGGCATCGGCCAGGGTGCTGGCATCCTCCGCGACATCGAGGCCGTCCACATCGAGCGTGTCGATAGGATTGAAAGCGGCCGAGGGTTTGCCGGTGATGCCGAAGGGATCGAGGACATGGACCGGGCCAAAATTCTGGCGGGCGCGGCCGGCGATTTTCGCATTCTCGCCCTTTGGGTCGATGCAGATCACCGAGCGATCGGCGGTCAGCAAATTGGGAATAATGGTCCCCACACCTTTGCCGGTTCTCGTCGGCGCCATCGTCAGAAGATGGGCCGGCCCGTCATAGCGCATGAGGGATTTTGATTTCGGGTCGCGGCCGATCAGAAGGCCGGT
>CBDDFQ010000001.1:0-14295 GCA_965227035.1 Burkholderiaceae bacterium
CAATCCCGGCGCCTTCCACCGCCCCGACGCCGCCGGCTACGTGTTCTGGAGCGAGCGCGTCATCGAGCTCGACGCCCTCAACCCCCAGGTGGCCGCCCGCCTCGCGCGCGCCCTCGACCGCTGGAGCAAGCTCGCCGAGCCCTACCGCAGCGCCGCGCGCGAAGCCATCGCGCGCGTGGCCGCCAAGCCCGACCTGAGCAAGGACACCCACGAGGTCGTGACCCGCGCCCTGGCCGGCAGCTGATCCGTACCCAAGCAACGCATCGAAGAGAAACCGAAGAACCCTCATGGCTCAACAGAAGATTTCCCTCACCCGCTACCTCGTCGAACAGCAGCGCGCCGACGGCCTCATCCCCGGCCAGCTGCGGCTGCTGCTCGAAGTGGTGGCCCGTGCCTGCAAGAGCATCAGCCAGGCCGTCAACAAGGGCGCCCTGGGCGGCGTGCTCGGCACCGCCGAGAGCGAGAACGTGCAGGGCGAGATCCAGAAGAAGCTGGACATCATCGCCAACGAGGTGCTGATCGAGGCCAACGAATGGGGCGGCCACCTCGCCGCCATGGCCAGCGAGGAGATGGACAGCATCTACGTCGTGCCCAACCGCTATCCGCAGGGCGAGTACCTGCTCATGTTCGACCCGCTCGACGGCAGCAGCAACATCGACGTCAACGTCAGCATCGGCACCATCTTCAGCGTGCTCAAGAAGCCCGAGGGCCACCCCGGCGTGCAGGAGGGCGACTTCCTCCAGGCCGGCACCCAGCAGGTGGCCGCCGGCTACTGCATCTACGGCCCGCAGACCACCCTCGTGCTGACCGTGGGCAACGGCGTCGCCATGTTCACCCTCGACCGCGAGCAGGGCAGCTTCGTGCTGACGCAGGAAGACATCCAGATTCCGCCCGACACCAAGGAATTCGCGATCAACATGAGCAACATGCGCCACTGGGACGAGCCCGTGAAGCGCTACATCGACGAATGCCTGGCCGGCAAGGAAGGCCCGCGCGGCAAGGACTTCAACATGCGCTGGATCGCCAGCATGGTGGCCGACGTGCACCGCATCCTGATGCGCGGCGGCGTCTTCATGTACCCCTGGGACAAGCGCGAGCCCGAGAAGGCCGGCAAGCTGCGCCTGATGTACGAGGCCAACCCCATGAGCTGGCTGGTGGAACAGGCCGGCGGCGCCGCCACCAACGGCAAGCAGCGCATCCTGGAGCTGCAGCCCACCAAGCTGCACGAGCGCGTCAGCGTGATGTTGGGTTCGCGAAACGAAGTCGAGCGTTTGACCCAGTACCACGCTCAAAAGGACTGAAAACCTCGCTATAATCGAAGGCTTCGCCGGTGTAGCTCAGTCGGTAGAGCAGCTCATTCGTAATGAGAAGGTCGGGTGTTCGATTCATCTCTCCGGCACCAAACAAGAAAGCCCCCGATTCGCAAGAGTCAGGGGCTTTTTTCATGTCCGTGACCCGTCCTGACCAGGGTTGACACCTTTTCCTCAAGAAAAGGCAAGTCAATGGAATCAAGCATCAAACGCACGCAGCGGGACTACACGCTGGCTTTTAAGCTGTCGGTGGTCGATCAGGTGGAAAAAGGCGACCTCACGTACAAACAGGCTCAGGAGCGCTACGGCATCCAGGGCCGTTCGACCGTTTTGGTGTGGTTGCGCAAGCATGGTCGCCAGAACTGGAGTTCGGCATCATCTGGGCTTGCCATGCCAGTACCGATCAAGAAGCTCTCATCCGCACCTGCTGCACCGCTGACTCCCGAACAGAAGATCAAGGCCCTCGAAGTCCAGCTTCGCGAAGCCGATGAGAAGGCCCAATTGTTCGAAGCGGTAATCGATGTCTTGAAGAAGGACTACGGGGTGCGCATCGTAAAAAAGCCTTTGGGCAAGTCCTCTCGCAAAAGCTCCTCCCGGGGCTGAGCGTGGCGAGGGCTTGCCACCATTGGGGCGTCAGCCGCCAAGCCTACTACCAGCAGTTGCAGCATCAGCAGCAACGCTGTGCACGTGCCGACATCGTGATCCGGCGTGCGCCTGCGTCAGCCCCGATTGGGCGCGCGCAAGCTGCACCATCTGCTCAAGCAGCCGCTGCAGCACGCCGGCGCGAGCCTGGGGCGCGATGCGTTGCTGGACGTGCTGCGCGAGGCGCGCATGCTGATGGTGCCGAAGCGGGCGTATCACAAGACTACCGACAGCCATCATCGATTCCGACGCCACCCCCCACTTGCTCAAAGAGGGGCGTCATCAGGTTCGGGCGACTGCCAGCGAGCAGGTGTGGGCGGCCGACACCACGTACTTGCTCACCGACCAGGGTTCGTCTATCTCAGCCTGGTCACTGATGCATGGTCGCGCAAGCTCGTGGGCCATCACGTGCACGACAGCCTGCACACCGAGCAGATCAGCCGAGCACTGAAGTTCGCGCTCAAAGGCCGGCAGACGCGGCAAATGCTGGTGCATCGCTCAGACAGGGGCATCCAGTACTGCTCGAACGACTATCAGGAGATTCATCGGCGCACGGCATCGCCTGCTCGATGACGGACGGCTACGACTGCTATCAGTACGCGCTGGCCGAGCGCGCCAACGGGATTCTGAAGATGGAGTTCCTGTTGCACCCGCCTGCCGATCTGGCCCGGGCCAGCCGGATGGTCCAGCAGGCCATGCAAATCTATAACCAGGAGAGACCGCACCACCCCCCTAAATTGAAAACGCCCGATGAGGTTCATCGGGCGTCTCTGGCTGGCTGGATCAAGTCGGCCATGAGTCCTTCATAGGTGTCGACCTATGGCAGGGCGGGTCACTTCGGGTGCTCCGGTTGCGATGCGTCTTTGATATTCCCATGACAACGCGGCGACACCACACGAGCGTGCCGCCACGCAGTCGAGCCCACCTCAAAGCGGACAACTGGATGGTATGCGACTAAGTCAAACACTCGTCGCATAAAGACCAAGTAGTTCCACGAAGTTCGTTAGTTGTGGCCATCCTTCACAATCGTGACTGTCTTCGGATTTCCTGAGGCGCTTCGCTTGGAAATCTAGCCAATCTACATATCCACAACGTTCGGAGGATCAATGGTGCTTTCTACGACAGTGCGCAGGCAGAAATTAGATGAACTAAGAAAATCCACTCCCGAAGGAAAACAAAAGCTCTTTTACAAAGGAAGGCCAGAAAATTTTGATGTCCATCGCATCAATCTCGATTGGCTTATTTACAACGAGCACAATGGTCGCATTGAAGCAGAAATGCTAACTTGGAAACAAGAACATCAAATTTCTGCAGAGTACTCTACCGAGAAGCATCATTTCATTGAGGGATTGCTCTGGAATTTGAGCGTCTCCCGCAACAAGGCAACACTAGAAGATTTAAAGAAAAAATCTCAGCAACGCCCAGGAATTGTAAGCTTGGACGGCGTCATCATTGACGGAAATCGAAGAGCAATGCTACTCCGTCGAATGGAACAGGATAGTAAACCTCAATATTTTGACGCAATAATTTTACCAGATGCCTATGCTGACAACGAGACCGAAATTGTCCGATTGGAGACTCAGTATCAGCTAGGAGAAGATTCAAAAGTTGAATACGGGTCAATCCAAAAATATCTTCATGCCCGGCGACTTAATGCGGACTTAAATATTCCAGAGACAGAAATAGATGCACTAATGGGTCGAGAGCATGGCTATGCAGAACGTCTTCTCGGAATTATGGATCTCATGGACGGATACCTTGAGCACATCGGCTGTCCACGGCTCTATACCATGCTAAAAGACACCGATGGAACTAAAGAGGGAATGTTTGTCGACCTCTTCAACGACCTAAAAAGACTAGAAGGCAAAAACCCAAGAGTAGAATGGATTTTCGACGAGATAATTGACGTTCTTCGATTAAAAACAATTCAATTCGACTACATTCGCCTTGGCGACTTTGCGGATGCAAAAAAATCTTACCGCGCCTTATCCCATCAAAGCAAGGGCAAGAATTTTTTCGGGCACGAGGAAATTTGGAAATCTTTTGCAAAAGAGCACACTCGCACCATCGACCCAATAAATACAGGCATGGATAGTCTGGAGGAATATATCGCCAAGAATCCGGGATATTCAAGCAAGACAGATGCAGCAAAAGCGCGAGATGAAGACTGGAGTGCGATGGTCTCCAGTCATATGAAGAAAAACTTTGGGACGTCGGGCGACAAGCTTTATTACAAAATTGAAGAACTAAAACCCAAAGAGCTCCTAGAGAAAGCAAAATTAGCGCTTGATGGAATTGAAATAGAGGGAGATGCTCTTGTTGCGGATCTCGCGAACGAGGGAATCGTAAGAGCGCTCAATCAAATGACCTATGAAATGAAAAAGCGCTTTGAACGAATTTAATTACAATAGGTGATTTGTGGGAAAAATATTAATTGGCTATAGCGAATCCACAAGAACCCTAACCTTCAGCGGGGCCGACGCTTCTTTGACCCGCAACCCAATGTTTGCGGCCCACTTCAAAAAGCAGGGAGGATCTATTACTGGCGAAGGAATTCTTCATCTTCCGACCGGTGAGGCTGGCTTAAGTCAGCAATATCGTTCGGTCTTGAAGCTATTTGAGTATGCCGGACTTGAATTTGAATTGGAATCCGGCATATCTTCGGCGCTCGATGCTGTGAAAATTGAGGCTGAAGATTTTGAAAAATTTTCAAAACTAGCGTCGGATATTTGGGACCGCGCAATTGACACGGAAGCATTTCTTGAGTTCGTTAAAACAGTTGAGGCCGCGTGCAATCGAACATTTTATCGAAAGCAATTGCTATCAGCCTTTCATCTTTCCTTCGCCAGGAATGCATGCAATTTTTCCGTGCCTGGAGCAGGAAAAACCTCCATTGTTTACGCGACCTATGCATTTCTAAGAACTCTTCCACCAACCGATCGTCGAAGGGTTGATCGGCTTTTAATCGTTGGACCATTGGCTTCATTCAAAGCATGGGAAGACGAATACAAAGCGATTTTCGGAACATCACCAATTGCCAAAAGAATTTCGGGAGGAATGCCAGCTTCAGAGCGGTTAAATCATCTAAAGGGAATAACTATTGAATCCCGAAACGTTGAACTCACTCTCACGTCGTACCAGACGCTGGCTTTCTCCGAGGAGGGTTTTAGCGCCATGCTGCAGCGTGTGGGCTCTACAACCATGATGGTGTTAGACGAAGCTCATTACATTAAAAACGAAGATGGATTTTGGGCTGCCGCGGCACTTAAGCTGGCCAAATTCGCGTCATGCCGAGTTGTATTAACAGGCACACCAGCCCCAAATGGCTACGAAGACCTAGGAAACTTATTTCGTTTCATTTATCCGATGCGTGATCTAATCGGATTCCCCAGCTCCGCATTGCGCGCAATGTCAGATGGAACTATGACACGCGCCATTCCTCAATTAAAATCTAGAATTAGGCCTTTTTTTACTAGAATACGAAAATCCGATCTGAACCTTCCTCCGGCAATCGAGCATCGAATAAAAATTTCAATGGGAGCCAAACAGGAGAAGATTTATCGAAATTTAGAGAGCAAAATTGTCCCTCAGTTTAGAAGGGATTTGATCAGCAGTAATGCCACAGTACGAGTTAAAGCGCGACTGATTCGACTTCGCCAAGCCGCAATCAATCCAGAATTACTTCTTCTTCCCATCGAGCAAGAGACTTTATTCGACATCGGAGCAACCGGTGAGTACTCCATCACCGAAAAAGAAGTTGTAAATCTTGTTAACGACTTCAGGATACAAGAAGACCTTGAAAGATTAAAAGTTTGCCGCGAAATAGCATTGCGCACTTTGTCCTCACAAGGAAAAATTCTTATTTGGTCATATTTTATTGGAAATCTTCAGCGCCTAAAGGATATCTTCAAAAATCAAACATCTTTTTTAGAAACACTAACTGGCGTAACTCCGGTTGGCGGCGGAGAGGAAGAAGCACTAACCATTGGTACTCGAGAAGAAATAATCGATCGATTTCATAGCACTAGAGGCCCTGCGGTACTAATAGCCAATCCTCAAGCAGTGGGCGAATCAATTTCGCTTCATAAAGCTTGTAGGACAGCAATTTACTATGACCGCGACTTCAATGCCGGTCGATTTATTCAATCCAAGGATCGTATCCACCGGTATAACCCCGCGGGAGGGGAAGCAGTAAATTACTACTATCTAGAATGCGGTGGGACAATCGACGAAGACATAGACACAAGACTACGGCAAAAAGAGAAGCGCCTTATTGATCTAGCGGACTCAGAAGATATTCCCCTGCTTACATCTGTTGGCGACGACGATGATGATATACGGGTGGTACTTGAAGCTTATGAACGTCGCAAGGGAATCTGATGGTCTATTAGACGCAGGCCAGGTGCATGCGCTTCTTGACTTAATTATCCGTATTTCGGAAAGTCCGACATCCGAGCAGTTGGCACGAGAACTTCGAGTATGCGTCGCGGCGTCTACTGCTAAGACTTTTAACACTGTTGAAATGCTTCAGAAGCTCGGACTCTTGAAAAAAGATGCAAATGGCGCAGTCCGACTACATGAAATAAGAAAAAGATGGAGCTTTACAGATTGGTCTGCAGAAATTGCACACTCAACTGCTCAAGAGCTTGCGGAGCGACTAGTAGCGCGGGGCCCCATCGGATGTTTGCAACGCGCGGGTGCGACGCGCGAACTCTGGCTGGACTCAATGTCACTCCCAGGTTCTCATGACGGGCTTTCTTTTTGGGCGATTGAATTTGGAGCAGCACATCGTGAATTTTCGACAAGCCGACTGTGGCGAGTTAACGAAAAATTTGAACCGATTTTTTTAGACGCAGCTCGACGCTTCAATTTCAAAAAACCCAAAAGACCCATCAGCCCAGATCAACTCGCCGCGCAGCAAGAATTGAATGCGGCCAATGGCCTGCTCGCGGAGGAATGGGTTCTATCTCAAGAAAGAATAAGACTCAAAGATCATCCATTACAAGATCAAATCCGAAGAATATCAGAAGAAGATATTGCAGCAGGCTTCGACATACTATCTTTCTCTTCGGAAAACTCACTGCATCACGATCTGCACATCGAAGTTAAATCTTACGTTGAGCATTGTCGTTTTTTTTGGAGCAGCAATGAAATTGAGACCGCGAGAGTTTTAGGAGAGAGGTATAGCTTGTATTTGGTAGATCGATCGAAGATGACTAACACTGGATATGCACCTCAAGTTATCAGAGGGCCATATTCTGCCATGCTCGAAACGGGCCTTCCCGGATGGTCAATTAATTCAGATGGCTACGTTTGCCATGGCCCCAGTATCAGCAATCCGGATGAATAAGCTAATGGGCTAAGCCTCTAGCCTTCTTGAAACAAGTGTTTGCGCGATTTAAGTATGAATTGACTGTGGCTCCAACAAAAATCCCTCCTACAACTAGAGGTGCGTTGCGTGCCAGCTTTGCCAATCCCGGCAGTTTTAGTGCCCGATCATCTCCAAATTCACTTCGAATTATTTCCCCAAGAGCAAATTGAGTCGAAAACTCGTGCGCTGAGAGAACCGCATTTAGGCATCTTCCTGCGGAATCAAGTTGATCTAAAAGCATAAATGGGGCTGTCACGCCAGGTCCTCGGTGAGACCAGATTCTTTGCATTCCTGTTATATCAGCCGTCTGCATGAACGAATCTAGATCTTCCATTGCAAAATTTAGCTGCTCCAGTACTTCACTCGAAAACAGCTTTTTTGCTCGCTCCAGCAATCCATCATTTAGCGAAAGTGCAATAATCGACTTAGAAGTTCCGAAATAAAAATCAACGCCCCAAGCAATAGGAGAGTATTCTATTCTATTAACAAGTTCAAATCGCACCCCGCTTTTTAGTTGCAAGCTTGGGATGGCAAATCGAAACCGTCGATTTTCCGAATACTTCGATCCCGCCCGATCTGGGGCTGCATCTGCTGCCGGCGGAGAAGGGCATTTTAGATCTTTTCCTGCGTCGACCAAACTAAGAACTGATTCAACTGGCGTCTTGATTAAAGCATGTGCCAAAAAATATGTGAAAGCTGGAGGTATCGCATTCCCCACCATTCGAAGTTTATCCGAGTACCGATCGGCATAAAACTGAAAAGTAATCGGAAATCCTTGTAAACTTGCCCGCTCCCTTACTGTCAAGCGCCGGATTTTTTTTGGAATCTCATTAGTTTCAACAACAATGCTTTCTCTTGATACGCGCGTACATGTGGCAGTAATAGTCCGCACAGGCCGATCTAGTCGATCGGGGAAAGACATTGCGTTGTAGACAGTATGCGTAGTTTTCGCTGCACGGTTGATTCGAACTTCCTCATCATTTAGCGGCGCTTCCTCAATATGATCCCTCAACTCGAAATTTGGAATTTTTATTCCAAACAATGGATCGATTACATTTTCCTCTCCCAACGCCGCAATTACCTTACCCAACGTTAGGGGGATGGTTTTTTCTTTATAGGCTTCGAGAAGCTCAAAGTCGAAGTTGCCAGCAATGCAGCGCATTCGACGTTGAGGAACTCCAAAGTTTGCAAGATTCAGTACTCGAGTCTTAATTCCTAGTTTGGAAAAACGATGGAGGGCACCACCTTCCTCAAGCTCAGCCTCAATAATCCCCGCCATCCGCGGCACATTCTCCATCGCCCAGACGCGAGGTTTGAGATGCTCGACGATGGAAAGGAACTGGATCACATCTTTGAGACCGTCAACCAAATCCCCACCACCACCGCGATTGGAGTACGAGAACTGAGTGCAGGGAGGACTTCCTACAACAATGTCGGTATCGTTTGGGAGGTCGGCGAGTTCAAGCCGGCGTATATCTACGGTCTGCGCTTGGTGATGGTTGTTTTTGAAATTTGTCTCGTTTGCGACTCCCCAGTGCTCATAGGAACTGACGACGTCAACCCCGGCTAGCCGCAGCCCCAAGGCCCATCCACCGACACCTGAGTAGAGGTCGATTGCTTTCCAACGCTTCTTCTTGATTTTTGTAGTCATCTTTAGGTCTCTAGATAGGGCTTAGCCGATTAGACCTGAGTAGCCTTGCTTCTTCAAGATCCTTTGAGGCACCCGTGATGTGCGGTCGGGATCGCTTGAGCGAAGAATCTGCTCGACCGCATGTGACAGGGCCGGACAGCACGAGAGACGAGATGCAAGTGCAGGTTGAACACCTTGTCAATCACCCGGAGTGACGTTCACCTCCCGCCCTCTCCCTCCTACGATCCTTCCCAAGCAAAGGGGCCAAGAGGATCGAAATGCCACAGTACTGCGTCAACAAGACCGCACAACTCAATGGCGACCATGAGGTACACGCACAGGGGTGCATTTTTTGGCCGCATCCGGTGAACACGCTGTCGCTCGACTGGCACGAGGACTGCCGTTCGGCGATGCAGACGGCAAGGGCGTTCTATCGACAGATCAACGGCTGCCGCTACTGCTCGCCGGCCTGCCACACGGGGCCGCGCGCGTCGAACGACGACATCGGGCCGATCAGCTATCGCGGCGCATCCAAGGAAGATGCGGGGCCGGAATTTCTCTCGGCCCACTCGCTGCGCTTGCGCGAGATCAAGCAGCGCCTGGGCTGCTGAATACGTCGATCGCGGCCACCTAAGCGGCACATCAGGGCTGCAACCGCGACCTCTGTGCGTCCGACCCGCCCGTGAGCGCATGATGGGCCATGCGTCACTCGCTCCCACACCCGGATACCAAGCTCCGGGACGAGAGAGTCCTATGTCGGCGTGCTGAGGCGCTCAGATGACCATCGGCTCTCGACTCGCTCTCAACGTTTTTCTGTGGGCCGCCGCGATTCCCTTGCTCGACCTCGGCGTCACATGGCTCGACCGGCGAGAGATCGTGCCTGTCTCAGGCAGCATTGCCGCAGGATCGCTCGTTTTTCTGCTGGCTTGGGCCGTCGCGATCTATGTGTGGTGCGTACCCCGCGCCGCGGATGGACCGAAGCGGTTCGGCTACTTGCTTGCCTTCTTGTTGGGCATGTCGCTCATAGCCTTCGGCGCAGGATGGTTGGCATTCTGGGCGACGGTCGCGGTGTTCGGCCTCTAGGCGCCTGAGCCCCGCAGCACCTGAGGCGCCACCTCCTGCAGCAGGTCTTCGGCGTCGCGCGTGAGGTCCGAAGCGATCCACATCATCATGTCGCGCCGCCTCGGGCCTATCTCCTCGAACCAGTCGCTGCCCATGCCGTAGCAACTGCTCAGCAGCGCGTGCAGCTGGGACAACTTGTTCTCGAGTAGATCGAATGCATCCGGCGTGGTGGGCGGGATGAACGCGGAGGGCGCGGGGGCGCCGGCCATAATCTCTTCAGCCATTTGGTGTGCTGCCTTTCCAAAGATTTGCACGTCACTTGGTTAGACGGCCGGGGTGTTAGCGCACCTCGGCCGTCGCCTTTTGTGCCTCGCCTTCGCGCTTGCTAGAGGGTGCTTGCGGAGGACGCGACCCCTTGGAATGTAGGTAGGGAAGGCGGGCAAGGCCAGCCCTTGGAAGTGAACAATTGTGGGCCGGTCGAATTCAGTGGCACGACCGTGACAAGAACAAGAACGCGCAGGAGCGCGCGGTTGTTGCCAGGTCAGCGGCCCTTGGTGCCGGGCATGGTCCACGCGATCACGGCCTCTTTGCGAAGGATCAAACGCGGCCGCGGTTGCGTTGGATCTGCTTTGGGAATCTGGCCTTCGACGACGACGTTCGAACCGATGCGCGAGAGGATGGTGACGTCCTTGAGTACTCCCGCCGTCGCTTTATCGGGCAAGGCTTCGCAATGCAGTGTGCCCGGTGCCGCGCTCAATGCTTGACAGGTATCAGCTGTGAGGAGCAGGTTGGTGCTGGGGATGTCGCCGATGCCGAGCATCCTCATCGTCGTTGCCGACACCGTCGAATAGCTGCTTGTGAGGAGAGCCAAGACAGCCAAGCTAAAAATCCCTGCGATAGGCCCGACGATCAGCGATACCCGCAGCGGTATCCGCGTCATGAACAAATTGATCGCCCCGATCAGAAGAAGCCAGACCGCAAGAAGAACGATCGTGAGGACCTGCGGATGAGGGCTGTCCACTCCCATGTAAATGGCTGCCTGCAAGACCTGGAAAAGTCCCAGGGTCCACAGGACACTGGACACAAAAAAGGGCCATATCTTCTGAAGTTGCGCACGCCAAGTGAATGGCGTCGCACGGCGTTGAGCGAACCAGATCAAACTGATTCCCAAGATGGGCGCGATCGCCCAACAACCTAGGGAAATCACCCAGATGCTCGGTCTCTTTGCCGGCTCAAGCATCAACGGCGACAAGACCGCAAGGGTGATCGACAAGACAGCAGGTCCGGCCGTAGCCAGCACCGAAGACCAGTTCACCGGGATCTTCGCGTCATCAAGCAGGTAGCGCATGCTCACGCCGGGTAGGACGGTGGCCAGTATCAGCGCGATCAGAGTGCCGATGCCCACAAGAGCTGCGGCAAAAAGCAGTGCCATGGACCCCGCCAGATCGACATCCGGCATGAACCCAATGCGAAGAAAGAACCCCAGAAGAAGCAATCCTCCGAGCGTGAGTGCCGCGGATGTGGCGAGGGCCACTGGATTCCGAACGACGTATTCGGCAAACAAGGACAGGTACTTCGCAAGCCCTTGCTTCGGAAGCGCGTTCCCCGAGGCCTCGTTCAGCCGAATCCGATGAACCAGCTCCTGCTTCGCCTTCACTGACCTCATCCCAATCCCTCCGGAAATTGCGGAAGCTCGCGCAGCGCACGAGTCGCTATCGACCGTCTCCCGGCGGCCGAAAGCTTTGTTTGGAACGAGTGTAGACGCAGCTATTCGTCGTCTACTGCTTGCGCCTCAACCCGGATACCGGTCCTTGAAGCCGCTGCCAGTCGGGTATTTCGTGAAGAACGAGATCTCGCCATGCGTGCCTATCGAGAGATTGAAAACTCCCACGCCCATCTCGCGCAACCCGAGGTCATAGGCGTAGATCCTCTCCTCGACCTCGTCGACGAGCGAGAACACCATGTCCTCGACGATGCCCTCGTATTCGGCGACGAGCGCGAGCAGCTCCGCGGGGAAGTCGTTGCGCAGCAAGCGCCCGCGAAAGAAGAAGTCGATCTTCTCGTCCGGAATGAATTCGACGGTGGCGTACACCTCGCCGCCGCGGCGCGAAACGATGTGGTCGATCATGTTCATCCTGCGCATCCCTTGAATGCGCTGAGCAGCTTTCCCTTGTTCGCATTGAATCCATCCACGCCCTCGGGATGGATCAGCCTGGCGTGATTCTGTCCCAGCGCGCCCTTGGAAGGGTCGTGAATCACGTCGAAGCCCGTGGCGCGCAGGTCGGCCGCGCCGATCTCGCCCACGCTGGCCGCGGGGCGGTTGGGAAAGGCCTTGTTCCAGATGCCCATGGCCTCGTCGGCGCTGTTGGCGCGGATCACCGACACGCCCGGTGGATTGAGCTTGCCCTTGCCGATCGCATCGAGCTCGCGCGCGTTGAAATCGAAGTTGAAGGGGCCGTCGGTGCTCACGCGATACACCTTGGCGGCATCGGGCAGCGGCGAGCCCTTCTCCAGGGTGTTGAGGCCCCAGGGATCGATCCACGCGATGGGGTTCGGCGCATAGGCATGCAGATTCATGCCACCGGCCAGGCCGATCGGGTCGGGGCCGATGAAGCGGCCGATGTCGGGGTCGTAGTAGCGGAAGGTGTTGTAGTGCAGGCCGGTGTCGCGGTCGAGGTACTGCCCCTGCAGGCGCAGGTTCTGCTCGATGCGCGGCGAATCGTCGTCCCGTGGCGTTGCGGACAGCGCCGGCCGGCCATCGAGCGTGGCGAGTTCCCAGTGCTCGGAGACGGTCGCGCCCCAGGTCCGGTAGCTGGCACGCCAGCAGAGGCGGCCCTGCTCGTCGCTCAACTCCTCGGGCCGGCCCGCGGTGTCGGTGTGGAAGTGGCGGATGCGCCCACCGTGCGGCCCGCCGGCCTCGGGTGGCGATGCCTCCAGGCGCGCGAGCGGCACGTAGCTGCCGGGCTCGTAGACGTAGGCCACGGCCTGCCCGCCACGGCGCTCCTCGATGAGCCGCATGCCCTCCCAGACGAAACGCGTGTGCCCGAAGGCATCGCGCTTGGCCACGCGTCGCCCGAGTGCGTCGTAGTCGAAGCGAGTGGTCTGACTGATCGCCTCGGGCGTGTGCGGGCGCCGCGTCGCGTGCACGGCGGCGAGGCGGTTCTCGTCGTCCCAGTCGAAGCGCTGCTCGGTGTGCCGCCCCGACTTCTTGCAGACCAGGCGACCGTGGCCGTCATACACGTAGCGATGGGCACCGCTCACGCGCACGAGGTTGTCGCGCAGCTGCGGCGGCGCGAAGGTCGCGGCGGCATCGAGCAGATTGCCTGCGGGGTCGTAGCCGAAGCGCTCGTGCCGGTCGCCGCGATCGGCGCGATCGGGCTGCTGCGCCGCGCCGACGATGCGCACGCGCTCCTCGATGCGTCCGGTCGCGTCATAGCGGTAGCCGGTCGCGCCTTCTATGGAATGACGACTGCCGCGCAGCTCGCCCACGGCATCGTGCCGGTACTCCTTCATCAGGCCATCGAGCACACGCGCATCGGCGGTGCCGACACTGTCCATCGCACGCCGCCAATCCTCGTCGGTGGTCGAGAAGGCGCCGGCCAGCGCGCCCGGCCGGCACCACGACGCGCTGCGCCGCCCGAGCGGATCGAGCGCGAAGCGCAGCGACAGCGCACCCTGGCTGCGCGCCACCTCGCGATGCAGGGCGTCGCGCTCGATGTCGCACACGACACGGCGCCGCGCGGGTTCGCCCGCGGACTCGTGCGAGAAGTCGACCCGGTGCAGGTGGCCCGAACCGTAGTGGAGGTAGTCGAGCACGCGTCGCCCGTCGTCCGCACCGCTGGCGCCGCCCGCGCCATCCAGCGCGGGCAGCACGGTGCGCGTGCGGTTGCCGAAGGCATCGTGCTCGTGATGCAGTGCGTGGCGTTCGCCGCTGCGCTCGTCGATGGCGATCTCGCTGACGATGCGGCCGAGGCGGTCGTAGGCCAGGCAGGTGCGATGCAGGGGGCGCAGCGTGGCCGATGCGCCCTCGCCCTCCACCACCTCGAGCTTGAGCGCCTCGACCAGCCTGTCGAGCAGGTCGTAGCGGTAGCGATAGCGATGGCTTGCGGTGCGTTTCTCGAGCAGGCGGCCCGCGGCGTCGCGAACCAGCTCGGTGCGAAGCGGCCGCGCGATCCGGCGCGGCTGCGCGGCAGGGTCGAGCGAGAGGTCTTCGTCGCCGATGCCGGGCCAGTGCGTCACCGCCACCACGCGACCGTTGGCGTCGTGTTCGGTCTGCACGC